>NZ_MKXB01000157.1:16208-65438 GCF_001865245.1 Streptomyces sp. CC53 | reverse complement strand
TCGCGTGCCTTCCCGGGGCCGCGTGGCCCGCCCCGCCTCAGTCCCGTCGGTGCCGCCCGCGGTGTCCGCCACCGGGCACCGCCAGGGGAGGGCCGTACAGGGGCGCACGGTCACGGCGGCCCCCGGGTTCACCCCGGGCGGGCCCGCGGGGTCAGCTCGTGCCCTTGCTGAGGAAGGCCAGCCGGGCCCGCTTCTCCGGCAGGTGCACCTCGGGCAGGACCACCTCCGGCAGGACCACCTCCGGGCCCAGTGCGAAACCGCTGCGGACGAGCAGCGCGACGGCCTTCTCGTTCGCCGCGTCCGGCTCGGCCACGATCCGCTCGTGGTCCGCCAGCGCGTACGCGGAGAACACCTGCACGAGACTGCTGGAGAACCCCGGTTCCGGTGCCGCCGCGGGCGCCAGCAGCAGGTGCACGCCGAGGTCGCCGGGGCGGACCTCGTAGCACTCGCCGACCCGGTCGGCCTCCGGCTCGTACGTCTGGAACAGCGCGACCGGCACGCCGTCGCGCTCCACCAGGAACGCGTGGTGCGTCGTCAGCGAGTCCAGGTGCGCGTAGATCTCGCGGACCTCCTCCAGCGTCGCTCCCTGCATCCCCCAGAAGCGGGCCCGGTCCTCGCTGACCCAGGAGTGCAGCAGCGGGGCGTCGCGGTCCGGGACCACGGGCGCGATCCGGACGGTGCCGAAGCCGTCGACGACCTGCTCGAAAACGGTGGTGGTGGTCATGCGGGTTGCTCCTTGCTGAGGCGGTTCCAGTCGGTGGTGACGGGTACCAGGCCGCCGCGCAGCCACAGCGGCAGCTGGTCCCGGTGGTGGGGGGCGCCCGGCACGCCGGAGGCGCCGAACGGCACGACCCACAGGCTGTCGTCGCGGCGGGCGAGGTCCCACACGTAGCGGGCGGCCGGGCCGCGCGCCGAGCGGTCCGTGAGGCCCGGCACGCTGGAGGTGGACAGCACGCAGTCCTGGTCGCCGTCCAGGCCGGGCCACCGGGGCTCGTCCTCCGGGTCGGGCACGGCCGCCCACGGGGCGAGCCGGTGGCTGGCTCCCCAGGGCCCCTCCGGCGGGGCGGCCGCGACCTCCTCCAGCGCGTCGCGCACGGCGCCCTCCCGGTCGGCGGGCGGCACGGGACCGCCGGTCAGCAGCGTCTCCAACGCGTACGCGACCCGCGCCGTCAGCGACAGCCAGGGCTGGAACAGCGCCGGGTACGCCGGAGGCGCGGCGAGGCCCGCGAAGACCGGGTGGGCGGCGACACGGCGCACCACCGCGGCCCGCACGGCGGCGTAGTGCGCGGCGTCGACGCTGTCGGCGTCCATGCGGCGGTCCCAGCGCAGCAGCCGGTCCCGCAGGGCCGCGGCCGGCGGGGTGAGCGCGGCGGCGTCGAGTCCGGCCGCGAGCGCGAGCAGCGGGCGGGCGGAGGCCAGCTGCGTGTCGGTGAGCACGGCCCGCATGCCGGCCGCGTCCCAGTCCCGCGACGCGCCCAGCAGCTCGGCGATGCGACGGGCGCGGTGCGGTGGCGCGAACTCCACGCCGAGGGGCGCGGCGAGCCCGCGCTCGTTCGCCATGACGGCGACGCCGTCGACGGCGGCCCGGGGGAGCGGCTCGCGCAGGCCGCTCCAGGCGTGGCGCGGCTCCCAGGCGGGCACGACCCGCAGCATGTTGGCGCGGTCCCGCACGGGGACGTGTCCGGCGACCCGGTGCAGGGTGCCGCCCAGGGTGTCGGCGGCCTGGACGACGTTCACGGGCTCCACCCACCGGTCGACGGCCCGGTCGACGTCGTCGACGGTCGCCGCGGCGAGCAGTGCGGGCAGTGCGGCGAAGCCGAGGTCACCGGTGACGCGGGGCGGGTAGCGGAGGCTGATCGCACCACCGGCGGGTGGCGCGCCGCCCCCGCCTGCACCGCCCGGCTCCGCGTCCCCCTCCCGGTCCGGGAACGCCTCCGCGGGCGGGCCCGCGGCCGTGCCGGACCCGGACCCGGGCCCCGTGCAGGGCCCGGTGGCGGGCGCGAGCAGCGCGGTGCCCGTGGTCTCCGCGGGCGCGCGGACACCGGGGTCGGGGATGATCACCGGTCCGCGGTCGGTCTCCACGACCTCCACCGTGACGGGCGCCGCGCCCTTGACCTCGACGGTCTCCGTGTGGGTGCGTGCGGGCCGCCAGCCGTCCGGCCCGAGCGCCTCCACTCCGCCGTCGACGGTGCGGCGCAGCTGCTCCCGGTACAGGTCCTGGTAGTCGGCCATGGCGTTGGTGATGGCCCAGGCGACCGTTCCGGTGTGTCCGAAGTGGGCGAGGCCGGGCACGCCCGGCACGGCGAGGCCCACCACGTCGTACTGCGGGCAGGCGAGCCGGATCTGCTGGTAGACGCCGGGGGCCTCGATGAACCGGTGCGGGTCCCCCGCGACGACGGCGGAGCCGGTGGCGGTGCGCGCGGCCGTGACGAGCCAGCCGTTGCTGCCGGAGGTGCCGGGGCCGTCCGTGGCGAAGAGCGCGGCGGAGTCGTCGCCGAGGCAGCGGGCGACCTCCTCCCGCCACAGCTTCGTGGGGAAGCCGGCGAAGAGGATGTGCGTCGAGAGCCACACCGCGAGCGGCACCCACGGCTCCCACCCGCCCGGTTCGAGCCCGGTGCGGGCGAACTCCGGGCTGCGGCGGGCCCCTTCGGCGAGCCCGGCGTTGACCCCGTCGACGTAGGCGCCGACCCAGGCACGGGTGTCGTCGTCCAGCCGGTCGAAGCAGCGGCGCGCGGTGTCGGCGAGCCGTGCGCGGCGGGCGAAGACGTCCCACTCGACGGCGTCCGGGCCGAGGAAGGCGGCGGTCGTCCCCTGGGTGCGGTGCCGTTCGACCTCCAGCTGCCAGGCCCGGTCGTGGGCGGTGGTGCGGCCCTGGGCGCGGGCGAGCTCACGCGGGTCGTCGGCGCGTAGATGCGGGATGCCCCAGGGGTCCCGGTAGACCTCGATGCTCACTCTAGTCCTGATCTCTTTAGGTTAGGCTGACCTAACTTAAGGGACGGTTGTTCGAGAAGCAATCCAGGGAATGCGAACGCCGGGGCGAAGATGACCCTTTGGAGTGAACTCCCTTTGCAGGTAACCCGGTTCACCCGTCCGGGGGGTCAGGATTCCCGGTGTCCCACGTCACCGCCCCAGGGTGCACACACGTCCCGTGCGCATCCGTGCGGTGACCCATGTCCTTCCCGTGGGGGGATCCACCACCGTGTACCGCACCACCGCAACCACCCGCCGCCGCACGCCCGCCGCCGCGGCCGCCCTCGCCCTCGCCGCGCTCGCCGCCGCTCCCGCCGCGCACGCGACGCCCCCGTCCCCGTCCCCGGGCCAGGAGGGCCGCGCCGGCGCCGCCGTCCTGCGCACCGCACTCGACGTGGACCTGCTCGACAAGACCGCGCAGATCCCCGTCCGCGCCACCCTCAACGAGGTCGAGGCGCCCGCCGCGGCCGAGAAGACCGCGCTGACCGTACGAGTCGACGGCGTCGACCGGGGCAGGCCGGTCAGCCTGCTGCGCGCCGACGCGGCCCAGGCCGAGGCGACGGCCGACGCCCGCCGCGCCGAGGCGTCCGTGACGCTCGCCCGGGCCCGCGTCCACCTGCCCGGCCTGCCCCTGCTGTCCCTCGTCCAGGCCGAGAAGGTCACCGCGAGAGCCGTCTGCGAGGCCGGCGCCCGGCCCGTGGCCGAAGCGAACCTGCTCGGCCGGGTCACCGTGCTCGGCAAGCGCGTCACGGTCACCCCCGGCGGTCGCAGCACGGTACGGGTGCCCGGCGTCGGCGAGGTCGTCCTGGACCTGTCCGAACGGACCACCACGTCCACCACGGCCGCCGCCACCGCACTGCGGCTGAAGGTCGCGGTGAACCCCCTCGACCTGAACGTCGCCGACGTACGCGGCGAGGTCACCCTGGCCGAGGCCCACTGCACCGCGCCCGGCGGGCAGGGCGCCTCACCCGGGCCCTCGACCCCCGCCGACCGGCCCGGACAGCCCGCGACCCCCGCGGACCAGGCGCCCGCGGCGCCCGCCGGACCGGACACCGCGGACCCGTCGGAGCCCTCCGCGGCGACCGGCCTGCGGGTCCAGACGGAGGGCGCGGCGCCCGCCCCGGCCACGGAGGCCCTCGCCGAGACCGGCGCGGACTCCCGTGCCCCGTACGTCGTGGCGGGCGCCGCGGCCCTCCTCGTGGCGGGCGCCACCTCCCTCCTCGTCGCCCGCCGCGCGGCCGCCAGGGGAACCCGAGGCTGACGTCGGGCCCGCGGCGGCACCGGGCCGCCGCGGGCCCCGTACGCTGCCGACGGCCCACGCAGCAACCGCCGCCGGGGAGGCACCGCATGACCGCAGCACTGAACCTCTGGCAGCGAAGGCTCGGAAGGGTCCCGGACACCGTCTGGGAGCACACCGCGCTCGAGGTGCTCA
The DNA here is from genome assembly GCF_001865245.1 of Streptomyces sp. CC53. GTDB lineage: Bacteria > Actinomycetota > Actinomycetes > Streptomycetales > Streptomycetaceae > Streptomyces. Next base: position 61,036 of record NZ_MKXB01000157.1, on the reverse strand, counting down.
TCCTCGCGGACAACGACCTCACAGAACTCCCGCCCGCCGTCGCGAGGTTGCAGCGCCTCCACACCCTGGACCTCGGCCACAACCGGCTCACCTCGGTGCCGGACGCACTCGGCCGCCTTCCCGCCCTGACCGCGTACCTCTACCTGCACGACAACCGGCTCACCGAGCTGCCCGACTCGCTCGGCGGACTGACCGGCCTGCGCTACCTCGACATCGGTGAGAACCGGCTCACCACGCTCCCCGGCACGCTGGCCCGGATGACGGGCCTGGTCGAACTGCGGGCCGAGCACAACCGGCTCGGAGCGCTCCCCGACGGCCTCGGCCGGCTGTCCCGGCTCCGCGAACTGCACCTGCGCGGCAACGCCCTGACCGGGCTGCCGGACAGCGCCGCGGACCTCACCGAGCTGCGCCTGCTCGACCTGCGGGACAACGCCCTCGGAGAGGTCCCGCCGGCCCTCGCCGGACTGCCCCTGCTGCGCCGCCTCGACCTGCGCGGCAACCGGCTCCGCACCCTGCCCGACTGGCTCGCCGCGCTGCCGGCGCTGGAGAAGCTGGACCTGCGGTGGAACGCCGTCGACCCGTCGGCCGCCCCGGTCGGCGCCCTGACGGAGCGCGGCTGCGTGGTCCTGACGTGAGGGGACGCGGCGGCCCCGACCCCGAGGCCGACCGGACAGGCACGGGAGGGGCGCCCCGTCCCGGGGCCCTACGGGCGAGCCGTCGCCGCGGCCACCGGCGCGCGGCTCCGCCACGGCCCCCGCGAGGCGCCGTGCCGTTCAGACACCGGAGCGGCCACCCGCGCCCGGGCCCGCGCAGCCCGCCATCACCAGGGCCTGGTCGAGAGCCTGGAGGAAACGGTTCGTCGTGGCGCGGTCCCGGACCGCCAGGCGCAGCCACTGCGGCCCCAGCCCGGGGAACGTGTCGCCGCGCCGCGCGGCGAAGCCCAGGTCCCGCAGCCGCTCCCGCACGACGTCCGCACCCTCGACCCGGATCAGTACGAACGGCCCCTCGGCCGCCTCCACCGCCCGGACCTCCTCGAACTCCGCGAGACCGGCCATCAGGTGGGCCCGCTCCACCTCCACCCGCCGCGCGGCCTCCTCCGCCTCCGCCAGCGCCCGCGGCGTCATGCACGCCTCGGCCGCCACGAGCGCCGGCGTCGACACCGGCCACAGGGGCTGCGCCCGCTCCAGCGCGGCCACCGTCTCCGGCGCCGCCAGCACATAGCCGACGCGCAGCCCCGCGAGGCCCCAGGTCTTCGTCAGGCTGCGCAGCACCACCAGACCCGGCAGGTCCGTACGGCCGGCCAGCGCCTCGCGCTCACCGCGCACCGCGTCCATGAACGCCTCGTCGACCACCAGCGTGCGCCCCGGCCTGGCCAGTTCGGCGACGACCGCCGCCGGGTGCAGCACCGACGTCGGGTTCGTCGGGTTGCCGACCACCACCAGGTCGGCGTCCTGCGGCACCAGCGCGGGATCCAGCCGGAACCCATCCTCCTCGCGCAGCAGCACCCGCCGCACCTCGTGCCCCGCGTCCCGCAGGGCCGCCTCCGGTTCCGTGAACTGCGGGTGCACCACGACCGGCCGGCGCACCCGCAGGGCCCGCGCCAGCAGCACGAACGCCTCCGCGGCGCCCGACGTCAGCAGGACGTTCCGCACCGGGAGGCCGTGCCGTTCGGCGACCGCCGCCCGCGCGGCCCGCCCGTCGGGGTAGGCGGCCAGGCCGGTGAGGGAGTCCGCGATGCGCTGCCGCAGCCACTCCGGCGGGGTGTCCGTACGGACGTTGACGGCGAGGTCCGTCAGCTTCTCGTCCCGTACCTCCGCGTCACCGTGGTGCCGCAGGTCGAAACCGCGGCGTTCCGGGCCCGCGCCGTGCCGCGCGTCGCCGGAGCCGGGGAACTGTCTGTCACTGTCTGCGTGGGTGTACATGGCCGCCTGTGGGGATGGGGGGGACAGTGGGGGGTGAGCGCGGCGGACCGACGGCGTCGGCGGCCCACCACGAGGGCCCCGGCTCCGCTTCGGGGCAGCGGAGGGACGGGAGCCGTGGTGTCTGGGGCAGCGGATCAGGGCCGCGCCGGTAACCCGAACGTGGCGTCCCCACCGGTGTACCCCGGGCCCCGCACCGGCAACCGCGCCCCGCTGCGCGCCACCACCGCACACGTCACCCGCGCACCCGCCCCGCCGGCGGGCACCCGCTTCCGCTTCGGCACGAGGAGCTCGCCCCCGCCCGCCAGCGCCGCGGCCTCCGCCACGGACGGCGTCCCGACCGCACCGCGCACCGCCTCCGACGGGTGCAGCACCGCGACCCGCGCCAACTCCTCCGCGCAGCGGCCCCGCAGGGGCACCCCGAGGCGGGCCGCCGCCTCGACCAGCCCAGGCTCGGCCGCCCTGGAGTCCACGGTCGCCACCTCCACCACCCCTGCGGGCGGCAGCCCCGCCTCCCGCAGCACGGACCCCACCAGCTCCAGCACCTCGTCCGCGGACACGCCGCGCCGGGCGCCGACCCCCACCACCAGACGCACCGCCCCCGTCACGGCCCGCAGGCCCCCACGAACCGCCGTGCCGCCTCCGGGGCCGCCGCCCAGTGCGTGTGCAGGTAACTGGCGTGCACCCCGCCCCGTACGAACCCCTCCACGCGCCGCTCGGGCAGCCGCATCCCCCACGCCGGGGACGGGCCCGCGCCCGGCTCGATCACCGTGCGGTGGAACTCGTGGCCCCGCATCCGGGTCCCGGCCGCCGCGACCGGGCTGTCGTGCAGCGCCACCGCGTCGCGGTAGCCGAGCGTCAGCCGCTCCGACATCCGCGCGTCCGCGTCCAGCACCCCGCACATCGGCTTCCCGTCGAGCGACCGCGCGAGGTACAGCAGCCCCGCGCACTCGGCCGCGACCGGCGCACCGGAACGCGCCAGCTCCGCGACCGCGCCCCGCAGCGCCTCGTTCGCGCTCAGCTCGGGGGCGTACACCTCGGGGAACCCGCCGCCGATCACCAGCCCCCGCGTGCCCCGCGGCAGCGCCTCGTCCCGCAGCGGGTCGAACGCCATCACCTCCGCCCCCGCGGCGGCGAGCAGCTCGGCGTGCTCCGCGTACGAGAAGGTGAACGCCGCGCCCCCGGCCACGGCCACCACCGGCCGGGACCCGCCCGCCGCCCCACCCGCGCAGGCCCCGGCCGACCAGGGCTCCACGGCCAGCGCGGGCGCGCTGCGCGCCAGCGCCAGCAGCCCCTCCAGGTCGCAGCCCGCCCGCACCTGCGCCGCCTGCGCCCGCACCGCCTCCACCGCGTCCGTGTGCCGCTCCGCCACCGGGACCAGCCCGAGGTGCCGCGACGGCGTCGCCACCGCGGGCGCCCGCCGCAGCACACCCAGCACCGGCACGCCGGACTCCTCCAGCGCCTCCCGCAGCAGGCGCTCGTGCCGGTCCGTGGCGACCTTGTTGAGGATCACACCGCCGATCCGCACCTGCGGGTCCCAGGAGGCGAACCCGTGCACCAGCGCCGCCACCGACCGGGACTGCGACGAGGCGTCCACCACCAGCACCACGGGCGCCTTCAGCACCTTCGCGACCTGCGCCGTCGACGCGAGCTCCCCCTCGCCCGCGGCGCCGTCGTACAGGCCCATCACTCCCTCGACGACGGCCAGGTCGCAGCCCGCCGCGCCGTGCGCGAACAGCGGAGCCACCAACTCCGTCCCGCACATGTAGGCGTCCAGGTTCCGCCCCGGGCGGCCGGTCGCCAGCGCGTGGTAGCCCGGGTCGATGTAGTCGGGACCGACCTTGTGCGGCGACACGGCGAGCCCGCGCCCGGCGAACGCCGCCATCAGCCCGGTCGCGACCGTGGTCTTGCCCGCGCCCGACGAGGGCGCGGCGATGACGAGACGGGGAACGGCTACCACTCGATGCCCCGCTGGCCCTTCTGACCCGCGTCCATCGGGTGCTTCACCTTCGACATGTCGGTGACGAGGTCCGCGAAGTCCACCAGCTCCTGCGGCGCGTTGCGGCCCGTGATCACCACGTGCTGCTGGCCCGGCCGGTCCCGCAGCACCTCGACGACCTCCGCCGTGTCCACCCAGCCCCAGTGCAGCAGGTACGCGAACTCGTCCAGCACGTAGAACCGGTACGTCTCGGCGGCCAGGTCCCGCTTGACCTGCTCCCAGCCCTCCCGCGCCTTCTCCTCGTGCGACGGCTCGCCGTCCTTGGGGTCGCGCTGGATCCACGACCAGCCCTCGCCCATCTTGTTCCAGACGACGGTCCCGCCCTTGCCGGTCTCCCCGAGGGCCTTCAGGGCGTTCTCCTCGCCGACCTTCCACTTCGCCGACTTGACGAACTGGAACACCCCGACCGGCCAGCCCTGGTTCCAGGCGCGCAGCGCCATCCCGAAGGCGGCCGTCGACTTCCCCTTGCCGACCCCCGTGTGCACCATCACCAGCGGGCGGTTGCGGCGCTGGCGGGTGGTGAGCCCGTCGTTCGGCACGACGAGCGGCTGTCCCTGCGGCACTATGCGGCCCTCCTTGAAGTACGAGTGTCCTTGACGAGCCCGGCGATGGCGTCCGCGCGCAGCTCGTCGAGCGTCACGGCGGTGCCCCCCAACTGCACGGCCAGCTCGGCCGCGAGCCCCAGCCGCACCGGCCCGGTCTCGCAGTCCACCACCACCGACGCGGTGCCCTCGGCGGCGTGCAGCCCCGCCGCACGGGCGGCCAGCCGCAGCGGCTCGACGCCGCCCGTCGCCCGTCCGTCGGTCACGACCACCAGCAGGGGCCGCCGCGCCGGATCGCGCAGCCGCTCCACCCGCAGCACCTCGTGCGCCTTCAACAACCCCTCCGACAGGGGCGTGCGCCCCCCGGTCGGGAGTTGCTCCAGGCGCGCCGCCGCCGCGTCCACCGACGAGGTGGGAGGCAGCACCAGTTCGGCGCCGCGGCCGCGGAACGTCACCAGCCCCACCTTGTCCCGCCGCTGGTAGGCGTCCAGCAGCAGCGACATGACGGCGCCCTTCACGGCGCTCATCCGCTGCCGGGCCGCCATCGACCCGGACGCGTCCACCACGAACAGCACGAGGTTCCCCTCGCGGCCCTCCCGCACCGCCTGGCGCAGGTCGTCGCGGCGCACCACGAGCCCCGGGCCCGACCGGCCGCGCGCCCGCTGGTGCGGCGCGGCGGCCTGCACGGTCGCCGCCAGGTGCAGCTTCGTCAGCGCCCCCCGGGGGCGGTGCGCCCCGGTGGTCCGGCCGTGCTCGGTGCGGGCCCGGGAGCGGCGCCCGGCGGCACCGTCACCCAGTCCGGGGACGGTGAGCACCTTCGCGCGGAACGGCTCGGCGGCCTTGGCGGGCGCCTGCTCGGGAGCCGGGGCGGGAGCGGGCCCCCCGCCGGGGGCGGGGGAGTCCTCGGGCTGCGCCCCGGACGGCTGCTGCTGCCCGCCCTGCCCGTCCTGCCCGTCGTCGGGACCCTGCGGCTGCGGCGGGACCCCGCCACCACCGCCGTCGGGGCCGCCTTCCGGTCCCTCCGGGTCCGGGTCGGGCTCGGGCTCGTCGTCCCCGCCGCCGAACTCCTCCAGCGTCTCGTCCAGCTTCGTCTCGTCCAGGCCGGGCGCGTCGAAGGGGTTGCGGCGCCGCCGGTGCGGCAGCGCCAGCAGCGCCGCCTGCCGCACGTCCTCGACGGTCACGTCCGTACGCCCCGCCCAGGCCGCGAGCGCCGTCGCGGTCCTGGCCATCACGATGTCGGCCCGCATGCCGTCCACCTCGAACGCCGCACAGGTGGCGGCGATCTGCCGCAGCGCGCCGTCGCCCAGCACCACCCGCGGCAGCAGCGCCCGCGCGGCCGTGATCCGCTCCCGCAGGGCGGCCTCCTCGCCGGCCCACCGCGCGGCGAAGCCGGCCGGGTCGTCGTCGTGGGCGAGCCGCCGCCGCACCACCTCGACCCGCTGCTCCGGGTCCCGCGAGGCGGCCACCTCCACGGTCAGGCCGAACCGGTCCAGCAGCTGGGGCCGCAGCTCGCCCTCCTCGGGGTTCATCGTCCCGACGAGCAGGAAGCGGGCGGCGTGCCGCACGGAGACGCCCTCGCGTTCGACGTGGGAGGCGCCCATGGCGGCGGCGTCCAGCAGCAGGTCCACGAGGTGGTCGTGCAGCAGGTTGACCTCGTCGACGTACAGGATGCCCCGGTGCGCCTGGGCGAGCAGCCCCGGCTCGAACGCCTTCACGCCCTCGGACAGCGCCCGCTCGATGTCCAGTGCCCCGACGAGCCGGTCCTCGGACGCCCCGACGGGCAGCTCGACCAGGCGCGTCGGGCGGGAGACGCCCGCCCCGGGCTCGTGCGGCCCGTCGGGGCAGTCCGGGTCCGGGCCGTCGGGCGCGCAGGAGAAGCGGCAGCCCGCCACGGTGTCCAGGGTGGGCAGCAGCGCCGTCAGCGCCCGCACGACCGTCGACTTGGCGGTTCCTTTCTCACCTCGGACGAGCACACCTCCGATGCTCGGCGAGACCGCGTTGAGCAGCAGGCTCAGCCGCATGTCGTCCATGCCGACGACGGCGGTGAACGGGTAGGGAACCGAGGCCATTAGCGGATACCCCTTTCCAGGGAACGGCTGCGATCGGACGTGTCTGTGCGGTGGTGCCGGGGGCGCGCTGCGCGGTGCCCGCCGGGGCAGCGGGGGCGGTCCGGCCGCCGCGCCCGGCAGGGGCGCCGCCGTGGTGCGGTCCGCCCGCGGGCGGGGCCGGCCTTCCCGGGGGCGTTCACGGCGCCCCCGGGGCGATGAAGGGCAGCCCGCCCGGCGGACCGGACTCGATGAGCTTCCACAGCGCGTCCGTGTCCGCGTGCTGCTCGATCAGGTCGCCGAGCCGGTCCAGCTGCTCCTCCCTCAGGGCCGCGAAGGACGTGTCGGGCGCCGGGACGAAGCGCCGCCCGGCCGCCGCGGCGACCTCCCGCAGGAACGCCCGCCGGAAGCCGTCGCTCTCCAGCGACCCGTGCCAGTGCGTCCCCCACACGGCACCGACCCGGCACCCGTCGAGGAACGCCTCCCCGCCCCGTACGTCCGCGACACCGTGGTGGATCTCGTACCCCTCCACCGGCTCGCCCAGGGCTTCGCCCGCGGGCCGCGCGAGGGTCTTCTCCGGCGCGAACCGCACCCGTACCGGCAGCAGCCCCAGTCCCGGGACCTCGCCGGCCCGGGACTCGACGTCGTCGTGGATGTGCTCGCCCAGCAGCTGGAACCCGCCGCAGACGCCGAGCACCGGCCGCCCCTCGGCGGCGCGCCGCAGCAGCGCCTCGGCCAGGCCCCGTTCCCGCAGCCACCCGAGCGCCTTCACCGTGCCCCGGGTGCCCGGAACGACCACGAGGTCCGCGTCGGCCAGCTCCTCCGGCCGGTCCACGAACCGCACGATGACGCCCGGTTCCGCGGCGAGCGCGTCCACGTCGGTGAAGTTGGACATCAGCGGCACGGCGCACACGGCGACGCGCAGCACGTCCGCACCGACCGGCGGCGCCACCACCGACTCCCGGACGGCGCCCCGCAGGGACACCCGCAGGCCGTCCTCCTCGTCGATGCCGAGCCCGTGCGCGTAGGGCAGCACCCCGAAGGTGCGACGGCCCGTCAGGTCGTGCAGCATGTCGAGGCCGGGTTCCAGCAGCGTCACGTCACCTCGGAACTTGTTGACGAGGTAGCCCGCCACCAGCTCCTGGTCCTCGGCGGCCAGCAGCGCCGTCGTGCCGAAGAACTGCGCGAACACCCCGCCCCGGTCGATGTCGCCCACCACGAGCACCGGGAGGCGGGCGGCCCGCGCGATGCCCATGTTGACGATGTCGTTGCGCCGCAGGTTGATCTCGGCGGGACTGCCCGCCCCCTCGCAGACGACGGCGTCGTGCGTGGCGCGCAGCTCCTCCAGGCACTCCACGACCGTGCCGAACAGCGCCTGCTGACGGCCCCCGTGGTAGCCGCGCGCGCTCAGCTCACCGACCGGCCTGCCCATCAGCACGACCTGGCTGGACCGGTCGCTGCCCGGCTTCAGCAGCACCGGGTTCATCAGCGCGCTGGGCTCCACGCGGGCGGCCTGCGCCTGCATGGCCTGGGCCCGGCCGATCTCGGCGCCCTCCCGGGTCACGTACGAGTTGAGGGACATGTTCTGCCCCTTGAACGGCGCGGCCTTCACGCCCTGCCGGACCAGCCAGCGGCAGATCCCGGCTGTCACGACGCTCTTGCCCGCGTCGGAGGTCGTCCCCGCGACGAGCAGCCCCCCACCCCTCATGAAGCCCTCCGCTTCCGCTTCCACCCGCCGAACGCCAGCCGTCCGGCGACGCAGGCGACGAGTGCCAGCCCGCTCACCCGGCGGGACAGCCGCACCGCCCGTTCGACGTCCGCCACCTCGACGGCCCGCCCCTGCCCGTTGAGGACCGGCCGGTGCTCGACCCGCCCCCCGTACGAGAGGGTGCCCCCGAGTCGCACGCCCAGGGCACCGGCGAACGCCGCCTCCACGGGGCCCGCGTTGGGGCTCGGGTGGCGGCCCGCGTCCTCGCGCCAGGCCCGGACCGCTCCGCGCCGGTCGCCGCCCGCGACGGTGGCGAGCGCCGCCGTCAGCCGTGCGCCGGGCCACCCGGCCAGGTCGTCGAGCCGGGCCGATGCCCAGCCGAACCGGCGGTAGCGCGCCGACCTGTGGCCGACCATCGCGTCCAGGGTGTTGACGGCCCGGAACGCGACGAGCCCCGGCACGCCGCCGACCGCGCCCCACACGAGGGCGCCCACCACGGCGTCGGAGGTGTTCTCGGCGACGGACTCCACGACGGCCCGGGCCATGCCGGGCCCGTCCAGGTGCTGCGGGTCGCGGCCGCACAGGTGCGGCAGCCGCTCCCGCGCCACCTCCAGGTCCCCGGCGGCGAGGGCGCCGGCGACGGCGCGGGCCTCGCGCCCCAGGGTCGTGCCGCCGACGACCGCCCACACGGTGGCGGCGGTCAGCGCGGCGGAAGCGGGGCCGCTGCGCCGCACGGCACGGGCGGCGAGGGCGGCCCCGGCGGCGGCGCCACCGGCGCACACCGCGGTGTGGAGCGCGCCCCAGCCGCGGTGGTCGCGCCACAGCGCGCCCTCGACGGCACCGGCGGCCCGCCCGAAGGCGGCGACGGGATGGCCCCGCCGCGGATCGCCGAGCAGCAGGTCGGCGAGCAGCCCGGCGGCGGCCCCGTACGCGAAGACTCGATCAGCGCGCATGGGATCAGTCGTCCGATGCGCCTCGCCGACGGCCGGGTGGGACGGGTCTGGGTGTGCGCGCGGCGGGGCCGGTCATGGCGGCATGTCCTCACTCAGGGTCCGCGCCCTGGCTCGACGGAACCGGCGGTGAGAGTTCCTGGCTCCCGGCCGCGTCCGGAAGGGGCGGGCCGGTGACAGTGGCGGGACCGCGCCGGATTCTCACCGGCTTCCTCTGCTGCCGCCGTAGATGGCTGGGGCAGTCCACCACGCTCCGCGAAGGCCCGTCAACTCACTCTTGACCTGCGGCGGGACAGTGTGCGGAGCCCCACAGAAACGGCCGGCCGGCCGCGCCCGCGGGGGCGCGACCGGCCGGCCGTCGAGAGGAACGGGCCTGCTCAGGCCACGATCAGATAGATGCCGTACGCGATGGCCGCCGTGCACAGCGCGAAGCAGGCGTACGCGCCGGTGCGCGCCAGGGCGGCGGAGCCGCCCTGGGTCGCGGTCTGCTGCTTCGAGAGGCCGACGAGGCCCAGGGTGAACAGCGCGACGAGAGCGACGGTGGCGACGAGCCCCACGCCGAAGACGGAGCCGAGGGCTACCCAGTCGATTTTCATGCCGTTGCCGATCTTTCCTTACAGCGCGGCCGTGGGGGCCGCTTCGGCCTTGGCCGGGGCCGGGGCCGGGATGGTGGTCTTGAGGGCCTCGTCGCCGTCCTCGGCCGGCGCGCCGGCGGGCGGCGGGGCGACGGCCGCGATGGCGGTGGTGACGACACCGGCGGGCTCTTCGGCGGACGCCTGGTCCGTGCCCTCCACGTCATTGACGTTGGTGTGGTCGACGACCTGCCGGCGGGAGTAGAGCCAGATGCCGGTGCTGGAGACCACGAGGAAGCCGGCCACGACGGCGACGCCCCAGTCGCCCTGGCGGGCGACGAGCTCGGCGAGCGCGGCGACCAGGCCGGCCGCCGGCAGGGTCAGGCCCCACGCGACGAACATGCGGGTGGCGGTGGACCAGCGGACCACGCCGCCCTTGCGGCCGAGGCCGGCGCCCATCACCGCGCCGGAGCAGACGTGCGTGGTGGAGAGGGAGAAGCCCAGGTGGGAGGAGGCCAGGATCACGGTCGCCGCGCCGGTCTGGGCGGCGAAGCCCTGCTGCGGCTGGAGGTCGGTGAGGCCCTTGCCCATGGTGCGGATGATGCGCCAGCCACCCAGGTAGGTACCGAGGGCGATGGCGAGACCGGCCGAGATGATGACCCACATCGGGGGGTTGGAGCCGGGCGCCAGGGCGCCGCCGGCGACCAGGGCGAGCGTGATGATGCCCATGGTCTTCTGGGCGTCGTTGGTGCCGTGGGCGAGGGACACGAGGCCCGCGGAGGCGATCTGGCCGGCCTTGTAGCCCTTGCGGCCCGTCTCGGCGTCGATGTTCGCGCCGATCTTGTACGTGGACCTGGCGGCGACCAGGGAGGCGACGCCCGCGACGAGCGGGGCGGCCACGGCCGGGATGAGGACCTTCGTGAGGACGACGCCGCCGTTGACGCCGCTGATGCCGATCGAGGCGACGGTGGCACCGATCAGACCGCCCATGAGGGCGTGCGAGGAGCTGGAGGGGAGACCGACCAGCCAGGTCAGCAGGTTCCACAGGATCGCGCCCACGAGCGCGGCGAGGATGACCTCGGGCTGGATGCCTGTCTCGTCGACGAGTCCCTTGGAGATCGTCTTGGCGACCTCCACGGACAGGAACGCACCCACCAGGTTGAGAACGGCCGACATGGCCACGGCCGCCTTGGGCCGCATCGCACCGGTCGAGATGGTGGTGGCCATCGCGTTCGCGGTGTCGTGGAAACCGTTCGTGAAATCGAACACGAGGGCTGTCACGATCACAATCGCGAGCAGCAGCGTGATGTGTTCCATTTACCCAGGCAATCGTTTGGCGTCAGTAGCTCGCCGACCGTAGGCAACCTGGGTGAACGGAAGGTGAACTGGGAGGGGCTGCACGGTGTCTCAACCCTTGGAACGGCGTTCCGGTTACGTACCGGTCCACCCGAATGTCCCGGACTCCCCAGTGCTGACGGGCTTGTGTGCTTCCTCCGTCGAACACCCCGCCCCCCGCGAAGGCCCGGAACGAGACGTGCGTCACCTTTTCCCCGCTGCGCGCCGCACGGCATGATCGGCTCATGGCGAGCAGCGCGCACGGAGCACCGCACGAGGACCCCGCCCTGCGGAACGCCTGGGACGCCCTGGTGGACACCGCACGCAGGACCGTCGCGGACGGTCTGGTCGTCGGCACCTCCGGCAACGTCTCCGTACGCGTCGGCGACCTGGTCCTGGTGACCCCGACCGGAGTGCCCTACGACCGCCTGGCCCCGGCCGACGCCCTGGCCGTCGACCTGGACGGCCGCCGGGTCCTCGGGAGCCTCGCACCGACCAGCGAGCTCCCGCTGCACCTGGCCCTGTACCGCGCCACCGGCGCCGGGGCGGTGGTGCACACCCACGCCGTCCACGCCACCGCCGTCTCCACCCTCGTCGACGAGCTGCCGCCCATCCACTACATGACCGCCGCACTGGGCGGCCCGGTCCGCGTCGCCCCGTACGCCCTGTACGGCACCCCGCAGCTCGCCGACGGCATGCTGACCGCCCTGGCCGGCGGTCGCACCGGCTGCCTGCTGCGCAACCACGGCGCGGTCACGTACGGGGCGACCCTGGAGCAGGCGTACGACCGCACGGCCCAGCTGGAGTGGATGTGCCGGGTGTGGCTCGCCGCCACGGGCCCGGGCGGCCGCACCCCGACCCTGCTGACCCCCGCCGAGCTGTCCGAGGCCGCCGCGAGACTCCACGGCTACGGCCAGCCGCGCTGACCCCCGCGGATCCCTCGCCCCCCACGCCGCGTCCCGGCAGGTCCCGCTGCCGGGCGGCAGGGCTTCGGGCCGCCCGCTGTCGCCGAGCGCGCGGGCGAGGCCCCGCACGGCCGGCTGCCGGACGGCTCGCTGCCGCCGTTCGTGCTCCCGAGCTGCCCGCTGCCCGGTCCCGCTCCCGGGCCGGCCTCCCGATGCGCCCGGCGGTCCGCACGGGCGAGGGCTGCCCGCCCCCGTCAGGTGTGCCCTGCGCTCCCGGCCGCGGAGGCCCCCCTGCCCTCGGTGCGGGCCGGCAGCACGTGACCGGGCGCCGCGTGCGAGGCGCACCACCCGGCCACGGGCCTCCACCCGGTCTCCCCGTGAGCCCCGCCCTGCGCCCGAGCGAACGGACAACCCCGGGGCCTGCCCGCAGCCCTGGCCGGGCGGCGGGTGCCGGCCGCGGGTCCGGGTGACGGCCCGGTGCCGTGCGCGCCTGACCGCCCCCTGCCGCAGCGGGCAGCGGCAGGGGGCGGTCAGGCGCGTACCGGGAAGGACGCGCTGTCGGCGGCGCCCGCACCTGCCGATAGGGCGGTCCGCGCGGGGGCGGAGGCGTGCCGCCCCAGGCCCGTCGGGACGCCCGGGCTGGCGCACCGCTGCCCGCCGTGCGGACCGGGGCGCCGCCACGGGCGCCCCGGCCACCCGGGGCCCGCGGGACCTGGGAGCCGGGCAGTCGGCGCCGCCGGCTTCGAGGGGCCCTGCGTCGCCCCCACCCTTCGCGGGAGGTCCTGTGGCGGCACCCAGGGGGCGGCACGCCGGACGGTGGCGGGCGGGGGGCAGCGGCAGACCCCGCGCGCACACCCCTGGCAGCCGCCCGCGGGGGCCTGCGGAAGGCTGCGGGACCGGACCGTGCGGAAGGGGTGCGGGTCACCCGGCGCGGCGGTCCCGCTGGCAGGTGCCCGCGCGGGTGCCGACACTGGAACGATGCGCCCGGCTACAGCGACGGCGACCGCCGTCACCTCGGTCCTCGGTCTCGGCGCGGCCACGGTCGCCGCCGGCCGCTACGCGAGCGGTATCGCGCTCAAGCCCCGCCCCGGACACCCGCTGCCCGGCGAACCGCGCCTCACCGTGCACGCCACCGGGCCCGGCAGGATCGTCCTGACCCGCACCCTCGCCTCCCTCAGGCCCGGCGTCTACGGCCTGGACGGCCCCGGTGTCCACGCCGTCGTCGGCCCGGTCCTCGACCAGGTGCCGCACGCCCCCGACACCGTCGTGCGCCGCCTGGAGCGCGTCGGGCACGGCCTCCTCGACGCCGGCGCCCGCGTCCGCCTCACCCCCCTGCTCCACACCGGGGATCCGTCCTCCGCGCTGGGCCTCGACCACCGGGACCTCGCCGTGCCCGGCGACCTCGGCCCCCTGCCCGCCTGGTACGTGCCGGGCCCCCGCTCGACCTGGGTCGTCGCCGTCCACGGCCTCGGCACCACCCGCGAGCACACCCTGAACCTGCTCGGCTTCCTCACCGCCCAGCGGCTCCCCGTCCTCGCCGTCTCCTACCGCGGCGACCCGGGGGCGCCCCGCCCCGCCGACGGCCTGGCCCACCTCGGCGACTCCGAGTGGCGCGACGTCGACGCCGCCCTCCGCTACGCCGTCCGGCACGGAGCCCGGCGCGTGATCCTCTTCGGCTGGTCCAGCGGTGCCGCCATGGCCCTGCACACCGCCGCCCGCAGCTCCCTGCGCGACCGCGTCGCCGGCCTGGTGCTGGACTCGCCGGTACTGGACTGGGAGGCCACCTTCAGGGCCCTCGCCGCTGCCCGCCGGGTGCCCGCCGCCCTGCTCCCGCTCGCCGTGCGGGCCGCCGAGGGCCGGCTCGGCCGGGACGCCGACATCCTCGCCGAGGCGGCCGACCCGCACGCCCTGCAGGTGCCCGTGCTCGTCTTCCACGGGCCCGACGACCGCCTCGCGCCCTGGAGCGCCTCCCGCGCCCTCGCCGCCCGCCGCCCCGGGCTGGTCACCCTCCGGACCGTCCGGCACGCCCCCCATGCCGCGATGTGGAACGCCGACCCGGACCGCTACGAGGAGGCCCTGCGCCGCTTCCTCGTGCCGCTGGTCTGACACGGCTCCCGCACATCCCGCGCACCGGCCCCGCACGCCTCCTCCCCACCGCCCCCGCGCGGCGACCGTCCGGTTCCGTTTGGGCTTTCGGCCTGTCAGCGGGAAGACTGCCCCCGTGACGTCTCGAAAGCCTGATGAGCAACTGGCGCGCAACTCCAGACTCCGACTCGTCCGACCGAGGGCGCTGGCGACGGCCCGGCGGGCCGTGGCCACCCGGCGCACCAGGCCGGCGCCGCGCCCCCCGGAGGGGACGCCGCCCCGGCAGGAACTGGCCCGTCAGGCCCGGCGGGTCCTCGCGGACGCCGTCCGCGTCGCCCACTGGGCCGCCGAGCACCGCGGCCGCGTCACCGAACCGACCTCCGCCACCGAGCGGGAACGGGCGGCCGCCGCGCTCGACCTGACACCGGCGCAGGTGCGGGTCGCCTGGGACCGGGCCCGCCTCGCCGGCCTCGTCGAGCTGCACGGCGACACCGCCCGACCCGGCTGGCGCCTGCGGGCCTGGGACAGCGACGACTCCGCCGCGCTGCGCGGCTGGGTCGCGCTGCTGGACGCCTGGTCCCTCGCCCACCCGGCGCCCCGGGGCGCCGAGCCCGCCGCGGTGGCCGAGGTGGTGGAGGCCGTCCCGCAGGTCCTCTCCCTCCTCCAGCTGTCCGCCGGGCCGGTGCACGTGCCGGCCCTGCTGGACCTGCTGGGCCAGCGCGTCGCCGAACTCCGCGAGCAGCGCTGCGAGGTCCCGTACGACGCGCTGCAGGACGCTCCCGTCCGCCCCGAACCGGCCGGTGCGGACGGGCAGGACGTCCTCGCCGGACTGCTCGACTGGGCGCTGGACGGCCTGGCCGCAGTGGGCGCCCTGACCCTCGGTGACGGGCACGCCACCCTCACCCCGCTCGGCAACTGGGCGGTGTGGGTCAAGCTGGAGCAGATCTGCGTCGCCGCCCAGAGCCCCGCCGGACACATCGAGCAGTCCGCCGAGGACATGCTGCGCGGCTGCGTCCGCCTCACGCCGGGGCCGGCCCGTGACGAGTACCGCGCCTGGCTCGCCGCGCGGCCGGCCGGGAGCGCCGTCACCGAGCTGGTCGCCGTCGCCCGCGGCGACGACGCCCTCCTGCGCGGCCTCGCCTTCGAAGCGCTCCGCGTCGTCGGCGCCGCCGCCGAGACCGAGGTCCGGGCCGCCGCGGCCGAGCCCGCCCTGCGCCCCTACGCGCTGCTGTGGCTGGCCGAGCACGACGGCGCCGACCCGGACGAGGCCGCGGAGGTGCTCACCCGGGAGGAGGCCACCTGGCTGTGGGTCGACACCGCGGCCGCGGTCGTCGACCACGGCGAGAGCGACCTGCTCGTGCGCCACCTGGAGTCGGCCGTGCAGGGCACCGTGCCCGCACTGCTCGACGAGGTGCGCGCGGTCGGCCACCCCCGGACCGTGCAGGTCCTGGTGGCCCTGGCCGCCGCCCACCCGGACCCGGCCCTCGCCAAGGCCCTGCGCCGGGCGGCCTTCCAGGTGCACACCGGAGGGGCCTGACCGGCCGGCCGCTACTCCGTCGCGCCGGGGGCGTACGTCCCGAAGCTCCAGACGTTGCCCTCGGCGTCCCGCGCCATGTAGTCCCGCGAGCCGTAGTCCTGGTCCGTGGGCGGCATGAGGATCTCCACCCCGTGCCGCACGGCTCTGGCGTGGTGCGCGTCCACGTCCTGCACGACGACGTACACCCCGGTCGGCCCCGCGCCCGACATGGCCTTCGCGAAGACGCCGTCACCGCCCCGGGAGCCCAGCATCACGGTCCCGTTGCCGTAGGAGAGCTCCGCGTGGACGACCCGGCCCTTCTCGTCCTCGTACAGGCTCCGCCGGGTGAAACCGAACGCTTCCGTCAGTGTCTCGACGGCGGCCTGCGCGTCCTCGTACAGGACCGTCGGGTACATGCTCGGTGCAGTGTTCATGCTGAACTCCTCGCCCGGGAGTGCCCCGCCGCATCCCTGACGATGTGACGTGGATCTCACCTGTCGCCAGTCTTGCACCTCCGACTGACAACAGGCCCGCGGAACGCGACCCACCCGGCCGGCACCGCCTGCGGGTGACCGGTCCCGAAAGGCCGGCCCGGCACCCGCCGGAGCCGGGCCCGGGCCCGGGCCGGAAAAGCAGTTGCATGTGCCCGTTAGACTGGCCCGTATGGCCATTCTCCCTGTGCATTAGACGGCGTCGAAGCCACCGCGCCCGCGCGAGCCGCGCACCCTGCCGTCCTTCCGCCGTCCACCCGCCCTGGAGTCTGTCCGTGATCACCGCCACCGGCCTTGAGCTGCGCGCCGGAGCCCGCGTCCTCATCGAGAAGGCGTCCTTCCGTATCGCCAGGGGCGACCGCATCGGCCTCGTCGGCCGCAACGGCGCGGGCAAGACCACGCTGACCAAGTGCCTCGCCGGCGAGGGCATCCCCGCCGCTGGCACGATCGCCCGCTCCGGACAGGTCGGCTACCTCCCGCAGGACCCGCGCACCGGCGACCTCGACGTGCTGGCCCGCGACCGCATCCTCTCCGCCCGCGGCCTCGACGTCCTCCTCCGCAAGATGCGGCAGAACGAGGAGCGCATCGCCACCGGCAAGGGCTCCACCCGCGAGAAGGCGCTCAAGCAGTACGAGCGGCAGGAGACCGAGTTCCTCACCAAGGGCGGATACGCCGCCGAGGCCGAGGCGTCCACCATCGCCGCCGCCCTCGGCCTGCCCGACCGCGTCCTCAGCCAGCCGCTGCACACCCTCTCCGGCGGTCAGCGCCGCAGGATCGAACTCGCCCGCATCCTCTTCTCGGACGCCGACACCCTGCTGCTGGACGAGCCCACCAACCACCTCGACGCCGACTCGATCACCTGGCTGCGGGACTACCTCAAGACCTACCGCGGCGGCTTCGTCGTCATCTCCCACGACGTCGACCTGGTCGAGACCGTCGTCAACAAGGTCTTCTACCTGGACGCCAACCGCTCCGTGATCGACGTCTACAACATGGGCTGGAAGCTGTACCAGCGCCAGCGCGAGGACGACGAGAAGCGCCGCAGGCGGGAGCGGCAGAACGCCGAGAAGAAGGCCGCCGCGCTGAACGCCCAGGCCGACAAGATGCGCGCCAAGGCCACCAAGACCGTCGCCGCGCAGAACATGGCGCGCCGCGCGGAGAAGCTGCTCGCCGGCCTGGAGGAGGCGCGCCAGTCCGACAAGGTCGCCAAGCTGCGCTTCCCCGAGCCCGCGCCCTGCGGCAAGACCCCGCTCATGGCGGAGGGCCTGTCCAAGTCGTACGGCTCGCTGGAGATCTTCACCGACGTCGACCTCGCCATCGACAAGGGCTCGCGCGTCGTCATCCTCGGCCTCAACGGCGCGGGCAAGACGACGCTGCTGCGGCTGCTGGCCGGAGTGGAGCAGCCCGACACCGGCCAGGTCAGCCCCGGCCACGGTCTGAAGCTGGGCTACTACGCCCAGGAGCACGAGACGCTGGACCCGGACCGCACCGTCCTGGAGAACATGCGCTCCGCCGCGCCCGACCTGGACCTGGTCGAGGTGCGCAAGGTCCTCGGATCGTTCCTGTTCTCCGGCGACGACGTCGACAAGCCCGCCGGCGTGCTGTCCGGCGGTGAGAAGACCCGTCTGGCGCTGGCCACCCTCGTGGTCTCCTCCGCGAACGTCCTGCTCCTCGACGAGCCGACGAACAACCTGGACCCGGCCAGCCGCGAGGAGATCCTCGGCGCGCTGCGCACCTACAAGGGCGCGGTCGTCCTGGTCACCCACGACGAGGGTGCCGTCGAGGCCCTCCAGCCGGAGCGGATCATCCTGCTCCCCGACGGCGTCGAGGACCTGTGGGGCGCGGACTACGCCGACCTGGTCTCGCTCGCCTGACCGCCTGACACCGCCTGGCGCTCGGCGGGCGGACCGGCGCCGGGGGAGGGGAGCGGCGGCCCACAAGGGCCCCACCGCCCCCGCGCGAGGCGCTGATCGTCCCCCTCTGGATCATTCGGCGGAGCCGTGATCCATCATCTGAGTGAGGCGATCTCATATTCCGGCGTGGCGTCCCGTGGATTTTCCGGTGTGGGCGCCACGCCGCCCGCCTCCTTGCGGTGCCCCCCTGACCTGGCACTTCACCGGGTCGTACCCGGCGCATCCGGCAATCCGTACGGAAGGGACGCCGCCGCCCGCGGCGATCTCGTGTCACAGACCTTGTCGAATGGCTGGCCATGTGGCCCCGGAGGGGTGATCATGAGAAGACCAGAGCGCACTTCCCATGAGGAGGCACGGGTGGCCGAGACTCTGAAGAAGGGCAGCCGGGTGACCGGCGCCGCGCGCGAGAAGCTCGCGGCAGACCTGAAGAAGAAGTACGACGCCGGTGTGAGTATCCGGGCCCTGGCCGAGGAGACGGGCCGGTCCTACGGATTCGTCCACCGGATGCTCACCGAGGCCGGAGTCACGCTGCGCGGACGCGGCGGAGCGACGCGAGGCAAGAAGGCGCCCGCTCCGCCGGCCTGACCCCGCAGGACGACTCGTCGACACGGCACCCACTGGTTCCGGCGGGAGCCGCCCGGCAGACCACGGGGCGTGCGGCTGAGGCCGTTCCGTCCTGACGGTCGCCCGGGTGGTTACCGTGCAGTAATTTGTCGGTCGGGGCGGCAGGCGTGCGCCGAAGGTCCGCACTGCGGACCGGGTGTGCACGGCGCTGCCCTCCGACCGACCTGCACCGGACCCGGAGGCCCGTATGACCTCGCTCGACCCTGCCCTCGACGTACTCGACAAGGACGGTGTACGGCTCACCGTCGAGGACGCCGTGGCCACGGTGACCCTCACCTGCCCCGACAAGCGCAACGCCCAGTCGCCCGCGATGTGGCGCGCGCTCACCGAGGCGGGGCGGATGCTGCCGGGCAGCGTCCGGGTGGTCGTGCTGCGCGGTGAGGGCAAGTCGTTCTCCGCCGGTCTCGACCGGCAGGCCTTCACTCCCGAGGGCTTCGACGGCGAGCCGTCGTTCCTCGACCTGGCGCGCGGCTCCGACGCGGAGCTGGACGCCGTCATCGCCGAGTACCAGGAGGCGTTCACCTGGTGGCGCCGCCACGACGTGGTGTCCATCGCGGCCGTCCAGGGCCATGCCATCGGTGCCGGTTTCCAGCTCGCCCTCGCCTGCGACCTGCGGGTCGCCGCACAGGACGCGCAGTTCGCGATGCGCGAGACCAGCCTCGGCCTCGTCCCCGACCTGACGGGCACCCACCCGCTGGTCACCGCCGTCGGCTACGCGCGTGCCCTGGAGATCTGCGCCACGGGCCGGGTCGTGCACGCCGACGAGGCCGAGCGGATCGGGCTCGCCAACCTCGTCGTGCCCCGCGAGGACCTCGCCGCAGCCGCACGGGACCTCGCCGCCGCACTGCTCGCCGCCCCCCGGGACGCCGTCATCGAGACCAAGGCCCTCCTGCGGGGCGCCGCCGAGCGCACCTACGAGGAGCAGCGTGTGGCCGAGCGCGCCGCCCAGGCCCGCCGCCTGCGCGACCTCGCGGGCCTCGCGGACTGATCCCGACACGACCGGCACGTGCCGGCTCCCTGCGGGGGGTGCCCGCCGCGCGGTGCGTGCTCGCGCTGCGCGTGACGCACGGACCGCGCCCGACGGGTGCCACGACGGGCGCGGCACAGCGCCCGCGCGGGGCGTACAACGTGTTCCCGGCTTCCCGACCCCGGGCCTGGCGTACCGCGCCCGTGCGGGCCCCTGCCCGGCGTCGGGCACGGCCCCCGTGCGCGGCCCGGACGCGCTGCCTCCACGTGCCCGCCCAGGCGGGTGCGGCACGGGTCCGGAGGCGGTCGAGGGGGCCGGTTCAGAAGCCGTGCCGGGCGCCGCCGTCGACGGGGAGCATCACGCCCGTCACGTACGACGCGGCGGGCGACAGCAGGAAGGCGGCCGCCCGGCCGAACTCCTCGGGGGTGCCGTACCGGCGCAGCGGGACCCTGGCCTCCGACGCGGCCCTGGCCGCCGCCGGGTCGCCCGACAGCGCGTCCAGCTCCCGTACCCGGTCCGTGTCGATCCGGCCCGGCAGCAGGCCCACGACCCTGATGCCCTGCGGACCCACCTCGTTCGCCAGCGACTTGGCGAAGCCCGCCAGCCCGGGGCGCAGCCCGTTGGAGATCGTGAGGCCAGGGATCGGCTCGTGCACGGAACCCGACAGCACGAAGCCGATCACGCCCCCCTCCGGCAGCGCGGCGGCCGCTGCCCGGGCCAGCCGCACCGCGCCCAGGAACACCGACTCGAAGGCGGCCCGCCACTGCTCGTCCGTGTTGTCCGCCGCCCACCCCGGCGCCGGGCCGCCCACGCTGATCAGGACGCCGTCGAGGCCCCCGAAGCGGCTGCGAGCGGTCCCGATGAGCGTCTCCGCGGCCTCCGGGCCGGCGTTGTCCGCGGCCACGCCGACCGCCGCCGGGCCCAGCTCCGTGGCCGCGGCCTCGGCGGCCTGCGCGTCCCGCGACGAGACGACGAGCCGCGCGCCCTCCGCCGCCAGGGCCCGCGCCGAAGCGAGGCCGAGGCCGCGGGACGCGCCCGTCACGACGTACACACGGTCCTTCAGTCCAAGATCCATGGGCTCATCCTGCCGCGTCCTCCTCCGCCAGCGCGAGTGCCGTCACGACGAGCGCGACATGGCTGAACGCCTGCGGGAAGTTCCCGAGCTGGCGCCGCGTCACCGGGTCGTACTCCTCCGCCAGCAGGCCCACGTCGTTGCAGAGGTCCACCAGCCGGGCGAACATCTCCCGGGCCTGGTCCCGCCGCCCGATCAGGCGCAGGGCGTCCGCCATCCAGAAGGAGCACGCGAGGAACGTGCCCTCACCGCCCGGCAGCCCGTCGACCGCCATGCCGTCCTGGCCGTAGCGGTGGACGAAGCCGTCCTGCCCCAGCTCCCGCCACACCGCCTCCACGGTGCCCACGACCCGCGGGTCGTCCGGCGGCAGGAAGCCGACCCGGGGGATCATCAGGGTCGCCGCGTCCAGCTCGCGCGAGCCGTACGACTGCGTGAAGGTGTTCCGCGCCGGGTCGTACCCCCGCTCGCACACCTCCCGGTGCACCTCGTCCCGCATGGCCCGCCACCGGGCCGGGTCGCCGGGGAGCGACGGATCGGCCTCCAGGGTGCGCACCGCGCGGTCCGCGGCGACCCACGCCATGACCTTCGAGTGCACGAAGTGGCGGCGCGGCCCGCGCACCTCCCACAGCCCCTCGTCGGGTTGGCGCCCCGTCGACTCCAGGCATCCCAGCAGGCTCAGTTGCAGCGCCCAGGCGTGCCGCTTCGGCGGCATGCCCGCCGCCCGTGCCACGTGCAGGGCGTCCAGCACCTCGCCGTACACGTCCAGCTGGAGCTGGTCCACCGCGGCTTTCCCGATCCGCACCGGCCGGGCGCCGCCGTAGCCGCGCAGCCACGGGATCTCCAGCTCGGGCAGCCGCCGCTCGCCCCCGAGCCCGTACATGATCTGGAGGTCCGCCGGGTCGCCGGCCACCGCGCGCAGCAACCAGTCGCGCCAGGCCACGGCCTCCTCGCCGTAGCCCCCGGCGACGAGGGCGCGGAGGGTCAGCGTCGCGTCCCGCAGCCAGCAGAACCGGTAGTCCCAGTTCCGCACGCCGCCCATCTCCTCCGGCAGCGACGTGGTCGGCGCGGCCACGATGCCGCCCGTCGGCGCGTACGTGAGGGCCTTCAGGGTGATCAGGGACCGCATCACCGCGTCCCGGTACGGGCCCTCGTAGGTGCAGCGCGACGCCCACGCCTTCCAGTCCTCCAGGGTGTGCTCCAGCGCCTCGACGGGGTCCACCAGCGGCGGGCAGGACTCGTGCGAGGGGTGCCAGGTGAGGGTGAACGACACCCGTTCCCCGGGGCCGACGGTGAACGACGAGCAGGTGCTGTACTGCTGTCCCCACGTCTTGACCTGCGGCGTCGACCGCAGCCACACGGCGTCGGGCCCCGCGACCGCGACCCGGTGGCCGTCGACGCGCCGCACCCACGGCACGATCGCACCGTAGTCGAAGCGCAGCCGCAGGACCGAGGACATCTCGACCCGGCCGCTCAGCCCCTCCACGACCCGCATGAGGTCGGGGGAGCGGTCGCGCTGCGGCATGAAGTCGACGACGCGGACCGACCCGGTGCGGGTCTCCCACACGGACTCCAGGACCAGGGACTCACCCACGTAGCTGCGCCGGGCGCAGGTGCGGGCCCCGGTGGGCGCGATCCGCCAGTGGCCGTTGTTCTCGTCGCCGAGGAGGGCGGCGAAACACGCGCCGGAGTCGAAGCGCGGCAGGCACAGCCAGTCGACCGAACCGTCCTTGCCCACCAGGGCGGCGGTCTGCAGATCGCCGATGAGGGCATAGTCCTCGATACGTTGGGTCACGCTCTGGCGTGTTCCCGCCGGGGAGAAGCGCCAATCAGTCAGGTCGGGCGACCCGCCGGCCGCCGCGCCCCCGCCACCCGTCGCCGGAGCCCGCCGCCGGGGCGGGGCGGCGCCCGCGCGTCAGGTCGCCGCGGGCTGCGTCCCGGGCGTCGCGCCGTGCGCGCGGCCCTCCCCGCCGGGGCCGTCCCCGTCGTCCGGGCCGCCCTCGGCGCCCGCTTCGGCCGCCTGCGCCCGGGCGGTCTCCGCCTCCGCGCGGTCCCTCCTCTCGCGGCGCACCAGCACCACCCAGCCCACCGGCACGCCCGCGGCGAACAGCCACCACTGGACGGCGTACGCCATGTGGGCGCCGATCGAGTCGTGGTCCGGCTCCGGGACCGGCTCGGGGGAGCCGCCGGACGGCTTCGGCGCCGTCAGGTCCAGGTAGCCGCCGAGCACCTGCCGCCCGAGCAGCTCGGCCTGCTGCCCGCTGTTGATCAGCATGACCTGGCGCGGCGGCAGCCCCTTCAGGTCCTTGATGCCGCTGCTGTCCGTCGTCTGGTCCGCCATGAGCCGGCCCGTCACGGTGACCTGCCCGCGCGGTGGGGCCGGCACCTCCGGGTACGCCCGCTGGTCGGCCGCCGCCGGGACCCACCCGCGGTTCACGAGGACGACCCGGCCGTCGGTCAGGACGAGCGGCGTCAGCACGTGCATGCCGACCCGGTCGTCCGCGTTCGTCCGGCGCCGCACGACGACCTCGTGGTCCGTGTCGTACGTGCCGGTGGCGGTCACATGGCGCCAGAGGTCCTCGCGCGGGACGCTGTGGCCCGGTGAGGTGAGCTCGGTCACGGGCACCGGCTCCGCCCCGAGGTTGTCCGCGATCAGCGCGTTCTGGGCGACCCGGCGCTCGTGCCGGTGGAACTGCCAGAAGCCCAGCTCGACCATCACGGGGATGAGGACGAGGGCGACGAGGGTGAGGATCACCCACTGCGGGGACAACAGGAAGCGGTACCCCCCCCGCCCGTCCCTCCGGCCCGCCCGGCGCCCGCCGCCGGGTCACCCGGTCGCCCCGCACGGGCGCCCCCGGCGCGCCCGCCCGCCTCCCCGCCGGGCGGCCGCCGCACGACCGGCGCTCGCTCCCGGCCCGGCCCTCGGGGCGCCCGGGGGCCGGGCAGCACGGCGCCCCCGGCCGGACGGTCCGGCGGGGGGCGCAGGGGAGCGGTGGGGGCGGGGAAGGTCATCCGTTGGTCGGCGACCCCACCTTGTCGATGATGCCCGCCCGGCCCTCGGCCCGGGCGCAGTGCGCGCCGCAGTACCAGTGGCCGTCCGCCTCGACGCCCTGCCCGATGATCTGTACCCGGCAGTGCTCGCAGATCGGCGCCATGCGGTGGATGGCGCAGGCGAAACAGTCGAAGACGTGCACCGCGCCCTGCGCGTGCACCTCGAAGCTCATGCCGTAGTCGTTTCCGCAGACCTCACAACGTGCCATGCGCCACAGGGTGCGGGGCGCGGCGCCCGGGAGCGGTGGCGGCGCGCCCGGCCGTCACCCGTTCGCCGCCGCGTCGGCCGGCGCGACGTCCCGCAGGAGCTGTGTGAAGGCCGCCTCGTCGACGACCGGCGTGCCGAACGCCTTCGCCTTGGCCACCTTCGAGGTGCCCGCCTCGGGGTCGTTGGTGACGAGCAGGCTGGTGAGCCGCGACACACTCGTCGCGACGTGCAGGCCCGCCTCCACGGCCCGGTCCTCCAGGAGGTCCCGCTCGACCGACGTGTCACCGGAGAACGCCACCCGCATGCCCTGCTTGAGCGGCTTGTCCGGTTCGTAGCGCCCCGGGTTCGGGTACGGGCACGGCGGCCGCTTCCGCGCGGGGCGCCAGCCGCCCCCGCCGTACGACGCCTGGCGGCCGATCCGCGGTGCCCGCGCGGAGGCGGCCGCCGGCTCCGACCACTCGGTGAGCGGGCGGCACTCCAGCAGCGGCAGCCGCACCCCGCGCTCGGCGGCCGTGCGCAGGCTCGGCCGGAACGCCTCCGCGAGGACCCGGGCGTCGTCCAGGGCGTTGTGCGCCTGCTGCTGGACGACGCCGAAGTGCGCGGCCAGGGTCTCCAGCTTCATGTTCGTCAGCGGCAGTCGCAGCTCCCTGGCGAGGGCGATGGTGCACAGGCGCTGCCGCACCGGTGCGGTCCGCTCCGACCTGGCGTACTCGCGGGCGATCATCGACCAGTCGAAGAAGGCGTTGTGCGCGACGAGGACCCGGCCGTCGAGCCGGGCGGAGAACTCGGCCGCCACGTCCGCGAACAGCGGCGCCGACTCCAGCAGGTCCGTGGTGAGCCCGTGGATCCACACCGGGCCCGGGTCGCGCTGCGGGTTGACCAGCGTGTACCAGTGGTCCTCCACCTCGCCCCGCGCGTCGAGCCGGTAGACGGCAGCCGAGACTATCCGGTCGTGCGAGGACAGCCCGGTGGTCTCCACGTCGACCACCGCGTACCCCTGCGGGTAGGCGGTCGGCCACGCTGCTGTCGTACGGTCGTCGAGCATGGTCAACGAGAATAGAGGCCGCCGCCGACACCCGGGGACCCGGGAGCCCGGTCGAGGCCGCCCGGTTGACGCCGCGCCCGCCCCGGCACGCGGGTGCGGCCACCGGCAGCCCGGCGCCGGGAGGTTGGCGCGCCCACCGGGCGTGCGGCCAGCCCGTCAGGCGAGCCGCGCCACCAGGTCCTGTGCCGCGAGCGGCTCCAGACCGCATCCGTCGACCGGCCCGGGCCGCAGCCGGTACACCGCTCCCGACGCCCCGTCCGGTGCCACGGAGCCGTCCGCCAGGGCCGACAGCACCCGTCGGTCCGACGCCGCCCGGCCCGCGTCCGCCGCCGGGCCGGCCGCCTTCCGGCGCTGGTCGGCCTCGCCGCCCGTGCGGATGCGCCGGGCGAAGCCGGGCAGGGGCTCGCCCAGGCGCCGCGAGTACCGCAGCAGTTCACCGTCCCGCACGACGAGCGTCTCCTCGGCCCGTGCTGCCGCGTGCCGCACCGCCACGTCCCACAGCGTGGTGCGGCCCGAGGAGAAGTGCCCCGACAGGTCCTGGGCGATCCGCCCCGGGCCGGTGCGGTGCCGGCCGACGCTGTGGTGGCCCGGGTCGGACGACAGGTGTACGTCGGCCCACAGGAACGCGCGTGCGAGGCCGCCACGCATTGAGCGCGGGCGGGGCGTGCCGCGGGCCGCGGGGCCGGGCCGCGGTGAGACTCTCACCCTCGTGATGGAACCGACCCCGGACGAGGCCCCCTCGCACGAACCCCACGACTCCGCCTTCGGCGTCCGCCTGAACTGGCTGCGCGCCGCCGTCCTCGGCGCCAACGACGGCATCGTCTCCACGGCGGGCCTCGTCGTGGGCGTCGCGGGCGCCACGACCGACCGCGCGACACTGCTGACCGCGGGTCTGGCCGGCCTGCTCGCCGGCTCCCTGTCCATGGCCGTGGGGGAGTACGTCTCGGTCTCCACCCAGCGCGACTCGGAGCGGGCCGCGCTGGCGGTGGAGCGCCGGGAGTTGAGGGAGCAGCCCGAGGCGGAGCTCGACGAGCTCACCGACCTCCTCGCCGCGCGCGGACTCACTCGCGACGTGGCCCGCGAGGCCGCCGAGCAGCTGACGGAGCGGGACGCGCTGCGTGCCCACGCGCGCGTGGAGCTCGGCATCGACCCGGACTCCCTGACGAACCCCTGGCACGCGGCGGCCGCCAGCTTCCTCGCCTTCACGGTGGGCGCCCTGCTGCCCCTGCTGGCGATGGTGCTGCCCCCGGCCGACGCCCGGCTGTGGGTGACGGTGCTGTCCGTGCTGGCCGCCCTGACCGGCACCGGCTGGTGGAGCGCCCGGCTGGGCGCCGCCCCCGCCCGCCCGGCGGTGGTGCGGGTGGTGGGCGGCGGAGCCCTGGCCATGGGGGTGACCTACGCGGTGGGGTCGCTGCTCGGGGCGGTCGGGGTCTAGGGCCCGTGCCGGAGGGCCGTTCTCGTGGGGAGCGGTGGTCCGCCGGCGGCCCGCAGCAGCGGCCGGGGCCGCCGGTCCGTCAGCGGCCGGCGGCCCAGCAGGCCAGGTCCGTGCCCCATCGGCCCGCGGGCCGCGCCCAGTCCTTGGGGCCGCCCTCGTACACGACGGGGGAGAGGGCGTAGCGCAGCCGCCCCAGCGGGCCGGCGCGTTCCGCGAGCCAGGGGTCCGGGGCGTACGGTTCGCCGCCGGTCGTCGTGGGAGGCGCCTCCTCCAGTTCGTGCCGCAGCCAGTGCGCGGTCCTCGCCAGGGCCGCCCGCACCAGCCAGGTGCCGCCGTCGAGGTGGCGTTCCGTCAGCGCCCGCAGGACCGCCGCCGCCAGCAGGTAGCCCGTGCCGTGGTCGAGGGCCTGGGCCGGCAGGGCACCCGGGCGCAGGGGGGAGCCCTCGTGCAGCGCGATGCCGCTCGCCGCCTGCACCAGGCTGTCGAAGCCGCGCCGCCCGCCCCACGGGCCGGACCGGCCCCACGCCGACAGCTCGGCGACCACCAGCCCGGGGCGGCGCGCCGCGAGCGCCTCCGCGGACAGGCCGAAGCGGTCCAGGGCGCCCGGCCGGTAGCCGGTCACCACGACGTCGGCGCGGGCCAGCAGGTCCTCGAACGCCTCCCGGTCCACGCTCCGGGCGAGGTCCAGCAGCGTCGACCGCTTGCCCATGCCGGTGTCGTTGTGGACGTCCTGGCTCTCCGGCAGCCGCGGGGAGTCGACCCGCAGCACGTCGGCGCCCAGCAGCGCAAGCGTCCGGGTGGCGATCGGCCCGGCCAGGACCCGCGTCATGTCCAGCACGCGCACCCCGGCGCAGGGCTGCGCGCCCGGGCCCGGCAGGTCCAGGACAGGTCCGGGGCCCGGCGCCCCGCCCGTCCGCTCCAGGGTCAGCAGGGGCTGCCCCGCGACCAGGGCTCCCTGCGGGTGCGCCGCCCACTCGGTGCCGCTGCGCACGGCGACCGCCAGGCCGCCGGCGCCGTCCACCTCCTCCTCCACGTCGAGGGCCCGCCGCCGCCCCAGCTCGGCCGCCACGGCGTCGGCGCCCGCCCCGGACGGCAGGCCCAGCGCGGTGAGCAGCCGTTCCCGGTGGTGCGGGTAGTTGGCGTGGGTGCGCACCCATCCGTCGGACGTGCGCCAGAACCGGGACAGCGGGGCGAAGGTCGCCGCCGCGCGGCCGTCCGCCTGCACGTACCGCTCGCTGTGGAACGCCGTGGCGACCGCCCCGTCATCCACCCGCACCCGCGGGACCCGCGCCCTCTGCGCGCCGCCCGCCACGCCCCGGGCCCGCGCCGCCCGGTCCGCGCGGGTCGCCGACAGTTCGGCCGCCGCCAGCGCGCACGCGGCGACGGTCGCCCGGGCCAGTCCCATGACGGGGAGCCGCGCGGTCAGCGCTCCGGGCGCATCAGGACCGCGGGTGATCCGCTCCAGCAGCGCCGCGTCGGCACCCAGTGCCGCCCAGACTCCATGAACAGCCTTCTCCATGCTCACACTGTGGCACTCAGTGCCATTCATGGGAAGGGGGCGGGCACCCAAGAGAGAGGAAGACACGCAAAGAGCCCGGGCGCGCGCTGCCGCGCACCCGGGCTCCCCTCCCCGGCGGATCCGGTCCGTTCCCCTGGTGACCGGGCCCTACCAGCGCGGAGTTCCTACCACCGCACCGCGTCCAGCGCGTCGACCGTGCCCCGGCCGTAGAAGCCGTTGCGGAACGTGCCGCCCTCGCACACCGCGTCGACCGTGCCGTCGCCGTTGATGTCGTACGGGTCGGTGCACTCCGTGGCGTCCGCCTGCGCGTACAGCAGCGCCTTCACCAGGCCGGGCGAGGCGTAGGGGTGCTTCGACTTGATCAGCGCCACGACGCCAGCCGCGTGCGGGGACGCCATCGACGTGCCCGCCTTGTAGTTGTAGCCGCCGTTCACGGTGGTCGACAGGATCAGACCGCTCGTGGCCGGGCCCTCCGGCGCCTGGTAGCGGGTGGAGTCGCCGCCCGGCGCGGCGATGTCGACGATGCCCTGGCCGTAGTTCGAGTACGAGGACTTCAGCCCCTTCGCCCCGGTCGCCGACACGGTGACCAGCCCCGGCAGCATGGCCGGTATGTCCGGGCACTCGGTGGGCTTCAGGGTCCGCTCCACCGCCGACGAGTCGTTCGGGCTCGACGTGTCGGTGACCTCGTCCGCCGCCAGGTCCGTGCGGGAGTTGCCGGCGGCCGCGACGTTCACGGCGCCCTTGCGTTCGGCGTACCGGGTGGCGCGCGTCAGCGCCTCCACCAGCGCGCCCTGGTCGGGGTCGTTCTTGCAGTTGTACAGCCACGGGTCGACGTAGTAGCTGTTGTTCGTCACCTCGACGCCGTGCCCGGCCGCCCACATGAAGGCGCAGACCACGGCCTCGGTGTAGAAGAAGCCGTCCGGGTTGGACACCTTGATGCCGGAGACCTTGACCCCGGGGGCGACGCCCGTGACGCCGACGCCGTTCTTGGCCGCCGCGATCGTGCCGGCGACGTGCGTGCCGTGGTCGCTCTCGCCCGGCAGCGGACGCCAGGCGCCCTCGCTCGGGTCCGCCTTGCCGGTCGCGCAGTTCGCGGACGCCGCACGGTCGAAGTTCGGCGCGAGGTCCGGGTGCGTGTCGTCCACGCCCGTGTCGATGACGGCGACGGTCACCCGGCTGCTGCCGAGGCTCCGCTCGTGCGCCTTGTCCGCCTTAATGGCGGGCAGGCTCCACTGCAGCGGCTCCAGCGGGTCCTGGCCGTCCTCGGCCTCGGCGGCAGCCCGGCGCGCCTCCTGCGCCGTCAGCGGCTCCGCGGCCTCCGCGACGTCGGTCGTCGCGAGCGGCGTCAGCGGAGCGGTCCGCGTCGCGCCCGCGGACGCGACACCCCGGACACCCCGGATCGTCTCCGCGAACCGCGGGTTCCCGGAGTGGGCGACGATGACGCCGATCGCGTCGTACGACTCCACCACCGTGCCGCCGGCCGCCGCCACCGCCCGCCGCACGGCGGCGTGGCGGCCACCGTCGACGTTGACGACGTACGACAGGACCGGGCCGTCCGCGGCGACCTGGGCCGGGGCGTCGTCCGCCGGTGCGGCCGAGGCCGCACCGGCGGGAAGGAAGCCTAGGGACGCCACGAGCGCCAGGCCTACGGGCAGGGCGAGTGCGCGCCCGCGCCCAGAACGCAGATGAGCCATGGGTTCTCCACATCATCCGTCGGGACATCCGGCCGTACCGGCGGTACGGCCGGGTACATGACGAGCGAAGCTATCGCCGATCATCCCCGCGCAGCAATGACTCCGGCGCCGAAAAGGCCCAAGAGCGCGGCGAACTGACGGGGCGTCGCCTATCGCGGCCGGAAGCACCCGCGGTCCGGTACGTACGCCCGGAGCCCGGACGGGACGCGTCGTCGCCCGGTCGGCCCCCGGTCCGCCGCCGCCCTGGCGGCCCCGGTCCGCGGCCCGCCCGGACGGCGCCGGCCCCGCGGCCCGAGCCGTGTCCCGACCCGTCGCCGGCCGGGGCGGGTCAGCCGCCCGGAGGCCCGCCGCGCCATCGGACGGGCACCACGCCCCTCGGGCGCCCCCGGCCCCACCCCCGCCGGGCCGCCGCCCGGCGGATGCCGGGTGAACCGCGTCGCCGCGGCCTCCGTGCCGTTGACAGGGGAGGGGAGCGCACACCGGCTCCCCGCGCCGCGCCCGGAGCCGCCCGGGTGCGACCGCCCCGACCGTCCGCCCACCGCACCCGCCTCCCGAGGAGAGTCCCCGTGGCCACCGAAGCACCACCACCCGGCACCGGCTCAGCCACCGGTCCCGTCCAGCCCGCGACGGAGGCGTTCGTCGCGACGCAGCACAGCGCCGAGTTCGGCGAACTGCGCCGCGCCTACCGCTCCTTCGCCTTCCCGCTCACCTTCGCCTTCATCGCCTGGTACCTGCTGTACGTCCTGCTGTCCAACTACGCCGGCGGCCTGATGGGCACCCGGCTCTTCGGCAACGTCAACGTCGCCCTCGTCCTCGGCGTGGCCCAGTTCGCCACCACGTTCCTCATCGCCTGGGTCTACTCCCGGCACGCCGCGGAGAAGCTCGACCCGAGGGCCGAGGCCATCAAGTCCCGGATGGAGGCCGACGCATGAGCGCCCCCACCACCGCCCTCGCCGCGGCCGCCGACGCGGGAGCGGCCGGAGAGCACCGGCCGCTGATCATCACGCTGTTCGCGGCGTTCGTCGTGGCCACCCTCGCCATCACCGTGTGGGCCGGCCGGCAGACCCGCAGCGCCGCCGACTTCTACGCCGGCGGCCGCCAGTTCACCGGCTTCCAGAACGGCCTGGCCATCTCCGGCGACTACATGTCCGCCGCGTCGTTCCTCGGCATCGCCGGCGCCATCGCCCTCTTCGGCTACGACGGCTTCCTGTACTCCATCGGCTTCCTCGTGGCCTGGCTCGTCGCGCTGCTTCTGGTCGCCGAGCCGCTGCGCAACTCCGGCCGCTACACGATGGGCGACGTCCTCGCCTACCGGATGCGGCAGCGGCCCGTCCGCACCGCCGCCGGCACGTCCACCATCGTCGTGTCGATCTTCTACCTGCTGGCGCAGATGGCGGGCGCCGGCGTCCTCGTGTCGCTGCTCCTGGGCATCACCAGCGACACAGGCAAGATCCTCATCGTCGCCCTGGTCGGCATCCTGATGATCCTCTACGTGACCATCGGCGGCATGAAGGGCACCACCTGGGTCCAGATGGTGAAGGCCGTCCTGCTCATCGCGGGCACCCTCCTCATCACCTTCCTGGTGCTGCTGAAGTACGACTTCAACATCTCGGAGCTGCTCGGCAGAGCCGCGGAGAACAGCGGCCACGGCGCCGCCTTCCTGGAGCCCGGCCTCAAGTACGGCGTGGACGCCGTATCGAAGCTGGACTTCCTCTCCCTCGGCATCGCACTCGTCCTCGGCACCGCGGGGCTGCCGCACATCCTCATCCGCTTCTACACCGTCCCCACCGCCAAGGCCGCCCGCAAGTCCGTGAACTGGGCCATCGGCATCATCGGCGCCTTCTACCTGATGACCATCGCCCTCGGCTTCGGCGCCGCAGCCATCGTCGGCCCGGACGCGGTCAAGGCGTCCAACCCGGCCGGCAACACCGCCGCGCCGCTGCTCGCCCTGCACGTCGGCGGCGCGGACTCGGCGGGCGGCGCCATCCTCCTCGCCGTCATCTCCGCCGTCGCCTTCGCGACCATCCTCGCCGTCGTCGCCGGACTCACCCTCGCCTCGTCGTCGTCGTTCGCCCACGACATCTACGCCAACGTCATCCGCCGGGGCCAGGCCACGGAGCAGGAGGAGGTGCGGGCCGCCCGCTGGGCGACCGTCTTCATCGGCATCGTGTCCATCGCGCTGGGCGCCCTCGCCCGCGACCTGAACGTCGCCGGGCTCGTCGCCCTCGCCTTCGCGGTCGCCGCCTCCGCGAACCTGCCGACCATCCTCTACAGCCTCTTCTGGAAGCGGTTCACGACCGCGGGGGCGCTCTGGTCCATCTACGGCGGCCTCTTCGCGTCCGTGTTCCTCGTGGTCTTCTCCCCGGTCGTCTCCGGCAAGGCGACCTCGATGTTCCCCGGCGCGGACTTCGCCTGGTTCCCGCTGTCGAACCCCGGGATCATCTCCATCCCGCTGGGCTTCCTGCTCGGCTGGCTCGGCTCCGTCCTGAGCCGGGAGAAGCCCGACGAGGGCAAGTACGCGGAGCTGGAAGTGAAGTCGCTCACCGGTGTCGGAGCGCACTGACCCGGACACCGCAGGTCACCGCCGGGGCGGCCGCGTCGTAGCTCCCTACGACGCGGCCGCCCCGCTTCCTGGTGCAAAAGGCCACTGATGTCGCCACCTGAGTCGCGTAGGCTCAGAGAAAGGGCCGTGACCGGAGCGACACCCGTCGCAGCGGTGACGCCACAAGTGGAACACGGATGCGAACCGGTATACCGGGGGAGGCGTGCACGTGCTCATCGACACCTACGGCCGCGTGGCCACGGACCTGAGGGTCTCGCTCACGGACCGGTGCAACCTGCGCTGCACGTACTGCATGCCCGAGGAGGGGCTGCAGTGGCTGGCGAAGCCCGACCTGCTCACCGACGACGAGATCGTCCGGCTGATCCGCATAGCCGTCACCGACCTCGGTGTCACCGAGGTCCGCTTCACCGGCGGGGAGCCGCTGCTGCGCCCCGGCCTCGTGGGGATCGTGGAGCGGTGCGCCGCGCTGACCCCCCGCCCCAAGATGTCCCTCACGACCAACGGCATCGGCCTCAAGCGCACCGCCGCCGCCCTCAGGGACGCCGGACTCGACCGGGTCAACGTCTCCCTCGACACCCTGCGCCCCGACGTCTTCAAGACCCTCACCCGCCGCGACCGCCACCACGACGTGCTGGAGGGCCTGGCCGCCGCCCGGGACGCCGGACTCACCCCGGTGAAGGTCAACTCGGTGCTCATGCCCGGCCTCAACGACGACGAGGCGCCCGACCTGCTCGCCTGGGCCGTCGCCCACGACTACGAGCTCCGCTTCATCGAGCAGATGCCGCTGGACGCCCAGCACGGCTGGAAGCGCGACGGCATGATCACCGCCGAGGACATTCTGGCGTCCCTGCGCACCCGCTTCACCCTCACCCCGGAGGAGGAGGCCGGCGAGGAGCGCGGCTCCGCCCCGGCCGAGCGCTGGCTCGTCGACGGCGGCCCGCACCGCGTCGGGGTCATCGCCTCCGTCACCCGCCCCTTCTGCCGGGCCTGCGACCGCACCCGGCTCACCGCCGACGGTCAGATACGCACCTGCCTCTTCGCCCGCGAGGAGACCGACCTGCGCGCCACCCTGCGCTCCGACGCGGCCGACGAGGAGGTCGCCGAGATCTGGCGGAAGGCGATGTGGGGCAAGAAGGCGGGCAGCGGCCTCGACGACCCGTCGTTCCTGCAGCCCGACCGCCCGATGTCAGCCATCGGCGGCTGACGACTCCCACGCGGAGAGCGTCACCACGTCCTTCAGGAACCCCCGGACGCCCAGGAACTGCGACAGGTGCTCGCGGTGCTCGTCGCAGGCGAGCCAGGTCTTGCGGCGCTCGGGGGTGTGCAGCTTCGGGTTGTTCCACGCCAGCACCCACACGGCCGCGGCACGGCAGCCCTTCGCGGAGCAGATCGGCAGGCCGGTCTCGTCGTTCACCACACACGTCCCAGGTCGACACGTCCCACGCCCCGGGCCCGCGGCACCCGTCCCGGCACGGCACACCCGGCGCGGCCGGCTGCGGCGCCGGCCCGGACAAAGGCGACGCCGGGCAGCCACGGGGGGAGCTGCCCGGCGTCGGTCCGTCGCTCCGACGGGGGATACGGAGCGCGTACGCAGTATGTCACGCGGGGCCCGCCGCGGTGCACTGGATCGGCGCTATTCCTCTGAGCTTTTCCTGAGGTTCGCACCCGCCTCGGAGACGGGTCTCTCCTCCGCTTCCGGTTCCGTTTCCGGCCCCCGGCCGGGCTCCGGCTGCGCCTCGTCGGCGGCCCGCTCCGGAGCCGGTCCGATCCCCGCCCGCTCCACCGGCGGCGTCGCCACGAACGTCGACGGCAGCCCCGGGCTGCTCTCCCGTCCCGCGTTCGCGATGACCACGGCGATGTACGGCAGGACCATGCCCAGGACCAGCGCCACCACGGCCACGTACCGGGAGACGTTCCACAGGCACGCCGCCAGCACGAACGACAGCGTGCGCACCCCCATCGAGATCACATAGCGCCGCTGCCGGCCCCGCACGTCGTCCTCAAGGCCCTGCCGGGCTCCCGTGATCCGGAAGACCTCCGACTTGCTGCGCTTCCGCATCGCGTTCCACCACCGACTCGGCGACCGATCCTCACTCTCCCCCCCACCGTACGCCGGACCCCACCGCTCCGGATCGCGGGCCCCCGCAGCCGCGCACGCCCCCGACATGCGGCCCCCGGCATCCGGGCCGACACTGTCAGAGTCCGCATGTGCAAGGCGTACCGAGGAGGCGGCTGTGGGCTGGTTGTGGGCGATCATCGTCGGATTCGTGCTGGGCCTGCTGGCGAAGGCGATCCTGCCGGGCAAGCAGCACAGCCCCCTGTGGCTCGTCACGATCTTCGGCATCATCGGCGGCGTCATCGGCAACGCGCTGGCCCGCGGCTTCGGCATCGACGAGACGTCCGGCATCGACTGGGGCAGGCACGCCCTCCAGGTCATCGCCGCCGTCGTGGTCGTCGGCCTCGGCGACATGCTGTACATGGCCGTGCGCGGCAGAGGCCGCGAGCGGGCCTGACGGCCTGGCCCGCACACACGGCGGCCCGGGAACGCCACACGTTCCCGGGCCGCCGTACGCGTGCGAGGATCAGCCGGCCGCGACCTCGATCGCCGCCAGGTTCCTCTTGCCGCGGCGCAGCACCAGCCACCGCCCGTGCAGCAGGTCCGAGGGCTCCACCACGGCGTCCTCGGCGGTCACCTTCGCGTTGTTCACGTAGGCGCCGCCCTCCTTGACCGTGCGCCGCGCCGCCGACTTGCTCGGCACGAGGCCGACCTCGGCGAACAGGTCCACGACCGGGCCGAGCTCCGCCACCTCGGCGCGCGGCAGCTCCGACAGGGCCGCGGCCAGCGTCGCCTCGTCCAGCTCCGCCAGCTCGCCCTGCCCGAACAGCGCCTTCGACGCGGCGATCACCGCGGCGCACTGCCCGGCGCCGTGCACCAGCGTCGTCAGCTCCTCC
This sequence comes from Streptomyces sp. CC53, assembly GCF_001865245.1. GTDB lineage: Bacteria > Actinomycetota > Actinomycetes > Streptomycetales > Streptomycetaceae > Streptomyces. Next base: position 25,929 of record NZ_MKXB01000157.1, on the reverse strand, counting down.
GCCAGCGCCCGCTGCGCGGCCCGCGCCTGCGGGCGCTCCTGCGTGACCCGCTCCAGCTCCTCCAGCTCCTCACGGCTCCGGAAGCTGAGGATCCGCAGGTAGCGGGAGACGTCCCGGTCGTCCACGTTCAGCCAGAACTGGTAGAACGCGTACGGCGTGGTCATCTCCGGGTCCAGCCAGACGGCCCCGCCCTCGGTCTTGCCGAACTTGGTGCCGTCCGCCTTCGTCATCAGCGGGGTCGCCAGCGCGTGCACCTCCGCGCCCGGCTCCAGGCGGTGGATCAGGTCCAGACCCGCCGTGAGGTTGCCCCACTGGTCGCTGCCGCCCTGCTGCAGCACACAGCCGTGGCGGCGGTACAGCTCCAGGAAGTCCATGCCCTGGAGCAGCTGGTACGAGAACTCGGTGTAGCTGATGCCCTGCTCGGACTCCAGCCGCCGGGCCACCGAGTCCTTCGTCAGCATCTTGTTGACGCGGAAGTGCTTGCCGACGTCCCGGAGGAACTCGATGGCGGACATCCCGCCGGTCCAGTCCAGGTTGTTCACCATCGTGGCGGCGTTGGCGCCCTCGAAGAGCAGGAACGGCTCGATCTGCGAGCGGACCCGCTCCACCCAGGCGGCGACCGTCTCCGGAGAGTTCAGCGTCCGCTCCGCGGTCGGCTTGGGGTCGCCGATCTGCCCGGTGGCCCCGCCGACCAGCGCCAGCGGCCGGTGCCCCGCGAGCTGTAGCCGCCGCATGGTCAGCACCTGCACCAGATGCCCCACGTGCAGGCTCGGCGCCGTGGGGTCGAAGCCGCAATAGAACGTGACGGGACCGTCCGCGAGCGCCTTGCGCAGGGCCTCCTCGTCGGTGGACTGGGCCCACAGCCCGCGCCACTTCAACTCGTCGACGATGTCCGTCACGGTTCTCGTTCCTCCTGATGTCGTCTGTCGCCCGCCAGTCTAGGTCGTGTCCTCGCGGCCCCCGGCCGTCCGACGGCGCCCGCGCGCTCCTGGGCGGACGCCGCTCCCGGACGGGGTCACACGCCCTGGCTGACGGAGCTCATGTTGAAGTCCGGCACCCGCAGCGGCGGCATCGCCGTGCGCGTGAACCAGTCGCTCCACTCCCTCGGCAGCGTCCGCTCGGTGCGGCCGGCCTCCGAGGCCCGCCGCAGCAGGTCCACCGGCGACTCGTTGAACCGGAAGTTGTTGACCTCGCCGACCACCGCGCCGTCCTCGACGAGGTACACCCCGTCCCGGGTGAGCCCCGTCAGCAGCAGCGTCGCCGGGTCGACCTCGCGGATGTACCACAGGCAGGTCACCAGCAGCCCCCGCCGGGTCGAGGCCACCATCTCCTCCAGCGACCGGTCCGCGCCGCCCTCCAGGACGAGGTTCCCCGCGCCCGGGGCCACCGGCAGCCCGGTCAGGCCGGCGCTGTGCCGGGTCGTGACCAGGTGCTCCAGCCGCCCCTCGCGGATCCAGTCCACCGGCGCCAGCGGAAGCCCGTTGTCGAACACCGACGCGTCGTCGCCCGACGCGTGCGCGATCACGAACGGCGCCGACTCCAGGCCCGGCTCCGCGGGGTCGCTGCGCAGCGTCAACGGCAGCGTGGCCAGGTTCTCCCCGACCCGGGTCCCGCCGCCCGGCTTCGAGAACACCGTGCGCCCCTCCGCCGCGTCACGGGCCGCCGCCGACCACTGCTGGTAGATCAGCAGGTCCGCCACCGCGGTGGGCGGCAGCAGCGTCTCGTACCGCCCGGCCGGCAGCTCGATCCGCCGCTCCGCCCAGGCCAGCCGCTGCGCCAGCTCCTCGTCGAGGCCCAGCGGGTCCACGTCCCCGAAGTCCCGGGTCGCCCGCCCCACCCACGCCGACCGGGTCCGGTCCGGGGACTTGCCGTTCAGCTCCAGCGTCCCGTTCGGCTGGTCGTGCCGCAGCCGCAGCCCCGTGGAGGTGCCGACGTAGGTGCTAGTCAGCTCGTGGAACGCGAACCCGTACAGCTCCCGGCCGCCCGCCCGGGCCCGGCCGAACGCCTCACCCAGCGCCGGCGCGAAACCCGCGAACACCTCCGGCGACGTCTCGGCCGGGGCCTCACCGAAGTCCGGGGACTCCGGCACCCCGGCGACCAGCGGCCCGGCGTCCTCCGCCGGGCCCGCCGCCCGGGCGGCCTCCTCCGCGGCCCGCACCAGCGGCTCCAGCTCCTCCGCGGTCACCGCGGACCGGGACACCACCCCGGACGCCGTGCCCTCGGCCCCGTCGACGGTCGCGATGACCGTGAGCGTCCGGCCCCGGGTGACCCCGTTCGTGGTGAGGGCGTTCCCCGCCCACCGCAGGTTCGCGGACGACCGCTCGTCCGCGATGACGACGCACCCGTCGGCCCTGGACAGATCCAGCGCCCGCTCGACGATCTCGTACGGCTTGCTGCTCACGGGGCTCATCGGCCGGCCTCCTGGTTCGTGTGCGGGCGGTGCGTCTGCGGGGCGTGGCCCCCGGGCTCCCGGCGGGCGCCCGCGTGTGCGGCGGCGCGGGTCACCGGCCGGCCTCCTGGTTCGTGTTGAGGATGTTCACGCCGCGGAAGAGGGCGGACGGGCAGCCGTGCGACACCGCGGCCACCTGGCCCGGCTGGGCCTTGCCGCAGTTGAACGCGCCGCCCAGCACGTACGTCTGCGGGCCGCCCACCTTCTCCAGCGAGCCCCAGAAGTCCGTCGTCGTCGCCTGGTACGCGACGTCCCGCAGCTGGCCCGCCAGCCGCCCGTTCTCGATGCGGAAGAACCGCTGCCCGGTGAACTGGAAGTTGTACCGCTGCATGTCGATGGACCAGGACCGGTCACCGACCACGTAGACGCCCCGCTCGACACCGCCGATCAGGTCCTCCGTGGACAGCCCGCCCGGCTCCGGCAGCAGCGACACGTTCGCCATCCGCTGCACCGGCACGTGCGCCGGCGAGTCCGCGAACGCGCAGCCGTTGGACCGCCCGAGCCCGGTCAGCCGGGCGATCCGCCGGTCCGTCTGGTAGCCGACCAGCACCCCGTCCTTCACCAGGTCCCAGGACTGCGCCTCGACGCCCTCGTCGTCGTAGCCGACAGTGGCGAGCCCGTGCTCGGCGGTGCGGTCACCGGTCACGTTCATCGCCGGCGAGCCGTACCGCAACTTCCCCAGCTGGTCGAAGGTCGCGAACGACGTGCCCGCGTACGCCGCCTCGTAGCCCAGCGCCCGGTCCAGTTCGGTGGCGTGCCCGACCGACTCGTGGATCGTCAGCCACAGGTTGGACGGGTCCACGACCAGGTCGTACGTCCCCGCCTCGACGCTCGGCGCCTTCATCTTCTCCGCCAGCAGCTCCGGGATGCCGCTCAGCTCGGCGTCCCAGTCCCAGCCGGTGCCCGTCAGGTACTCCCAGCCGCGCCCCGCCGGCGGCGCCAGCGTCCGCATCGACTCGAAGCCACCGCTCGCCGCGTCCACCGCCACCGCGGTCAGCTGCGGCTGGATCCGCACCCGCTGCTGCGTGGTGACGGTGCCGGCCGTGTCGGCGTAGAACTTGTTCTCGTGGACGGCCATCAGCGTGGTGTCCACGTGCGCCACGCCGTCCGCCCGCAGCAGCCGCGCGCTCCAGTCCGCCAGCAGCGCCGTCTTCTCCGCGTCCGGCACGGTGAACGGGTCGATGTCGTACGAGGAGACCCACGTCCGCTCCCCGTGCACCGGCTCGTCCGCCAGCTCCACCCTCTCCCCGCTGCCCGCCGCCGCGATCACCTGGGCCGACAGTTTCGCCATGGCCACCGCCTGCGACGCGACCTTCGCCGCCGCGTCCATCGACAGGTCCACCCCGGACGCGAAGCCCCACGCCCCGCCGTGCACCACCCGCACCGCGTACCCGAGGTCGGTGGTGTCCGACGAGCCCGCCGGCCGGGCGTCGCGCAGCCGCCACGACGCGCTGCGCACCCGCTCGAACCGGAAGTCGGCGTGCTCCGCGCCGAGCGCCCGCGCCCGTGCCAGCGCCGCGTCGGCGAGCGCCCGCAGCGGCAGCGCCGTGAACGCTTCGTCGATGGAATGAGGCACCAGAGTCTCCTGTCGTGTGGACGTCCTGAACGACCGGTCGGGTCCGATCATGGCGGGTCGACCCTCGCTCTGCCCAGTGTTTTCTGTAGGGACTCGACAGTGAGTTCCGTACGCCACTGTCAGGGGCCGAGTCCCCGTACGCGAAGGCGGACCGATAGGTTCTCGGGAGAACCACACAGCTAGGGAAAGGGTGATCGGATGAGCCGCTCGGTTCTCGTCACCGGAGGAAACCGGGGCATCGGCCTCGCCATCGCCCGCGCTTTCGCCGCAGCAGGCGACAAGGTCGCGTACACCTACCGGTCGGGCGAGCCGCCGGCCGAGCTGACCGAGCTGGGCTGCCTGCCCGTGCGCTGTGACATCACCGACTCCGAGCAGGTGGAGACCGCCTACAAGGAGATCGAGGAGAAGCACGGTCCCGTGGAGGTCCTCGTCGCCAACGCCGGCGTCACCAAGGACCAGCTGCTCATGCGGATGACCGAGGACGACTTCACCGCCGTCCTGGACACCAACCTCACGGGCACCTTCCGTGTCGTCAAGCGGGCCAACCGCGGCATGCTGCGCGCCAAGAAGGGCCGCGTCGTGCTGATCTCGTCCGTCGTCGGCCTGCTCGGCTCGGCGGGCCAGGCGAACTACGCCGCCTCCAAGGCCGGACTGGTGGGCTTCGCCCGCTCCCTCGCCCGGGAACTCGGATCCCGCAACATCACCTTCAACGTCGTCGCGCCCGGCTTCGTCGACACCGACATGACGAAGGTGCTCACCGACGAGCAGCGGTCCGGCATCGTCTCCCAGGTGCCGCTCGGCCGCTACGCGCAGCCGGAGGAGATCGCCGCCGCGGTGCGCTTCCTCGCCTCCGACGACGCCTCGTACATCACTGGAGCCGTCATCCCGGTTGACGGCGGATTGGGCATGGGTCACTGAGCAACATGAGCGGAATTCTCGACGGCAAGCGCATCCTGATCACCGGTGTGCTGATGGAGTCCTCCATCGCCTTCCACACCGCCAAGGTGGCCCAGGAGCAGGGCGCCGAGGTCATCCTCACCGCCTTCCCGCGTCCCACCCTCACCGAGCGCATCGCCAAGAAGCTTCCCAAGCCCGCCACGGTCTTCGAGCTCGACGTCACCGACGACGAGCACCTGGCGCGGGTCGAGGAGACCGTCCGCAAGGAGCTCGGCGGCCTCGACGGCGTCGTCCACTCCATCGGCTTCGCCCCGCAGGACGCCCTCGGCGGCAACTTCCTCAACACGCCGTTCGAGTCGGTGTCGACCGCGATGCACGTCTCGGCGTTCTCGCTGAAGTCGCTCACGATGGCCTGCCTGCCGCTGATGGAGGAGGGCGGCTCGGTGGTCGGCCTCACCTTCGACGCGCAGTTCGCCTGGCCGCAGTACGACTGGATGGGCCCGGCCAAGGCCGCCCTGGAGGCCACCAGCCGCTACCTGGCCCGCGACCTCGGCAAGCACAACGTCCGCTGCAACCTCGTCTCGGCCGGCCCCATCGGTTCGATGGCCGCCAAGTCCATCCCGGGCTTCGGCGAGCTCGCGAAGGTGTGGGACGAGCGCTCCCCGCTCGCCTGGGACATGGCCGACCCGGAGCCGGCCGGCCGCGGTGTCGTCGCCCTGCTGTCGGACTTCTTCCCGAAGACCACCGGCGAGATCGTCCACGTCGACGGCGGCGTCCACATCATGGGCGCCTGACCTGCCGTTTCCCGTACGGGCCGCGCGACCGTCACCCGGACGGCGCGCGGCCCGCGTGCGTCTGCGGCACACTGGTCGAGCCGGGTGGCCCGCCTTCCCGGCCGACGGGGAGGAGGTGCCGCCGTGCCACCCGAACACCGCGTCCCGCGCCGTGCCGCCGTGCTACTCGCGGCGCTCGCCGCAGTCCTGCCGGCCGGCCAGGCCGTGGCAGACCCGGCCGGAAACCCGGCCCCCGTAGCCGCCCCGCACCCCGGCGCCGCCGGCGTCGGGCAGGCCGCCCAGGGCGACGGCGGCCGCGCGGCGGACGAGCAGACCGCCCGCTGCGGCACCACCGTGGAGGGGTCGCGCGTCACCGCGCACTGCCACAACCCCTATCCCCGCACCGACCGCGTCCAACTGCACGTCGAGTGCGCCCGCTGGTGGGACCTGGACGTCGACAGCGCCCCCGTGGACGTGCCGCCCACCGCTCATGTGCAGCTCACCGAGCGGTGTTGGAAGGAGGTCAGCGCGGTCTGGCTCACCCATCGGCCGGCCGCGGGTCCCGCAGGCACATGAACGGGTAGCCCGCCGCCTCCGCCGACGCCGTCTCCGCGTCGCCCGCCCTGATCGCCTCCACCAGCCGGGCGTGGTCCATGTGGTGTTCGGGGCGCAGCTCCCGGCCCACGTCCTCGCGCAGCCAGTCCCGCAGCAGGTGTCCCAGGTCCGCGTAGAGCTCACCCAGCACCTCGTTGTGCGAGGCGGCGACCACCGCCAGGTGGAACGTCGAGTCCGCCGACACGAACTGCTCCGCGTCGCCCGTCGCCCACGCCTCCTCCCGGCGGGCCAGCAGCGCGTCGAGCTGCTGCACGTCCCGCTCCGTGCGCCGCTGCGCGGCCAGCCGTGCGGCCGCCGACTCCAGCGTCGAGCGCAGCTCCGCCACGTGCCGGGGGTCCGCGTCCGCGAAGCGCCGCTGCATCACCCCGGCGAGCTCGCTGGTCGCCACCACGTACGTGCCGGAGCCCTGCCGGATGTCCAGCAGCCCGTTGTGGGCCAGGGCGCGCACCGCCTCGCGGACGGTGTTGCGGGCGACGCCCAGCTGCTCGACGAGCTCCGGCTCGGTGGGGATGCGCGAGCCGACTGGCCACTCGCCCGAGGTGATCTGGTTCCGCAGCTGCGCGATCACCTGGTCCGACAGTCCTGAACGGCGGGGGGAGCTCAGCGTCATGCCTGTCCCGGTCCTCTCCTCGTCGGCCTGGCCGCGACGTCGTTCACGATTGGACAACCAATCATCCCATGATTCTATGATGGTGCCATGTCCGACGAGCCCCAGACCCGCACCCTCACGCCTCCAGCATCCCCCTCCGCCCCCCGCCGGGAGGCACAGCCCCCGCTCGCGGGGGTGCCGGCCCCGGCTCCCCGGTGGCTCACCCGCGTCCTCGTCGTCGGACTCGTCCTCGCCGCGCTCAACCTCCGGCCCGCCATCACCAGCCTCGGCGCCCTCCTCGAAGAGGTCCGCACCGGCCTCCACATGAGCGGCAGCGCCGCCGGTCTGCTCACCGCCGTACCACCGCTGTGCTTCGCCCTCTTCGGCATCGCGGCTCCCCGGCTCGCCCGCCGCCACGGCCCCACCGCCGTGGTCTGGGCCGGCATGGCCGCCATCGCGGCAGGGCTGCTCGTACGGCCCTTCGCGGGCGGCACCGCGGGCTTCCTGGCGGCCAGTGCCCTCGCCCTCATGGGCATCGCCCTGAGCAACGTCCTGATGCCCGTCATCGTCAAGCGGTACTTCCCCGACCGCGTCGGCACCATGACGGGCCTCTACTCCATGGCCCTCGCCCTCGGCACGTCCCTCGCGGCCGCCGCCACCGTCCCGCTGGCCACCGCCCTGGGCGGAGGCTGGCGCACGGGCCTCGGCCTGTGGGCGGTCCTCGCCGTCCTCGCCGTGCTGCCGTGGACCGTCGTCGTACGGGCCCGGGGCGGCCGCTCCACGGCCCGGGGCGCCCACGACAGTCGCCGGGCCGCCGGGGCCGCCCCGGGAACGGCCGCGGCGCCACGGATGGCCCGCAGCCGCACCGCCTGGGCCCTCGCCCTCTTCTTCGGCCTCCAGGCCACCGGCGCGTACATCACCATGGGCTGGCTGCCGCAGATCTTCCGGGACGCCGGCGTCCCGGCGGGCACCGCCGGACTGCTGCTGGCCGTCACCATGGTCATGGGCGTGCCGCTCGCCTTCGTCATCCCCCGGGTGGCCGGCCGGATGCGGCAGCAGGGCCCCCTGGTGGTCCTGCTCGGCCTCAGCGGCCTCGCCGGCTACACCGGCCTCTACGCCGCGCCGGCGGCAGGGGCCTGGCTGTGGGTGCTGCTCCTCGGCGTCTCCAACTGCGCCTTCCCGCTCGCCCTCACCATGATCGGCATGCGCTCCCGGAGCGGCGCCGGCGTCGTGCGGCTCTCCGCCTTCGCCCAGAGCGTCGGCTACCTCGTCTCCGTGCCCGGCCCCCTCCTCGTCGGCGCCCTCTACCAGCACAGCGGCGGCTGGGACGTGCCCCTGCTGCTGATGATGGGGCTGCTCCTGCCGCAGATGGCCGCGGGCGTCGTCGCCGGGCGGGACCGGACGGTCGAGGACGAGAGCTGAGGTGCGAGACTGGTGCCATGCAGCCTGTGCTCGACCCGAACCCCAAGAACGGTCAGAAGAAGCTCCTCGCCGTCTTCGGCGCCATGCTCGCCATCGGCGCGGTCATCTCCGTCATCGCCACGATCGCGGCGCCGTCCTGACCTGCCCGCCCGCGTGACGCGGGCGGCAGCGCCAACCGCCTGACGGTGTGACGTGCGCGGCCGCGGGGGCCGCCGGCCCTGTGCGGCCGGGGGCCCGCGGTGCCCGGCACCTGTGTGTCCGGTCCCCGTGCGGTCGTGCGGCCCGCGGTGCGTGCGAGCAGTGTGCCCGGTGCATGTGGGTTCGCTCGGCCCGTGGGTGCGGGGGCCCGAGTCGGTCCGGTGCCTCGCCGGGCCGGTCGGCCGCGGGGGTCCTGCGCGCGCCGGGCCACCCCCGGGCCCTGCCGCGTCACCGTCGAGGTGGCTGTCGACGTGCCCGCCACGGGGCGATCAGGGCCCCACCCCTAGGGGTAGGGCGTCAGGGTGAAGTGGGTGTCCCACCTGATGGGCCGGGCCCCTGCCGCTCCGTAGCGTGAGGGCATCCCGATGCCACGAACCCGCGACGACGACGGAGGCCGCCATGACGACGGAGGGGTCCGGTACGGTCCGTACCCGCGCCACGAGCACACAGGCGACCCGCCTGCCGTGGTGGGCGCTGGCCCTTCCCGCGGCGGCCTTCACCGCGCTCCTCCTGCTCGTCGCCGGACCCGGCCAGGCGCACGCGTCGCCGGGACGCACACCGGCCGTCGGCCGCATCCTCGAACACCTCCAGCAGACCTTCGTACGTGTCCAGGGACCGCTCAAACACCCTGCGCCACAAGGTCCGTTTCATGCGAAGCTGGGGTCATGAGCGTCGACACACCCCGCAGGATCGTGCTCCTCCGGCACGCGAAGGCCGAATGGTCCCAGGACTCCGACCACGAGCGTCCGCTCGCCGACCGCGGGCGCAAGGACGCGCCCGTGGCCGGCCGCTGGCTCGCCGGGGCCGGCATCACCCCCGACCTGACCCTGTGCTCGACCGCCGTCCGCACCCGGGAGACCTGGAAGCTCGTGGTGTCCGAGCTGCCCGAGCGCCCCAGGACCGTGTACGACGAGCGGATCTACGAAGCCTCCCTCGGCGAGCTCATCGCCGTGCTCAACGAGCAGTCCGACGAGGTGCAGGACCTCCTGCTGGTGGGCCACAACCCCGGCGTGCACGCCCTCGCCGACGCCCTCTCCGGTGAGGCGGAGGGCGATCTGCTCGCCACGATGAACCGGGGCGGCTTCCCCACCTCCGCGATGGCGGTCGTCACGTTCACCGGCTCGTGGAAGTCCGTGGAGCACGGCGTGGGCAGGCTCACGGCCTACTGGGCACCTCACATGTGACACACACCCGCGCCCGGC
>NZ_MKXB01000157.1:14958-16197 GCF_001865245.1 Streptomyces sp. CC53 | reverse complement strand
ACCCGTCCCCTGAGGGGAGGGTGCCGGGGCCCCGCCGCGCACGGCGGCCGCCGCGAGGTCAGTCGGCCTCGGTGTCCGCCGCCTCGACCTCCTCGCGCGTGACGCCGAGCAGATAGAGCACCGTGTCGAGGAACGGCACGTTCACGGCGGTGTGCACCGCCTGCCGGACCACGGGCTTCGCGTTGAAGGCGACTCCCAGCCCGGCGGTGTTCAGCATGTCCAGGTCGTTGGCGCCGTCGCCGATCGCGACCGTCTGGGCGAGCGGCACGCCCGCCTCCGCAGCGAACCGGCGCAGCAGCCGGGCCTTGCCCGCCCGGTCCACGATCTCGCCGGTGACCCGCCCCGTCAGCTTGCCGTCGACGATCTCCAGGGTGTTCGCCGAGGCGAAGTCGAGCCCGAGCCGCACCTTCAGGTCGTCCGTGACCTGGGTGAACCCGCCGGACACCACGCCCACCTGGTAGCCGAGCCGCTTGAGCGTACGGATGAGGGTGCGGGCGCCGGGCGTCAGCCGCACCTCCTCGCGCACCTTGTCGACCACCGACGCGTCGAGCCCCGCCAGCAGCTGCACGCGGGCGTGCAGGGACTGCTCGAAGTCCAGCTCGCCGCGCATCGCCGCCGCGGTGACCTCCGCGACCTTGTCCTCGCAGCCCGCGTGCGCCGCGAACAGCTCGATGACCTCGTCCTGGATGAGCGTGGAGTCGACGTCCATGACGACCAGCCGCTGCGCCCGCCGGTGCAGGCCGGCGGCCACCACGGCCACGTCCACGCCGATCTCGTGCGCCTCGGTGGCCAGGGCGGTCCGCAGCGGCTCGGTCTCGACGCCGGACACCGCGAACTCCACCGCGGTGACCGGGTACTTCGCCAGCCGGAAGATGCGGTCGATGTTGGCGCCCGCCTTGGTGATCGTGGACGCTATGGCCGCGGTGTTCTCCGCGGTCAGCGGGTGGCCCAGCACCGTCACGTGGGAGCGCCCGTGGCCGCGGGGCCGGTTGTCACCGGTACCCGAGATGATCTCGGCCTGGAGCTTCAGGGACTCGGCCCAGCTGTGCACGGTGGCCCGCAGTTCACCCTCCGCGCCCGCGGCGGGCTCGGTGACGAGCGCGCACAGGACGATGCGGCCGCGGGTGACGACCTGCTCGATGTCCACGACATCGACGGCGAACGCGGCAAGGGTGTCGAAGAGCCCGGCGGTGATCCCGGGGCGGTCCTTCCCGAAGATCTTGACGAGAAGGGTGGGGA
>NZ_MKXB01000157.1:0-14666 GCF_001865245.1 Streptomyces sp. CC53 | reverse complement strand
GCCCCACCCGTGGAGCGCCCCCGACCCTCTCCTCACGGGACCCTTCGGCCACCTCGGAAGCTGCGCCGACCGCCCTGCGCCCCGTACCGGCACCACCCGCCTCATCGCGTACCGCACCCGTACGGCGCGACGGCCCCCGCCACGCACCACCGACGTCGCCTCGCGCCCGCCCCGCGCATGCCCGCGCCCGCCCGCACCCACCGCCGCCCCGCACTCGCCCGCACGCACACCCGCCGGCGTCCCGTGCCCACTGCCGTCCCGCGCCCGCCGGGGATGCCCCGCCGAGCCGTGGGCCCGGTCCCCGTGCCCCACAGACGGCGGGCCCGACGGCCGCCGGGGCTTCCGGTCCGGCGCCCGCGGGGCGGTCTGCCCGCGGTCTTCACACGGCCCGACTTTCGGATCAGGACCCGGTCCTGAAATAGTTCCTCCTCGATGTTCGCCATCCCTAGACCTCCGCAACAGCGTCGGGGGTGCATCGGGGGACAAGTAGTGGGGCATGGAGTGCCGGAACTCGTACTGCAACTGAACGGAAGGACCTGGGCGCTTGATCCGTCCAGGTCGTACACACTGGGGCGTGACCCGCAGGGGGACGTGGTCATCGACGACGCCAGGGTCTCCTGGCGGCACGCCACACTGAGCTGCAACGGGCGGAGTTGGGTCATCGAAGACCACGGCTCCACCAACGGCACCTATGCGCAGGGCCAGCGGGTGCACCAGTGGGAGGTCGCCCCGGGCGGTGTCGTGCACCTGGGCAACGCCACCGACGGGCCGCGGCTGGAATTCGCCGCCTCCCAGGCCGCCGCGGCCGGCGCGTACGACGCCCCTGCCGCCGCACAGGCCCATGCCCCGGCCGCACAGCAGGGATGGTCCGGACAGCAGCCGTACCAGGCACCGGCGCCGCACCAGGAGCCGCAGCAGCCTCATCAGCAGCCGCAGGCCCCCCAGCCGCAGATCCCGCACCAGCAGGCGGCGTCCGCCGGCGCGGGGTCCGTGCACGGCGACCGGAGCCCCACCACCTTCCACCAGCTCGCGCTGGGCCGCGTCATGCGCATCGGCCGCGCCCTGGAGAACGAGCTGGTCGTCTCCGACCTCCAGGTGTCCCGGCTCCACGCCGAGTTCACCGCGCACCCCGACGGCCGTTTCGAGCTGCGCGACCTGGGCTCGCACAACGGCACCTACGTCAACGGCCAGCCCATCGCCAAGTCCGGCACCGTCGTCATCGGCCCCCACGACATCGTCGGTGTCGGCCACTCGACGTTCCGCATCGTCGGCGACCGGCTGGAGGAGTTCGTCGACACGGGCGACGTCTCCTTCTCGGCCCGCCACCTCACCGTCACCGTCGACGGCGGCAAGCAGATCCTCAAGGACGTGTCCTTCGGCGTCCCGGAGAAGTCGCTCATCGGCGTCATCGGCCCGTCCGGCTCCGGGAAGTCGACGCTCCTCAAGGCGCTCACCGGCTACCGGCCCGCCGACCAGGGCGACGTCCTCTACGACAACCGCAGCCTCTACAAGCAGTTCGCCGAGCTGCGCCAGCGCATCGGCCTGGTGCCGCAGGACGACATCCTCCACAAGGAGCTGACCGTCCAGAAGGCGCTGCGGTACGCGGCCAAGCTGCGCTTCCCCGGCGACACCGCCGAGGCCGAGCGCGAGGCCCGCATCGGCGAGGTGCTGCGCGAGCTGAAGCTGGACATCCACAAGGAGAAGAAGGTCACCTCCCTCTCCGGTGGCCAGCGCAAGCGTGTCTCCGTCGCCCTGGAGCTGCTGACCAAGCCGTCGCTGATCTTCCTGGACGAGCCGACCTCCGGCCTCGACCCGGGCATGGACCGCGACGTCATGCAGCTGCTGCGCGGGCTCGCCGACGACGGCCGCACGGTCCTCGTCGTCACCCACTCCGTCGCCGAGCTGGCGCTCTGCGACAAGCTGCTCGTGATGGCCCCCGGCGGCTCCGTGGCGTACTTCGGCCCGCCGGACGAGGCGCTGAACTTCTTCGGGTACGAGACCTGGGCTGACGTGTTCTCCGCGTTCGAGAACTACCGCGACTACGACTGGGCCGGCCGCTGGAAGGGCTCGCAGCACTACCAGCTGTACGCCGCCGACATCGACGCCGTCGCCGTCCAGCCGGTCCAGATGCCGGTGCAGTCCGCGGCCCGGCCGCCGAAGCCGCAGAGCTGGGGCGCCCAGCTGTGGACGCTGATCCGCCGCTACGTGTCCGTGATCGCCTCCGACCGGGGCTTCCTGGCACTGATGGTGATCCTGCCGGCGGTCCTCGGCGCGGTCTCCGTCGTCATCCCCGCCAAGTTCGGGCTCGCGCCGCCCGCCCCGCCCGCCCGGTTCAACGGCGCCGCCGGCACCATCATGCTGATCCTCGCGGTCGGCATGTGCTTCTCGGGTGCGGCGAACTCGGTACGAGAACTGATCAAGGAACGGGTCATCTACGAGCGGGAGCGCGCCACCGGCCTGTCCCGCTCCGCGTACCTGATGTCCAAGGTGATCGTCCTCGGCGTCATCACGGCCATCCAGGGCGTCATCATCTGCGCCATCGGCTTCGTCCCGCGCGAGATGCCCGCCGAGGGTCTGATCATGCCGCCGGCCGTCGAACTGTGCATCGTCGTCACCGCCCTCGGCATCACCTCGATGATGGTGGGCCTCGTCATCTCCTCGCTGGTGAAGACGGCCGAGAAGACGATGCCGCTGCTCGTCATGTTCGCGATCGTCCAGGTCGTGTTCACCGGCATCCTGTTCCAGGTGTACAGCTCGCCGGGGCTGGAGCAGTTCGCCTGGCTCATGCCGTCCCGCTGGGGCCTCGCGGGAGCCGCCACGACCCTGGACCTGTCGCACCTGATGGTGCCGTGGGACCCGAAGAACCCCACCGACCTGGACCCGCTGTGGGAGCACAGTGCGACCCAGTGGGGGGTGAACGTCACGGTGCTGCTGGTCATGTCCGCGGTGCTGGGCGTGCTGGTCGCGCGGCTGCTGAGGCGCCACGAGCCCGAGGTCATGCGCAAGTAGCGCGCGTCCCCGAGGCGTCCACCGCGACGACGCGAAGGGCGGCACCCCGCACGGGGTGCCGCCCTTCGGGGTGTAAGGAGCGCGTCGGTGGGCCCGCCGGTCAGTAGGGGCCGTTGACGTTGTCGATCGAGCCGTACCGGTCCGCGGCGTAGTTGGCGGCGGCGCAGATGTTGGCGACCGGGTCGTACTGGCTCTTCTTGGTGCCCGGGCAGTGGTAGTGGTCGAAGGTCGGCTTGATGACCTGGAGCAGACCGATCGACGGGACGCCGTTCTGGGCGTTGATGTCCCAGTTGTTGATCGCGCTCGGGTTGCCGCTGGACTCGCGCATGATGTTGCGGTGCAGCCCGTTGTAGGAGCCCGGGATGCCCTGCTTCTTCATGATGTCCATGGCCTCGCGGATCCAGCCGTCGAGGTTGTTCGCGTAGACCGGCTTGCGCGCGGCGGCGCGGCTGGCCGCGGCCTTGGCGGCGGCCCGCTTCTTCGCCTCGGCCTCGGCCTTCGCCTTCGCCTTGGCCTTGGCCTCGGCCTCGGCCTTCGCCTTCGCGGCCGCCTTGGCCTTGGCGGCTGCCTCGGCCTTCGCCTTCGCGGCGGCTTCGGCCTTGGCCTTCGCGGCTGCCTCGGCCTTCGCCTTGGCCTCGGCGGCGGCCTTCAGCTCGATCGTGGACTGCTGGCCCTCGATGCTCTGCTGGAGCTCGGCGATCGCGTAGCCGTTCCAGGCGGCCGGAGCTGCGGCCACCTCGCGCACCTCGGCCTCGGCGGAGGCGTTGGCGGGCACCAGCGAGAAGGTGATGGCCGCGGCGCCCACGGCGGCGACGCCGGCCAGGGACAGCTTGTGGTTCTTCTTGAGACGGCTGAGGCCGGGGATGCTGGACGGGGACATGCAGTCGTACCTCTTCGAATCGCGGAAGTCGTCGCACGCCGGGCGGCGCGGCGCCTGCTGGCGGGCAACGTCGGCAATTCTTAGCGGCGGCAAAATCGGCTGGCAAAGCTGTGACGTACGACCCCGGATAGTGGATCAGGGCCCTCGCGCACACCCGGCGGTGTCGCCGATGCACCCGCCCCACCAGCGTTGATCTGATCCTTACGTCGACTACTAGGCCCTTACGTAAGTGACCTGGGTCCTATGCGCGGGCTCACATCGACCCCGTAACGACCTCACCAAGGGTTGCTGGCGCAATGCACTGGGTGAAGGAGGCGTGCAGGCCGGGTGCGAGCCTGCCCGGAAGGGGGACGCGGGCCTAGGACCTGCGACGCAGCCCCCGCCGTCCACAGGCGGATACGGACTGTCACCCCCCGTGGGTACCGTGAACGCATGACCGACCGACCGCGCTCGGGCCTCGCCGCCGTGAGCACCGCCCTGCTGGAGATGAGCAGACAGCTGGAGGTCCGCGACGTGCTCAAGACGATCGTCGTCTCCGCGCGCGAGCTCCTGGATGCCGAGTACGCCGCGCTCGGCGTCCCCGACGACCACGGCGGCTTCGCCCAGTTCGTCGTCGACGGGGTCAGCGAGGAGCAGTGGCGCGCCATCGGCCCGCTGCCCCGCCAGCACGGCATCCTCGCGGCGATGCTCCACAACGAGAAGCCCGAGCGCCTCGACGACGTCCGTGACGATCCCCGCTTCGAGGGCTGGCCCGCCGCCCACCCCGACATGTCCGACTTCCTCGGCCTGCCCGTGCGGGACGGCGACGAGACCATCGCCGCCCTGTTCCTCGCCAACAAGCGCAGCCCCGCACCCGACCGCGGCTGCGGCTTCACCGCGCAGGACGAGGAACTGCTCGGCATCCTCGCCCAGCACGCCGCCATCGCCCTCACCAACGCCCGCCTGTACGAGCGCAGCCGCGAGCTCACCATCGCCGAGGAGCGCTCCCGCCTCGCCCACGAGCTGCACGACGCCGTCAGCCAGAAGCTCTTCTCCCTCCGCCTCACCGCCCAGGCCGCCACCCGGCTCGTCGACAGGGACCCCGCCCGCGCCAAGGGCGAGCTCCAGCAGATAGCCGCCCTGGCCGCCGAGGCCGCGGACGAGCTCCGCGCCGCCGTCGTCGAGCTGCGCCCCGCCGCACTCGACGAGGACGGCCTCGTCCACACCCTGCGCAGCCACGTCCAGGTCCTCGACCGCGCCCACACCGCCCGCGTCACCTTCCACGCAGGAGTGCTGCGGGCCCTGCCCGCCGCCCAGGAGGAAGCGGTGCTGCGGGTCGCGCAGGAGGCCCTCCACAACGCGCTGCGCCACTCCGGCGCCGAACACGTCGCCGTACGGCTCACCCGCCAGGGCCACGGCGCGCTGCTCACCGTCACCGACGACGGCCGCGGCTTCGACCCGGGAGCCGTCCACCGGGCGGGACGCCACCTCGGCCTGGTCTCCATGCGGGACCGCGCCGGCGGCGTCGGCGGCACGCTCACCGTCCACGCGGCGCCCGGCGAGGGCACCACGATCGAAATGGAGGTCCCCGGTGGCTGACACGGTCATCCGGGTCCTGCTGGTCGACGACCACCAGGTCGTCCGCCGCGGACTGCGCACGTTCCTGGAGATCCAGGACGACATAGAAGTGGTCGGCGAGGCCGCCGACGGAGCCGAGGGCGTCGCCCGCGCCGAGGAACTGCGCCCCGACGTCGTCCTCATGGACGTGAAGATGCCGGGCACCGACGGCATCGAGGCCCTGCGGACCCTGCGGGAGCGGGGCAACCCGGCCCGGGTGCTCGTCGTCACCAGCTTCACCGAGCAGCGCACCGTCGTCCCCGCCCTGCGCGCCGGCGCCGCCGGGTACGTCTACAAGGACATCGACCCGGACGCGCTCGCCGGGGCCATCCGCTCGGTCCACGCGGGCCACGTCCTCCTCCAGCCGGAGGTGGCCGGGGCACTGCTGGCCCAGGAGGAGGGAAACGGCGGAGCCGGCGGGCGCGGCGGCTCCCTGACCGAGCGGGAGCGCGAGGTCCTCGGCCTGATCGCGGACGGGCGCTCCAACCGCGAGATCGCCCGCGCACTCGTCCTGTCCGAGAAGACCGTCAAGACGCACGTCTCGAACATCCTGATGAAGCTGGACCTCGCCGACCGCACCCAGGCCGCGCTCTGGGCCGTGCGCCACGGGCTCACCAGGTGAAACCCGGACACCGAAGGAGGCACACCGGCACCGAACGCAGTACGACGAGACGGTTGTCGTGCCATCCAAGATTCATACCGTCGGGTGGACGTCACCCGTACGGCGCAACCCCGGCGGGGCCCGGCCGTTCTTCATGGCGACGCTGCGGTGATTGCCGCAGCGACAGCTAGGAGGAATGTTCCAGTGAAGAACCTGAAGAAGGCCGCTGCTGTCACCATGGTCGCCGGTGGGCTGGTGGCCGCCGCCGCGGGTGCCGCTTCCGCCGCCGGCGGTGCGCACGCCGACGGCGCGGCCGTCACGTCCCCGGGCGTGGGCTCCGGCAACCTGATCCAGGCCCCCGTACACGTCCCCGTGAACGTCAGCGGTGTCACCGCGACCGTCATCGGTGCCCTGAACCCGGCCTACGGGAACGCCTCCGTCAACCACTGACGGCTGCCGCAGGACCCCGCGCCCCCCAGGCCCCACCTGGGGGGCGCCCCGTTTCTCCGTACCCGGGCCACGCGCCGTCCCGTACCCGGCGCTGACCGGAGCGGCACTCGCGCCCGACCACCGTGCCGCCGCGTTCCCCCCGCCCGCGCCGAGCCGGGGCCGCCCCGTCCGACGCGGCCCCGCCCTGCCCGGCGCCGACCCGTCGTCCCACCCGCACCACGTCCCGTCGCCCCGGCCCCCGGTCCGCCCCCCGGCCGTACCCCGCAACGCGGCGGCCCCGGGGCAGACCCTCAGCCCGGCTCCCACCACCGCGCGCTCAGGAGCGGCCCCGCTCCAGTTCCTCCACGTACGCGTTGAATGCGGCCACCTGCGCCCGCCGCGCCACCCGCTCCACCGGCCGCAGGGCCGCAACCCGAGCCGCCATCTCCGACGCGCTCACCGCGCCCCCGTGCCCGCCCTCGAACGCCAGCCGCATCAGCAGTCCCACTCGCTGCGCCAGCTCCAGCACCCGTACCGCACGCCCCGGGTACCCCGGCGCCAGCAGCTCGCGCCCCGCGTGCGCCCGCGCCCGATACGCGTCCAGCGCCGCCTCCGCCACCGGCCCGGACCCCGCCACGTTCAACCGCGTCAGCACCACCGTCGCCTCCCGCAGGGCCTCCGCCAACTCGCGCTCCGCCTCACCCAGCGACGGCACGTCCGCCGGCGGCGCCTCCCGCACCGGCAGGCAGCGCCACACCACCTCCACGTGCAGGTCGCTGGCCGGCCCCGACTCGGACACCTCCGGCACGAGCCCGAACCCCGCCCCGTATCCGACGACCGCCTCCTCCGCCTCCAGCGCCCGCGCGTTGAAGTCCGGCGGGCCGCTCAACCCGAGCGGGTGGCCGGGAGCCGGCAGTGCCACCCGCCACCCGGCGACCCCCAGCGACCGCAGCCGTCCCAGTGCCAGCGTGAGCCCGACCGGCCCCGACTCACCCGGCCCGCCCTCCACCCGGTGCACCGCGTCGTCCCCGACGATCGCGACCACCGCCTCGTCCGGCGACACCAACCCGGCCAGCAGGGCGTTCCCCCATGCGGCCAACCGTCCTGATCGTGGTTCCGAAAGCATGCCCCCACCTTAGGTAGCAGGCCCCTGCGCGTACGGCCCCGGCTGTGGGTGGCGTAGGTTTTCCCTGGGCACCCGCACCCACCGCACAGCGCTGCGCCACGCCGCGGCGACCGGGTGCGGGCAACGACGACGAAGACTCGACCGCAAGGGGAGACAACGCGCTCATGAGCGATGTACTGGAGCTGGTGGACGTATCCGTGGTCCGCGACGGACGCGCTCTGGTGGACGAGGTCTCCTGGTCGGTCAAGGAGGGCGAGCGCTGGGCCATCCTCGGCCCCAACGGCGCAGGCAAGACCACGCTCCTCAACGTGGCCTCCACCTACGTCTTCCCGACCCGCGGCACCGCCCGCATCCTCGGCGACCAGCTCGGCAAGGTCGACGTCTTCGACCTGCGGCCCCGCGTCAGCATGGCCGGCATCGCCATGGCCGAGAAGCTGCCCAAGCGCCAGACCGTCCTCCAGACCGTCCTCACCGCCGCCTACGGCATGACGGCCGGCTGGCAGGAGCAGTACGACACCGTCGACGAGGAGCGCGCCCGCGCCTTCCTCGACCGCCTCGGCATGTCCGGCTTCCTCGACCGGAACTTCGGCACCCTCTCCGAAGGCGAGCGCAAGCGCACCCTCATCGCCCGCGCCCTGATGACCGACCCCGAGCTGCTCCTCCTCGACGAGCCCGCCGCCGGCCTCGACCTAGGCGGCCGCGAGGACCTGGTCCGCCGGCTCGGACGGCTCGCCCGCGACCCGTACGCCCCGTCCATGATCATGGTCACCCACCACGTGGAGGAGATCCCGCCCGGCTTCACCCACGTCCTGATGATCCGTCAGGGCAAGGTGCTGGCCGCGGGCCCGCTGGAGACCGAGCTCACCTCGCGCAACCTGTCCCGCTGCTTCGGCCTGCCCCTCGTCGTCGAGCGCGTGGGCGACCGCTACACCGCCCAGGGCCTGCCCCTCGGCTGACGCCGCCTCCGGCGCCGCGAACCGGCGGGCCCTCCCACGGCCGGCCGAAGGGCCCGGAGCCGACGGGCCCTTCGCACCCTGTCCCCGCCGCGCCACCGCACCTACCATGACCACGTGGACATCGACGCATGGGTGTGGTGGCTGATCGCCGCGGTAGGACTGGGCATCCCCCTCGTCCTCACCGCGATGCCGGAATTCGCAATGTTCTCCGTCGGAGCCGTCGCAGGAGCCGTCACCGCCGGACTCGGCTTCGGCGTACCGGCCCAGATCATCGTCTTCGTCGTCGTCTCCGTCGCCCTGGTCGCCGTGGTACGGCCCATCGCCGCACGGCACCGCGCGGGCCAACCCGGGCACGCCAGCGGCGTCGACGCGCTGAAGGGCCGTCAGGCGACCGTGCTGGAACGGGTCCACGGCGACGGCGGGCGCATCAAACTGGCGGGCGAGGTCTGGTCCGCCCGCTCCTACGCCGCCGACCAGGTCTTCGAACCCGGCGAACAGGTCGACGTGGTCGAGATCGACGGGGCCACCGCCGTCGTCATGTGACGCACGACGGGCAAACGACCGAACCACTGCGCACGGCGGCCCGCCGTCTGGAAAGATCGATCATCGAAACCAACCGGCAGCGAAGGGCACGGGGAACACGATGCCATCCGTCATCATCGTCCTGGTCATCCTGGTGGTGCTCGTCTTCATCGCCCTGATCAAGACGATCCAGGTCATCCCACAGGCCAGCGCCGCCATCGTCGAGCGGTTCGGCCGCTACACCCGCACCCTCAACGCGGGCCTCAACATCGTCGTCCCGTTCATCGACACGATCCGCAACCGGATCGACCTGCGGGAACAGGTCGTCCCCTTCCCGCCCCAGCCGGTGATCACCCAGGACAACCTGGTCGTCAACATCGACACCGTCATCTACTATCAGGTCACCGACGCCCGCGCCGCCACCTACGAGGTCGCGAGCTACATCCAGGCGATCGAACAGCTCACCGTCACCACGCTCCGCAACATCATCGGCGGCATGGACCTGGAGCGCACCCTCACCTCCCGCGAGGAGATCAACGCGGCCCTCCGCGGCGTCCTCGACGAGGCCACCGGCAAGTGGGGCATCCGCGTCAACCGCGTCGAGCTCAAGGCCATCGAACCGCCCACCTCCATCCAGGACTCGATGGAGAAGCAGATGCGCGCCGACCGCGACAAGCGCGCGGCCATCCTCACCGCCGAGGGCATCCGCCAGTCCGCCATCCTCACCGCCGAGGGCGAGAAGCAGTCCGCCATCCTCCGCGCCGAGGGCGAGGCCCGCGCCGCCGCCCTCCGCGCCGAGGGCGAGGCCCAGGCCGTGCGCACCGTCTTCGAAGCCATCCACGCGGGCGACCCCGACCAGAAGCTGCTCTCCTACCAGTACCTCCAGATGCTCCCGAAGATCGCCGAAGGCGACGCCAACAAGCTCTGGATCGTGCCCAGCGAGATCGGCGACGCCCTCAAGGGCCTCTCCGGCGCCTTCGGCAACATCGGCAACGGCACCCCCGGCTTCCACATCAAGGAGCAGCGCCGCGAGGAACCCACCGTCGACTGACCGGGCCGCGTCCCACCCACCGACCCCCCGTCGACCGGCCACCCCGCCCTCGTGCATGATCGGTGCACCCACCACCGACCACGCACGGGGGCGTACACATGACCACCTGGGAGATGCTCGCCGTCTTCGCCGCGGGCATCGGCGCCGGCACCATCAACACCATCGTCGGATCAGGCACCCTCATCACCTTCCCCGTCCTGCTCGCCACAGGAGTCCCCCCGGTCACCGCCACCGTGTCCAACGCCCTCGGCCTGATCCCCGGCTCCATCAGCGGCGCCATCGGCTACCGCGCCGAACTCACCGGCCAGCGCAGCCGCATCCTGCGCCTCAGCGTCGCCGCGGCCGTCGGCGGACTCGCCGGAGCCTTCCTGCTCACCCAGCTGCCGGCCACCGCCTTCGAGACGATCGTGCCCGTCCTGGTCACGCTCGCCCTCGTCCTCGTCGTCCTCCAACCGCGCATCACCCGGGCCGTCCAGGCCCGCCGCGACCGCACGGGGAGGACCGAACTCCCCGCCCACGGCGGCCCCCTGCTCTTCGGCGGCCTGCTGATCGCGAGCGTCTACGGCGGCTACTTCACGGCCGCCCAGGGGATCGTCTACCTGTCCCTCATGGGCATCCTGCTCGACGACAGCCTGCAGCGCCTCAACGCAGCCAAGAACGTCCTCGCCGCCGTCGTCAACAGCGTCGCCGCCCTGTTCTTCGTCTTCGCCGCCCACTTCGACTGGACGGCCGTGGCCCTCATCGCCGTCGGCTCCACCATCGGGGGCCAGCTCGGCGCCCGCATCGGCCGCCGCCTGCCCCCGACCGTCCTGCGCGCCGTCATCGTCGCCGTCGGCAGCGCGGCCATCGTGCAACTCGTCACCCGCTGACGGCGAACCCGCCCCGACACCCGGTCGGGGCGGGCCACATCATCCTCAGGCGGCCTGCATCCGGCCCAGCCACTCCGGCAGCCCCTCCCGGTCGGCGGCCCGCAGCGCCAGCAGCATCGCGTCCGCCGGCGTCGGCACGAACGGCTCCCGCAGCAGCGGCATCCCCGCCTCCTCAGGAGTACGGTCCGCCTTCCGGTGGTTGTCCTGCGCGCACGACGCCACGGTGTTCAGCCAGCTGTCCGCACCGCCCTGCGACCGCGGCACCACGTGGTCCACCGTCGTCGCCCGGCCACCGCAGTACGCGCACCGGTGCTGGTCCCGCACCAGCACACCCCTCCGCGACCACGGGGCCTGTCTTCGGAACGGCACCCGCACGTACCGGCACAACCTGATCACCCGCGGGACCGGCAGTTCCACCGCAGCCGCACGCACCCGCAGCTCCGGGTGCGCATGCTCCACGACGGCCTTGTCCTGGAGGACGAGCACCACCGCACGGCTCAGCGACACCGTCGACAACGGCTCGAAGCTCGCGTTCAGTACCAGTGTGTCCCGCATGAGTGCCCACCTCCAGAGTGCCGCCCACCCCCTGGGCGGGCTCTGGCTCAACTCTGGCCTTGCACACGGGGCAGGACAACGCAATTAAAAGGTGCCCGCCCCCGGTCTCTGCCAGACCAGGGGCGGGCGAACAGCAGGCGAACTCTCAGCCTGCCGCGGGGATCTCGTACTCACCGACCAGCTGTGCACGCGCCAGCGTGTGGAACCGCAGGTTGAAGCCGACCACGGCCGGCGACGCCTCGTCGTCCGGCCCCAGCTTCTCCTGGTCCACGGCGTACACCGTGAACACGTACCGGTGCGGTCCGTCCCCCGGCGGCGGCGCCGCACCACCGAAGTCCTTCGACCCGTAGTCGTTGCGGACGTGCACCGCGCCCTCGGGCAGCCCCTCGAACCCCCCGCCGCCGGCGCCCGCGGGCAACTCCGTCACCGACGCCGGGATGTCGAACAGCACCCAGTGCCAGAACCCGCTGCCGGTCGGCGCGTCCGGGTCGAAGCAGGTCACGGCGAAACTCTTCGTCTCCGCCGGGAACCCCTCCCACCGCAGGTGCGGCGAGGTGTTCCCCTCGGCGTACACCTGCGCGTCCGCCAGCGTCGCACCCGGCGCGACGTCCTTGCTCACCACGGTGAACGACGGCACGGGAGGGTGGAAGTCATGAGGGAGCGGCGCCCTCTTCGCCTCGGCCACGTGAACTACCTCCGATTCGCTGTGGAGTCCGACGTCCCCGAGCCTAGAGCCAGTTGCGCCGGCCGCCGACGTCCGCCAGCCACTGGTGCAGGTACGCCGACCAGTCCGTGCCCTGGTAGCCCGCGTGCTGCACCACGAACGCCCGGAACGAGTCGCTGCCCTCGGTGAAGATCCCGCCCTTCTTGTCCATCTCCAGCACGACGTCCATCTCCCGCTCGTCGGCGACGAACGACACCTCGACCTCGTTGAGACCCCGGTACTGCGCCGGCGCCAGGAACTCGATCTCCTGGTAGAACGGCAGCTTCTGCCGGGTGCCCCGGATGTGGCCCTGCTCCATGTCGGCGTTCTTGAAGCGGAAGCCGAGCTGGATGAACGCGTCCAGGATCGCCTGCTGCGCCGGCAGCGGGTGCACGTGGACCGGGTCGAGGTCGGTGGAGTCCACGGCGCGAGCGATGGCCAGCTCGGTCGTGACACCGATGTTCATCCCGCGCAGCTGCTGCCCGGCGATGGTCGTGACCGGCGTCTCCCACGGGATCTCCAGGCTGAACGGCAGCACGTGCACCGCCTCCGCCCGCAGCGTGAAGGCCCCGCCGAGCTGCACCTTGGTGAACTCGATGTCGCGCTTCACCTCCTGGTCACCGCCCTCGACCTCCACGCGGGCCTGCAGCCCCATGGACAGGTGCTGGATCTCCTGGTCGACGGAACCGCCCTCGATCCGCACCTCGCCCTGCACCACGCCGCCGGGCACCACGTTCGGCTCGGTCAGGACCGTCTCGACGTTCCCACCGCCCGCTCCCAGGCTCGCGAGCAGCTTCTTGAAGCCCATGTCCACTCCTTGTAGTACGTAGTCGGCGCTTCCCCGCGTACGGGTACGCACGCGGGGAAGCGTAGACCGTGGCCGGTTCAGCAGACCGTAGCCGGTTCCGCCCCCGGCGCCACTAGGCTCGTCCACCATGATCGAGAGCCCCGACCGTACGCCGCTGTCCCGGGACTTCTACGACCGTCTGGTCCTGGACGTCACTCCCGAGCCGCCGGGCCGAGCCCTGGTGCGGATGCCGGACGACGCCCCCGTCGAGCTCTGCCTCACGGGAGTGGAGGCGCACGCCGGCGAAGCCGACCCGGGCTCCCGCGCCCACCGCGGGCGAACGGCCCGCAAGGCCGTGATGTTCGGACCGGCGGGACACCTGGACGTCTCCTTCGGGTACGGCACGTCAAGGCGGTCAGCATGAACATCGATCTCCTCGCCCACCCTGCCGAGGAAGTCGCCCCGAAGCTGCTGGGGAGGGTACTGACCTGCAAGACCCCGGAGGGGACCGTGAGCATCGGCATCACGGAGACCGAGGCGTACTCCGGCACGGCGGACCCGGCTTCCCACGCCTACCGGGGCCGGACACCCCGCAACGAGGTCATGTTCGGACCCGCAGGACATCTGTACGTCTACCGGTCCCACGGCCTGCACTGGTGCGCCAACGTCGTCACCGGGACGGACGGCATCGCCTCGGCCGTCCTCATCCGGGCCGGCAGGGTCATCGAGGGGGAGGAGCTGGCGCGCGAGCGG
The DNA here is from genome assembly GCF_001865245.1 of Streptomyces sp. CC53. GTDB lineage: Bacteria > Actinomycetota > Actinomycetes > Streptomycetales > Streptomycetaceae > Streptomyces. The sequence goes on along the minus strand of NZ_MKXB01000157.1, from coordinate 829 downwards.
CGAGGGGAGAGGGTCGAGAACGCACGGCTCGCCCGAGGCCCGGGGAACTTCTGCCAGGCACTCGGCATCACGGGAGAGCACAATGGCGCAGACCTCCTGAAAGGTCCCTCGGTCGTGTTGTCCGAGGGCGAGCCGGCATCTGCCGCGCTCATCCAGGCCGGTCCTCGGGTAGGCGTGAGCAGGGCGCACGACTGGCTGCACCGGTTCTACCTCGCCGGCGACCCGACGGTCTCGGCGTACCGCCTGAGCCCACGAGCCAGACCGGCCCGCGGAGTCTGACCTGCTGAGCGCCTTGCCGACGGCCGGCCGGCGGGCCGGTGTGGAGCCGTGCCGGAGGGGGATGCGGACGGTGCTCCGGCCGTGCTCGCCCGGGAAGGAACGGACCCCGCGACCGCGCGGCACCAGCGTGACGCGCCCGCAGACCTGCATGACGACGGTCCGCACGTGGTCGAGGCGGCCGGCCTCGTCCGACGCCCGCCTCTCATGCCGTCCGCCCGTGGCGCTGGTGGACCCACGGCGCGACCGACCGTCGGCCCGGAGCGGGCTCACACACCCCGCAAGGGCAAGGCTTGACGCGGCAGGTCGGACCGCCTAAGCTCGATCGAGCCGCAAGAGCCGAAGGACGCTGTATCAGCACCTCGGAGCGGCCAACCCACCATCAAGCAATCTCCCCCTCGAACGGGGTCGTTTTCGGTGCGCCGAAAACGCACACCGAATGTGGGCCGGGACTCGATTAGGAGCCCCGAGGGAAATCCGCTAAAGTGGCGGGGCGCCGAAAGGCAAAGGCCCTCCAACGGCCACCGGAAACGAAATCCGAACCGGAAACGGA
>NZ_MKXB01000156.1 GCF_001865245.1 Streptomyces sp. CC53 | reverse complement strand
TCCGCACGCCGGCACCGCACCCGGGAACCCACACCCTGCCGCCGGGCGGAGCGGGCGACGCCTGCGGGAGGGTGCGGCCGGCCGCGGGGCGCGCTCGGCGTCGCGGCGACCGGTCGCCGGGCCCACGGGTGCCCAGCCGGCCGGAGGGCCCCGGCGCTCCTCCGCGCCACCGCACGTCACCGGCATGGTGTGCGGGACAGGACAGGACGCCCCGGCCGACCGCCGAGGGAGGACCCGCTCTGCGTCACCCTGCGTGTCCGTCCCGGCACGGCGACCGCGGATGCGTCGGCGCCGGTGGGCGACGACAATGGCGAGTGCCGGACGACAAAGGAGGCGGCATGAAAGAAGAGCCCGATTCGACCTCCCGACTGGGCGGCGTCACCCCTGACGCCCTCCTCCACAGTGGTGCCGAAGGCGACTTCACCGCGGAAGACCTCGTCCTCGCCTCCGGGCGCGACGTGAACCCGAAGAACCTGGCATGGGCCGAGCGCAGGATGGCCGAGAAGGGCAAGGCCGCTCTCGACGAGCTCCTCCCCTGATCCGCTCCTTCTCTCCGCGACCGCTCTGGGCCGCGCCGCCTCCGACCGGAGAGTCGCTTCCGGGTGGGGCGGTGTGCGGCTCAGAGCCGTGCCACGCTCCGCGTGATCAGCACGACCAGTGCCAGGACCGCCACGGCGGCGGCGACGAAGGCCACATCGGCCATCGCGAGCTCCTCAGGGGAATCAACGGGGTTCGGCGGCAACCGCCACTCCGAGGAAACCCGCCCGGGGGAACTCCTATGAGCCCGTTGACGGCCTCCATACGCGGCACTGCGCCCCGTTAACGCGTTCTTAACGCCCCCCTGCCCCAGGCCCGTGGCCCCCCGCCGGTCTTGCCTGGACCTGGCGGCCGTCTGCCCCGCGCGGCGGCGGGCGGCGGACCGACCGCCCACGTCGTTCGCCCCGGGCCGACAGCCCACGTCGTTCCCCAGGCCCGTGGCCCCTACCGGTCCTGCCTGGGCCTCGGGGCCTTCCGCCAGGCGCCGTGCGGGCGGCGGACCCACCGCCCACATCCGTACGCCCACGTCCGTACGCCCCCGCGCCGGCCCCCGGCCGCCGCACTTGCCGCTGGCCCCCGGGACGGCTCTGACGGGCAGCAGGTCCGCGTCCCGCGTCCCGCGGCGGGCGGCGGCGGGGCGCTGGGCCCCCGCAGAGCCCCGTCGGGGCCCCCGGGGCTGCGCTCGCCTCCGCGCCCCGCCCCGGGCCCCCGCGCCCCACGCCCCGC
>NZ_MKXB01000155.1 GCF_001865245.1 Streptomyces sp. CC53 | reverse complement strand
CGGCGGCTCGGCCGCGGCCCCGGGGCCGGGCGGGCGCGGCGGGCTCGCCCTCGGCGGGTTCCTGCGCGGCTCCCTCGCCCGCCGGTTCGGGCAGTGCGGGCGCCGAGGCGGGCAGCGGCTCCGCCTCGGGGGACAGGGCGGCGGCGCCCGGGGCCAGGCCCAGGAGTACGGCGAGGGCCAGGAGCGCCACCAGCATGCCCAGCCGCCGGGCGCGGTGCCCGATGCGGGTGACGGCGCGGGTACTGGGGTTCATGGCGCGGACCTCCTGGACACCAGGTCCTGTGCCCCGCCGGGCCGCGCGGTCGGCGGCCGGGGGACGAGATCCGCCCGCTCGGCGTAGCGCGTTACGCCGGGCGCGGGCGTGCCTCCGCCGCCACCTCCGCCTCTCGTTCCGTGCTGACGGCCGCCGCCTCCGCCCCTGGTTCCGTGCCCGCAGCGGTCGCCGCCCCGGCCCCTCCGTCCGCCTGCACCGCTGTCCCGGCTTCGGGCGCTGCTGCTTGCGCGTCCGTTCCCGCCTGCTGCTCCTCCCCCGCCTCCTCCTGTCCCTGCCGCGGCCGGTGCCTCTACGTGCCGTCGGCCAGCAGGAACGGCACGTCCCCGCCGCGCGGCACGCCGTTCACCTGGAGCCGTACGAGGTGGACGCCCCGGTGGTAGCGGCGGGTGGTGATCGCCCGGAAGGAGTGGCGGCGGGTGGCCTTCCAGCGCTCGCCGGGTGCGAGGGTCCTGGTGGTCAGTTTGAAGACCTTGGGTGTGCGGGAGCCGTTGGCCTTGACGTGGTGGATGACGTAGTCGACGACGACGGAGGCGGGCCGGTCTCCGGTGTTGGCGACCGCGTAGTCGAAGACGAGGTGGTCGCCGATCCGGATCTCTGTCGTGTGCACGAGCGGCCCGGTGACCTCGACGGGGGCGTCCGGGGCGTGGCCCAGCAGGGTGAGCGCGGCCGGGTCACCGGCTTTGACGAGGGTGCGCAGTCCGTGCCGGACCAGGCGCTCGGTGTCGCTGCCCGCGTCGGCGGCCAGCCAGCGGTCCGCGGTGGCCACGGCCACGGCGGGGTGGTCGCGGCTGATGTCGTTGAGGTGGTTGGCGACGGAGCGGCGCACGTAGGCGGACGGGTCGCCGCGCAGCGCGTGGAGGAGGGGCAGTGCGGGTGCCGGGTCGGCGACGAGGTCGGGGAGGCGCGGCGCCCAGGGGAGCCGGGGGCGGGTGCCTTCGCTGACGAGCCGTCTCACGTGGGGGTCGTCGTGCTCGGTCCAGGGCGCCATGACGCGCAGCGCCCGGTGGAGGTCGGCGCGGAGGAAGGGGCGCACGGCGATCTCGGCGGTGAGCCGCGGGGTGAGCGCGCCCAGCAGGCGCAGTGCCGGTTCGAACGCGTCGGGGGCGGCGAGGCCGTGGACGGCGACGGCCTCGTTCACCGGGTACGTCATCCAGCCGGTGAACTCCGGGTCCTCCAGGGCGGTGCGCAGGACCCGTTCGACGTCCGGCCAGCGGTCCGGGAGGTCGCTGAGGACGGCGTCGCGGACGGCGGCGGTGCGGGCGCTGAAGCTCAGGCCGCCGAGGGAGGCGCCGCACCGGCTGACGGTCTGCGCGGGCCGGCCGCCGAGCGCGCGGCCGAGGCGGTCGGCGAGGGCGTCGACGGTGTCGGCGCCGAGAAGGTCTTCGGCCAGGGGCACGGCGGCTCCTCGTGGTGGCGAGCGGGGTCAGCCGCGGTCGGCGGAGTGCAGGACCTGGGCGTGGCGCATCTCGTGGACGGTGCCGATGCGGCTGAAGAAGCCCGCGGCGGCCGGGTCGCCGGGCATCTCCTCGGCCGCCCTCGCGGCGGTGTCAGGCGAGGCCCACAGGAGCAGGTCGGCCAGGCTGCCGTCGTCGAAGCGGACCAGGTGCGCGCCGAGGAAGTCGGCGCCGTACCGCTCCCGGAGGCGGTCGATCAGCGCGTCCCGCTGGGCGGTCAGGTCCGCGACGTCGTCGGTGTCGAAGCGTACGTACTCGATGGTGGCGCCCATGACGGCATCCCTTCGGAGGAGCAACATACTCACGGATTTCACATACCGAAACCGTGATCGATTCGGTGATCGCAATCTATCACGGGTTTACGCGCGGCAAGCCGTGAGTGGGCTAGATTGGGCCCATGACGCTCAAGAGCCTGCGCGCGATGCCGTGGATCGGCGAGGACCCCGTGCTCGACCTGGCCAACACGGTCGTCCGGGAGGCCGGCCCCGGGCGCGAGGACGTCGACTTCTTCGCCGAACCGGAGCTCACCGAGCAGTGGCGGGCCCGCGCCGCCGACCGGCGGATGGCGGCCCTGCCCCTGGACGTGCTGGCACGGCTGCGCGCCCCCGTGCGCGCGGCCCTGGAAGCGGTGGCCGAGCAGCGCGTGCCGCCCGCCGACGTACGGGCGGAGTTGAACCGGCTGGCCGCGGCGGCGCCCGTGCGGCTGCGCATCACCGAGCAGGGCGGGCTGGCGGAGGAGGAGACGGGCGGTCCGGCCGAGGCCGTGGCCGCCCGCGAGGCCCTGGTCATGGTCGCCGGGGAGCAGCGGCAACGGGTGCGCCGCTGCTCCGCCCCGAGCTGCGGCATGTTCTTCCAGGCCCGGCGCCGCGACCAGGCGTGGTGCTCCCTGGGCTGCGGCAACCGGGCCAGGTCGACCCGGCGTCAGCCGAAGCCCGCACGGGACTGAGCCACGGGGCCGCTGCCGCTGCGCGGCCCCGCCGCCGTGCGTTCCGCTGCGGGCCGCGCCCCGGGCCCTCAGCCCTCCTGCGGGGCCTCCGGCGCGCCCCGCCTGCGGGCGGACCGCCAGGCGTGGACGAGCACACCGGCGAACAGGAAGAGCACGCCCTGGTAGACCGCCGCGTAGCCGGACCCGGCGACGAGCCACAGGGAGAAGCCGAAGGCGGTCAGGGCGAGCAGCAGGTCCCGCACCAGGCGCGGGCAGTGCACCCGCTCGCCGCGGCCGGACAGCAGGAAGTACACCTGTGCGGCGGCGGACAGCAGGTAGGGGACGGTCGCCGTGAACGTGGTGACGAGGACCAGCACCTCGAAGACGCCGCCCGACCCGAAGGTGTAGTTGTAGACCGTCAGCAGCGACGCGAGGACCACGGTCACGAGGACGCCCGCGGTCGGCACACCCCTCCGGCGCCGCGCGAAGACGCGCGGGAACAGCCCGTCCCGCGCCGCCGCGTACGGCGTCTGGGCACTGAGCAGGGTCCAGCCGTTGAGGGCGCCGACCATCGACACGACCGCCATGCAGGCGATGGCCGCACCGCCCCAGGAGCCGCCGAACATGGCGTCGACGGCGTCGGAGAAGGGCGCCGAGGAGTCCACCAGCCGGTCGTGGGCCACGGTGCCGAAGACCGCGACGGTGCCCAGGAGGTAGAGCGCGGCGGCACCGAGGGTGCCGAGGACGGTGGCCCGCCCGACGGTGCGGCGCGGGTCGCGCACCTCCCCCGCGCTGACGGCGGCCGACTCCACGCCCAGGTAGCTGAAGAGGAGGATCGCGGCGGACGCCGACACCGCGCCGAGCGCCCCGTCGCCGCCGGCCTGGAACGGTCCCAGGTTCTCCGGGTCGAAGAAGAACAGCCCGCCCAGGGCGACCAGCAGGAGCGGCACGAACTTCAGGACCGTGGAGACCAGCTGCACCGCGCCGACGTACCGGGTCCCCGCGAGGTTGGCGACCGCCGGGAGCCATTGCAGGCACAGGGCCGCCGCGAGGGTCGCCGCCGTCGAGCCGTGCAGCGGCAGCAGCACGTCGAGGTAGCCGACGGCGGCCACCGCGAGGGCCGCGTTCGACACCCAGGCGGTGATCCAGTACGACCAGGCGGCGAGGAAGCCGGCGAAGTCGCCGAACGCCTCGCGGGCGTAGACGTACGGCCCGCCGGTACGCGGGTGGCGCTCCGCCAGCCGCCCGAAGACCAGGGCGAGGGCGATCGCTCCGGCGGTGAGGATGCCGAACGCGACCAGGCTGATGGTGCCGTACGGGGCGACCGAGGCCGGCAGCAGGAAGATGCCGCCGCCGATGATGTTGCCCATGACCAGGGCGGTCGCGACCGGCAGCCCGAAGCGCCGGCCGTGCTGCCCGTCACGGCCCGGTCCGTCGCCGCCGCCCGGCACCCCCTCCTCGCCTGACGGGGTCGCCGCGGGGGCTTCGTGGGGGGTGGTGACCGTGGACATGAGGGGTGGTGCGCCTTTCTCCGTACAAACGCAACCAGGGTGGGCTACGGAGAACACGCCACCAAATCAGCCGATTTTGTCCGGCGAAGGACCGTCCCCCACCGCAAGACCTCCAGCGTCTCGCCCTTCGAGACGGGAATCCTTCACACGTTCGGTCACGGGTGGCTGCTCGGCGCTGAGCCCGGTCGTGTGCGGCCCCTCGGCACGGAGCTCCGCCGCGGGAGGCCCCTCCGGACGGCGCCCGGGCGGCTCCTGCGCCCCGGCCCCCGCCGTGGACGGCTCGTGCGGGCCGCGCCCCGGCGCGGGCGGCTCCTCGGCCCCGGGCGCCACCGGGGACGGCGGCTGCTCCCGGGACTCCTCCAGCCAGCGGCGCAGGACCGCGTGCACCACCTCCGCCCCGGCCAAGGGCTCCCCGTCGGCGGTCGGGGGGCTGAGGTCGGCCGGCCACAGCAGGAAGGGACGCGACTGCTCGCCGCCGAGTCCGCCGTGGGAGCCGATCTGCGCCTCGAACGCGTGCACCCTCCCGGACTCCGGGTCGTACATCGAGTTGACCATGATGTCCGCGGCGTGCGGGAAGGAGTCGGTGCGCCGGACGGCGTCGGCGGTGCCCGGCCCGAAGGCGGCGAGCGGCCCGGAGGTGTCGGTGACGCGGTCGACGGCCTCGGCGAAGCCGCCGGGTCCCAGCACCACGGACCCGTGCTCCTCGCTGCGCACCAGCAGGAAACCGATGCCGGGGTGCTCGGCCAGCGTGGGCAGCAGCGCCGGGTAGCGGCGGTCGATCTCCTCCCGGGACATCCGGTGCGGCACGTCGGGGAAGGACACCAGCCCGAGGTTGCCCGAGGCCAGCACGATCGGCCCCGCCCCGCGCGCCGGGCGCTCGCCGGGCGGGGGCTCGAAACCCTCCTCCGGCCGGTGCAGGGCGGTGCGCAGGGCGCCGCGGGCCTCGGCGCCGCTCGGGCTGTGCCGGACGCGGCGCGGGACGGGCAGACCGCAACAGACCCGGACGAGATCGCGCAGCGTGAGCCCGTACGCGGACTCGAAGGTCTCCCCGAAGCTCTGCCCGTGGTCGGAGAGGAGCACGATCCGGTACGGGCGCGGCGCGTGCCCGGCCGCCTTCGCGACGAGCGCGACGCAGCGGTCGATCCGCTCCAGCACCTTGAACGCGTCGCGGCTGTGCGGGCCGGAGTGGTGGGCCACCTCGTCGTACGCCACGAAGTCGGCGTAGACGGCCGGGCGCCCGGCCAGCACGTCGCCCATGACGGCGGCGAGCACGACGTCCCGCTCGACGACCGTCGCGAAGGCCCGCACGAAGGGGTAGAGCCCGCCGCGCGGGACCCGGGGCCGGTCGCCGCGCAGCCGGGCGCCGAGGGACTGCGCGACCTCGCGGCCGAGCTCCGCGAGGTAGGAGACGGCGGTGCGGGTGGCGTTGGCGGGGTCCCGGAAGTACGCGAAGTAGCCGGCGCGGGAGCGGCTGCCGAGACCGCGCCGGGCCGTGACCGACAGGACCAGGGCCAGCTGGTCGGCCCCGCCGGTGAAGAGGTTGCCGCGGCTGGCCCCGCCGTCGGCGAGGAGGCCCGGGTAGCCGGTGCGGGCGGCGGCGCGGCGCTGCAACTCGCCGGCGCTGGCGGGCCGGTTGCTCACCATGAGCCGCCCGGTGTCCTTCTCGTACCAGCGGAAGGCGGGCACGTCGTGGTTGCTGCCGTGCAGCAGGGCGAGCTGGCTGGCCCCGGTCTGGCTCGACCAGTCGGTGCGCCACGGGGTGAGCCGGTGGGTGGCGCCGGCCCAGGCGGCGACGGTGGGCATGGCCCCGGCCGCCAGCGCCGAGCGCAGCGTGTCGTGGCCGACGCCGTCGATCTGCAGGAACACCGTGCCCGGTGGCCGGGCCGCGGCGTCGCCGGCCCGGGTGTGGCTGCGCCCGGCGAGCCGGTAGAGCCGCCGCCGGTAGGCGGTGTCGTCCCGGACGGCGAGGGCGGTGGACGTGGCGGACGCGACGGCGGACATGACGGCGGCCACCACCACGGCGTTGTCCGGGTCGGCTTCGCCGCGCCCGTCGGGGATCAGCCACAGGGCGACCAGCAGCAGGGAGCCGTTGAGGAAGAACACCAGCAGGCCGAGCACCAGGGCGGGGACGAGCAGGAAGGCCCGCACGACGAGGGGCCACACGAGCGCGCTCAGCAGGCCGAAGGCGCCCGCGCCCCAGGCGGCGGTCAGGGCCGTGCGGGTGATGCTGTCACCGTCGTCGGACTGGAGCTGCACGTCGGGCAGGATGCCCGCGAGGACGAGCAGCGTCAGCGTGGACACCACCCACACGACGACGACGCGCAGCACGGCGCCGCCGACCGTCCGCCAGCGCGCTGCGCGCCCGTGTCCTGCGTCCACGCGGTTCGCCCTCCGCCCGCCGCCCGCCGCCCGCACCGACCCTCCGGGTCGACTGGTTCGCCCCGCTTTCCGCCGGGAGGTCCAGCGTGGCACAGGGCGGGGCCCGGAGGGCCCGGTCGCGCGCCGGGAGACCCGCGCCGGGCCCGCGGGCCGGGGCCCGGCGGGTTCAGCAGCCGTCGTAGCCGGCGGTGGGCATCGACAGCCGCCGGTGCACCCGCGCCTTCGTCACCGCGTCGTACGCGGGCTCGTCCAGGCCGGCCGTCTCCAGGCGCACCCCGCGCCGCTCGCACTCCTCGAAGAACGCCCGCGCGCAGGTCACGGCCCGTTCCAGCACCCGTTCGTTGGGGGCGACGAAGACGTCGACGTCGCCGGCTTCGACATCGGCCCAGAGCATCCGGTGGTCCGGCGGCAGCCCGTAGAACAGCAGCTCCCGGATGACCACGTAGCCCTTGTCGGCCGCCCAGCGCGCGCACATGGCGTGCTGGCTGCGGGTGTCCACCAGGAAGGGGTCGGAGTCGAGCTCCTCCAGCGGCGTCAGGCTGGCGATCGCCGCCACGCGTACGTCCTCCATGTCCCGACCCTACTCCGACGGCCGCCCTCCGAGGAGACGTGGCTCTACGCTCGTAGGCAGCAGCCGCGGACGGAAGGGCGCCTGATGGAGGTCACCTGGTGGGGGCACGCCACCTGCACGGTGGAGGACTCCGGCGTGCGGGTGCTCACGGACCCGCTGTTCACGCGCCGGCTGGCCCATCTGCGGCGGCGGCGCGGCGCCCTGCCGCCGCCGGACGCGGCCCGCGCCGACGTGGTGCTGATCTCGCACCTGCACGCCGACCACCTGCACCTGCCGTCGCTGGCGCGGCTGGCTCCGGACACGCTCGTCGTCGTGCCGCGGGGCGCGCCGCGCGCGGTGCCGGCACTGCGCCGGCTGGCCGAGCGCCCGGGCGGGGTGCGGCTGGCCGAGCTGGGGTGGGGCGACGAGGTGAAGGCGGGCCCGGTGGTGGTGCGGGCGGTTCCCGCGGCGCACGACGGGCGGCGGCTGCCGCTGGGGCCGCACCGGTCCCCCGCGCTGGGGTACGTGGTGGAGGGCGCGGCCCGTACGTACTTCGCCGGGGACACCGGCCTGTTCGACGGCATGGCGGAGGCGGTGGGCGAGATCGACGTGGCGCTGCTGCCGGTCGGGGGCTGGGGGCCGTTCCTGGGCCACGGCCACCTGGACGCGGGGCGGGCGGCGCGGGCACTGGCCGCCCTGGGGCCGCGGGCGGCGGTGCCGGTGCACTACGGGACGTACTGGCCGATCGGCATGGACGCGGTGCGTCCGCACGAGTTCCACGCGCCGGGCAGCGAGTTCGCGCGGCTCGCGGCGCGGGCGGCACCCGAGGTCGCGGTGCACCTGCCGGCGCACGGCGAACGGGTGCGGCCCGGGGCGGTCCGGTGACCGGCGCGGTGGCGGCGGGGCTGTTCGCGGACGTCATGAACCGGCTGCCGCCGGAGGAGACGCAGCGTGCGGTCGGGTACCCGTCGCTGTTCCTGCTGGTCGCGCTGGGCGCGCTGGTACCGGTGGTGCCGACGGGGGCGATCGTGAGTTCGGCCGCGGTGGTGGCCTTCCACCAGACGGCGCCCTCCGCGCTGCTGGCGGTGTTCCTGGTGGCGGCGTGCGCGGCGCTGGTCGGGGACGCGGCGCTGTACGCGCTGGGGCAGCGCGGAGTGCGGTCCCGGGGCGGCTCGGCGTGGCTGGACGCGCTCCGGGCCAGGGCGGCGCCGGAGCGGCTGGCGTGGGCGCAGACGCGGCTGCGGGACCACCGGGTGCCGGTGCTCGTGCTGTCCCGGCTGGTCCCGGCGGGGCGGATCCCGGTGATGCTGGCGTGCCTGCTGGCGCGGATGCCGCTGCGGCGGTTCCTGGTCGGGGACATCCCGGCGTGCCTGGTGTGGGCGGCGACGTACCAGCTGATCGGGGTGGCCGGCGGGTCGCTGTTCCCCCAGCCGTGGCAGGGCGTGGTGGCGGTGGTGGCGCTCACAGTGCTGATCAGCGGGGCCCCGGTGGTGTGGCGGCGGCTGCGGAGGCGGGCCGGAACGCCGGTGGGCTGAGGCTTCCGGTGGAGGCAGCCGGGCGCGGAGGGCACGAGCGGCGGCGCCGCCGTCGCGCGGCGCCCGGGACCCGCCCGGTGCTCGGGACCGGGGCGTGCCTGTCGCGGCCCGGGGCCGTACGGGACCCCGCGCCCCCGGGGCCGTACGGCCGGCGCGCACGGCCCCGGAGGCGTACAGGCAATGCCCACGGCCCGGGGCGTACGGCCGGGTTCGCCGACGGCAGGCGGCACCGTGCCGTCACGGGCGCGGGTCGTCGGGGGGCAGGTCGCGGAGCGTGGCGGTCAGACGGTCGAGGGCCCGGGCGACGTGCGGCACGTCCAGCGGGTCGTCGGCCGCCACGGCCTCCGCGCGCTCCCCCGGGGTCCTTCCGAGCAACGGGAGGGTCGCCAGGCGGACGCGCAGGGCTCCCAGTTCGTCGCCGAACCGGTGACCGCCGGGCACCGGCGTGCCGAGCCGTTCGCTCAGGTACTCCTCCAGCGCGATGGAGTCCGTGACCCCCCGCTCCGTGAGGGGTTCGCGCAGCGGGTCGAGGTCGGCGTACAGGTGCCGGCCGGCCTCCGGTGGCAGTGCCAAGGCTCCGGCGTCCTGCACCGTGCGGTGCACCGCGGCGGCCAGCCGGCCGTGCAGGGCGGCCGCGGCCGCGGCCTGCGCGGTCACCGGCTCCGGTTCGTCGAGGGCGTGGGCGACGGCCGCGGCCAGCGGGCCGGGCACGCGCGCGCCGAGGGCGGTGAGCACGTCGAGGGTGCGGGCCCGGTACGCGGCGGACGCGGCGGCGCCCGCGGGAAAGCGGGCGACTGCCGCCGGCCAGGAGGCGGGCGCGACCGCGCCGGACAGGTCGCAGAGCACGGTCACGTCGTCCGGGCACATCTCCCCGGGGCTGACCATCACGGTGGTGTGGGGCCGGTGCAGGGTGTCGCGCCACGTCTCGTCGCTCACGATGTGCAGGCCCTCCGCGACCGCCGCCTCGCACGCCTCGCGCACCAGCTCGGGCGGGGCGACCGTGCCGGTGGGATCGTCGGCGACGCACAGCAGCAGCACCGCCGGGTGGCCGCCCTCGGCCCGCACCCTCCGCACGGTCTCCAGGAGGGCGTAGGAGTCCGGGACCCCGCCGCACTCGGCGGGCGTGGGCACGTGATAGGCGGTGCGGCCGAGCAGCCTGGCCTGCGGGGTCCAGCCGAGGGGGCAGGGCCGGGGCATCAGGACGTCCCCGCCGTGGGCGGCGAGCACGGCGGCGAGGAGCGGCCCCGCACCCGGGGCCGCCACCAGGTCCTCGGGGTGGCAGCGCAGTCCGCGCCGCCACCAGTAGCCGCAGGCGGCCTCCCGCAGGACGGCACCGCCCCCTGGCGGTTCGGGTTCGGAGCGGTCGGCCGCGGCGGCCAGCACGGCGACGAGTTCGCCGGCCACCGGCATGCCGCTGCCGGGGTCCGCCGGGGCGTACCGCACCTGGCCGTGCCCGAACCGCTCGGGGGGCTCCCGGCGCTCCGACGCGGCGCGGGAGCGGTCTGCGGGGGCCGGCGGCCGTCCTCCCCCGGGGGCGGCCGTCCGGGCACCGGCGGACCCCGCCGACCGGTCGGGCGGTCCGGCGGGGTCAACGGGTCCGGGGGTGGTGTGCTGCATGTGCGCCGCCTCCACGTGGTCCGGCCCGCCGTCCGCGGCCCTCCAAAGGAGGTTACGGACGCTGTGCCGTTTGCGCGGTGTTCTGCATCGTGTGCCGCGTGCCCGGGGGTCAGGCGGCGTCCCGCATGATGTCCTCGCGGAGCCGGGTGCAGCAGCGGCTTATCAGCCGGCTGACGTGCATCTGGGAGATGCCGAGGTCCTCGGCGATGCTGCTCTGCGTCATGTCCCGGAAGAACCGCATGTAGAGGATCCGCTGCTCGCGCTCCGGCAGGCTCTGCAGCCGCGGCTTCACCGACTCGCGGTCCACCACCACGTCCAGGGCCGGGTCGGGTCCGCCGAGCGCGTCCACGAGGGTGTACCCGTCCTCGGTGCCCGGCAGTTCGGCGTCCAGGGAGAGCGCGGTGAAACTGTCGAGGGCTTCGAGACCGGCCACGGCCTCCTCCTCCGTCATCCCCGCCTTCTTGGCTATCTCGGCGACGGTCGGGGTGCGGCCGCCCACCGAGTGGGAGAGCTCCTGGTAGGCGATGCGCACGCGCCCGCGGAGGTCCTGGACCCGGCGGGGCACGTGCAGGGTCCACATGTGGTCGCGGAAGTGGCGCTTTATCTCACCGGTGATCGTGGGCACGGCGAAGCTCTCGAAGGCGGCCCCGCGTTCGGGGTCGTACCGGTCGACCGCCTTGACGAGGCCGAGCGCGGCGACCTGCCTCAGGTCCTCCAGCGCCTCGCCGCGATTGCGGAAGCGGCCCGCGAGCCGGTCCGCCATGGGTAGCCAGGCGCGGACGATGTCCTGGCGCACGGCGTCCCGCTCGGGCCCCGGCGGCAGGGTCGCCAGGCGCAGGAACGCCTCGGTCGTGTCGGGTGCGTCGTCGTGCGGATGCTTCGTGGGGGCGAGGGTTCGCATGGTGTGTCCAGCTCCTCGAACGGCGCTGATGGTTGGCTGTCACCCCGGGGATCGCCACGGGACCGTGTCGGGCACGTACGTCCGGGGCGGCGGGCCGCTCTCCCGGTCGTGCCTCCGGTCCGAAGCACGAGGTTCGCCTGCCCGGGGTCCGCGGTGGCAAACGCCTTGGTTCCACTGTCCGCCCGGATCGCCCCCGCGGCCTGCCGCACGTGCGCGGCGCTCGGCCCCCACCGGCATCGGAGCGGTGAAGCCGCAGGTGGGAGGGGGCGCGGGGCGGAATCGGGCGAGGAGCGGGAGTACCGCTGTCCGGGTGATGCGGAGCGTGTCGCTGCGCTACGCGGCGTCGGCCTGGCCCCGCGGTCCGCGGCGGGGCGTGGCCTCACCCAGCGGCAGCGGCACGGGCGGCGGGGCGTCGTCCGGGGCGGCGGGGTCGATCAGCGGGTCCTCAGGGTCGCGGGGCTGCTCCGGGTACGGCAGGACCAGGTCCTCGTAACGCGCCATCGCCATCACCGCGCCCAGCATCGCGGGCGGCAGGAGAAACGGAAACAGTACGGAGATGAGACCCATCGAGCCGTCCTCCCGTCTGAACCCCTCCGGGTCCGCGCCGAACCGCCGGGAACCGCAGCGGCGAGTCCCCTGCGCCGCCTGACTCAAACCAGGGCCCGCACCGCCCGGGGCAGGCCCGCAGCGCACGTGATTCACGGCGCCGCCGCCGGGTACCCGCCCGGCGACCGACACACGCGGACGCCGTGGAGGGCGCCATGCAGCGAGGCAGCGATCGGCTCAGCCGCCATCACGACGACGAGATGAAGCACCAGCTCCAAGGGCTGCTGCGGTCCGGCCACCCGACCCGCGTGGAGGAGTGGCACGACCCGGAGCCCACGGCCGACGACGACCCGGAGCTGGCGATGGGTGGCCGTGTCCCGTCCGACACGTTCGAGGCGCTGCGTCTGGAACTCGCCAGGCATCTGGCCAGGACACCGTTCCCCGCCCACCGGGGCGACCTGCTGCGCATCCTGCGCGAGCGGCACGCACCGGACCCGCTGCGGGAGCGGGTGGAGAGCCTGCCCGGTGACCACACCTACCGCAGCGTGCAGGAGGTCGCGAAGGCCCTGCACCGCGGGTGACGCCCGAGCAGGCAGCCCAGGGGGAAGGGAGGAGACCGACGGACATGGCCCGGCTCGTCAGAGAGGTCATGACCACCGGCGTGGCGGTCGTGCGCCCCGACGCCTCGCTCGTCGAGGCGGCCCGCCTGATGCGGACCCAGGACGTCGGCGACGTGCTGGTGGCTGACGGGGACCTGCTGGTCGGGGTCCTCACGGACCGCGACATCACCGTGCGGGCCGTGGCCGAGGGCGCCGATCCGCTGACCGTGGACGCCCGCACCGTGTGCACCCCCGACCCGGTGTGCGTGTCCCCCGACGACGCGGTCCCGGCCGCCGCCGCGCTCATGCGGAGGCATGCCGTGCGCCGGCTGCCCGTGGTGGCGGACGGCCGGCCGCTGGGCGTGGTGAGCCTGGGCGACCTGGCGGTCACGGAGGAACCGGGGTCCGTGCTGGCGGACATCAGCCGCGCGGCACCCGACAGCGAGCAGGACTGACGGAGGAGGAACATCGTGCGTATCGCGTTCCTGGTGGCGCCCGAAGGCGTCGAGCAGGTCGAACTCACCGAACCGTGGCAGGCCGTGGCCGACGGCGGTGACACACCCGTCCTGGTCTCGACGGAGTCGGGTCGGATCCAGGCATTCCAGCACCTCGACAAGGGGGACACCTTCCCCGTCGACCGGACCGTCGGCGAGACCTCGGCCGGGGACTACGACGGGCTGGTGCTGCCGGGCGGGGTGGCGAACCCGGACTTCCTGCGGATGGACGAGCAGGCCGTGGCCTTCGTGCGGGCCTTCTTCGACACGGGGAAGCCGGTCGCGGCCATCTGCCACGCGCCGTGGACGCTGGTGGAGGCCGACGTGGTGCGCGGGCGGGAGCTGACGTCCTGGCCGAGCCTGCGGACGGACATCCGCAACGCCGGCGGCACCTGGGTGGACGAACAGGTGCAGGTGTGCCACGCGGGCCCGAACCGGCTGGTGACCAGCCGCAAGCCCGCGGACCTGGACGCCTTCTGCGCCACGTTCCTGTCCGAGTTCCACGCCGAGCGCCCGGCGCGGGCCGCCTGAACGCGCGCTGACGCCCGAGGACCCGCCGCGGCACCCGCGGCGGGTCCTTTCGTCGTGCGGGCGGGCCGCCCGCACGACCCGGCCCTGCCCCCGCGGCACCGGACGGCAGCGGAAGCCTCACGGCGGGTGCCCGGTCTGCCCCGCGCGCCCACGCAACACGGGCACCAGCGGGCGCCGCAGCGGGACGGCGGGGCATGCGCGGCGCAGGGGATCCGGACCCGCGGCGCGGCTTCGAGGGGGCGGAGGAGGCGCGGCGCGGGGCTCCCCACAGGGCGGCGGTCGCCGGACCCGGGCCTCCCCATAGGACGGCGGAGGCGCGGCGCTGCGGGGCCTCGCCCCAGGCCGGGGCGTACTTCGCCGCAGCGGCGCCAGGATCCGTGGGGGCGGGCGGGCACCGCTGCCGCCGGGGGATCGAGGGGCGTGGTGACCAGCCGCGATCCGGCGGACCCGGCCGTCCTCCGCTCGGCGTCCTCCGGCCCACACGCGCCCTCCCCCGCCGCGCCCGTCGGCCGTCCTCCGCCGGGCGCCGTCCGCCGGCCGGTCGGGCGGCCCCGGAGTGCGGCCCCGCGGGCAGGACACCCGCGCTCGGGGCGCCGGCTGCCCCACTGTCAGGTGATGACCCGGCCGCTGCCGGCGGAACCCGCGCCGTTCCCGGCCCGGGCGGGTCGGACGGCGCCGCCGGTCAGGCCGCGCGGCCCAGCAGGGCGAGGAGCTTCGTCTGGGCGTCTGCGTCGGACGGCACGGGGAGCGCGGGCGCGAACAGACCGCTGCCGGCGAAGTCCTCGACGTGCGGGCCGTACTCCTGCAGCGCGAAGTCGACGAGCGGCTCCGGGATCGTGTCGTCAGCGCCGATGCCGCGGGCCAGGTCCCAGGCGTGGACGACGGCGTCCGCCGTCATCTGCGCGCAGTACGCCGCGGCGGGCACGTCGCCGTACGACAGGTGCACCGTGCGGTCCAGGGCTCCCGGCTCCCTCAGGACCTCCCGGGCGGCCGCCTCGGACGCGTCCCACGTCGCCACCGGGTCCTGTCCGAGGAGGTCGCCGTCGTAGGCGTCGCCGATCTCGGCGATCGTGTTGCCGTCCCTGACCAGCGGCACGACCCAGAGCTGTTCGCCCGTGAGGTGGTTCACCAGGTCCCGGACCGTCCACTCGGTGCACGGCGTGGGGGCGTCCCACTGGTCGTCCCTGATGGCGTGGACGTGCGAGGAGAACAGGTCGAGGGCTTCCGCGTGGCGGGCGAGGAGCGGGCTGCCGGACATCCGGCGTCACCTCCGGAGCTAGGGGGCGGGCAGTTCCACTGTGCGTCCGGCCCGGTCCGCACGCGACAGCAGACCGGCAGTGTGCACAGCGGCCGCACGGGTACCCGTGGGCGACGGACACGACCCGCCTGACGGGAGGGAGCCATGCAGCTCGCCTATCTGACCAGTCTGTACGACCGTCCGGGCCCCTGGGCCAGCGTGTATCTCGACACGTCGCGGATGGACGAGTCCGCGCGCTGGCGCATGGAGCTCCAGGCGCGCAACGCCTGCGACGACCTGGCCGCGCAGGGCGCCGACGAGGCGACCGTGCAGGCCGTGCACGAGGCGCTGGCGTCCTGGCCCCGCCCGCCGGGTGAAGCCGGGCGTGCGGTGTTCGCGTCGCACGGCCGGGTCGTCCTCGACCCTTCCCTGTCGGTACGGCCGTCCGCGCCGGCGCAGGTGTACTGGTCGTCGCTGCCCCGTGTCGGCCCGCTGCTCGACCTGGCCGCACGGGAGCCTGTCTGTCTCGTGGCGTACATCGACCGGACCGGTGCGGACCTGGAGTTGCGCTCCGCGATCGGGGAGATGCGACTGCGCACGGTGACCGGCCGTGAGTGGCCGATCCACCGCACCTCGCAGAACACCTGGTCCGTGCGGCACTGGCAGCTCGGGGTGGAGAACACCTGGGAACAGAACGCCGCCGAGGTCGCCGACGCCATCGCCGAGTGCGTGGCGGACACCGGCGCGGACCTGGTCGTCCTCGCGGGCGATCCGCGGGAGCGGCGCTCGGTGTTCGACCGGCTGCCCGGCGAGTGCCGGTCGGTGACGGTGGAGACCGAGCACGGCGGACGCGGCGCCGGCGCCTCCCGGGTGCGGCTGGACGAGGACGTTCAGGAGGCGCGGCAGCGGCTCCTGCGCCACAACGAGGAGGCCGAGCTGGACCGGTTCCGGTCCGTGCGGGCCCCGGAGGGCGGAAAGGCCGCCGGGGCGGCGGCGGCCGAGGGGCTGCCGGCGCTGGTGGAGGCCGCCCGGGAGCACCGGATCATGGAGCTCCTCATCCGCAGTGAGGGCCCGGACGCGCACCGCCAGGTCTGGGTGGGCGCCGAACCCGACCAGGTGGCCGTGCGCCGCTCGGAGAGTCAGTACCTGGGCGACACCGAGCCGGTGCCGGCGCGGGCCGACGACGCGCTGCTGCGGGCCGCGGTGAGCGCCGGGGCCGAGGTGCTGCGGGTGCGGCCCGAGCTGGAGGACGATCTGCCGGTCGGCGGGCTCGGGGCGCTGCTGCGGTGGCCGTACAGCGAGAAGGAGACCGAGGCCGCGACGATGTGAGCCGCCGGCCCTGCCGGGGAACGTCCCGGTGACGCCGCCCTCCCGGGGCCGTGTCACCGGGACGTCCGCTGTGCGGCCCGGGGTGCCGCCAGGTGCGCGCCCGGGCTCCTGCGGCAGGCCCTCATGCGGCATCCGGAATCTCCCTCGTCCGCGTGCGGCCCGTCCCGGGCCCGGCCACCGTCCGGTCGCCCGTCTGCCGCCGGCCCGCGGTCGCGGCGATGGCCCGGGCCCTGCGCGGGGCCGGCCTGGCGGCCCGTTCCGCGGCGGCGGCGCCGAGCCGCCGTATCCCTGCATCCGCCGGGACGTCCGCCGTCGGCTGCCTCACCGGGACGTCCGCCGTGCACCGCGGACGCGGTGTGCGGGGTCGGACGCGGTGTACGGGGTCGTGCCCGTGCGCCGCCGCGGGACCGCGCGGGGCGCGGCGGCTGTCCCGGCGCCCGTCAGGGCCGGGGCAGGGCACCTGTGGGGTCAGCGGCGCACCGGAAGACGGCCGCACGGCACGGGGCGTCCTTCCGGACGGGCCTCCGGCTGTGGGCCGGCGGCGACGGCGTGCCCGCCGCCCGGCCCCCGGCGCCCCTGCTGCTTACGGCGGCGGCGACCGGGCACCCGAGAGGAGGAGGTGCATCATGGTTCCCCTTCTGCTTGTTCTGCTCCTGATCCTGATCCTCTTCGGTGTCGGTTTCGCCTGGGAGGTCCTGTGGTGGATCGCCGTGGCGGTGCTGGTCATCTGGCTGCTCGGCTTCTTCCTCACGAACTCTTCCGGGGGCGGTCGCTCGCGCTGGTACCGCTGGTAGGACCGCGCGGCAACGGGCCGCCCCGGACCGGTGAGGTCCGGGGCGGCCCGTTCTGTGTGCGCGGGCGGCGCGGCGGGGTGCGGGCCGCCGCGCCTCAGTGCGCGACGATCCGCTCCACCAGCAGCCGCACCGCCGATGCGATGGCGTCCGCGTCGATGCCGGCCGCGTGGAGCTGCTCCTCGGGGGTGGCGGAGGCCGGCATGGTGCGGACGGCGAGGCGGGCCGTGCGGGGAGCCTGACGGCCGTCGGCGAACACCTCGGCGACGGCGTCGCCGAGGCCCCCCTCGGGGTGGTGGTCCTCCACCGTGAGGACACAGCCGGTCTGGCCGGCGGCGTCGTTGAGGGTGGCCGCGTCGACGGGCTTGACCGAGTACAGGTCGATGACCCGGGCCCGGATGCCGTCCTCGGCCTCCAGCCGGTCCGCCGCCTTCAGCGCCTCGTGGACGGTGATGCCCGCGGCCACGACGGTGACCTGGTCGTGGTCGTGGCGGCGCAGCACCTTGCTGCCGCCGACGGGGAACTCCTCGTCGGGGCCGTAGAGGCCGGGCGTGGCGCCGCGCGTGGTGCGCAGGTACCGGACGCCGTCGAGGTCCGCCAGGGCGGCGGTGAGCCGGGCGGTCTGATTGGCGTCGCACGGGTAGAGGACGGTGCTGCCGTGCACCGACCGCATCATGGCAAGGTCCTCCAGGCCCATCTGGGAGGGGCCGTCCGGACCGATGGAGACACCGGCGTGGGAACCGCACACGTTGATGCCGGCGCGGCTGACGGCGGCCATCCGGAGGAAGTCGTGGGCGCGGGTGAGGAAGGCGGCGAACGTCGACGCGTACGGGACGTAGCCGCGGGCGGCGAGGCCGACGGCCGCCGCCACGAGCTGCTGCTCGGCGATGTAGCACTCGACGAAGCGCTCGGGGTGGGCCTTGGCGAAGAACTCGGCGCGGGTGGAGTCGCTCACCTCGGCGTCCAGGGCGACGACCCCGGGGCGGGCCGATCCGACGGCGGCGAGGGCCTCGCCGTAGGCGTTGCGGGTCGCGACGCTGTCGCCGGGGTCGTAGCGCGGCAGGTCGGGGTCCCGCCGCTCGTCGGCGGTGACCGGCTCGGACAGCTCGGGCGGCCGCTGGACGGCGACCCGGGCGCGGCGGACGCCGCCGAGTTCGGCGAGGGCGTCCTCGGCGTCGGGCAGCGGTTTGCCGTGCTTGCCCTCGCGGTCCTCGACCGCGGCGACCCCGCGCCCCTTGCGGGTGCGGGCGAGGATGGCCGTGGGCTGCCGGGTGGTGCTGCGGGCCTCCGCAAGGGCCGCGTCGACCGCCTGGAGGTCGTGGCCGTCGATCTCGGCGACGTGCCAGCCGAAGGCGTGCAGCCGCCGGGCGTAGGCGTCGAGGTCGTGGCCGTGGCGGGTGGGGCCGCGCTGGCCGAGGCGGTTCACGTCGACGATGAGGGTGAGGTTGTCGAGGTGGCTGTCGGCGGCGTGCTCGACGGCCTCCCACACCGACCCTTCGGCCATCTCGCTGTCGCCGGACAGGACGTACACCTGGTACGGGATGCGGTCGAGGCGCTGTCCCGCGATGGCCATGCCGACGGCCACGGGCAGTCCCTGGCCGAGGGAGCCGGTGGCGACGTCCACCCAGGGCAGGCGGGGGGTGGGGTGGCCTTCGAGGCGGCTGCCGAGGGTGCGGTAGCCGAGCAGTTCTTCCTCGTCGACGGCGCCGGCCGCGTGGTACATCGCGTACAGCAGGGGCGAGGCGTGGCCCTTGGAGAGGACCAGCCGGTCGTTGCCGGGGTGGTCGGGGCGGTCGAAGTCGTAGCGGAGGTGTCGGGCGAGGAGCACCGCCGCGAGGTCCGCGGCGGACATGGCGGAGGTGGGATGTCCGGAGCCGGCCGCGTCGGCGGCGCGGACCGCGTCGGCCCGCAGCTGCTGGGCGAGCTCGGCGAGTTCCTCGTACGGCATGGGTGTCAGTCCTTCCTGGTGCCGGTGCCGCCGCTGCCGCCGGGGGTGCGGGCCAGCTCGGGTGCGTCGGTGTCGAGGGGGACCTGCCAGGAGCTGACCAGGCCGAGCTGGACCGCCTGGCGGCGCAGCGCGGCGTCGAGGAGCCAGTCGGCGGCGACCCGGACCCGGTTCCCGGGCATGGCGGCCAGGTGGTAGCCGCGGGTGACGGCTCCGGCGACCGGTCCCGACAGCGGTACGCCGAGCGGGTTGGCGGCGGCCTTGACCCCGCCGAGGTCGACGGCGAAGCCGAGGGAGTCGTGCCGGTAGGGGGCAGCCGTCCCGACGCCGAGGGAGGCGGCGACGTTGCGGGCGGCGGTCCTGCCCTGCCGGGAGGCGTGCTGCGCGGTCATGGCCGTCAGCGCGCCGGGGTGGGTGAGGTCGGGGACGGCGGCGGCGTCGCCGCAGGCGAAGACCTCGGGGCGGCCGGGTACGGACAGCTCGGGGGTGACGACGAGGCGGCCCTGTTCCAGGGGCAGGCCGAGGCCGGCGACGAGGGGGTCGGGGCGGACGCCGACGCACCAGACGAGGCTCCGCGTCGGCAGGAAGTCGCCGTCGGAGAGCCGTACCCCGTCGGCGGTGGACTCCTGCACGGAGGTGCCGGTGCGGATCTCCACGCCGCGCTCGCGCAGGACGCGGTCGGCGGTGGCGGAGAGGCGTTCGTCGAGCCCGGGGAGGACGCTGTCGGCGACGTCGACGAGGATCCAGCGCGGGTTCAGGCCGCCGGGGCGGCCGGGCTGGGAGCGTACGAGCGCGTCGGTGAACATGGCTCCGTGGGCGGCGACCTCGGTGCCGGTGTATCCGGCGCCGACGACCACGAAGGTGCAGCGTGCCGCGGCCGCGGCCGGGTCGCTCTCGGTGGCGGCGAGCTCGATCTGCCGGGTGATGTGGTCGCGCAGGTACAGCGCCTCGGGCAGGCCGCGGAAGCCGGTGGCGTGCTCGGCGACCCCGGGGACGGGCAGCAGTTTGCTGACGCTGCCGGCGGCGAGGACGAGCCGGTCGTAGCGCAGGGCGCGGGGGGTGCCTTCGGGGTCGGTGCAGTGGACGGTGCGCGCGTCGAGGTCCACGCGTTCGGCCTGGCCGAGGACGAGCCGCACGTGGCGCAGCGTGCCGGGCAGCGAGACGGTGACGCGGCGCGGTTCGAGGACGCCGGCGGCGACCTGGGGCAGCAGCGGCAGGTAGAGGAAGTAGTCGGTGGGGTTCAGCAGGACGGTCTCGACGCGGCCGCGCAGTCGGCGGGAGACCTCCCGGGCGGTGTGGTAGCCGGCGAATCCGGCTCCGACGATCACGATGCGCGGCCTGCGCCGCGTCGGACTGGTCACTGGACCTCCGGTGACGGACGGGTGGTTGACGGGGGGCCGGGCGGCACGGCAGAGGTGCTCCTGTGGGCCCCGTGCTCAGGCGCGGTGGTGCGGCCCTTCCGGGTCGGCCGGCGACTGGGGGGCCGCGGGCGGCGCGTCGGGCGCGGGGGTGACCGGCGGCGGTTCCTCACGCGGGGTGCCGGAGCCGGGGCGGGCCGGCGGCGACGGCTCGGCGGGCGGGGTGCCCGGGGCGACGACGTGCACCTCGTCGCCGTCGTCGGCCCCGTCCGTTTCGAGGGGCGCACCCACCGGTACGGGCCCCGGCCCGGGGCGGGTGGGCGGGTGCCCGTCGGGGCCGCCCGTCGCCTTGGCGGCGGCACGCCGGCGCATCAGCGCGACGGCCACGGCGACGAGGGCGCCGCCGAGCGCCGCCGCCGACACCCGCAGCGGGGCGCGGGAGGGCGAGGACTTGTTCTCCATGGGGCCGCGGGTACCCGGGGGCGCCCGCGGATAACGCGGGTATCACGGCGCCGGACAGGACGCCTGTCCGAATGAAGAGACGCCAGTCTCATGATGTGACCATGAGGCGTACGGTGGCCGCAGGGGCCGGCTGCGCCGCTGCGGGGCACCGGCATGAGCGTCGGCAACGACGGGAAGGGGCGGGCGATGACGGACGCCGTCTACACGCACGGCCACCACGAGTCGGTCCTGCGGTCGCACCGGTGGCGCACGGCCGGGAACTCCGCGGCGTACCTGCTGGGCGAACTGCGCGCCGGGCTCGACGTCCTGGACGTGGGGTGCGGTCCCGGCACGATCACGGCGGACCTGGCCGCGCTCGTCGCGCCCGGCGGCCGGGTGACGGGGGTGGACACGGCCGCGGGAGTCCTCACGCAGGCGCGCGCGGAGAGCGCGGAACGCGGTCTGGACAACGTCCGCTTCGCCGTGGCGGACGTGGCCGGGCTGGGCTTCCCCGACGACTCGTTCGACGTGGTGCACGCCCACCAGGTGCTCCAGCACGTGGGCGACCCGGTGGGCGCGCTGCGGGAGATGCGCCGGGTGTGCCGCCCCGGCGGGATCGTCGCCGTGCGCGACAGCGACTACGCGGGCTTCACGTGGTTCCCCGAGGTGCCGGCGCTGGACACCTGGCGGGCGCTGTACCGGCGGGTGGCCAGGTCCGGCGGCGGCGAACCGGACGCGGGCCGACGGCTGCTGTCGTGGGCCCGGGCGGCGGGCTTCACGGACATCGCCCCGGGCGGTTCCGCGTGGTGCTACGCCACCCCGGAGGAGCGCGCCTGGTGGAGCGGGCTGTGGGCGGACCGCACGACGCGGTCGGCGTACGCGCGGCTGGCGGTGGACGGCGGCCACGCGACGCCGGAGGAGCTCGCGGCGGTCGCCGAGGGGTGGCGGGAGTGGGGGCGCAGCGCGGACGGCTGGTTCCTGGTGCCGCACGGCGAACTCCTGTGCCGGGCATAGGGTCCACGGCCCCCGGCGCGGGACCCGTGCGACCGGCGCCGGCGGGGCCGAGGGCGGCGCGTCCGGCCCGTGAGGCGCCCTGCCACGGCCGAGCGGCCCCAACTACCCTGTGGCGGCATGGAGATCCTCGGCACCACACTGCGCATCTACGTCGACGACCTTGACCCCTCGGTGGCCTTCTACGAGGGGCTCACCGGCAGCGAGGCCCTGCGGTTCGAACGCGGTGGCGTCCGCGTGGCGGCCGTCGGCTGCTTCCTGCTGATGAGCGGGCCCGAGGTGGAGATCGAGGTGCTGCGGAGGGTGGCGGCGACCATCGCGGTGGACGATGTGGACGCGGCGCACAAGGCGCTGACCGAGGGCGGGGCCCGGGTGCTCGCGGGACCGGTGGCGACGCCGGTGGGCCGCAACCTGATCGCGGTGCACCCGGACGGCGCGGTGTTCGAGTACGCGGACCGGCGGCCGTCCGCGTGAGGCGCCGGGGCGCCGGGGCGAGGAGCCGCCCCGGCGCCCGTCCGGCTCAGTGGTGGGCGACGACGAGCGGCCGGCCGTCGTCCTGCCCGGCACCCTCTTCCGCCTCGGGGCGCCGGATGAGCAGCGAGCTGACGACGCCGACGCCGAGCAGCACGAGCGCGACAGTCATGGCGTTGCGGTAGCCGGCCTCGGTGACGCCCTGGGCGTCGCTGCCCGCGGTGATCATCGCGGAGGCGAGGGCGATGCCGAGGGACGCGCCGATGCCGAAGCAGGCGCCGTTGAGCCCGGACAGCGAGCCGGGCTTGTCCTTCGGCGCGGTCGTGACGGCCAGTCCGTTGAGGCCGGTGAGCATGAAACCGCCGTACGTCACGCCGAGCGCGGCCAGGGCGGCCACGAGGATCCACTCACTGTGCAGGAAGACCGTCGCCACGGCGAAGATCACGAAGTTGGCGGCGGCACCGGCGACCACGATCCTCCGCCAGCCGATGCGCGGGCCGAGACGCCCGGTGAGCGGGGCCGAGACGACGCCGATGAGCTGGATCGGGGTGAGGAACAGCAGCGCGGACGTCACCGCGGACAGCCCGAGGCCCACCCGGGCGTCCTGGGAGAACAGCGGGATGGTGAGGGCCACGGCCCCGAAGGCACCGCCGAGGGTGCAGACGGTCGTGAGGAGCAGCGGCCAGGCGCGCCGCGAGGCGAGCACGTCGAGGTCGATGACCGGGTTCGGGGCGGTGCGCTGCGAGACCACGAAGAAGCCCAGCGCGGCGAGGCCGCCCAGCAGGAAGCCCAGGGTGAGCGGCGAGGTCCAGCCCCAGGTGGCGCCCTGGGCGAGGCCGACGAGGACGCCGGTGAGGCCGAGGGCGAGGGCGGTGATGCCGCGCGCGTCGAAGCGGGCCCCGGGGTCGGTGGTGGGCGGGAGGTCCGGCACGTGGTGGCGGATGCCCAGGAGGCCGAGGACGGCGATCACGGTGGAGCAGACGAAGATGCCGCGGAAGCCGATGGTGTCGGCGATCTGGCCGCCCGCGACGGCGTCGACGCCGGCGAGGCCGCCGTTGACGGCGGTGATGATGCCGGCCGCCTTGCCGAACCCGGCCGGGGTCAGCATCTGGTTGAGGGTGAGGAAGGCGAGGGTGAACATCGCGGCGGAGACGCCCTGCAGGACCCGGCCCGCGATGAAGACCTCGATGTTCGGGGCGAACACGCACAGCAGGTTGCCGGCGATGAGCACGCCCGCGCAGACCAGCATCATCGGCTTGCGGCCGCGCTGGTCGCTCAGCCGGGCCAGGGTGACCTGTCCGATGGCCGCCATGAGGAAGAACAGGGTCTGCGACAGCCCCGCCGCTCCGGTGGTGGTGCCCAGGCGCTCGATGACGTCCGGGAGCGCGGGGCTCAGCATCGTCGCGTTGATCTGGTAGCCGAGCACGGCCATGACCAGTGCGAGCAGCAGGGGGCCGCGCCCCGCGAGATCGGATCGTGCCCCGGACGGACGGGTCCGGGCGGACGTGGTGGACATGTCGGCCCCTTTGCCTTGGATGTCGAACGCTTACTGCGCGGCCACTTGTCAGACAAGTAGCCCGGCACCACTCTCCGATCTACGCGCGTAAAACGTCAAGGGACCTCCGGCCCCGCCGCAAGCCGCCGCGCTCGGGAGCGGATTGCCGCACCGGGGGGCGCCGACTACGGTGCGCATGTCCTGCCGACAAGTGAGCCGAGGAGGAGCAGCGGTGGTCAGTGCGGAGCGGCGGCGACCGGTCGTGGTCCTGTACGAGCGGATCGCGGACGCCATCCACGCCGGTGTGTACCCGCCCGGTTCGACCCTGCCGTCCGAGCCCCGGCTCGCCGCCGAGCTGGGGGTGAGCCGCCCGGCCCTGCGGGAGGCGCTGCTGCTGCTCCAGGAGGACGGCCTGCTGACCGTACGGCGCGGGGTGGGCCGCACCGTCAACGACCGCCCGCCGCGGCGCGGCTTCGAGCACCTGCGGCCCCTGGAGGAGCTGCTGGCCCAGGGCGCGCCCCTGGCGGTCCGCGCCCTGCTGCGGACGGTGGAGGAGCCGACGGACTTCACCACCCAGCACCTGCTGGCACCGGCCGGGGCCGAGCTGCGGTTCTGGGAGTCGCTGCTGGTGGCGGAGGGGACGGCGGGCGTGCTGAGCCAGGAGTGGGCGGCTCCGGACGCCGTGCTGGCGCAGGCGCACCCGGCGTTCGCGGCGGCCCTCTCGGCGGCGCCCCGCGGGTCGATGCTCGCCGTGCTCTCCGGGGCGTCCCGGGACGTGCCGCTGACGGGCCACTGCGCGGTGACGGCGACGCTGCTGGGCCAGCGGCGGGGGCAGCAGCTGGGACGGGCCGCGGAGACGCCCGCGGTGCTGGTCACCCAGGTGGTACGGGCCGGTGAGACACCGGTGCTGGCCGCCAAGCACATGCTGCCCACCGGCGCCCCGGCCCTGCCGGTCCTCCAGTCGGGCTGACCCGGCCGCGTGCGGCGCCGGGAGGGCGGGGGCCGCGGACCGGACCGGGCGGCGTGACATCGGCGCGTGCGGCGGGCGGGCGAGGCGGCGGGCGGCACAGGCCGCCCGGGCGGCGGGCCGCACAGGTGGTGCAGGCAGGCGGGACGGGCGGCGCCGTGGCCGTCGGCCCGGGCGGCGCGGGCGCGCAGACCGCGCGGGCGGGCGGCGTGAGGGCGGCGGCAGCGGGTGGCGCCCGGTGCCGGACGGGGTCCGCGCCACTTGCCCTACACTCCCCGCATGGACTTGTCTGACAACCTTGCCGCCGACTGGATCCGCCGCGCCCCCAAGGCCGTGCTGCACGACCACCTCGACGGCGGCCTGCGCCCCGCCACGATCATCGAGCTGGCCCGGGACTGCGGGTACACCGGACTGCCCACCGAGGACCCGGCCGCGCTGGGCACGTGGTTCCGTGACGCCGCGGACTCCGGGTCGCTGGAGCGTTACCTGGAGACCTTCGCGCACACCTGCGCCGTGATGCAGACCCGCGACGCCCTGTACCGCGTGGCCGCTGAGTGCGCCGAGGACCTGGCCGCCGACGGCGTCGTGTACGCCGAGGTGCGCTACGCGCCGGAGCAGCACCAGGCGGCCGGTCTGAGCCTGGACGAGGTCGTCGACGCGGTGAACGAGGGGCTCCGCGAGGGCGAGCGGCGCACGGGCGGGCGGATCACGGTCCGCGCCCTGCTCACCGGCATGCGCCACACCGACCGGTCCCTGGAGATAGCCGAGCTCACCGTCGCCCACCGCGACCGCGGGGTCGCGGGCTTCGACATCGCGGGCGGCGAGATCGGCAACCCGCCGGCCCGCCACCTGCCGGCCTTCCAGCACCTCAAGAGGCACAACTGCCACTTCACGATCCACGCGGGCGAGGCCGTGGGCGCCGAGTCCGTCCACGAGGCCGTGCAGGTCTGCGGTGCCGAGCGGATCGGGCACGGGGTCCGGATCACCGACGACATCGCCGAGGACGGCACGCTGGGGCACCTGGCCGCGTACGTCCGTGACAACCGGATCGCCCTGGAGGTCTGCCCGACCTCCAACCTCCAGACGGGCGCCGCGAAGGACTACGCCTCGCACCCGATCGACGAGCTGCGCCGCCTCGGCTTCCGCATCACCCTGAACACCGACAACCGCCTGGTGTCGGGCACCACGATGAGCGCGGAGTTCCAGCACATGGTCGACGCCTTCGGGTACGGCCCCGAGGTGTTCGAGGAGTTCACGGTCGCCGCCGTGGAGGCCGCGTTCCTGCCGCTGCCGGAGCGGCAGCGGATCATCGAGGAGATCGTCCGTCCCGGATACGCGGCGCTCCGCTCGGGACGCTGACACAGCGCCGCTCACCCGGAGCGCCCGCCGGGCGCCGTGGCCCCGGCGGTCCCGGTGCCCGCAGGACTCCGCGGGCACCGGGACCACTCAGCGCCGGCTGCGCGGAGCGGTCGGCTGGACGGGGAGGCGATCCGACACGTCGTCCGTCGCAGAGCCCACACCGCCCACCCCGAGGTCTCGGCGCATCACGGTCCTCATGACCCGCAGCCGGTCCCAGACCTCCGCCCGGTGCGGGGCAGTCGAGCGGAACGCCCCCGCACGCAGACCACCGTCCGGCCGTCGCCTTCGACGCGGCCCCGGAAGTGGCCGGCACGCAGCGGTCCGCTCAGTCCGGCAGCGCAGCACTCCCCGCCGCCGGGTGCTTGGGTCGCGCCTCAGCGCAGGGCGCCCCGCTCCAGCGTCAGGGTGCCCGCGTCGGCGTCCAGCTCCGCCGCCACGCCGAGCGGAACCGTCAGCGCCGGGCTGCCGTGGCCGAAGCCCAGGTGTTCCACGACGGGCACACCGAGTCCGCCGAGCCGGTCGAGCAGCACCGGACGCAGCTCCGCGTACGGCCCGCAGTCCTCCCAGGAGCCGAGGGCGACGCCCGCCAGACCCGCCAGCAGCCCGGCGCGGCCGAGCTGGGTGAGCATGCGGTCGACGCGGTACGGCTCCTCCCCCACGTCCTCCAGCAGCAGCAGTCCGCCCCGCAGCGCGGTGCGCCCGTCGGGGGTGCCGAGGCCGGCGGTCAGCAGGGAGAGGCAGCCGCCCACGGTGACGCCCCGGGCGCGCCCCGGGACCAGGGGACACGCGGCCGGCCCGCCCAGTACCCGTACGGACTCCGGGTCGAGCAGCGCGGACCGCAGGGACGCCTGGGTGTCCGCGTCCTTGAGGAAGCCGACCGCGCCGGTCATCGGCCCGTGCAGGGTGGCGATCCCGAGGCGCAGGGCGAACGCCTCGTGGAGGGCGGTGGCGTCGCTGAAGCCGACGAAGACCTTGGGCCCGGCGGCACGCATCGCGTCCCAGTCGAGCAGTTCGACGATCCGCTGGGCGCCGTAGCCGCCGCGGGCGCAGATCACCGCGTCGACGTCCGGGTCGCACCACGCCGCCTGGAAGTCGCGGGCCCGGTCCTCGTCGGCGCCCGCCAGGTACCGCGCCCAGGGGTGGCGGTCCACGGCGTGCGGCAGGGCGGTGGCGTCGAGGTCCCAGCCGCGCAGGATGTCGAGGCCGGTCTGCAGCCGCTCCTCGGCGACGGGCCCGCTGGGGGAGACGACGGCGACGCGGGCGCCGGGCCGTAGCCGGGCGGGGCGGGTGAGGGGGGCGAGCGGCTCGGCAGGGGTCACTTCTTCAGCTCCAGCAGCGGCACGTCCGTCCGGTGGACGCCGAACGTCTGGACGTACAGGGACAGTTCGGCTTCCAGGGCGCGGGCGACGGTGTCGGCGCGGCGGAAGCCGTGGCCCTCGCCCTCGAAGGCGAGGTAGGCGTGGGGGACACCGCGCCCCGCGACCGCGGCGAGGAGGCGCTCGGCCTGGCTGGGCCGGCAGATGACGTCGTCGAGTCCCTGGAGGAGCAGGAAGGGCGCGGCGATCCGGTCGGCGTGGGTGAGGGGCGAGCGGTCGCGGTAGCGTGCGGGCACCTCGGCGCGGGGGCCGACGAGGGAGTCGAGGTAGTGCGACTCGAAGTCGTGGGTCTCGCCTTCGCTCCAGCCGGCGAGGTCGATCACGGGGTACTTGATGGTGCCGCAGGCGTAGACGCGGGTCGTGGCGAGGGACGCGGCGGCGGTCCAGCCTCCGGCGCTGCCGCCGCGGACGGCGAGGCGGGCGGGGTCGGCGGTGCCTTCGGCGGCGAGGGCCTCCGCGACGGTGGCGCAGTCCTCGACGTCGACGACGCCCCACTGCTCGCGCAGCCGCTCGCGGTAGGCGCGGCCGTAGCCGGTGGAGCCGCCGTAGTTGACCTCGGCGACGCCGATGCCGCGGGAGGTGAAGTAGGCGATCTCCAGGTCGAGGACGAGGGGGGCGTGGCTGGTGGGGCCGCCGTGCACCCACACGACGTACGGCGGGAGTTCGTCGTCGGGGGCGACGCGGTCGGGGTTGTGCGGGGGGTAGATGTGCGCGTGGACGTCGCGGTTGTCGGGCCCGGTGAAGGTGCGGATCTGGGGTTCCGGGTAGTACGCGGGGTCGACGGGGTCCTCGTGGGGCGAGCCGATGACGCGGGCGCGGCCCGTGCCGGTGTCGAGCTCCACGACCTCGTAGGCGCTGCGCGGGCTGGCGGCGACGCCGACGACGCGGCTGCCGTGGGCGGCGAGGGTGGCTTCCCAGGCTGTCCACGGCCCGGCGGCGTCGACGAGTTCGCCGGTCTCGGGGTCGAGGATGCCGAGCGCGGTGGCGCCGCGGCCGTGGACGACGGCGACGAGCCCGCTGTCCAGGGGGGTGAACCAGGTGAGGCCGACGCGCCACAGCGGGCCGCCGAACTCCTCCTCGCGGCCCGGGCAGAGGGGCACCGCTCCGGTGCCGCCGGGCGGCAGGCGGTGGAGCTCCCACCAGCCGCCGCGGTCGGAGGCGTAGAGGAGGGAGCCGTCGGGGGCCCACTCGACCTGGCAGACGGATTCGTCGACGGCCCCGGCGACGGGGCGCACGCCGGTGAAAGGCCCACCGTCGGCGGGGACGTCGCCGGTCATCAGCAGGGTGCCGTCCCACGGCATGAGCGGGTGGTCCCAGGCGAGCCAGGCGGCGTGCCGCCCGTCCGGGGAGAGCCTCGGCCCGGTGGTGAACCGGTGCCGGTCGTCGGTGAGTTCCCGTATCGCGGACCGGTCGTGCGCGGCGGAGCCGTCGAGCGGCACGGCAGCGATGACGCGGCGCACGTCGCCGGGCCCGGTGCCGGTGTGCTCCTCCAGGACGCACCACACCTCCCGGCCGGCGGGGTGCAGGACGGGGTCGGCCCAGCGCAGTCCGCCGCCGGTGTGCGAGACGGGGGTGAGGGGGCGGGGCGGGGCGTCGCCGTCGGGTGCGTACGCGTAGAGCCGCTGGTCGGGGAAGTGGCTGAACACCACGAGGGGCCCTGCGCCGTCCTGCCGGGCGGTGCCGGTCCAGGGGCGGCCGCCGTACTCGACGACGCGGCTGCGGACGTTCCACGGCGCGGGCAGCACGGTGTGCTCGGTGCCGTCCGCGGTGCGGCGGACAAGGGTGCGGCGGCCGTCCTCGGCGGGGCGGGGCGCCGTCCACCACACCTCGTCGCCGACGACGCCGACGAACTCGGGATGTCCGCCGTGGGCGGCGGCGAGGCTCGCGCCGATCGGTGACGGCCAGGTTCCGTAGGCCCCCGTGGGCACCATGGACGACTCCCCCTGTGGGTTGCGCGGTCGGTTGGTCGGTGGGTCGGGCGGTGGTCAGGCGGACTGGAGGTAGTGGTCGAGGACGCGGACGCCGAAGTGCAGGGCGTCGACCGGGACGCGTTCGTCCACCCCGTGGAACAGCGCCTGGTAGTCGAATCCGTAGGGCAGCTTCAGCGGGGTGAAGCCGTAGCCGGTGATGCCCAGGCGGGCGAACTGCTTGGCGTCGGTGCCGCCGGAGATGCAGAACGGCACGACGTGGGCGTCCGGGTCGAACCGTTCGAGGGCGGCCCGCAGCTTGGCGTAGGTGGGACCGTCGACGGGCGCCTGCAGGGGGATCTCGCGGTGCACGAACTCCCAGTCGACGTCGGGTCCGGTGAGCTCGTCGAGGGTGGCGGCGAACTCGTCCTCGGCGCCGGGCAGCATGCGCCCGTCGACGTGGGCGCCGGCGGTGCCGGGGATGACGTTGACCTTGTAGCCGGCGTCGAGCATGGTCGGGTTGGCGCTGTTGCGGAGGGTGGCCTCCACGAGGGGGGCGGCCGCACCGAGCTTGCCGACCAGCAGGTCGACGTCGACGGCGGGGTCGTCGAGGTCCGGGGGCTCGATGCCGTGGAGCGCGGCGAGTTCGGTGAGGGCGGCGCGGACGGTGGGGGTGAGCCGTACGGGCCAGGCGTGGTCGCCGATGCGGGCGACGGCCGCGGCGAGCCGGCTGACGGCGTTCTCCCGGTTGACCTTGGAGCCGTGCCCGGCCCGGCCCCGGGCGGTGAGCCGCAGCCAGGCGGTGCCGCGCTCGCCGGCGCCGATCGGATAGACGGCGAGGTGCGGGTCGGCGTGGACGGTGTACGCGCCGGACTCGCTGATGCCCTCGGTGCAGCCCTCGAACAGCCCGGCGTGCCGGTCGGCGAGGAAGCCGGCGCCGTCGGCGGCGCTGTCCTCCTCGTCGGCGGTGTAGGCGAGGACGATGTCGCGGCGGGGGCGGATGCCGCGGCGGGCCCAGTCGCGGACGACGGCGAGGACCATGGCGTCCATGTTCTTCATGTCGACCGCGCCGCGGCCCCACACCTCCCCGTCGCGGACCTCTCCGGAGAAGGGGTGCACGCTCCAGTCGGCGGGCTCGGCGGGCACGACGTCGAGGTGGCCGTGGACGAGGAGGGCGTCGGCGGAGGGGTCGGTGCCGGGGATGCGGGCGACGACGTTCGTGCGGCCCGGGGTGCGTTCCAGCAGGACGGGGTCGAGTCCGGCGGCCGCGAGGCGCTCGGCGACGTACTCGGCGGCGGGCCGCTCGCGACAGTCGCCGCCGCCGCGGTTGGTGGTGTCGATGCGGATCAGGTCCGAGGTGAACGCGACGACCTCGTCGAACGCCTGCGCGTCCGGACCGGGCACGTCCGCTGCCCGCGGGTCCCCGCCGGGTGCGTGCGCTCCCCGTGCGGCCGGTCCGGGCGCGTGCGGACCCCCGGTGACGGGCTCAGCCATACTGCTCCTCCACTGCTGCCGAGACGATCGTGGTGACGGCCTTGAAGGTGCGGATGGCCTCGTACATCGTCGTGCTGGTGTAGGCGACGCGGCGCTCGCCCCCGACGGCCACGCCGGGCACGACGGTGGCGGCGGCGGCGAGGTGTTCGGCGTCGAACTCCACTTCCACGGTGTACGGGCCGCCCGGCACCGGTTCGTACCGTACGGCGAGACGCGTCGCGTCCTTCGCCGCGGCACGGATGTCCGCGGCGGTGCGGGCGGGCGTGCGGCACACCGCGGCGTACCGCGACACGTGGTCCTTCACGGCGACCTTGCGCGCCCGCGGGGCGTAGCCGTCCGCGTCACGGCAGGTCAGGTCGTCGCCGGTGACGAGGACGACCGGAACCCCGTGCTCGGCGACGACGTGCGCGTTCAGGTACCCCTCGCTGGCGCGGCTGCCGTTGAGCCAGACGCCCGTGATGGAGTTGGCGAGGTAGGTGTGGGCGAGGACGCCCTCGCTCCCGGCGCCCGTGTGGTAGCCGACGAACGCGACGCCGTCGACGTCGCCGCGCTGCACGCCCTCCACCATGGAGAGCGCCTTGTGGCGGCCGGTC
The DNA here is from genome assembly GCF_001865245.1 of Streptomyces sp. CC53. Taxonomy (GTDB): domain Bacteria; phylum Actinomycetota; class Actinomycetes; order Streptomycetales; family Streptomycetaceae; genus Streptomyces. Next base: position 15,954 of record NZ_MKXB01000155.1, on the reverse strand, counting down.
AGCATCTGGGCGCGCTCGTCGAGGCGCTCCAGCAGCAGGTTGCGCATGGTCCAGTGTGCCTCGTTGACGAGGACCTCGTCGGCGCCTCCGTCGAAGAAGCCGAGGACGGCCGCGTTGACGTCGGAGGTGAACAGGGCGCGGCAGCGCTCCCACTGGGGCGTGCCGGGCAGGACGTCCGCGGGCCAGGTGACGCCGGTGGCGCCCTCCATGTCGGCGCTGACGAGGATCTTCATGCCCACACGTTACGGGGTGGCCGGTGGCCGTACCAGGCTGCCGCCGCGCCGACGGCGCGTCAGCGGCGGCGGGGCGTGCGGCCCTCGGCTGCGGGAGCGGGGCGGCCCGCCCGGCCGCCCGCCGCGGGTCGCGGAGCCCTTGAGGAGCGCGGCGGCCCGGCGGTACCGGGGCGCACGGGAGGGCCCCGGGCCGTGCCCGGTCGGGTGCGACGGCTCGGAGTGGGCGAGGGTGACGCGGGAGGAGGGCTTCGGTGGGACGGAGGCCCGAGGGAGGGTTCCGCGTCGCGGAGACCCGGGGGAGGGTGGGGTCGCCGGCAGGCGCGGCGGGAGACCCGGGTGCCGCGGAGGCGCGGCGGCGGGGCTTCGGTGCCGGGCGGGCGCGGCGGGAGCGGCCGGGCGGTGCCGCGCAGGCTCAGGAGGAAGAACCTGGTGTGCCGTCCGGGCACCGCGGGGGCGGCCGGGCCGTACCGCGCAGGCTCACTGAGAAGACCCCGGGTACGGCCGGGCACCGCGGGGGCAGCCGGGCCGTGCCGCGCGGGCTCAGCGGGAGGGCTTCGGCCGCGGGTAGGTGCGGGTCTGCTTGACGCTGCCGAAGGCGAAGCTCGACTCGATGGACGCGATGCCGGGGATGGCGTGGATGCGGTGGCGCACGAGGTGCTCGTACGCCTCCAGGCTCTCGATGACGATGCGCAGCAGGTAGTCGCTGCTCCCGGCCATCAGGTAGCAGTCCTGGATGTGCTCGATGAGGCCGACGTGCTCCTCGAAGACGGCGACGGCCTCGGCGGTGTGCCGCTCCAGGCGGATGCGGACGAAGACCGTGATGGGCAGTCCGAAGGCGACCTGGTCGACCATCGCCGTGTAGCCGCGGATGAGGCCGGCGTCCTCCAGTCGGCGGACCCGGCGCAGGCACGGCGAGGGCGAGAGCCGGACGCGGTCGGCGAGGTCCTGGTTGGAGAGCCGCCCGTCGGCCTGCAGTTCGCGGATAATCTGCAGATCGGTGTCGTCCATGGGCCCTCCCGGCCGTTCCCTACGGATTCTTGGCAGATCCTGCCCCAAACATAGGCTCGGGAAGCAGAACAAGCAATCGGCTGCCTCGGCGTAAGCCCTAGTCTTGCGGCGCCCGCGGTGTGGTGGGCGGATGACCGGATCGTAGGGAGGTCGTGTGGTCGCGACGGATACGGCGACGCCGGTCGTCGCCGGGCGGGGGGCTCGCGTGACCCGCGTGCGACCGTCGCCGCAGGCGGTGGGCCTGGCGGCGCTGCTGCTGACCGTGTCGATCTGGGCGGCGTTCGCGCTGAGCGCGCGAGCGCTGGCCGCGTCGACGCTGCTGCCGGCCGACGCGGCGCTGCTGCGCTTCGGGGTGCCGCTGGTGGTGCTGGCGCCCGCGCTGTGGCGGCGCAGGCGCGCCCTCGCGGCGGTGCGGCCCGGCCCCGCGGCGAAGATCGTGTGCGGTGCGGGGGTGCCGTTCTTCCTCGCCGCGATGTTCGGCGGCTCCCTCACGTCCGCCTCGTTCGTCGGGGCGATCGTGCCGGGCATGGTCCCGCTGTTCGTGTCCGCGCTGATGGTGGCGCGGGGGCGGGGCCTGCCCCGCGGCACGCAGTCGGCGGGGCTGCTGCTGATCGCCGCGGGCGTCGTGGCCCTGGTGTCGCGGTACGCGGTGCCGTTCGACGCGGACGTGATGCTCGGCTCCGGGACGCTGCTGGTGGCGAGCGGCCTGTGGGCGCTGTACACGGTGGGGCTGCGCGAGGTGGACCTCGACCCGGTGGGGTCGATCGGCCTGCTGTGCCTGCCGTCGTTCGCGGTGATCGGCCTGCTCGTGGCGGCCGGGGTGCTGCCCACGGGGCTGGCGCACGCGGCGGGCGCCGACATCGCGCTGTTCCTGGTGGTGCAGGGACTGGGCGTGGGGCTGTGCGCCGGGCTGCTGTACGCGTTCGCGATCCGCCGGCTGGGCGCCGAGCGTGCCTCCGTCGTCGGCAGCCTCAGCCCGGTGGCCGTGGTGCTGCTGGCGATCCCGCTGCTGGGCGAGCGGCCGACCGTCGCCGTGCTGGTCGGCGTGCCGCTGATCACGGCGGGGGTCGTCCTCGCCAACCGGGTCCCCCGCGTCCGCTCCGCCGAGGACGGCCCGACCGCGTCCGGTACGCCCGCCGGCGCGGGCGGCACGGCACCGTCCGGGGCCCGCACGGGAACGGACGATCCGCCCTCGGTGCCCGTCGGCGCGGCCGCCCCGGCCCCGCACGGTGACGCGACCCGTGCCCCGCTGGCCTCCGCCCGCGCGGACGCCGCCGGCCCCTCCCGTACCGACCCGCCCGCCCGTACCGTCGTCCCGGAGGTCTCCCGCGATGCTTGAGCTGCTGCCCGCCCCGCCCGCCGACCCGCTGTGGGACCTGACGGCCGAGTACGGCGCCGACCCGCGCCCGGAGCGGCTGAACCTGGTCCTCGGCGTCTACCGCGACCAGTCCGGCGTCACACCGGTGATGGAGGCCGTGCGCGACGCCGAGATACGGCTCGCGGAGCGCTCCGCGTCGAAGGAGTACCGGGGGCTGTCCGGGAACACGGCCTTCAACCGGGCGATGCAGGCGACCGTCCTCGGCGGCGAGGCGCTCGTCGCCCGGTCCACCGCGGTGCAGACCGTGGCGGGCACCGGTGCGCTGCGGCTCCTCGCCGACCTGGTGCGGCAGACCCGCCCCGGGACGACGGTGTGGGTGAGCGACCCCGCCTACGTGAACCACCGGCCGATCCTGGAGGCCGCGGGCCTCGCCGTGCGCCCGTACCGGTGGACCGACCCCGACGGCCTGCTCGCCGACCTTGCCCTGGCGGGCCGCGACGACGTCGTGCTGATCCAGGGCTGCTGCCACAACCCCACGGGCGTCGACCCGACGCGGGAGCAGTGGGAGGCGCTGGCGGCCCTGGCGGCGCGCGCGGGCTGGGTGCCGTTCGTGGACCTCGCCTACCACGGCCTGGGCGACGGCCTGGAGGCCGACCTGTGGGCGGTGCGGATGCTGGCGGAGCGGCTGCCGGAACTGCTGGTGGCCGTGAGCTGCTCGAAGAACTTCGGCCTGTACGCGGACCGCACGGGCTGCGCGATCGTGCTGGGCTCGTCCCCCTCGGCCCTGCGGCACGTGGAGACGGCGCTGCAGAACGCGGCCCGGACCCTGTACTCGATGCCGCCCGAGCACGGCGCCGCGATCGTGGCGACCATCCTCCAGGACCCGGCGCTGCGTGCCTCGTGGCGGTCCGAGCTGGACGGGATGCGGTCCCGGATCGCGGCGAACCGCGCCGCGCTGGTGGCCGCGCTGGAGGCGCTGGGCCACGGCGCCGCCGCCGCGCCCCTGGCCCGGCAGAAGGGCATGTTCGCGGGGCTGCCGCTGGGCCCCGCGCAGATGGCGGCGCTCCGCCGCGACCACGCGGTCTACGGCACCGCATCGGGGCGGATCAACATCGCGGGCCTCCCCGCGGACCGCGTGCCGCAGCTGGCGCGCGGGATCGTGGCGGTGCTGGAGCCGGTCGGCGTCTGAGCGCTCCCGCCGGGCCGGCGGGCCGCCCCCGGGGAGGCGGTCCGCCGCAGTACGATCCCCTCGCTCCGACCGGATTCGGCCCGCACCGGCGCCGATCGAGGGCGAGGCGGCTCACCGGAGCCGTACCAAGGGACAGGGGGCACGCCGTGCGCGTGTCGCGCCCTCGTCCCGGAGCGGGCGTACGCCGCGACACCGGTCGGTGGCGTGGCGCACCCGCGGGCGGACCGCCGCCCCTGCGCCGGGTTCGCGGCCCACCGGACCGCTTCCGCGCCCCGACCGCTCCGCCTCCGACGGTCGGCGTGAGCTCGGTGGTCAGGGTGCCGGACGAGGTGCTGCACCACCGTTCGGGCATGGCCGCCCCCGTGCCGGGGCGGGGACGTACCGGGCCCGGTGGCCGGACGCGCCACCGCCCGGGGACCGTCCGGAGCCGCCGCCGCGCGGGAGCGCGGGGAGCGCCGCGGCCGGCGGTGCGGCGGGGGGGTCAGCCGTGGCGGTCGGGGGACGGGGCGACGAAGTCGAGCAGTTCGGCGCGGTGCAGGTCGGCCACCGGGGCCAGCAGGTCGGGGTGACGCAGGAGCACGGCCGCCCTCCGGTCGTGCTCGCCGGGTGCGAGCAGGCGCCGGTGGGCGTCGGGGGCGCCCGGTCCCCCGACGGCAGCGACGGCCGCCGCGGCGAGCTCCGGGTCGCCGAGCAGGCAGGCCGCCCAGCTCGCCACGGTCTCGTCGACCCAGGTGCGCCAGGCGTCCGGGTACTCCTCGTGCCCCTCGCCCCGCAGGAGCCCGCCCTGCGGGTCCTCACCGTCGGTGTCCGCGGGGGCGTCGGCGCCGGTGATCCAGTCGAGTCGGTCGGTGCCGCCCGCGCCAGTCATCGCGACGAGACCGGCGTCCAGGTCGGTCGGGTAGCGGAGCGCGGCGGCCAGGGTCACCGCCTGCCGGGCCTGGCCCTCGGCCAGGGCGCGCTGCAGGGCGCCCCCGCCGGACGGGTACGCGCGGGTCAGCCACCGCGTCGTGGCGGCGACCAGAGGGGACAGAGCCGGATGCACACGGGCACGGTACGCCGCCGCACCCGCACGAGGGAATGTCGCATATCCCTCCCGTTGGGTGGTATTCGCCACGTAGCAGTCAGCTACCCCCGACCACGGAGGAGTCAAGCTATGGGCCACGGCGGAGACGTGATCGCCGAACTGATCAGTGACCACCGCGAGGTGGAGGAGATGTTCACCCGCATACAGGAGCTACCGCACGGGGACGACCGTCGCAAGGAGCTCGCGGACCGGGTGACCATCGAACTCGTACGGCACTCCATCGCCGAGGAGGAGTACCTGTACCCGGCGGTGCGCAAGCACCTGCCGAACGGCGACGCGCTCGCCGACAAGGAGCTGGAGGACCACGCCTCCGCGGAACGCGTCATGAAGGACCTGGAGGACTGCGAGGCCGGGGACGACCGGTTCGACGCGCTGATCACCCAGCTCATGAGTGAGATCCGGGAGGACGAGGAGAACAACCTGCTGCCCCAGCTGCGGTCGGTGTGCCCGCAGGAGGAACTGGACAAGCTCGGCGACAAGGTGCGCCACGCCAAGAAGACGGCCCCCACGCGGCCGCACCCGGCGGCGCCGGACAGGCCGCCGGCCAACAAGCTTCTCGCTCCGGGCGCCGGCCTCGTCGACCGGCTGCGCGACGCGATCACGGGCCGGGGCAAGAGCAGCAGCTGAGCCGCGGGCACGCGGGGAGGCGGGGTCGTCGGCAGGACGCCGGGGCCCCGCCCCCCTCGCCAGGGCGGGCCGTTGCGCAGGGCGCGGCCCGCCCCGCCCCCGCGGGCCCACCCGTGCTCAGGCGCGGGCCCACCTGTGCTCAGGCGCGGCCCGCCCTGCCCACCACCAGCCACAGGGACGGAAGCTCAAGGGGAGACCCGTCCGCCCCGACCTCCGTGGTGGCGAGGGGCGCCTCGCCGGACGCCAGCACGTCGAGCCCGGCGGCCCGGAAGTGCTCCGGCACGTCCGCGTCGGCCGCCGCGGCCGGCACTATGCCGTGCTCGGCGACCGGCCGCAGCTTCGCGGGCGGCCCCGCCGGGTCCCGCATGAGAGCGCCCATCGCCCGTCCCGCGGCCTCGCCCGGCTCCACGACGAAGGCGCGGCCCCGGCGCCCGAGCAGCGTGGCGACCGTGGCGGCCAGGGCGTCCCGGTCGTGCGCCGCGGTCTGGTGCAGGACGCCGCGCATGTAGACGTTGCAGTCGCCGAGCTCCCGGTGCAGGTCGGTGGCCGCGCCGGTGTCCGTGGCGTCCAGCTCCCGGTAACGGGCCGTCCCCGCGGGGTCCTGGGCACGCGCCCGCTCCAGGGCGGCGGCCGACACGTCGACGCCGACGACCGGGCCGGGGAGGCGCCCCGCCAGGTACCGGGTCTGCGTGCCGTTGCCGCAGCCGAGGTCGACCAGCGGCAGCGCGGGCTCGGTGAGGTGGGGGGTGAGGAGGTCCAGGTGCGGGGCGGCCGTACGGGCGGGGACGGCGTCCCAGAAGACGGCGCCCGGCCCGGTGGGCGCCGCCCGCCAGAAGCCCTCCCAGGCGTCCCGGTGGCGGCTGCGGTTCCGGCTGTCGTCCGTCAGGCTCATCTGGTGCTCCCCACACGCTGTCCGGCTGCTGTCAGGTTCCTGACGTTCCCTTCCTCGGCAGGGGCAGTTCGAACCACACCGCGGTGCCGTCGCCCGCGCGTCCCGTGCCCCACTCCTGCGCCAGGGCGTTCAGCACGTGCAGGCCGCGCCCGGCCTCGTCGTCCGGGCCGGCGTCCCGCAGGGCGGGCAGGGTGCGGCCGCCGTCGGCGACCTCACACATCAGCGACTCCGTCCGCACCAGCCGCACGTCGACCGGGCGGCGGCTCCCCGAGTGCCGCAGGGCGTTGGTGACGAGCTCGCTGACCAGCAGCTGCAGCGTGTCCGCGAGCGGGTCGAGCCGCCACTCGGCGAGCTGTGCCCGCACCAGTTCGCGGGCCTGCCGGACCGATCGGGGCTCGGCGTCGAGCCGCCAGCGGGCCACGTCGTCCGCGGGGACGCCGTTCAGCCGCGCCATCAGCAGCGCCACGTCGTCCTTGCGGCCGCCGCGGCGGGCCAGGGCGCGGATGACGGTGTCGCAGGCGTCGTCCATGGACGCGGCCGGATGGGCCGCGGACTCGCACAGCGTGGCGAGGCCCACGCCGATGTCCTCGCCGCGCATCTCCACCAGCCCGTCCGTGCACATCACCAGCCGGTCACCGGGCTCCACCGGCACGCGGACGGCCTCGAAGGGCACGCCGCCCACGCCGACGGGCGCCCCGGGCGGCAGGTCGAGCAGTTCGCTGCGCCCGTCCGCGGCACGCACCAGCACCGGCGGCACGTGGCCGGCGTTGGCGAGTTCCAGTACGCCGGCCACCGGGTCGTAGACCGCGTACAGACAGGTGGCGAGGTAGTGCTCGCCGAGCCGCTGGGCGAGGTCGTCGAGCTTGCGCAGCAGCTGCGCGGGCGGCACGTCGAGGCCGGCCATGGTCTGCACGGCGGTGCGCAGCTGACCCATCATCGCGGCCGAGTGGATGCCGTGCCCCATGACGTCGCCGACGACGAGGGCGGTGCGGGCCCCGGACAGCTTGACGGTGTCGAACCAGTCGCCGCCGACCCGGCCGAGGAGCGTGCCAGGCAGGTACCGCGTGGCGGTGTCGCAGCCGGGCAGGCGGGCCGGGACCTTCGGCAGCATGGAGTCCTGGAGGGTCTCGGCGACGTTCTCCTGGTGGGTGTACATGCGGGCGTTGTCCAGCACCAGGCCGGCCCTGGCCGCGAGTTCGGCACCGGTGACGCGGTCCATGTCGTCGAAGGGCGCGCGCCCCGGGTGGCGCAGCAGGATCATGAACCCGAGGACGACGGTGCGTGCCTTGAGCGGCACGACCAGCATGGAGCGGCCGGTGATGAGCGGCCTGATGTCCCGCTTCTCGAACTGGGCGGCGATGGCGGTGCCGGCCTGCTCGCTGATCCGGGGGACGAGGACGGGCTCACCGGTGGTCATGCACTGGAAGAACGGCGTGTGGACGGGGAACGGCATGGCCTCCCCGACGGGGATCACGTCGTCCCAGCGGCCCGGCTCGTCGACGTGCTCGACGGCGACGCGGTGCCACATCGTGGTGGCGTCGGGCGGCCCCTCGGGGAAGCCCTCGCCCGCCACGACCTGCTCCCGCAGGTAGGTGCCGGCGACGTCGGTGAAGCGCGGGACGACGGCGGTGCTGACCTCCTGGATCGTCCGGGCGAGGTCCAGGGAGGAACCGATGCGGGAGCTGACCTCGTTGAGGAACTCCAGCCGCTCCCGCACGGCGGCGTACTCCAGGTCGCCGGCCGCCTCCGCAGCGGCCGCCGCCTGCGCGGCGCTCCCCTCCCCGAGGGGCGTGGTGCGCTGCGGGCGGCGGCCGGGGCGCCGGGGGACTCCCCAGTCCGGCGTCACCGGGATGCGGTGGCGGTGGCTGAACTCCAGTACCGGATAACCCTGTTCGAGGATCTGGTCGACGATGCGGGTGGCCTCGCCGACGCTCGTGCTGGGCAGGATCTCGGGCAGCCGGGCCGCCAGCTCGTCGGAGCCGTCGAACTCGGTGTGGAGGGCGAAGCCGGGTGCGACCTCAAGGTCGCCTCCGTAGCGGGCGGCGTCCGCGGCGAGCACGAGGAGCCGCCCGGTCCCCGGGCCGGCCAGCGGGTATGCCCACCACAGGACGTCCGTGCGGTCGCCGCCCGGTCCGGGGAGGCGGGCGCGCCCCGACACCGGGCAGGGCTCGTCCCCCGGTGCGCCGCCGTACCAGGCGCCGGAACCCGGCGCGAGGCTACGGCCGGACGCGGTGCCCGGTCCCTGAGCGCGTCCGGCCGCCCGGCCGGGTGCGCCGTCGGGCCCGGGGACGTGGTCGGGGGCCGGACGGGCGCGCGGCACCGCGGGCGCCGCGCGGTGCGGTCCCGGGGCGGCCGAGGTGCCGGTCGCGCGCCATGCTGCGCACGGGTCGTCGCCCGGTCCCCCGTCGAGCAGGCCGGAGACGGGCAGCAGTTCGTCCGCGGGCCGGCCCACGGCCTCGCTCCGGTCGGGGCCGAAGAGCCGGCGTGCGCCGGTGGACCAGTGCGACACCCTGCCGTCTCGGTCGACGACGACCACGGCGAGCGGAACGCGGCCCTCCTCGGGGGACCACCCCGGCTGCTGCTCCGGTGCGCCGCTGTCCATGACTGGCTGGCTCCTTCCCTGCCGCGCTGGTCGGGCACGGCTGTCCGCACACCACCGTACGACCGCGCGGCCGCCGTGCGGGGGCCATCAGGCGAATCCCCGGCGGCGTGTACGGAACTGACCGGTCCTCAGTCGCGGTGGTCGAGGTGGATGTCGCGTTCGGTCCGGCCGCCGCCCGCCACCTGCAGGGCGGTGGCGCTCGGCGGGTATCCGGAGGCGATGACGGTGTACGCGCCGCCGCCGAGGTCCGCGAAGCGGAAGATGCCGTCGGGGCCGGTGGTGAGGGTGTCGACGACGTTCCCGGCCGCGTCGAGGAGGGTCACGCGGGCCGCCTCCACGGGCCGGCCGCCGGGGGCGCGCACGGTGCCGCGGAGCATCGCCCCGCCGACCAGTTCGACGTCCTGCCGGGTCTCGTGGCCGGCGCGCACGCTCACGGGGAGGGCGGTGGGCCGCAGCGCCGACGCGCCGGCCACAAGGGTGTACGCGCCGGCCACGAGGTCGGTGAGCACGTACCCGCCGCCGGACCCGGTGCGGGTCGAGGCGACGACGTCGCCGCGTCCGTCGGTGAGGGTGACGGTCGCGCCGGGGACCGGGGTGCCGCCGGTGGTGGCGACCGTGCCGGAGAGGCGGCCCGCGCCGCCCAGCACGACGTCGTACGCGGCGGATGTCGGTGTGCCGACGGTGACGGTGAGGGCCTGCGGCGGGTGCCCGTCGGCGGAGGCGATCAGGACGTACGGTCCGGGTGCGGGGGCGTTGAGGGCGTAGCGCCCGCCGGGGCCGCTCGCCGTGCGGCCGGCCTGGCCGCCGCCCGCGTCGACGAGCGTGAGCGCGGCACCGGGGACGCCGGAGCCGTCGTGGTGACGGACGGTGCCGAACAGCGGCACCCCGCCGCAGTGCGGCCCGCCGCCCGGCCGGGCGGCCGGGGCACACGGGGCCCCTGACGGCGGCGTCACGGCCTCGGCCCTCGCGGCCGGACGCCCGGGCGGCGCTGGGTCCGGCTCGGCGTACGGCCCGGGTCCGGAGACGTGCGGCGCGCCGTGGGGCCCCGTGGCCGGGGTCTGCGAGGGCCCCCGGACGGACCCGGTGGCCGGGTGCCGGGCTGGCGAGGGGCGTGAGGACGAGGGGGTGGGCCCGGCCGTCAGGCGGTGCGGGGGCGAGGGTGCTGTTTCGGCGGCCGGGGGGCGCGGGGGCGCCGGCTCGGCTCCGGTGCCCCCTGGCAATCCGAGGGCCTCTCCCCACTCGGGCGCCTCTCCCCGCTCGGGCGTCCCGACGGGCACGGAGGCACGGGCGGGCCCGTTCACCGCGGTGCCCTCCGGTGCGGCACCGGTCGCCCGGTCGGGTCCGCACCCGGTGGCCGGTGCCGTCGGGGCTCCGGCGGCAGCCGAGCTCCAGGGCCCGGCGGGCGCATGGAACGCCGGGCGCCTCAGGGGGGCCGTCACGAGCTCCGCCCCGGCGGGCGTGTCCGTCCCGGGGCCTGCCGCGGACCGGCCGGTGGGCCCGGCTGCGTCCGCGGCGGGCGCTTCGGACGTCCGGGGGGCGGGCGCGGCGCCGGAGGCGGTGTGGCCCTCGGAAGCACCCGCGGCAGACGGGGCGGGTCGGGCCTGCGGAACGTGTCGGGAAGCGAGGGTGGGGGTGGGGCCGGGAGGCGGGACGCGGCCGATCGTCCGCGCCGGGAGCACGGTGCCCTGCGCCCCGCGCGGCCCGGGTGGCCTGTCCTTCAGGAAGAAGGCGAGGAGCAGTCCGGCGATCAGCACCGGCAGCAGGTGCAGCAGGGCGCGCGGCGCGGCCTCGGCGTACACCCGGGTATAGGCGGCGGCACCCTCCCGGAGGGCGCCGGACCGGTCGTGCCGTCCGGTGACGAGGGTGGCCGACAGGGTGGCGCCCGCGCAGGCGCCGAGCTGCCGGAAGAGGACGTGGGCACCGGTGGCCGCGCCGAGGTCGGCGGCCGGGGCGGCCTGCTGCACGGCCACGGAGAGGGCGGGCAGCGCCAGCCCGACACCGATGCCGAGGAGGGCCTGCCAGACGCTGTGGTCGAGCCGCGGCGTGTCGGGGCGCAGCTGGGTCAGCAACCACATGGCGACGACGGCGACGGCCCCGCCGGTCACCGCGTACGCGCTGGGACGGCCGGTGCGGGCGACGAGGTGTCCGGCGACCAGGCAGGCGGTGCCCAGCGCGGCCAGGAACGGCAGGAGCAGCAGCGCCGTGCGCAGGGCGCCGGTCCCCGGGCCGGCGGCATGCTGGAGGAAGGCGGGCAGGAAGACGGCGGCGCCGGTCAGGGCGGCACCGAGGGCCGCGGCGACGAGACCGGAGACGAGGAGGGTGGGGTCCCGCAGGAGGCGCAGCGGCACGACCGGCTCGGGCGCCCGGTGGGCGACGACGAGGTGGAGCAGGGCGGTGCCGACGGCGCCGCAGGCCAGGCCCAGGACCGGGCGGGACGACCACGCGTACTGGCTGCCGCCCCAGGCGAGGAGGAGGACGGTGCAGCTGGTGGCGGTGGTGAGCAGCAGCGCGCCGAGGATGTCGGGGCGGGCCCGCCGGGCTGCCTGACCGTCCGCGGGCCGGGTGGCGAGGGCGGCGGCGACCAGGACCAGGGCGGTGAGGGCGAGGGGGACGGTGAGGTGGAAGCTCCAGCGCCAGGAGGCGACGGCGGCGAGGTGGCCGCCGAGGAGCGGGCCGGCGGCGGAGCCGGTGGCGTACACGGCGGCGATCAGGCCCATGAGGCGGGCCCGGCTGCGGGCCGGGGTGGCTTCGGCGGCGAGTGCCTGGACGCCCGTCCGCCGCCCGCCGGCACCGAGCCCTTGGACGGCGCGGAAGGCGACGAGTTCGTCGAGTGAGCGGGCCCAGCCGGACAGGGCGGTGCCTGCGGTGAACAGGGCGAGGGCCAGCAGGATCATGCCCTTGCGGCCGTGGAGGTCACCGAGCTTGCCGTGCAGGGGCAGGGAGGCCGTCGCGGTGAGGAGGTAGGCGGTGACGGCCCAGGAGGTGTGCCCGGGGTGGCCCGTGTGTCCCGGCAGGTCGGCGGCGAGGGCCGGGAGAGCGGCGGCCGGGGCGAGTTGCTGGAGGGCGGCGAGGAGCAGCCCGAGGGCGAGGCCGGTGACGGCGAGGGCGACGCGGACGCGCCCGTGGCCGGGCGCCGACCGGGGGGCGGCGGGCCCGGGGCGTGCCGGAGCGGCGCCCCGGACCCGGGGCCCCGAGGCGCCGCGGGGCCCGCCGGAGCCGCCGGTCGCCCGGTGCGTTCCGCCGGGCGGGCGGTCGGGCCCCCGGTCGTCCCTCGCCGGCGTCGTCCCGTCCACGGGCCTGCTCCCCTCGTCCGTCTCCGCGGCGCTGCGGCGCCCACGTACGCGCGGCCATTCTTCGCATCAGGCGCGTACGTGGATCACGTGGTGCAGGGCGGGCGAGGAGGCGCACGGGGGCGCGGCGCAGGCGCACCACCCGCCCCGGACCGGGCTCAGCAGGCCGTACGCCGGGGAACTGCGGGGAGAGCGCCGTCCGTCCCGCGTGCGGGGCACGCGGGACGGACGAGCGGAGGAACCACCCGTACGGGGGAGGTGGCGGGCGGCTGGAGCGGGGTCACTCCCCCTGCTGGTTCTCCACTTCGGCGGCGAGGTTCGCCAGGAGCACGTCGTAGATGCGGGCGAGGCCCTTGGGGGCGAAGGTGCGCTCGAAGAAGCCGCCGATGCCGCCGGCGCCGTTCCACACGGTGGTGACGACGGCCTTGGAGCGGCCCTCCCCGGCGGGCGTGACGATCCAGGTGGTGACCATGGAGGAGTTGCGGTCCTGCTCCACGAGCTGCCCGTCCGTGGGCTCCGTGACGTCCAGCAGGCAGTCCCGGACACGCTTGCTGGTGGCCTGGAGCTTCCAGTGGACGAGGGTGCCCTCGCCGTCGCCGCCCTGGCGCACCTCGTACTCGCTGAAGTGCGCGGGCAGGAGCTTCGCGCGGGTGTCCTTGTAGTCGGCCAGGGCGTCGAACACCGTCTCCGCGTCCGCCGCGATGACCCGCTCCGTCGTGGCTTCGACCTGCGCCATTGCCTTGTCCTCCAGCACTCGTCCGTCAGGGGGCACCAGCCAACCACCTGCGGGGAGGCGGACCCAAATCCACCGGGAGGCGATCATGGGAGCAGTTGTTCTATTGCGGCGTCCCCGAGGCACGGGCACGGACGCGGCCTCCCGAGACCGCCGAGGAGGGCGCCATGCGGTGGGACAACCTGGCGGACGACTCCCCCGCCCCGTCCGGTGACGCCGCGCTGTTCGGCACGGCCGCTGTGCGGACCCGCACCTTCGACACGCCCGAGTTCCGAGGAATCACCTTCCACGAGGTGCGCTCCCGCTCGGTCCTGAACCGCGTGCCCGGCGCCTCACGCATGCCGTTCGAGTGGACCGTCAACCCGTACCGCGGCTGCTCCCACGCCTGCCCGTAGTGCAGCGTCTCGCAACGGATCCGATGACCACGAGAAAGCCCCGCCCGACTGTGTTGCTCGCCGTCGCCGGACGGGGCCGTATGGGGGCGCCAAGCGCACTTCACGCTCTCGGGTGGGGCCAGCCAGAAGTAGCCGGTGACGATGTGGGGCTGGCGTTGTCGACGGTGGAAGAACCTGCCGGTTTCGGTGGCGAGTTCCGCCTGGTTCCTGGCCCGGTGGGTGTGGGGCAGGCTGCGTTCGATGTCGGCGTTGACCAGCTCGTCGGGGTTCAGCTCGGGTGAGTACGAGGGCAGGAAGTGCAGCTCGACCCGGTCCTTGTGGTCGGCGAGCCAGTCCGGCGCCACCTCCGTCACGCCGCTGGTGCTGCACCTGCGGCCGGGGGCACGGGAGTGGTTCATGGCAGGGCTGCACCGGCACCATCCCGAACTGGTGGGCCGCTACGAGCGGTTGTACGCCTCCGGGGCCTACGCTCCCACCTGGTACCAGCGCAGGGTCACCCGTCAGGTCCACGAGCTGGCCGCCGAGCACGGCATCGGCCCCGCCACCCGGCGCGGCGAGGCCCGCCGGGACGGTGTCCCGGCACGGCCGCCGGTCCCCACGCCGCCCGCGCAGGAGGGCACGCACCTCAGCCTGTTGTGACAGCGCGGCGGTCCGCGGAGCGGCGCACCTCCCGGCGACCGGCCGCGGCGGGCCGCGGCGGGCCGGCTGCGGCGGCCCGCCGGACGCCGTCACGCGCGCCGGCGCAGTGCCCACCCGCGGACCGTCGTGAAGGCGCGCCGGACCGACCCCCGTTCGGGTCAACTCCTGGCGTCCGGGCGCCGTCCGCCGGGGATCGGCGGTCCGGCGCGTCGACACTGACCGGATGCAGAAACGCGCAGCAGTCCTGATCGCCGCGGGTGCGCTCGTCGCGGGCGCGGTCACCGCGGCCCCGACGAGCGCCGCACCGCCCGGCGCCGAACCGCCCCGCCTCGCCTGGGAGAAGTGCGGCACGAAGCAGTTCCCCAAGCTGGAGTGCGCCTCGGTGCCGGTGCCGCTCGACCACGACTACCCGGACGGCGAGCGGATCACGCTGGCCCTCTCCCGGATCCCGCACACCGCGACCACGTCGCAGGGGCCGATGCTCGTGAACCCGGGCGGCCCCGGGGCGAGCGGCCGCACGCTGGCCGGCTACGTGGCGGCGACGCTGCCACCGGGGCTGGCCGCGCAGTACGACGTGATCGGGTTCGACCCGCGCGGAGTGGGCCGCAGCCGGCCCGCGCTGGACTGCCTGCCCGGCCACTTCGCGCCGGTGCGGCACGCGTCGGTGCCGCGGGACGCGGCGGAGGAGCGGAAGGGCACGGCCCGGGCCGCCGCCTTCGCCCGGGCGTGCGGCGACCGGCACGGGGCGATGCTGCCGCACGTCGACACCGTCAGCGCCGCACGGGACATGGACGCGATCCGCGCCGCCCTCGGCGCCCCCCGCATCACCTACCTCGGCTACTCGTACGGCACCTACCTCGGCGCCGTCTACGCGAAGCTGTTCCCGCACCGGGTGCGGCGGGCCGTCCTGGACTCGGTCGTCCACCCCGGCGGCGTCTGGTACGACGCGAACCTGGCGCAGGACCACGCGTTCGACGCCCGTCACCGGGCGTTCGCTGCCTGGGTGGCCCGGCACGACGCCGTCTACGGGCTCGGCACGGACCCGGCGGCGGTGGAGGCCCGCTGGTACGCGATGCGGGAGGAGCTGCGGGAGGAGCCGGCCGGCGGCAAGGTCGGCGCCGCCGAGCTGGAGGACACCTACCTGCCGGGCGGCTACCACAACGGATTCTGGCCCCTCCTGGCCGCGGCCTTCTCCGCGTACGCGAACGACGCGGACGCGGCCCCGCTGGTCGCGGCGTACGAGGCCGTGGCGGGACCGGACGAGGCCATCGGCAACGGCTACTCGGTGTACACGGCCGTGGAGTGCCGCGACGCCCGCTGGCCCAGGGCGTGGGGCACCTGGCACCGGGACACCTGGGCGACGCACGCGAAGGCGCCGTTCTCCACCTGGAACAACGCCTGGTACAACGCGCCGTGCGCGTTCTGGCCGGTGGCCTCGCGCACCCCGGTCGACGTGACCAACGACGCCGTGCCGCCCGTGCTGCTGGTCCAGGCGACGGAGGACGCGGCCACGCCGTACGAGGGAGCGGTCGCCCTGCACCGGCTGATGGCCGGGTCGCGGCTCGTGGTGGAGCAGGGCGGCGGCAACCACGGCGTCACCCTGCGCGGCAACGCCTGCGTGGACCGGCACCTGGTCCGGTACCTGGAGAGCGGGGAACTCCCGCGGGCCGCGGAGGGGTCGGAGGCCGACGCGGTGTGCGCGGCCCGTCCGGACCCGCGGCCCGAGGCGGAGTCCCGCTCCGCCGAGGCCCCGCGGGCGCCCGGCGCCGCAGCCGGTCCCGGCCGCGGCGTCACCCCGCTGTTCGCCCGCTTCTGACCCCGCGCGGCGGGCCGGCGGGCCGCACGGAGGCCCCGGGGCCCGCGGCTCCCGGCCCCGCCTCGCCCCGCCACGCCGAGGAGCGCCGTGACCTCCGTGGTGTAGCCGGTCTCCTCCGCCACCTCGCG
>NZ_MKXB01000154.1 GCF_001865245.1 Streptomyces sp. CC53 | reverse complement strand
CGGGGGGCGCGGCCCCGGGGGCCGTCGCGGGCATGCCGTACGCCCGGGGCGCCGGGGCGCCGAGACCAGGCACGGGCACGGCGCCCGTGTGTCCGGGCGTGCCCGGCGGGCCGCCCCACGAGCCGCCGCCCGAGCGCGCCCGGGCGGCCTGCTGCTCCCGCCACGCCTTCAGGGCGGGCGGCGCCAGGGAGAACGCCTGCAACTGGAGGCCGCCCCAGGTCTCCTCCCCGGTCACCTGTCCCTCGACGGTGGCACCCAGCCCCAGGGGGACGGCGACGAACTGGCGGACCGTGCCGCGACCGGAGTTGATGCCGTCCAGCCACGGCTGGCGGGGCAGCACGACGTAGTTCTGCGGGTCGCGGGCCAGTGTCCCGGTCCAGGGCCGGCCGGAGACCGCGCAGACCTTGCCGGCGCCGACCTGGAGCGCCGCCGGCTCCGCGCTGCCCGCGAAGCTCAGCCACAGCGCCTCGCGCAGGTACAGGGGGACGAGGACCCCGCCGCGGGCCAGCCACTCCGGCGGCGCCGTGTCCGGGAAGTCCTCGACCCGCCGTACCGGGAACTCGCCGAGCCCCGGCGGCAGCGGATACGTGCCGCGCTCGGGCAGCCGCAGCGTCCGGATGAACCTGACCCGCGTCCCGCAGCCCCACACCAGGGTGTTCCCGTCGATCCGCACGGCTCCCGCGGCCATCGCAGCCCCTCTCGTCGTCCCGTGGACCCTCGCCGCTATCACGGCGTACGGCCGGCAGGCGGTTCCCGCCGCGCGGGCGGGCCGTACGGAGTAGTCCAGCGCGAGGTTCCGTCCGGTGGGCGGGAGGGTGTCAGTGAGCCGGGCGGGGACCGCAGAACGGAACGGAGACACGCGTGATCGAGGACACCGTCGCACGACCGCCGCTGGGCCCGCCGCCGGTGCGGTCCTGGCCCGCGCTGGACCTCAAGGGCACCGATTTCGACCCGGTGCTCGAGGAGCTGATGCGGGAGGGACCGGTGAGCCGGATCCAGCTGCCGCACGGGGAGGGCTGGGCCTGGCTGGTGACGCGGTACGAGGACGTGAAGGCGGTGACGAACGACCCGCGCTTCAGTCGCGCGCCGGTGCCGGGCCTCCAGGTGACGCGGCTGGCCCCGCACTTCAAGCCGAAGCCGGGGGCCCTGGCCTTCGCCGAGCCGCCGGAGCACAACCGGCTGCGCCGGGCCGTCGCGCCCGCGTTCTCCGCACGCGGGGTGGAGCGGCTGCGCGGCAGGGCCCGGGAGCTCCTCGCCGGGTACATGGACGCGCTGCTGCGGGACGGTCCGCCGGCGGACCTGGTGGCACGGGTGCTCGCCCCGTTCCCGACGACCGTGATGTGCGAGCTGGTCGGCGTGCCGGAGGCGGACCGGGCGCGGATGGCGGACTGGGTGCACGCGATCGTGTTCCCGGCCGCGGGCGCCGAGGCGACCGGCCGGGCCAAGGACGCCATGTACGGCTGGTTCGCCCGGGAACTCGCGGCGCGCAGGGGGGCGGCGCCGCCCGGGGACGAGGAGACGGCGGACCTGCTGACCCTGCTGGCGGCGGCCGTGGCGCGGGGCGACATCGCCGAGGAGGAGGCGGTCGGGCTCGTCGGGCCGATCCAGATCGGCGGGGAGGCGGTCACGAACAACTGCGGCAACATGCTGTACCTGCTGCTCACCCGGCCGGACCTGAGGGAGCGGATGCGGACGGAACCGGAGCTGCGGCCGCAGGCGGTCGACGAGCTGCTGCGGTACATCCCGCACCGGGCGTCCGTCGGGCTGGCCCGGGTGGCGCTGGAGGACGTGGACCTGCGGGGGGTGCGGATCAGCGCGGGCGACGCGGTGTACGTGTCGTACCTGGCGGCGAACCGCGATCCGGAGGTGTTCGCCGACCCCGACCGCATCGACTTCGACCGCGCGCCCAACCCGCACGTGGCGTTCGGCCACGGGCCGCACTTCTGCACCGGCACGCTGCTGGCGCGGATGGAGATCGAGCTGCTGCTCGACGTGTTCCTGGAGCGGCTGCCGGGGCTGCGGCTCGCGGTGCCGACCGAGGAGGTGACGTGGCGGCGCAGTGCGCTGATCCGCGGCCCGGAGACGCTGCCGGTCGCTTGGTGAGGCCCCCGCGCGGTACCGGAGACGGAATCCGGACAGTCGGTACCGCGGGGCGAACGGGAGGGTTCGGCGCATAAGGGTGTGCGGGGCGGGCCCCGCCCGCGGCTACGGCCCGGGCGGGGCCCGCCGCTTGGCGCGGCGGGTCCGGCATCGGTTCCGGACGGCACCGGCAGGACGGGCGGCGGGGCCCGCCGGGGAGGTGCCGGGCGAGTGGGTTCCGGTAGCCGTTCAACCCTGAACAGGCTGAACGCACATCGGGGTCGGGGCAGCCCTGGGAGCCCTCCCACGCGCGGGGCCCCGGGCGGAACCGTCACCCCCCGGTGCACCGCACCCGCGTCCCCGGCCCCTTGACGGGGCGTCGGCGCGGCCGCGCGCCACCTAACCGGACGATCCTGCCGGGTGGGACGTCGACGCGCGTGGAGCGACCGAAACCCGGCCTTGCGGGGAAGGGCAACCGGACCGGAGGATTCCCGGCGAGCGAGTTGTCAGGCACATGGCGGGTCGGTGACGGGGGACCCTCCCGCACCCCCGCCCGCGCCCCACCGGCCCGTCCACCCAACGGGCCTTGACGAACCCCCACCGGAGGACGCAGTGAACCTCAAGCGCTTCACCCCCCGCGGCGCCGTCACCAGAGCCGCACGGCTGACCGCCGTCGCCGCCGCCCTGGTCGGCGCCACCGCGCTCGCCGCCCCCACCGCCGGCGCGAAGACCCCCGACGCCACCCGGGCCACCACCGCCGAACTGGCCCAGGTCAGCGAGGCCGTCCTGGACGCCGACGTGCCCGGCACCGCCTGGTACACCGACGCCGCGTCCGGCAAGCTCGTGGTCACCGCCGACTCCACCGTGTCCGCCGCCGAGCTCGCCAAGCTCAAGAAGGCCGCGGGCGCCAAGGCCGGCGCCGTGGAGATCAAGCGCACCCCCGGCACGTTCAACAAGCTCATCGCCGGCGGCCAGGCCATCTACGCGGGCGGCGGCGGCCGCTGCTCCCTCGGCTTCAACGTGCGCAGCGGCAACGGCACCTACTACGCCCTGACGGCCGGTCACTGCACCGACATCGCGAGCACCTGGTACACCAACTCGTCGCAGACCTCCGCGCTCGGCTCCCGGGCCGGCTCCAGCTTCCCCGTCAACGACTACGGCATCATCCGCCTGGCCAGCTCCTCCCTCGCCGACGGCCGCGTCTACCTCTACAACGGCAGCTACCGCGACATCACCGGCGCCGGCAACGCGTACGTCGGCCAGAACGTCCAGCGCAGCGGCTCAACGACCGGCCTCCACAGCGGACGGGTCACCGGCCTGAACGCCACCGTCAACTACGGCGGCGGCGACGTCGTCTACGGCATGATCCAGACCAACGTCTGCGCCGAGCCCGGCGACAGCGGCGGCGCCCTGTTCGCCGGCTCCACCGCCCTCGGCCTGACCTCCGGCGGCAGCGGCAACTGCCGCACGGGGGGAACCACGTTCTTCCAGCCGGTCACCGAGGCCCTCAGCGCGTACGGAGTCAGCGTCTTCTGATCCCCGCCCGCTGACGCAGCCCCGTCCCCCGCACCACCCGCCCCACCCCGGACCGGCGGCCCGCTCCCCCACGCGGCCGCCGGTCCTCTGCGTCCCCGGGACTCCGACGGCCCGGCGCTCCCGCCGACCCGGTGCACGCCGCGGCCTCACGGGCGACGGGTGCGCCACCTCCGCGGGAGGCTGCCCGGCCGCCCGCCCACCGCAGCCGCTGCCCGCCGGTCCGGACGCTCCGCTGCGGCCGCCCGCGCTCGCCCCCGCGTCCCGCGCCGCCGGCCCCGCGTCTCCGGTCCGGCCTCTCCGGTCCTGCACCCCCTGTCCCGCGCCTCCCGGCTGCCGCAGCCGACGGCGGGCCCCGTGGCGCCCGGCCGCCGGGCCGTTCGGCTCTGCCCTACGGCGCGGCGGCGGGCCATCGTGGAAGGGAGGAGAGGAGGCGGGGACCATGCAGCACCGCACCGTCTCGGACGTCATGACGCACCACGTCGTCAGCGTGCGCCCGGACACACCGTTCAAGGAGGTCGCCCAGTTGCTCGCCGCGTACGACATCACGGCGATGCCCGTGGTCGACGCGCGGGATCGCCCCGTCGGGGTGGTGTCCGAAGGCGACCTGCTGCGGAAGCCCGCGAGCCTGCCGGATCCGGCGGGGCGGGCCGCGGGACCGCGGCCCCTGCCGCGGGAGCAGGAGCGAGCGGACGCCGAGGACGCGGGCGCCCTGATGTCGGCACCGGCGGTCACCGCCCGACCCGGCTGGAACGTCGTCGAGACGGCCCGGGTCATGGCGAGGCACGGCGTCAAGCGGCTGCCCGTCGTGGACGGCACCGGCCGGCTGGTCGGCATCGTGAGCCGCGCCGACCTGCTGCGCCCGTTCCTGCGGAGCGACACCGCGATCCGCGAGGAGATCGACCGCGAGGTGCTGGGCGACACCCTGGGCCTCGCCCGGGCGGCCGTGCGCACGGAGGTGCGGGACGGCGTGGTGACCCTGACCGGGCGGGTCTCCGACCGGGCGCAGCTGGTGCTCGTGGAGCGGCTGTGCCGGTCCGTGGACGGTGTCGTCGCCGTCCACGCCCGCCTCGCCTGCGCGCAGGACGCGCCGGCGACCCCGCAGCCGCACCACGGGTGACCGGCCTGCCACCGCTGCTCCTCGCCGAAGCAGACCGCCCGGCCGCACCGGTCCGCGCTGGTCGGTGTGGCCGGGCTGTTCGACGTCGCCGGGGAAGGTCGACGTCGCCTGGGAAGGCGGCGGGCGGAGGGGCGGCGGGCAGCGTTGTCGCTCCCGCTCACCCGCTCCCGGCCCTCTCGCCCCTGCCCCGGTCCGCGGTGCCCAGTCGCTCGTCACCTCGTCACGGGGGGCTGGTTCGCGGGCGGCCGGGCGCTGGTGGCGCGACGCGCACCCGCGGCAGCCGGCGCCGGTGAGCTGCGGCCCGGCGGCCGCGGGCAGGCAGGTGGCAGACCGGGCGTGGGCCGGGGCAGGGTCGCGGGCGGGCCCGTGACCACGTCGCGAAGGGTGCCCGCCGGGCCGGCGGGCGCGGGACGGCCCCGGCGGGAAGTCCTGCCGGGGCCGATGTGCCGAAGGGTCGCCGACCCGCCGTTCGCGTCCTCCTGGCGAGGGGCCCGGTCGCGCTGCCGTGCTGCCGTGGGGCACGGTCACGTCTGCGTCCGGGGCGGGCCCTCGGCGAGTTCGGTCGCGATGTGGTGCGCCCACGCACGGATCCGGTCCGTGTCGCGGTGGTCCCCGGCGTGGCCCTGGCGGACCAGGGCACGGGCCATGAAGCCCTTCACCGTCGGTGAGAGGCTGCCTCCGAACGTGACGTGCTCCCGGGCGTGCAGCCGCTCCATCTCCCGCTCGACCCCGCGGACCGGCGGGATGTCCTCCTCCGCGGCCGAGTCGTCGAGCGGTCCGCTGCTGAACATCCACACCGGGCGGCGCCCCAGCGCCTCGGCGTTGCGGCGGGCGCAGCGCAGGGCGTCGTGGTGCCAGTGCCCGGCGTACAGGGCACCGCCGAGGACCACGCCGTCGTAGCCGGTGACGTCGACGACGTCGTCGGCGGGCACGACCGACGTGTGGTAGCCGTCCTCGCGGAGGGTGTCCGCGATCTCCTCGGCGATCCCCTCGGTGGCTCCGTGCCGGCTGCCATAGGTGACGAGTACGCGTTTCATGACGTGCCCTTCCTCACGGTGATGGCGCGGGGGGACTCGTCGGGCTCGGCGAGGGGGACGCGCACGGTGAGGATGCCGTCCTCGTACGCGGCCTCGACGCCGTCCCGGGGGACGGGCGCGGGCAGTCGTACGGACCGGGTGAACGACCCGTAGCGGAACTCGGAGTGCTGCTTGTCCGTCGTGGTCTCGGTGTGCTCGGCCCGCACGGTCAGGACATCCCCTTCGGCCGTGACCTCGATCTCCTCCGGGTCCATGCCGGGGAGCTCGGCGCGCAGGACGTAGGTGCCCTCCTCCTTGGTGATCTCGACCGGGATCTTGTGCGTGCCCTCGGTGAGGGAGCCGAAGGAGGGGAGGCCCGCGTCGAACCAGTCGAGCAGGTCCCTCGGGAACGGCCGACGCTTGGCGGGGTGCTGTGCTGCGGACATCGCGGTCACCTCCCGGCGCTCGTGGCGCCGCAGGATCGTGTGCTCTGCTCTTGTCACCAGCGTGGCACGGTGGGTCCCCCGCGTCCGGGGGCGGTCGTCCCTCGCGGGCCCGCCGTTCGGCCCTCCTCCCGCCGGCTGCCCGGGGCTCCTCCGGCTTCTCCGGCCACCCGCGGCTCATCCGCCCCTCCGGCCCGGCCGCCGCCGCCCGGTCCGCGCGGCGCCCGCTGCTCACCGGGGGGCAGCCGCGCCCGCGTGACGCGCCCGGTGGCGGTCGCCCGGCCGGTGCCCCGTCACCCGTGGCCGGGGCCCACGCCGCCTTGGAGCCGTTCGAGGTCGGAGGGGCGGACCTGGATCACGAGCAGGGCGACGAGCGCACCGAGCGCCGCGGCGATCGCGGCCGCGACGAACGCAGCGTTGGCGCCGGCCGTCAGCACCTGGGAGGCCCACGGCTCCGGCAGTTCGCCGGTCCGCTGGAAGCGCAGCCGCTGGGCGTCGGTGGCCTGTGCGAGGAAGGCCGGCACCAGCCTTTCCGCCTCGTTGGCGCTCGCCGTGCCGAAGACGGTCACCAGGATGGACAGGCCCAGCGAGCCGCCGACCTGCTGGGTGGCGTTGAGCAGCCCGGACGCCGCGCCGGTCTCGTCGGAGCGGACGTTGGACAGGGCCATCAGCGTCAGCGACACGAACTGCATGCCCATGCCCATGCTGAGCACCAGCATGGGGCCGAGGATGCTCCCCGCGTACGTGGAGTCCGCGTCGGCCAGGGTGAGCCAGCCCAGGCCGGCCGACGCGAGCAGCGCGCCCGCGATCATGAAGGGTTTGGGCCCGAAGCTTGGCAGCAGCTGCGAGGTCAGCCCGGCGCCGACCGCGATCACCGCGCTGACCGGGAGGAACGCCAGGCCGGCCTGGAGCGGGCTGAAGTCCAGCACGTTCTGCACGAAGAGGGTCAGGAAGAAGAACATGCCGAAGATCGCGGCGGCCAGGCACAGCATCATCCCGTACGTGCCGGCCCGGTTGCGGTCGGTGAACATGTGCAGCGGCGTGATCGGCTGCCGGGAGCGCCGCTCCACCAGCACGAACAGCGTGAGGACGACGGCGGCGCCGACGAAGGACGCCAGGGTCAGCGGGTCCCGCCAGCTCTCCTGGGCGGCGCGGATGAAGCCGTACACCAGCAGCACCATGCCGAGCGTGGAGGTCAGCGCTCCGGTGACGTCGAAGTGGCCCGTGTGGCGCTCCGATTCACGGATCCAGCGCGGCACGGCGAGCAGGATCAGCAGGCCGATGGGCACGTTGACGAAGAGCACCCAGCGCCAGTCGAGCCATTCGACGAGCATGCCGCCCGCGAGCAGCCCGATGGCACCGCCGCCCGCGGACACCGCGGCGAACACGCCGAACGCCCGGTTGCGTTCCGGGCCTTCGCGGAACGTCGTGCTGATCAGCGCGAGCGCCGTCGGGGACGCGATGGCCCCGCCGACGCCCTGGAAAGCGCGTGCGGCGAGCAACTGCGCCGAGTTCTGGGCGAGTCCGCCGAGCAGCGACGCCAGGACGAACAGCGCGACGCCCACCATGAACATGCGGCGCCGGCCCAGGATGTCGCCGGTGCGGCCGCCGAGCAGCAACAGGCCGCCGAAGGCGAGGGTGTAGGCGTTGACGACCCAGGACAGGTCGGTGGTGGAGAAGTCCAGGGCCCGCTGGATCTGCGGCAGCGCGATGTTGACGATGGTGATGTCCAGGACCACCATCAACTGGGCGCCGGCGATGACGAGGAGGGCCATCCCGCCGTCGCCCCGCTTCGGACTGGTGGCGGTCTGCGGCGCGGACGTCGGTCGAGGAGTCGTCATGGCATCGTGCCCCCGGTGCGGCGGGCCGGGCGGGCGGACGGGGCGTCGCGCCCACCGTTCGACGGTAAGCCCGTGCCTGACCCCTCACCACTCGATCAACGGGGGCCGTTCCCGGCACGCGTAGGTGAAGGTGACGCCCGCGGTGTGCCGGCTGGGACCGAGGACGTCGAGTTCGGCGCGGGCGCGGTAGGTGCCCTGGCCGGTGAAGGTCCACAGCAGGTGCAGCCTCGCCTCCCGCTGTCCCCGCCGCAGCCGCTCGGTGAGCACCGCGGAGCGGGAACCGTCGCTGCGCAGCCAACGGTAGGTGAGCGTGCCGGGCCGCCCGTCGGTGCGGACGACACCGACGATGTCGGCCCGGCCGCCGCAGCCGCCTGCCGCCTCGGCGACGACGCCGTCCGTGCCGGCCGCGACGTCGCGGACCGCGACGGTGGGGCCGTACCGCTGCCAGGCGAGGAACGCGAGGACGCAGAGGAGCGCCAGGGCGGGCAGCGCGAAGCGGCGGGCCGGCGAGGGCCGGCGCTGCGGGCGCACCGGCGAGGGCGGGGCGGGGGTGGGCGGAGGGACCGGCGGGACGCCGGGGCCGAAGCGCAGGACGGTGGTGAGGGGCAGCGTGCCGCCCTCCGGGGGCGGTGCGGGGCGCTCGGCCCAGTGGCTGCCGAGCTCGGTGGCGCTGTAGCCGTCGTCGGGGTCGTGGGTCATCGCAGTTCGCACCGGAGGGTGAGGAGGTGCGCGGAGGAGGTGCCGCCGGCGGACTTCGGCTCGGTGGAGACCCTGACGTGCCAGTAGCAGGCAGTGCTCCGGAAGGCGTGGTCCAGGGTCAGGGTGTAGCGGGTGGAGCCGCCGTACCGGTAGGTGCGCGTGGCGCCGTCCTGTGTCGTGGCTCCGTCGGGGGTGTTGCTCGCCGCCCAGCTGACGGTGAGGACGACGGGGCCGGGGCCGTCGGCGGCGATGTCGACGGTGGCCGCGGCGGTGGTGCGGCCGGGCTGGTGGAAGCCGCTGACGGTGACGGCCTTGACGCGGGGAGGGACCGTGGTGGGCGGGTCCTCGGGCTCGGTGGTGCCGCCGGGCCGCTCGGGGGAGGTCGCGGGGGACGGGCCGGTGCCCGGGGGCGGCGGTGCGAGGGAGGACGGGCCGCCGGACACGGCGGGGGACGGGCCGGGGTCTGCGGGCTCCGTCGGGTCACCGGTGCCGGGCGTGCCCGGGGACGGCGGCTGCGTCGGGCTGGGGCTGTCGTCCTCCGCGCCGCCCGGGGGCTCCGGTGCGGGGGTGGGCGGCGCGGACGGGGAGGCACCGGCCGTGGCGCCCGCCGAGGGGGCCGGCTCCGTCGGGGTGGCGCCGCCGGCCGGGGTGACGCTGGTCGTGGCGGCGGCGGCCGGCAGCGGGGCGGCGCCGCCGGAGGCGGTACCGGCGGGCGCGGGTGTGACGAGGAGGAGCAGCGCCAGCAGCAGCACGGCGCACAGGGCGCCGACGGCGGCGCCGTTCGGCAGCCACGACTGCCACGCGGCCGTGTCTCCGGGGCCGAGCGCGGTGGAGGCGACGTCGGTGGTGCCCTCGGCGCGGTCGTCCGCGGACGGGAACAGCAGCGGCAGCAGCGCGGCGAGGGCCGCGAGCCTGCCGCGTCCGCGCTCCTCCCACGCGGGCCCGTACGCGGCGGTGGCGATCCGCTCCAGCTCGGCCACGAAGGCCGCCGCCTCCCGGGGCCGGTCCTCCGGGGCCTTGGCCATGCCGCTGCGGACCAGTGGCAGCAGCGGCGCGGGCACGTCCTCCTCGGGGACCGGGTCCTCCAGGTGGCGCAGGGCCAGTTCGGCGAAGTTCCCGGCGGTGAAGGGCTTGCGTCCGGTGAGGCACTCGTAGAAGGTCGCGGTCGCCGCGTACACGTCGGCGGCGGGCGAGGCGGGGGCGCCGGCCCACTGCTCGGGCGCCATGTAGGCGGGGGTCCCGGCGGCCGGGGCGTCGGCGCCGTGGCCCGCGGCGATCCCGAAGTCCACGAGCTTGGAGGAGCCGTCCGCGGTGACCAGCACGTTCTCGGGTTTGTAGTCCCGGTGCACGACGCCCGAGGCGTGGGCGGCGGCGAGTCCGAGCAACGAGCCCTTGAGCACCGCGAGGGCGGCCTCGGGTCCGACGGGCCCGTGCTCGCGCAGCAGGGCGCGCAGGGCGACACCGTCGACCAGCTCCATGACGATGGCGGCTCCCTCCGGGCCCTCCACGTACTCGTACAGCCGGGTGACGTACGGGGACTCCAGGGCGCCGAGGAGGCGTGCCTCCCCGCGGAAGGTGTGCAGGAAACCCGGGTCGGCGCGCAGGCCCTCGCTCAGGTGCTTGACGGCGACGGGGACGCCGGTCCCGTGGTGCACGGCCCGCACCACGCGCCCGCTCGCGCCCGAGCCCAGTTCACGGACCTCGGTGTATCCGGGCACCGTCCACGTGTTCATGCTGCCTCCCCACCCCGCTGCGGCTGTCCCCCAGAGGGACACGTTCCGGCCACGCCCGGTTCCCGCCAGTCCGTCGGGTCGTACGCCCCGGCGGGGGTCGGATGCGCCGGACGCCCCGGCGCGCCGGGGCGTGGACAGGGATGTGCGCGCGGTCGCCGGAGGCGGACGCACGGTGCTAGAAAGGGGTATATGAGGGGCATCAGCGGTCGTCTCGGGCGAACCGGACGCCAGGGGCGGCTGCTGGGGGTGCGCAGTGTCGCCGGGCAGGTGCTCTTCCTTCAGATCGTCGTCGCGGTGGTGCTGATCACCGCAGCGATCGTGGCGCTCGCCTTCCACGCCCGCCAGGACGGCGAGGAGGTGGCGCAGAACCGCGCCCTCGCCGCGGCGGAAGCCTTCTCGGACGCGCCCGGCACCCTGGAGGCTCTGCAGTCCGAGAACCCCACCGGGGTGCTCCAGCCCGCCACCGTGCGGGCCGCCGTCGGCTCGGGACTGGACTTCGTCGTGGTGATGACACCGGAGGGCGTCCGGCTGGCCGACAGCGATACCGACCTGGTCGGCACGCGCGCCGAGGGCGTGGAGCGGGCGGCGTCGGGCGAGCCCTTCACGGAGATCTACGAGGGCGAGCCGGAGGACGCGGCGCGGGCGGTCGTCCCGGTGATCGACGACGAGGGCCGGGTCGTGGGCCTGGTGTCGGCGGGTGTGGGGATCGGCAGCGTCGGGCAGGCGGTGGACCGGCAGCTCCCGGTGTTCCTGGGCGCAGGAGCGGCCGCGCCGCTGCTGGCGACGCTCAGCGCCTCGCTGGTGAGCCGGCGGCTGCGGCGGCAGACCCGCGGCCTCGGCCCCGCGGAGATGACCCGGATGTACGAGCATCACGACGCGGTGCTGCACGCGGTGCGCGAGGGCGTCCTCATCGTCGCCGGGGGGCGGCTGACGCTCGCCAACGACGAGGCGCGGCGGCTGCTCGGCCTGTCGGCCGACGCCGAGGGCCGCCGGGTGGACGAGCTGGCGCTGGCGCCCGACACGGCACGGCTGCTGACCTCCGGGCGCTCGGTGACGGACGAGGTCCACCTGGCGGGCGACCGGCTGCTCGCGGTCAGCACCCGGTCCACCGACCCGTACGGCGGCCTGCCGGGGACGGTGGCGACCCTCCGGGACACCACGGAGCTGCGGGCCCTCTCGGGGGTGGCGGAGGTGGCGCGTGAGCGGCTGACGCTGCTGTACGAGGCGGGCGTGCGGATCGGGACGACGCTGGACGTGGTGCGCACGGCGGAGGAACTCGCCGAGGTGGTCGTCCCCCGGTTCGCGGACTTCGCGTCCGTGGAGCTGCTGGACCCGGTGCTGCGCGGCGAGGAGCCCACGGAGCAGGCGACGGCGATGCGCCGGACCGCGGTGGTCGGGGCGCGGGACGACCACCCCCTGCAGCCGGTCGGGGACCCGATCAGCTTCGCGGAGCCGGCGACGCCGATGGCGGCCGCGCTGTCGACCGGCCGGGCCGTGCTGGAGGCGGACCTGCGGGTCGCGCCGGGCTGGCGGGCGCAGGACCCGGCCGGCGCCGACGCGGCACTGCGGTACGGGATCCACTCGCTGGTCACCGTGCCGCTCCAGGCGCGGGGGGTGGTGGTCGGCATGGCGAACTTCTGGCGGGCGGGCGGCTCGGGGCCGTTCGAGGAGGAGGACCTGGCGTTCGCCGAGGAGCTCGCGGCCCGTGCGGCGGTGGCCATCGACAACGCCCGCAGGTTCACCCGGGAGCACACGATGGCGGTGACCCTTCAGCGGAGCCTGCTGCCGCGGGTGCTGCCGGAGCAGGACGCGGTCGAGATCGCGTACCGCTACCTGCCGGCGCAGGCCGGCGTGGGCGGCGACTGGTTCGACGTGATCCCGCTGCCCGGGGCGCGGGTGGCGCTGGTGGTCGGCGACGTCGTCGGGCACGGGCTGCACGCGGCGGCGACGATGGGGCGGCTGCGCACGGCCGTGCACAACTTCTCGGCGCTGGACCTGCCGCCGGACGAGCTGCTGGGCTACCTGGACGAGCTGGTGGCGCGGATCGACGAAGAGGAGGAGGACGAGGACGCCGCGGGCATCACCGGAGCGACCTGCCTGTACGCGGTGTACGACCCCGCCTCCGGGAACTGCTGCATGGCCACGGCGGGCCACTACGCCCCGGCCGTGGTGCGGCCGGACGGCTCGGTGGAGTTCCCCGAGGTGCCGGTCTTCCCGCCGCTGGGGCTGGGCGGCGGCCCGTTCGAGAACTACGAGACGCAGCTGCCCGAGGGAAGCCGGCTCGTGCTCTACACCGACGGACTGATCGAGAACCGGCAGCGGGACGTGGACACCGGTCTGCGGCTGCTCGGCGGCACCCTCGCCGACGGCGGGTCGCGCAGCCCGGAGGAGACCTGCCGGGCCCTGGTCGACGCGATGCTGCCGCCGCACCGCAGCGACGACATCGCGCTGCTGGTGGCCCGTACGCGCCTGCTGGCGCAGGACCGGGTCGCGGACTGGGACGTCCCCCGGGACCCGGCGGCGGTGGCGCCGGTCCGGGCGGCGTGCGGACGCCAGCTGGAGCGGTGGGGGCTCGGGGACATCGGCTTCACCACGGAGCTGATGCTGAGCGAGCTGATCACCAACGCCATCCGGTACGGCTCCGAGCCCATCCACGTGCGCATGCTCCGCGACCGGGCGCTGATCTGCGAGGTGTCGGACGGCAGCAGCACCTCCCCGCACCTGCGCAGGGCGGCGACGACGGACGAGGGCGGGCGGGGGCTGTTCCTGGTGTCGCAGTTCGCGGGGCGCTGGGGGACCCGGTACACGGAGAGCGGCAAGGTGATGTGGACGGAGCAGCCGCTGACGGGTGGGGCGCAGCCGCCGATCGCCCCGCTCCTGGAGGGGCTGGAGGGGCTGGAGGACGCAGCGTGGTGATGCGGCGCGGCTGCGCCGGGGCGCGCCCGGCCGGGCACCCGGGGCCGGTACCCGACCGGTCGCCCGGGGGCGGTACCGGCCGGGGCGCCGCCCCCGCCCGCGTGGCCCGTCCCGCCGGCACCGGGCAGCGGCCCGGGGGCCCGGCGCGAAGCGGGGTCCGGTTGCCGTCCGTGACGGGGTGAGCGCGGTCCGGCCGCCCTCCCCGCGGCGGGCGCGGGGGTGTGTGGTCCGGGGGCCGGGTGCCCGGCGGGGGCGCCGGTGCAGGGGGTCGTGGCCGACCGGAGGGACCGGCGCCGGGCATCGGCGGCTGTGCGCCCGGCCGTGCACTCCGGGCACCAGGCCGCGCACCTCAGGGGGCGCACGGCAGCCCGCACGTGGCGGAAACGCCGCGCACTGGCCGAGGACACCTCCGCCGCCCGGGTGAGCCGCCCGCACACACCGCGCCGTCGTGCCGGGTGACGGTGCCGCCCTCGCGATCATGCCACCGTGACACTCCCCCACCGCCGTTTCGCGCACCGGCCCCGGACCCTGTTCCCGGCCGGTCTCGGCGCCCTGAGCGCCCTGTCCCTGCTGTCCGCCTCACTGGGCGCGGCCCAGCCCGCCGCCGCGGCCGCCCCGCCGGGTCCGCCGTCGCCGCCCGGGCACGCCACCCCGGCGGAGGCCCGCACCGCCGCGCACCTGGAGTCGCTCCGCGACGACCCCGACCGGCTGCGGGCGTTCTTCCGGGCGTTGCCCAAGGGCGGCGACCTGCACAACCACCTGTCGGGCGCGGTCTCGACGGAGTACCTGATCCGGCTCGCCGGCGACGACGGCCTGTGCGTCGAGGAGGCGACGATGACGGCCGTCGCCCCGCCGTGCGGCCCGGGCCGCCGGCCCGCCGCCGACGCGCGCACCGACCGGGCCTTCCACGACGCGCTGCTGCGCGCCTGGTCCATGCAGGACTTCCCGGCCGGGGAGTCCGGGCACGACCACTTCTTCGCCACGTTCGGCAAGTTCGGCGAGGTGACCTGGCGCCACCCCGGGAAGATCCTCGCCGAGGTGGCCGACTCCGTCGTCCGGCAGAACCAGTTCTACCTGGAGACCATGACCACCCCGGCCTCCCAGGGCGCCAGGGAGCTGGCCGCGAAGGCCGGCTGGGACGCCGACCTCGACCGGATGCACCGCAGGCTGCTGGCGGACGGCGGCCTCGACGGGCTGGTGGCCGAGGCCCGCCAGGAGGCGGACGCCGCGCTCGCCGAGTTCCGCGACACCGCCCGCTGCGGCACGGACGACCCCGCGCCGGGCTGCCGGCTGCTGGTGCGCTGGATCTCCCAGGTCTCCCGCAACAGCGCACCGGAGCGGGTGTTCACGCAGATGGCCCTCGGACTGCGGCTCGCCTCCCGCGACGACCGGTTCGTGGCCGTCAACCTCGTGCAGCCGGAGGACGGCGAGATCTCGCTGCGGGACTACCGCCTCCACATGCGCATGCTGGACTATCTGCACCGCCAGTACCCGGACGCCCACATCACGCTGCACGCGGGCGAGCTGTGGCCCGGCCTGGTGAAGCCCGAGCACCTGACGTTCCACATCGGCGAAGCCGTCGGCACCGCGCACGCCGAGCGCATCGGCCACGGCGTCGACCTCGTCCACGAGGACGACTGGCAGGACCTCGCCCGGCGGATGGCACGCGACGAGGTGGCCGTCGAGGTGCCCTTCACGAGCAACGCGCAGATCCTCGGCGTGAAGGGCGCCGACCACCCGTTCGCGGCGTACCGCGCACACGGCGTCCCCGTCGTGCTCGCGACCGACGACCCGGGGGTGTCCCGGACGGACATCAGCCACGAGTACCAGTACGCGTCCGCCACCTACGGGCTGCGCTACCGCGAGCTGAAGGACCTTGCCCGCGCTTCGCTGGAGTACGCGTTCCTGCCCGGCCGCAGCCTGTGGCGCGGCAACCCGACGGCGCGGGGGTACGTACCGGTCGAGGCCTGCCGCGGCGCCCGGCCGGGCCTGGAGAGGCCCGGTGCCGCGTGCCGCGCGCTGCTCGCCGACAGCAGGAAGGCTGCGGTGCAGTGGCGCCAGGAAGCGGCCTTCGCCGCGTTCGAGCAGCGGTTCGGGGGCCGCTGAGCGGCCGGGCGGCCGCGACGGGCGTCCCGCGGCGCCCCCGGGGGCCGCACCGGCGGCGGGGCGCTGCCCTGCCCCGGGTGCGGACCCACACACGGAGGCGCTGGACGGGCCGGCACGGCGGCACGCGACCGTGCCCGGACGGCGGCGCAGCGTCGGCCCGGGGCCCTGACGGCGGCGCCCGACGAACGACGTCGGACGGCGGGCCACTCGGGCCCGCGAGCGAGGATCCACACGGCACACGGCCACGACCGGGACCGCGGGGCCGCACCCGGCCCGTGGCGCCCCGGCGGGTCCGCAGGGGCCGGCCGTCGGACGGCCGCACCGCCGGTCACCCGGCCCGTGCCCGCCCCCCGGGCGCGGTGGCGGCCGCCACGTCCGCGAGGTGGTCGGACAGGACGCGCCGGGGCGTCCAGCCCTGCCGCCGGGCCCTGGCCGTGTCCAGGACGACGGTGCGGGCCAGCTGGTCGACGGCGTACCGGGTCAGCGGCGGCTCGGCGGAGCGCCGCAGCCGGCACACCGCCTCGGCGGCTGCCGCCGCCGCGTGCGCGGCGCCCCGCGGGATGCGGCCGATCCGCGCCGGCACGCCGTGGGCCCGCAGCACCGCCGCCACGGTCCCGTCGCGGCGGTACGGTTCGGCGTCGGCGACGTTGTAGGCGCCGGGCGGCCAGTCGGCGGCAGCGAGGCAGGCGTCGGCCAGGTTCTCCACCGCGGTCAGGCTGAGCTCCACGTCGCCGCCCGGCAGCAGGAGCAGACCGCGCCGCACGCGGGCCAGCAGCCGCGGCACCAGGTGCGGGTCCCCCGCGCCGTACACCGCGCGGGGCCGCAGGACCACCGCCCCGGCGGCGAGGGCCAGCGCCTCCCCCGCCGCCTTCGTCCTGCCGTACGCGTTCAGCTGGCCGTGCACCGGGTGGTCCTCGGTGATCGGCGAGCGCACCGGGAGGGGGGCGTACACGCTGGCGCTGCTCACCCACACGACGGGGCGGCCGGCGGCGGCCGCCAGCAGCCGCGCCGTCCCGTCGACGTTCACCGCGCGCATGACCGCCTCCGCGGGCGATCCCGGGACCGGGTCGCCGACCGCCGCCGCGCAGTGCACGACGAGGTCCGCGTCCGCCAGGTCCGGCACGTCGGCCGCCGCGTCCCACGGAACGTGCTCCCCCACCGGGCCGGGGCGCCGGCCCACGCACAGCACGCGCGCGCCGCGGGCGGCGGCGGTGCGCGCGACGTGCGACCCGCAGAAGCCGCTGGCCCCGGTGACGGCGATCGTGGTCACCGGCCCTCCCCCCGAGCGCCGTCCGCGCGGACGGTGAGCAACCGCCAGCCCGGCAGCGCTGCCCGGCGGTCGACGCGCGCCGCCGCGACGCGCGGCCGGTGGGGGGCGAGCGCCGCCAGCAGGTCGTCGAGCTGCGCCCGGGCGAGCCGTGCCCCCGGGCAGGCGTGCGGTCCCGCGCCGAACACGAGCTGCGCCACCCCGGGCGGTGCCGGCCGGTACGGGTCGGGTTCGTCGCGGTGGGCTCCCACGGCGTGCCGGGCGACGAGGACGAGCCGGTCCCCGGCCCGTACCGGGCAGCCGGCGACGGTGGCGTCCGCCGCGGCCACCCGGGGCAGCACCGGGGAGGGGGCGGTGACCCGCAGCAGCTCGGCGACCAGCACGGGGCGCAGCGCGTCGTCGGCGGCGGCATCCCACAGCCCGGCGTCGGCGCAGCGGGCGACCGCGCGGGGCAGCGCGGCGACGGTCGTGCTCACGGCCGCCACGGCCAGCATCGACCGCAGTCCGTCCTGCGGGGCACCGGGCGGCCCGTGCTGCGTCTCCCCGCCGTCCCGGGTGTGCGCGGGGCAGGCGCCGGCAGCTCCCGGCGGGAGGTCCGCGCCTCGCGGTGGGCGGGTGGCCCGTCCCTGGGCGTGGTCGAGCAGGCGCTCCAGCCGGGCGGCGGCCGCGGCGGCGGCCTTGGAGGTGCCGGGCGGGCGCGGGCCGGGCAGGTGGTCCCGTACGGCGGTGGCGAGGGTCTCGTCGCTGGTCTTGTAGCCGCGGACGAGCTCGCACAGCTG
>NZ_MKXB01000153.1 GCF_001865245.1 Streptomyces sp. CC53 | reverse complement strand
TCTACACGGACCCTTGTCACCTGGGACTGAAAAGGCCTGACCAACGCCCTGGGGCCGCAGCTGAACCGCGGTGACCCACACCGCGGCCCCCTCGGCCACGACTGCCAGTGCCACCCACCACCAGCGGATCGGCGGGGTAGGACGCCGCGCTTGCCGCACTTGCGGGGGCTGGTTGGGCGTCAGATCGGCTCGCCCCTGCGGCCGCCGCGGTGTGCGGCCGGAGGGATGCCGCCTTGACCTGGCGAATTCAAGGCCGGCGGCCAAATCGTCCGCAGCGTCAGCCGGTTTCCGATGAGCTCATGCCGGACCGGAAATCCAATTTCCGGTCAGTTGCAGCAGCAAGGGAAACCGACATGATGGAGGGCGCGCCGCGACTGCAGCGATCCGGTGTCGTCACGCCGTCGCCCGCGTCCACAGCCGGGTGAGTACGTGTGACTGCCAGGTCCCGCAACACGTTGTGCTTGTGCGCAGCGGCCGCCCAGGTGTATCGGCGAGGGGGAACGAAGCGCGCAGGCGTACAGGGGGAGTGTGGGCGTGATCATGCAATCGGTCCGCAGCCTGCTGTGGGTTACAGTCTCCATCTGATCAAGATCATTAGGGGGAAATCATCAATATCGTCCGTAGAGCCGCAGCAATCTGTGCGGCGTTCTTCGCCACCCTTTTCATCACTTCGACGCCTGCTCACGCGGATTACGACGGGTGGGCGCTTATCAACGATGCGCCGGGGGCTTACAACTTCTGTGCCACACCTGAGGGCAACAGCACCGCCAACGGCACAGTAGTCACCCTGTGGAAGTGCAACCCCAACGACCTCATGTTGTGGCGCTGGAGGGGCGACGCCCTCGTGCACAGTGTGAGCGGCAAGTGCCTGACGCCGCGCGGCAACAGCTACGCCAATGGCACCGTGCTGACCCTCTGGACGTGCACGGGATCTCCCGTTCAGGACTTCGACCAGGTCCGGGGAACCCACACCACCATCCGGCCCACGCACGCTCGCGACAAGTGCCTGACCAACTACGGTGGCGCGCAGGCCAACGGGGTATGGGTCACTCTGTGGACCTGCTCGAGCAGCGTGCCCAACGAGCAGAAGTGGTCGTGGGGCTAGCCTCGACGCATGCCTGGTGTGTGTCCGCCCTCGCTGCTCTCGAGCAGC
Organism: Streptomyces sp. CC53; assembly: GCF_001865245.1. Lineage (GTDB taxonomy): Bacteria > Actinomycetota > Actinomycetes > Streptomycetales > Streptomycetaceae > Streptomyces. The sequence continues at coordinate 79 of NZ_MKXB01000153.1, read as the reverse complement.
GAGGGCGTTCCGTAATAAGCCCTATTGATCAGAAACTCATGGGGTTCTCGTTCAAGACGTAGCGGACGTGCGGGCCGCC
>NZ_MKXB01000152.1:807-20370 GCF_001865245.1 Streptomyces sp. CC53 | reverse complement strand
ACGGAGGCCCCGGGGCCCGCGGCTCCCGGCCCCGCCTCGCCCCGCCACGCCGCGCCGCGCCGACCGGGCCCCGTCCACCTCACCCGCCGCCCCGCCCGAACGGGCCGCTCCGGGCCGGCTGCGTCGCGCCCGGCCCGGCCTCTTCGCGCGCTTCACAGGGCTCTTCGTGCGCCGGGCCGTCGCTGCGCGCCCCTCCGGCCCCGTGCCTCCGCGGCCTCACCCTGTCGCGCCAGGCCCGTCACGCCGCGCCCGGCTGCCTCGCGCAGAGTCTGCTCCCGCGCGGGTGCGGGGTGTGCCCGCGTACCGCCGTGGCGGTGCGGGGCACTGCGGTCACGTCGGCATCCTCCCCAGGGCGGCCCTCGCCGCGGCGCCGAGGCGGGGGTGCGGCACCGCGGCCTCCAGCACGGGGCGGGCCCGCGGGTCGGCGAGGGCCCCCAGGCCCTCGGCACAGGCGACGCCCACCCTCCAGTGGGGGTCGCCCGGGGCGAGGCGCCGCCGCAGGGCGGTGATCAGCGCGGGCACGGACTCCGGGGCCCTCAGCGCCGCCAGCAGCCGGACCGGGACCAGGGCGTAGGCCACCCGCAGTTCGTTGGTGGCGAGGGCCGCGGCCGCCCGCGCGGTGCGGGGGTCCCCGAGCCGGACGAGGGCGTACGCCGCGGAGACGCAGCGTTCCGCGTCCCGGTGGTTCAGGAGCAGCACCAGCGCCTCGAAGGCCCGCCGGTCGCCGGCGAGGCCGAGCCGGAACGCCGCGAGCTCCCGGGCCCACAGCGGCCGGCCCGGGGCGGTGAGCACGGCGGCCAGGTCCTCGGGGTCGCCGGTCGCGGCGAGCCGCTCGTAGGCGGCGGCGTCCCCGGCCGCGCCGGCCTCGTCCGCCAGCCGGTCCGTCAGCGAACCCCACTCGGCCTCGTCGGCGTTCATGGCGGGCAGCGTAGCGAGACGCGGCCACCGCGATCCAGATCACAGCGCACGGGGACTGGCGCGCTCATTACCCGCCGGTTAATCTCAGGTGAGCGGGGCACACCCCCCGCACAGCGGGGTTCCGCCCCGCGCCCCTCCGGGCGGCCTGGTGACGCAGCCGCCCGGGGTGCCAGTCGGTTCAGCACCTCTCACGATGTGACTCCGGGACAGAGTCCGTCGGCCCTTCCACCGCGCGACGCGTGTGCTCAGCGCCGGTCGCGCGCGGCACTCCCGCCCTTTCCGCCACGCCTGTGCGTGTGCGAGCCGCGGCGTCCGCGCGCCTCCTCCCACCAGTCGTCACTCATCCCTGGAGTCCCGTGATGGACACCCCTCTCTCCACCATCGCCGTCGTCGGCCTCGGCACCATGGGCGGCGGTATCGCCGAGGTCCTGGCCCGCGCCGGCCGCGAGGTCATCGGCATCGACACCAGTGAGACCGCCGCCCGCAGCGCGGTCACCGCCCTGGAGGCCGCCACGGCCAGGTCCGTGGCCCGGGGGCGGATCAGCGAGGAGGAGCGGCGCGACGTCCTCGCCCGGTTCCGGACGTTCACCGACCTCCAGGCGGCGGCCGACGCCGACCTGGTCATCGAGGTGGTCCCCGAGTCGTACGAGCTGAAGCACCAGGTGATCAGCGAGCTGGACGGGATCCTGCGGCCGGAGGCGATCATCGCGACGGGCACCAACGCGCTGTCGGTGACCCGGCTGGCCGCCGACTCGGCGCACCCGGAGCGGGTGCTGGGGATGCACTTCTTCAACCCGGCGCCGGCGATGAAGCTGGTCGAGGTCGTGTCGTCCGTGCTGACGGCCCCGCAGGCGGTGGCGAGCGTCACGGACCTGGCGCTCGCCCTCGGCAAGGAGCCCGTCGCCGTGGGCGACCGGCCCGGCTTCGTCGCGGACGGCCTGCTCTTCGGCTACCTCAACCAGGCCGCCGCCATGTACGAGTCCCGGTACGCGTCGCGGGAGGACATCGACGCGGCGATGCGGCTGGGCTGCGGCCTGCCGATGGGGCCGCTGGCGCTCCTCGACCTGGTCGGCGTCGACACCGCCCGCACGGTCCTGGAGGCGATGTACGCCGAGTCGCAGGACCGGCTGCACGCACCCGCGCCGATCCTCAAGCAGCTCAGCGAGGCCGGGCTGACCGGCCGGAAGGCGGGCCGCGGCTTCTACACGTACGAGGCGCCGGGCAGCGGCACGGTCGTGCCGGACGCGCTGACCCCGCGGGGCGGCGGCGAGGGCGGGGACGGTGGGCGGCAGGTGTCGTCCGTGGGCGTCGCCGGGTCCGGGACGATGGCGTCGGGCATCGCGGAGGTGTTCGCCAAGGCCGGGTACGACGTCGTGCTCGCGGCCCGCTCGCCGGAGAAGGCCGAGGCCGCGAAGGCCAGGATCGCGAAGTCGCTGGCCCGCTCCGTGGACAAGGGCCGGATGACGGCCGACGCCCGGGACGCGACGCTGGCGCGGATCTCCCCCGCCGGCTCGCTGGACGCCTTCGCGGACGTCGACCTGGCGGTGGAGGCGGTCGCGGAGGACCTGGAGGTCAAGCGGCAGTTGTTCGCCGCCCTGGACAAGGTGTGCAAGCCGGGCGCCGTCCTCGCCACCACCACGTCGTCCCTGCCCGTCATCGCCTGCGCGCGCGCCACCTCGCGGCCGCAGGACGTGATCGGCATGCACTTCTTCAACCCGGCGCCGGCGATGAAGCTGGTCGAGATCGTCCGCACCGTCCTCACCGGCGACGACGTGCACGCCACGGTCCGCGCCGTCACCACGAGGATCCGCAAGCACCCGGTCGACTGCGGGGACCGCGCCGGCTTCATCGTGAACGCGCTGCTCTTCCCGTACCTGAACAACGCGGTCAAGATGGTGCAGGAGCACTACGCCTCGCTCGACGACATCGACGCGGCGATGCGGCTGGGCGGCGGCTACCCGATGGGGCCGTTCGAACTGCTGGACGTCGTCGGGCTGGACGTGTCACTGGCGATCGAGCGCGTCCTGCACCGCGAGTTCCGCGAGCCGGGCCTGGCGCCGGCGCCGCTGCTGGAGCACCTGGTCGCGGCGGGCTGCCTGGGCCGCAAGACGGGCCGCGGCTTCCGTGAGTATGCCCGGCGCTGACCCGTCGGGTCCGGCCGCCTCGCGGGGCCCTGCGCATGGGGCCGGCCCTCCGGAGCACTCCGGCGGGCCCGGCCCCTCCCCCGCCGCCGCGGGCGGGCCGGCAGCGCCCCGGGCCCGCGGCTCCGCGGGGCCCCGCAGCACGTACGGGACGTGGGGCGGGCTGCTCGAAGGCTCGGGCGGCCCTCCCCCGCCGACATGCCCACCTGCCCCGATGCAGTACGTTCGGGGCATGCCCCAGCCCGCGAAGTCACCCCGTGCCACCGCCGCGCCCGACTCCCAGGAGACCGCCGCGGGCAGCCGCGCCGCCGCGCAGCGGCTGAAGATGCGCCGCGAGCTGGCCGCGGCGGCCATGGAGCTGTTCGCCACCAAGGGGTACGAGGCGACGACGGTCGACGAGATCGCCGCGGCGGCGGGCGTCGCCCGCCGGACCTTCTTCCGGCACTTCCGTTCCAAGGAAGAGGCGATCTTCCCGGACCACGACGACACGCTGATGCGGGCCGAGGCGGTGCTCAACGCCGCTCCGGCGCACGAGCACCCGCTGGACACGGTGTGCCGGGGCATCAAGGAGGTCATGAAGATGTACGCCGCCTCCCCGGCGGTGTCCGTGGCCCGCTACCGCCTCACCCGCGAGGTGCCCACGCTGCGGGAGCGCGAGATCGCCTCGGTGGCCCGCTACGAGCGGCTGTTCACCCGCTACCTGCTGAGCCACTTCGACGAGCGCGACCACCACGACGGGAACGACGACCCGCTGCTGGCGGAGGTGGCGGCGTCCGCGGTGGTCACCGCGCACAACCACGTGTTGCGCCGCTGGCTGCGGGCGGGCGGCAAGGGCGACGTGGAGACCCAGCTGGACCACGCGTTCGCGATCGTGCGCAGGACGTTCGGCTCGGGCATCGGCGCGGGACGGACCGCACCGGTGCAGGGCGCGGAGGGCCCGGCGGTGCACGCCTCCGACGAGGGCGGCGTCCTGGTGGCGGTGGCGCGTACCGACGCACCGCTCGACCAGGTCATGCGCACCATCACGCGCGCCCTCGGCCACGGCGCGGACGCCTGAGCTCCGGCCGCTGGGCCCCGGCCTCGCCCGCGGCCGCGGGCGTCACGGGCGTCGCGGGCAGGAGAACCGTGGCGGTCGTCGGCGCCGTCTCGCCCGTGGATGCGGCGCCGAGACGGCCGGGCGACTCCCGGCATCACCGGCGGCGAGTACGGCGAGGCTCCCCAACGGTTCGCGATCTAGGTCACAGAGGCGACCGCTTCCCCCTTCCGGGAGCGGTCGCCTCTGAGTGTTTTCGCAGGTCAGAGCAATCGTTCCCGTGCGAACGATCGATCATCGCTCATCCGAGGGCCCCCGGTCGCAGCTGAGACAAAGTGCTGGCACGCAGTGTCTTGCCACCTGGCACGGCGTGCCATACGTTGATGTTGTCCGGACGGCCGGCGTCCAGGGATCCCCCGTACGCCGGTTGTCCCCGCAGCCCTTCCCGGGGCCGCGCGTCCGGACGCCTGCGTCACAGGCACTTCCGCGCACCACCCCGCGCCGCCAAGCACCACCCGGCCGAACCGACGGCACACCTCCACAGCTGCAGCACCTCGACGTTCCCCCAGCGTCTTCCGCAGACGCCTGCTCTTCGCCGGAGGCACCACCGTGAAGGAAATCCTGGACGCGATCCAGTCGCCGGACTCCACGTCCGCCGACTTCGCCAACCTGCCGCTCCCCGAGTCGTACCGCGCGATCACCGTGCACAAGGACGAGACCGAGATGTTCGCCGGCCTCGCCACCCGCGACAAGGACCCCCGCAAGTCGCTCCACCTCGACAACGTCCCGCTGCCGGAGCTCGGCCCGGGCGAGGCCCTCGTCGCCGTCATGGCCAGCTCGGTCAACTACAACTCGGTGTGGACGTCGATCTTCGAGCCGCTGTCGACCTTCGGCTTCCTGGAGCGCTACGGCCGCACGTCCGACCTGGCCAAGCGCCACGACCTGCCGTACCACATCATCGGCTCCGACCTCGCGGGCGTCGTGCTGCGCACCGGCCCGGGCGTCAACGCCTGGCGACCCGGCGACGAGGTCGTCGCGCACTGCCTGTCCGTCGAGCTGGAGTCCTCCGAGGGCCACAACGACACGATGCTCGACCCGGAGCAGCGCATCTGGGGCTTCGAGACCAACTTCGGCGGCCTCGCCGAGATCGCCCTGGTGAAGTCGAACCAGCTGATGCCCAAGCCGGACCACCTCAGCTGGGAGGAGGCGGCGGCGCCCGGCCTGGTGAACTCCACTGCGTACCGCCAGCTGGTCTCCCGCAACGGCGCCGGGATGAAGCAGGGCGACAACGTGCTGATCTGGGGCGCCTCGGGCGGCCTCGGCTCCTACGCCACCCAGTTCGCCCTCGCCGGCGGCGCCAACCCGATCTGTGTCGTCTCCAGCCCGCAGAAGGCGGAGATCTGCCGCTCCATGGGCGCCGAGGCGATCATCGACCGCAACGCCGAGGGCTACAAGTTCTGGAAGGACGAGCGCACGCAGGACCCGAAGGAGTGGAAGCGCTTCGGCAAGCGCATCCGCGAGTTCACCGGCGGCGAGGACATCGACATCGTCTTCGAACACCCGGGCCGCGAGACCTTCGGCGCCTCCGTCTACGTCACCCGCAAGGGCGGCACCATCACCACCTGCGCCTCGACCTCGGGCTACATGCACGAGTACGACAACCGCTACCTGTGGATGTCGCTGAAGCGGATCATCGGCTCGCACTTCGCGAACTACCGCGAGGCGTGGGAGGCCAACCGCCTCATCGCCAAGGGCAAGATCCACCCGACGCTGTCGAAGGTGTACTCCCTGGAGGACACCGGCCAGGCCGCCCACGACGTGCACCGCAACGTCCACCAGGGCAAGGTCGGCGTCCTGTGCCTGGCCCCCGAGGAGGGCCTGGGCGTGCGCGACCAGGAGATGCGCGTCAAGCACCTCGACGCCATCAACCGCTTCCGGAACGTCTGAGGGCCCATCGATGAGTGAGCGTCAGAAGGACCGGCCGTGGCTCATGCGGACGTACGCCGGCCACTCGACCGCCGAGGCGTCCAACGAGCTCTACCGGCGGAACCTCGCCAAGGGCCAGACGGGCCTGTCGGTCGCGTTCGACCTGCCCACGCAGACGGGGTACGACCCGGACCACGTCCTCGCCCGCGGCGAGGTCGGCCGGGTCGGCGTGCCGGTCTCGCACCTCGGTGACATGCGGCGGCTGTTCCAGGACATCCCCCTGGAGCAGATGAACACGTCCATGACCATCAACGCCACCGCCATGTGGCTGCTGGCGCTCTACCAGGTGGTGGCCGAGGAGCAAGGTCTCGACAAGGACGCCATCTCCAAGCTCCAGGGGACGACGCAGAACGACATCGTCAAGGAGTACCTGTCGCGCGGGACGCACGTCTTCCCGCCGGGTCCGTCCCTGCGCCTCACCACCGACATGATCACCTACACGGTGAACCACATCCCGAAGTGGAACCCGATCAACATCTGCAGCTACCACCTGCAGGAGGCTGGCGCCACCCCGGTCCAGGAGATCTCGTACGCCATGTCCACGGCCATCGCGGTCCTGGACGCGGTGTTCGCCTCGGGGCAGGTCCCCGAGGACCGCAAGGGTGACGTGGTCGCCCGCATCTCGTTCTTCGTGAACGCGGGCGTCCGCTTCATCGAGGAGATGTGCAAGATGCGCGCCTTCGGCCGCATCTGGGACAAGGTCACCCGGGAGCGGTACGGGATCGAGAACCCCAAGCAGCGCCGGTTCCGCTACGGCGTGCAGGTCAACTCGCTGGGGCTGACCGAGGCGCAGCCGGAGAACAACGTGCAGCGCATCGTCCTGGAGATGCTGGCGGTGACGCTGTCGAAGGACGCCCGCGCCCGCGCCGTGCAGCTCCCGGCGTGGAACGAGGCCCTCGGCCTGCCCCGGCCGTGGGACCAGCAGTGGTCGCTGCGCATCCAGCAGGTGCTGGCCCACGAGAGCGACCTGCTGGAGTACGACGACATCTTCGCCGGCTCCCACGTGATCGAGGCCAAGGTGGACGCCCTCGTGGCGGAGTGCCTGGAGGAGATCGAGCGGATCCAGGAGATGGGCGGCGCGATGGCCGCCGTCGAGTCGGGCTACCTGAAGTCGCAGCTGGTCGCCTCGCACGCGGAGCGGCGCGCCCGGATCGAGGCCGGCGAGGAGAAGATCGTCGGCGTCAACTGCTTCGAGTCCACCGAGCCCAACCCGCTGACCGCGGATCTGGACACGGCGATCCAGACCGTGGACCCGGCGAACGAGGCCCGGGTCGTCGCGGCGCTCCACGAGTGGCGCGACAACCGGGACGAGTCCCGCGCCCAGGAGGCCCTCGCCGCCCTCAAGGCGACGGCCGCCGGGGACGGGAACCTGTTCGCCGCGACCCTGGAGTGCGCCCGTGCGGGGGTGACCACCGGGGAGTGGGCGTGGGCGCTGCGGGACGTCTTCGGCGAGTTCCGCGCGCCCACGGGCGTCTCGTCCGCCCCGGTCGCCGTGGCGGCCGAGGCGGGCACCCCGCTCGCGGTCGTCCGGGACAAGGTGGCCCGGACGGCCGACGAGCTGGGCGCGGGGCGGCTGCGGCTGCTGGTGGGCAAGCCGGGCCTGGACGGGCACTCGAACGGCGCCGAGCAGATCGCCGTGCGGGCCCGGGACGCCGGGTTCGAGGTGGTCTACCAGGGCATCCGGCTCACCCCTGAGCAGATCGTGGACGCCGCGCTCGCGGAGGACGTGCACTGCGTGGGCCTGTCCATCCTGTCGGGGTCGCACGCCGAGCTGGTGCCCGACGTGCTGCACCGGCTGCGGGAGGCCGGCGCCGCCGACATCCCGGTCGTCGTCGGCGGGATCATCCCGAACGCGGACGCCGCAGAACTGAGGCGGGCGGGTGTGGCCGCCGTCTTCACCCCGAAGGATTTCGGGATCACGGAGATCATCGGTCGTATCGTCGACGAGATCCGTCTAGCCAACAAGCTCAACCCTCTCGAAAACACGGAGGTCCCCGCATGACCGAGACGACGGCCCCGTCGCCGGTGAACCGGCTGCGTCCGCGCCGCTCCTGCCTGGCCGTGCCCGGCTCGAACCCGCGGTTCCTGGAGAAGGCCCAGGGCCTGCCCGCCGACCAGGTGTTCCTCGACCTGGAGGACGCCTGCGCACCGCTCGCCAAGCCCGAGGCGCGCCACACCATCGTGAAGTTCCTCAACGAGGGCGACTGGACGGGCAAGACCCGGGTCGTGCGGGTCAACGACTGGACGACCCACTGGACGTACCGGGACGTCGTCACGGTCGTCGAGGGCGCCGGCCAGAACCTCGACTGCATCATGCTGCCGAAGGTGCAGAACGCGGAGCAGGTCGTGGCGCTCGACCTGCTGCTGACGCAGATCGAGAAGACGATGGGCTTCGAGGTCGGCCGGATCGGCATCGAGGCGCAGATCGAGAACGCGCAGGGACTGAACAACGTCAACGCGATCGCTCAGGCGTCCCCGCGGATCGAGACGATCATCTTCGGCCCCGCCGACTTCATGGCGTCGATCAACATGAAGTCGCTGGTCGTGGGCGAGCAGCCGCCCGGCTACCCGGCGGACGCGTACCACTACATCCTGATGAAGATCCTCATGGCGGCCCGCGCCAACGACCTGCAGGCGATCGACGGCCCCTACCTGCAGATCAAGAACGTCGACGGCTTCCGCGCGGTCGCCGGCCGCGCCGCCGCGCTCGGCTTCGACGGCAAGTGGGTGCTGCACCCGGGCCAGGTCGACGCGGCCAACGAGGTCTTCTCGCCCTCGCAGGAGGACTACGACCACGCCGAGCTGATCCTGGACGCGTACGAGTGGTGCACGTCCGAGGCGGGCGGCAAGAAGGGCTCGGCGATGCTCGGCGACGAGATGATCGACGAGGCGAGCCGCAAGATGGCCCTGGTGATCGCCGGGAAGGGCCGCGCCGCCGGCCTGCGGCGCACCTCTAAGTTCGAAGCCCCGGAGGCGTGAGGCAGATGCAGTTCGGACGCACCTACGAGGAGTTCGAGGTCGGCGCGGTCTACAAGCACTGGCCCGGGAAGACGGTCACCGAGTACGACGACCACCTCTTCTGCCTGCTGACGATGAACCACCACCCGCTGCACATGGACGTGAACTACGCGGAGAACACGACGGACTTCAAGAAGAACGTCGTCGTCGGCAACTACGTCTACTCGCTGCTGCTCGGCATGTCCGTGCCGGACGTGTCGGGCAAGGCCATCGCCAACCTGGAGATCGAGTCGCTGCGCCATGTCGCGCCGACCTTCCACGGCGACACGATCTACGGCGAGACGACCGTCCTCGGCAAGACGCCGTCCCGGTCGAAGAGCGACCGCGGCATCGTCCACGTCGAGACCAAGGGCTACAAGCAGGACGGCACGCTCGTGTGCGTCTTCCGCCGCAAGGTGATGGTCCCGACGGCCGAGTACATCGAGGCGCGCGGCGGCGAGCAGCCCGGCCGCCCCCAGCTCAAGGAGCAGGAGAAGTAGTCATGGCCCGACTCGCGCAGACCCCCGGACTCACGGAGGTCCAGCAGGAGATCGTCTCCACGGTCCGGGAGTTCGTCGACAAGGAGATCATCCCGGTCGCGACGGAGCTGGAGCACCGCGACGAGTACCCGCAGGAGATCGTCGACGGGCTGAAGGAGCTGGGCCTGTTCGGCCTGATGATCCCCGAGGAGTACGGGGGTCTGGGTGAGTCGCTCCTCACGTACGCCCTGTGCGTGGAGGAGATCGCCCGCGGCTGGATGTCCGTGTCGGGCATCATCAACACGCACTTCATCGTGGCGTACATGCTCAAGCAGCACGGGACGCAGGAGCAGAAGGACACGTTCCTGCCGCGGATGGCGGCCGGCGAGGTGCGCGGCGCGTTCTCGATGTCGGAGCCGGGCCTGGGCTCGGACGTGTCGGCCATCACGTCGAAGGCGGTGAAGGACGGCGACGAGTACGTCCTGAACGGCCAGAAGATGTGGCTGACGAACGGCGGCACGTCCACGCTGGTGGCCGTCCTGGTGCGGAGTGACGAGGGTCACCCCGAGGGCACGGCGCCGCACCGGTCGATGACGACCTTCCTGGTCGAGAAGGAGCCCGGCTTCGGGGAGGTCCGCCCCGGCCTGACGATCCCCGGCAAGATCGACAAGATGGGCTACAAGGGGGTCGACACGACCGAGCTCATCATGGACGGCCTGCGGATTCCGGCCAATCGCGTGCTCGGCGGGGTCACCGGCCGCGGCTTCTACCAGATGATGGACGGCGTCGAGGTCGGTCGCGTCAACGTCGCGGCCCGTGGCTGCGGCGTCGCGCAGCGTGCCTTCGAGCTCGGTGTCGGCTACGCGCAGCAGCGCCACACCTTCGGCAAGCCGATCGCGCAGCACCAGGCGATCCAGTTCAAGCTGGCGGAGATGGCTACCAAGGTCGAGGCCGCTCATGCGATGATGGTGAACGCAGCTCGCAAAAAGGACTCTGGGGAACGAAACGACCTCGAAGCAGGGATGGCGAAATACCTCGCCTCCGAGTACTGCAAGGAGGTCGTGGAGGACGCCTTCCGCATCCACGGCGGTTACGGCTTCTCCAAGGAGTACGAGATCGAGCGCCTCTACCGCGAGGCGCCGATGCTGCTCATCGGTGAGGGTACGGCCGAGATCCAGAAGATGATCATCGGTCGGCGCCTGCTCGAAGAGTATCGAGTCCAGGGCTGATTGTCGGGTTTGTGGAGCATTCGAGGGGAAAACACCGCGAAGAAGATCACATCCAGTCATCTTCTTCCGGCCCTCGACTCGGCTTCTGGCTTGCCCAGTTGCGGCCCGCAACCGATAGCATCGCTGCAAAGCCGCCGTCCCCCCGTACCGAGCGCGGCATCATCCGCTACGAAGGTCATCCATGCCCCACAGCCCACACTCTGCATCTCGCGGTCCCGTCCGTATCGCTCGCGGAGCATCGCCGTGGCTCCTGCCGACCGTCGCCACGGCGGCGGTCAGCCTGGCCCGTGCCCGCCGCTCCCGGCGCGCCGCGGCCCTCGCCGTGCCGGCCACCGCCCTTGCGGCCGGCATGCTGTGGTTCTTCCGCGACCCCGAGCGCGAGATCGCTCAGGGCAGGGTCATCTCCCCCGCCGACGGCGTGGTGCAGAGCATCATGCCGTGGAAGGACGGGCGCACCCGCGTCGCGATCTTCATGAGCCCGCTGAACGTCCACGTCAACCGCGCGCCGATGGCGGGCACCGTGACGTCGGTGGAGCACGTCCCGGGCGGGTTCGTGCCGGCGTTCAACAAGGAGAGCGAGAACAACGAGCGCGTCGTCTGGCACTTCGACACGGAGCTCGGCGACATCGAGATGGTGCAGATCGCCGGCGCGGTCGCCCGTCGCATCGTGCCGTACCTGGCGCAGGGCGCCAAGGTCGAGCAGGGTGACCGCATCGGCCTGATCCGCTTCGGCTCGCGTGTCGACATCTACCTGCCGGAGGGTGTCGAGGTCGCCGTCGAGGTCGGCCAGGCCACGACCGCGGGGGTGACTCGCATTGACCGTGATTGACCCTGGCACCCAGGCCAAGTGGGTGGCGGAGGCCGAGGCGGAGACCGCGGACGAGCAGGAGGAGATGCCGCTGTCGCTCCGCCTGTCGATAGCGGACACCCTCACGCTCGGTAACGCCACGTGCGGGTTCATGGCGGTGTACTTCACCACCACCGGCATCCTCATCCCGCACCTCACGGGCAGCGAGGAGACCGGCATGGCGCGGCACTCCGCCGCGACCGCCGTGATCCTCATGCTGTGCGCCGCGATCTTCGACCTGTTCGACGGTCTGGTCGCGCGCAAGCTGCGTTCCTCCCCCATGGGCGCCGAGCTCGACAACCTGTCGGACCTGATCAGCTTCGGTCTGGCCCCTGCGTACTTCGTGCTCGTGTACGGGATGGTCGCGGACGACGCGCACCAGCGGGTCTCCGCGGTGGCGGCGATCGTGGTGCTGCTGGCCGTGGTCATGCGCTTGGCCAGGTTCTCGGTCGTGACCATGAAGGACGGCATGTTCCAGGGCATGCCGAGCCCCTTCGGGGCGCTGACGGTGGTCTCCATCGTCCTGCTGGAGCTGCCGTTCATCCCCACCCTGCTGGCGATCGTCGGCACGGCGTGGCTGATGGTGAGCCGGGTCGAGTACCCGAAGCCGCGGGGCGTCCTCGCGGTGGCGATGCTCAGCTGGATCGTCGGCGCGATGGGCCTGCTGGCGGCCTGGGCGTTCGACGCGCCCGGCGGCCACCTGCTGCTGCAGACCGGCTGCGCGCTCCAGGTGGTGCTGGGCGCGGTGATCCCGCTGTTCGCGACGGCGCGGCGGGTGAACACGTTCCGCGACAACCGGCGCGAGAGCCGCGAGGCGGCGCGGGCGGCGCAGCTGCCGTAGCGGCGGACGACGTACGGCGGAGGGGCCCGGGTGCCGGTCGGCACCCGGGCCCCTCCGCGTGTCCGCCCCTCCCCCGCCGGGGCGGGCGGCTCAGCCCAGTGCCTTGTAGTAGTAGGTGGTGGCCAGCAGCCTGCCGTCCGGGCCCTGCGCGTACCCGGGGATGACCCCGGCCCTGGTCCACCCCGCGGAGCGGTACAGGCCCTCGGCGGCGCTGCCGGTCTCCGTGTCGAGGACGAGCAGTCGCAGCCCGGAGTCAGCGGCGGCCGCCTCGGCGGTCGCGAGGAGCCGCCGGCCGAGGCCGCGACCCCGGGCGGAGGTGTGGACGAGCAGCTTGGATATGTCGCCGCGGTGCCGCTGGTTCGCGGAGCCGGCCCGCACGAGGGACACGACGCCCAGGACCCGCCCGTCGCTCCCGTGGGCGCCCCACACGGTGCGTGCGCCCCGCTCGGACTCCTCGGCGGCGCCACGCCACCAGTGCGTGGCGTCGGCCGCGGCGAGCGGCGGCAGGAACCCGACGGAGGCGCCGTCGTGCACGGCGTCCTGGAGGAGGGCGGCCAGCTCCCCCTCGCCGGCGCGGATGCGCTCGGCGGTGAGCGCTTCGATGGTCACGGTGTCCGGATGCATGCCGGGATCATGGCACCGCCGTGTTACGCGCCGGTCACACGCCCGGAACGCCGCTGCCCCGCCCGGTCGGCACGGGCGGGGCAGCGGTGGGCGCGGGGCGGTGGCGGGCCGACGGCAGGGCGGGGCGCCGCGGGTCGCGGGCGGGGCGAGCCGCCACCCGGGCGGGGTCCACCCCGGTGTGCCGACGCCCCCGGGCGGGTCGTACGCGGGGTACGACACCCGGACACGGGGTCCCCCCGGCGCAACGGGCGCCATCGCGGCCGGAGCCGACGCACGGAACCCCCGGGCGGTCCGTCAGGCCAGGAAGTCCCGGGCGATGTCGGCGGCGACCAGCTCCAGCAGGGGGCCGGCCTGCGCGATGCACGTCGCCGGGTCGGGCTCGCGCGCCAGCAGCGGGTAGGCGCGGCGGATCCCGGCGCGTCCGAGTGCCTCCGGTGGGAGCGCGAGGCGGCCGCAGACCGCCACGACCTCGACGCCCGCCGCCCGGGCCGCCGCCGCGACGCCCGCCGGGGCCTTCCCGTGCAGGGTCTGGTCGTCCAGGGAGCCCTCGCCGGTGATCACCAGCGTGGCGCGCTCCAGGGCCGCGTGGAAGCCGAGGATGTCGAGCATCAGCTCGATGCCGGGGCGGAAGCCCGCGCCCAGCCCCACGAGCGCGCCGTAGCCGATGCCGCCCGCGCCGCCCGCGCCGGGCGAGACGGCGGCTTCGGCCGCGCGGGGTCCGACGGCCTGCTCCAGGACCTTCACGTAGTGGACGAGGGCGGCGTCCAGCACCGCCACGTCCTCGGGGGTGGCGCCCTTCTGCGGGGCGAACACCGCGGGTGCGCCCTTGGGTCCGGTGAGGGGGTTGTCGACATCGCTCGCCAGGACGACCTCCGCGTCGGCGAGCCGCGGGTCGAGGCCCGACAGGTCGGCGCTCGCCAGGGCGGCCAGCGCGGCGCCGCCGGGGCCGACGGGCTGCCCTGACGCGTCGAGGAACCGCGCGCCGAGCGCGGCGAGCATGCCTGCACCGCCGTCGGTGGTGGCGCTGCCGCCGACGCCGAAGACGATCCTTCGGGCCCCGGCGTCGAGCGCGGCCCGCAGCAGCTCGCCCGAGCCGTAGGTGGTGGCGGTCAGCGGCGCGAAGACGCCCTCCGGCAGCAGTTGCAGGCCCGACGCCTCGGCCATCTCCACGACGGCGGTGCCGTCGCGCAGCGCGAACGCCGCCGTCACGGGCTCGCCGAGGGGGCCGGTCACACGGACCTCGCGCCGCTCGAACCCGGCCGCCACGGCCGCCGCCACCGTGCCGTCGCCGCCGTCGGCCACGGGCAGGGTCTCGACCCGCACGTCCGGGGCGACAGTGCCGAGACCGGCCCGCACCCGCTCCGCGACCTGCACGGCCGTGAGGGACCCTTTGAACTTGTCGGCCGCCACCAGCACGTGCGGTGCGCGCGGTGCGGCTCCAGTAACTGCTCCGTCCGTCACTCTTGCATCCCTTGCTATCGAACAGGCAGTCGCGCCAGGAGTGACCCTATCCATACCGTCAGACGGCGTGCCACCCCCCGATAAGACGAGTTTTCGCACCATAGTGGTGCCTCATGAGTACGGAACCGTTCGATCGAACCCCTCCGGAGACCCCGGCTCCCGGCGGACCGGCCAGCCATCCGGTGGAGGCGCGCCCCGACCGCAAGGTCGTCGGCATCGGCGTGGGCGCCGTCGCCGCCGTGGTGCTGTGGGCCTGGCTGGGCAAGGAGTCCTTCGACGAGGCATCGTCCGCCGGACTGGGCTGGGTGCTGGACAACTTCGGGTGGCTGTTCGTGGTCGCCGCGGACGTCTTCCTGGTGCTGTGCCTGCTCATCGCCTTCAGCAGGTTCGGGCGGATCCGGCTGGGCCGGGACGACTCGGAGCCGGAGTTCGGCAACCTCGCGTGGATCGCGATGATGTTCAGCGCGGGCATGGGCATCGGCCTGATGTTCTACGGGGTCGGGGAGCCGCTGACGCACTACCTGAACCCGCCGCCGGCCAGCGGGGCGCGGGCCGAGTCGGGCGAGGCGGCCCGCACGGCCATGGAGTACTCGTTCTTCCACTGGACCCTCACGCCCTGGGCGATCTACGGCGTGGCCGGTCTCGCGCTGGCCTACGCGGGCTTCCGCAAGGGGCGGGGCAACCGGCTGAGCGCCGCGTTCGTGCCGCTGATCGGGGCGCGCAGGGCGGTGTCGTGGCAGGGCAGGGCGATCGACCTGCTGGCGGTGTTCGCCACGGTCTTCGGCACGGCGACCAGCCTCGGCCTGGGAGCGCTGCAGGTCGCGGAGGGCCTGGACATCACCGCCGGGGTGACGCCCGACCTGACGACGGAACTGCTCGTCATCGTGTCGCTGTCCGCGGCGTTCGTGGTGTCGGCGTTCTCCGGCCTGCACCGGGGCGTGAAGTGGCTGTCGACGTTGAACATCGTCCTGGCGGCCCTCCTCATGGTGTACGTGTTCCTGGTGGGGCCGACGGTGTACGTGCTGGACTCGATCCCCGCGTCGATCGGGGGCTACCTGCAGAACCTGCTGCCGATGGCGACCCGCACCGGGGCGTTCTCCGACCCGGAGTGGCTGGGCGCGTGGACGATCTTCTACTGGGCGTGGTGGCTGTCGTGGGCGCCGTTCGTGGGGACCTTCATCGCACGGATCTCGCACGGCCGCACGATCCGGGAGTTCCTCATCGGAGTGCTGCTGGTGCCCAGCGGCGCCACGGTCGTCTGGTTCTCGGTGATGGGCGGCTCGGCACTGCGCCTGCAGGCGACGGAACAGGCCGACCTGGCGGCGGCGGTGCAGGACGGGGCGGAGGCGTCGCTGTTCGCGATGCTGGACGCGCTGCCCGTGGGGGCGGTCACGTCGTTCGTGGCGATGGTGCTGGTGATGACGTACTTCGTGACGAGCGCCGACTCGGCGTCCCTCGTGATGGGATCCCTCACCAGCCGGGGCGCGCTGCACCCGCCGACGTGGCTGGTCGTCGTGTGGGGCGTGCTGATGGCGTCGGTGGCGGCGGTGCTGCTGGTCGTGGGCGGCCTGGACTCGCTCCAGACGGCGACGATCCTGGTGGCACTGCCGTTCGTGGTGGTGATGCTGCTGCTCTGCTGGGCGCTGGTGAAGGAACTGCGCGAGGACCCGGGCGCGGGCCCCGCGCGGCACCACGCCCTGCACGGGCTGGGCGACGTGGTGCGGACGATGGTCGGGGACGCGGTGACGGAGCAGTCGGGGTCCCGGCACCACCGGCTGCGCCGGGCCGCCCGCACCCGTACGGGGCAGGGCGGCGACGAGCCACCGGCGTGACGGTGCCGGCCGGTAGGCTGGCGGGATGACGTCGTCCGACTACACCGCGTACATCGCCGGACTGCCGAAGGTGCTGGCCGGCGCCGCCTGCCTGTTCCGTGACGCCGACGGGCGGATCCTGATCGTGGAGCCGAACTACCGGGAGGGCTGGACCCTTCCGGGCGGCACCGTCGAGTCGGACGGCGGCGAGACGCCGCGGGAGGCCGCGCGCCGGGAGACGCGCGAGGAGATCGGCCTGGACGTGGAGCCGGGCGCGCTGCTCGCCGTGGACTGGGTGCGCGGCCCGGGTCGTCCGCCACTGGTCGCGTACGCGTACGACGGCGGGGTGCTGGACGGGGAGCAGTTCCGGGCGATCCGGTTGCAGGAGTCGGAGCCGCGAGAGGTTGAGCCGGGGCGGCGGCTCCGCCCTGTGGGAGACCGCAGGACGTCTGTCCGTCGTCATGGGGATGACGGCCGCGTCCCTCGGTGGCCCGACCGCCTCGGCCCGCTGGTACCGGACTGCTGTGGCCGCTGCCGATCACAGTGGCAGCGGCTCACTTCGTCAGTGGACGCGGGGGCAGGGAGCCCTCGCCCTCGTCTACGAGGGCGCAGCACCCGAGCCGGTCATCGCCATGGCGGGCGACGGACTCGCGCTGTCCGAGAAGCCCTCCCTCGGACGGCTGTGCGCGCTTCTCGCTCTCGCCCATGCGTTCGGGAAGCGGGGCCTGTCCGGCCCGGCTACGGAGGCCCTCCGGGAAGCTGACGACATCTTTCCGAGCGTCGAGACGGGGGAGCAGGCGTCCGTGTTCTCCATGCCCCGGTGGGGTTACGCGCTGACGAAGACCCTCGTCTACGCACGGCTCGGGGACGTCGAGCGGTCGCAGCGGGAACAGGACACGGCTGATGCGCTCAGGCCCGCGTCCCTGGGCCGGTACGCCGCTCACACAGGGGTGCACCGCGCCCTGTCCGTGGTCGCGTCGGGGGATGTCGACTCAGGGCTCGACATGGCGCGGGAGACGTTGGCCGGCCTTCCCGAGGATCACCGGTCGCAGGTGCTGCAGGGATTCGTCGCTGAGGTGAAGGCCGCGGCGTCCCGGCGGGCGAAGGGCTAGAACAGGGCCTGCGGCTCGTTTCGGGCGCTGCTTTCGAAGGCCAGTAGGCGGCGCTTGCGGTCCAGGCCGCCGCCGTAGCCGGTGAGGGCGCCGTCGGCGCCGACGACGCGGTGGCACGGGACGATGATGCCGACGGGGTTGCGGCCGTTGGCGAGGCCGACGGCGCGGGAGGCGGCCGGGTTGCCGAGCTGCTCGGCGAGCTCCCCGTAGCTGCGGGTCTCGCCGTACGGGATCGTCCGCAGCCGCTCCCACACGGCGCGCTGGAACGGGGTGCCGTGCAGGTGCAGGGGCAGGTCGAAGTCCGTGAGGTCGCGACGGAAGTAGGCGTCGAGCTGGCGGGCGGCCTCGGGGAAGGGGCGGGGGTCGGGTTCCCCGAAGGTCTCCTCCGGCGGGCGGTGGCGCTGGTCGGTCATGTACAGCCCGCTGAGGGCGCCGTCGGTGGCGACGAGGGTCAGCGGGCCGTACGGGCTGTCGACGACGGTGTGGCTGCGGTGTGTCACGGGCGTGCTCCCTCAGTCGGGCAGGCGGTTGATCGGGTGGTTGTCGGTGGCCCAGAGGTACTGCACGGCGTAGGCGCGCCAGGGCCGCCAGGCGGCGGCGCGGGCGGTGAGCGCGGCGGGCGTGGCGGGCAGTCCCAGGGCCGCGGCGGCCTTCCGCACCCCGAGGTCCGTGGGGAGGAAGGCGTCCGGGTCGCCCAGGCCCCGCATCGCGACGGCCTCGACGGTCCAGGGGCCGAAGCCGGGCAGCGCGCGGAGCCGGGCGCGGGCCTCGTCCCAGTCGCTGTCCGGGCCGAGGGTGACGGTGCCGTCGGCGAGGGCTGCGGTGAGGGTGGTGAGCGTGGCGCGGCGGGCGCGCGGCAGGGCCAGGGTGTCCGGGTCGAGCCCGGCCAGTGCCTCGGGCGCGGGGAACAGGCGGGTCAGGCCGCCCTCCGGGTCGTCCACGGGGGTGCCGTGGGCGGCGGCGAGGCGCCCGGCGTGGGTGCGGGCGGCGGCGGTGGACACCTGCTGGCCGAGGACGGCTCGGACGGCGAACTCGGCGGGATCGACGGTACGGGGCACCCGGCGGCCGGGGGCGGCGTCGACGAGGGGCGCGAGCAGCGGATCGGTGCGCAGCTGTTCGTCGACGGCGACGGGGTCGGCGTCCAGGTCGAGGAGCCAGCGGCAGCGGCTGATGGCGTGGGTGAGGTCGCGGGGGTCGGTCAGGGCGAGGCGGCAGGCGATGTGGCCGTCGCGCGGGGCGAGCGTGGCGATGCCGTGCCCGTACGGGAGGCGCAGGGTGCGCCGGTAGGCGCCGGCGGGTCCGCCGTCGGCGCTGCCGGAGCCGCGCGGGAGCCACTCCTCCACACCGGGGACGGCCGTCGCGGCGAGGTGGCCGAAGAGGTTGGACGGGTGTAGCGGGGTGCGGTAGGGGAGGCGGAGGCTGATGGTGCCGGGGACGGTGGTCCTGCCGGCCGGGCCGGCGCTGCGGGCGGCGCGGCTGCGCAGTTCGCCGGGGGCGAGGGCGAAGACCTCCCGTACGGTCTCGTTGAAGGTGCGGACGGAGGAGAAGCCGGCGGCGAACGCCACGTCCGCGAACGGCAGGTCGGTGGTCTCGATGAGCACGCGGGCCGTCTGGGCGCGCTGGGCGCGGGCCAGGGCGAGGGGGCCTGCACCGAGCTCGGCGCGCAGTTGGCGTTCGATCTGCCGGGTCGAGTAGCCGAGCCGGGCGGCGAGGCCGGGCACGCCCTCGCGGTCGACGATCCCGTCCCTGATGAGGCGCATGGCGCGGGCCACGGTGTCGGCGCGCGCGTTCCACTCCGGGGAGCCGGGACTGGTGTCGGGCCGGCAGCGCTTGCAGGCACGGAAGCCGGCCTGCTGGCAGGCGGCGGCACTGGGGTAGAACACCATGTTCTGCGGCTTGGGGGGCACGACCGGGCAGCTGGGGCGGCAGTAGATGCGGGTGGTGAGGACGGCGGTGAAGAACCAGCCGTCGAAGCGGGCGTCCTTGGAGCGAACGGCCCGCACGCAGCGCTCGGTGTCGGTGTGCATGCTGTCCAGCATCCGTGACGCGGCACCCGTGGTGCTGGCGGGAATCCGACATGAGCC
>NZ_MKXB01000152.1:0-483 GCF_001865245.1 Streptomyces sp. CC53 | reverse complement strand
GGGTGTCGGTGCGGCGGGATGCACCTGAAGCGGGTGGCGAGGCGGGGCCGGGCGTGCCCGCTGGGGCGGTGAGGCGGGGAGGGCGTGACACGGCGTGCCTGGGAGGGCGGCGGCGCGAGGCCCGGCGTACCGGCCCGAGCGACCGCACGAGGGGAAGCGGCGGTGTCGGCGCCAAGAGCGAGGTGGGCGCCAGGAGCGGTGCGCATCCGGGCACGGCCCGGTGCCGGCGCATGAGCGCGGGCGGGCGGGGTGCGTGCCGGTGCGGCAGGCCGCTCGCGGAAAGCCGGGGCCGGGCGTGCCCGTCGGAGCGGCCGTGGGTGGGTGGCCGGGCGGGGTGGCCGGGGGCTGGGGACGCGCACGCGCACGCGTTCGCGGGACGCGCGGCACGGGCTGGCCGTGCGCCGGCAGCGGGAGCGCGAGGGCGGGGCGCGTGGCGTGCCGCCGATGTGCGCCGGCGCGGGAGTGTCGTGGCGGGCTGCCGCC
>NZ_MKXB01000151.1:198757-231254 GCF_001865245.1 Streptomyces sp. CC53 | reverse complement strand
CCCGTCCCCCTGCTGCCGGAGCCCGCGGCGGACCGGCCGCGCGGCACGGCACCCCTCCCCCCACCGCGGCCGCCACTCCCGGACCGGGTCCGGAGCCCACCGGGGCGGACGGCACGCTCGCATGCGCGCAGGACGACGGATGGGCCGCGCCTGCGGACGGGTGCGCCGTCGGCCGGGCGCGCCGTCGCCGGGGGTCCCGACGGCGGGCGACGCCCGGCGCCCGCCCCTGCGGACGTCAGAGGTCGATGCGGTGCCCTGCGGCGTCGTCGTCGGGGCCGCCGTAGCGCAACACCACGTGGGCCGGGCGGTAGGGGAGCGCGCGCAGTTCCGGCTCCATCACCCGGTACAGCGCGTCCGCGTCGGGGCCGTACGCGTAGATCGCGACTTCGCCGCCGCCGAACTCGTCGCCGTCCACCTCCCCGACGCCGGCGGCAGCGACCGCGGCGTCCATCGACCGCTCGGCCGCGAGGACCGACTGCCACTGGCCGGAGTCACCGAAGCCGTCACCGCCCAGGTGGAACCGGGCTATCACGGCGTGCTCCTGCAGTGCCTCCGGCACGTCGATCAGTACGTCCTCCATGACGGCACCCTCTCATCCACGTCCGACAGCCGGGGCGCGGTCGGCCCGGGGCCACGGCGCCCCGGAGCGCCGCCCCGGCCGTCAGCCGCAGCAGGCGCAGCCGGAGCCGCCCGTACCGGGCCCCGCGTCGGCGAGCGGGGCGCCCGGCGCGGAGGGCACGGCCGGGGCGGCCTGCGGGCCCGGGTCAGCGGGGCCGGCGGGTGTGCAGCAGCCCTCGCCGCGCCAGGCGTCGCGGCCCTCCTTGGCGGCGACCGCGGCGATGGCGAGAGCGGCCAGGGGGTCGGCCCAGGACCAGCCGAGAGCGGCGTTGAGGACCAGCCCGACCAGGAGCACGGCGGACAGATAGGTGCACAGCAGGGTCTGCCGGGAGTCGGCCACCGCGCTGGCGGAACCCAGGGCCCGCCCGGCCCTGCGCTGGGCGAAGGAGAGGAACGGCATGATCGCCAGCGACAGCGCGGCGAGGACGATGCCGGGGACGGAACGGTCGGCTTCGGCGGTGCCGGCGAGCGCGCGGACGGCGTCCACGGCCACGTACGCGGCGAGCGCGAAGAAGGAGACCGCGATCACCCGCAGGGCGCGCTGCTCGCGGGCCTGGCGTGCGGCGTGGTCGGAGGCGGAGAACTGCCAGGCGACGGCGGCGGCGGAGGACACCTCGATGACGGAGTCGAGTCCGAAGCCGATCAGGGCGGACGAGGAGGCGAGCGTCCCGGCGGTGAGGGCGACGACGGCCTCGACGGCGTTGTAGGCGATCGTGGCGGCGACCAGCAGGCGTATGCGCCGGGTCAGGGCGTCACGACGGGCCGCGGACGCGTCGACGGGGGGCGGTGTCTGCGCGGACATGGTCAGCAGCAGTGCTTCTCGTCGGCGTCCGGGCAGGTGACGTCGGTGGCGACGGCGACCACGGCGGTGCGCAGGTCGTCGAGGGCGTGGCCGAGGCGCGCGTCGGCGAGTTCGTAGCGGGTGCGGCGGCCTTCCGGGACGGTGACGACGAGGCCGCAGTCCCGCAGGCACGCCAGCTGGTTGGAGAGCCGGGTGCGGGAGATCCCGAGCCGGTCGGCCAGGTCGGACGGGTACGCGGGCGCCTCGCGCAGCGCCAGCAGGACGCGGCAGCGGATCGGATCGGCCAGGGCCCGGCCGAAGCGGGTGAGGGCGTCGAGATCGGTGGCAAGGGTCAGCATGGACGCAACAGTACACGCATGCTTGAATTCAGAGAATGATGAATCTACTGTCCCGGAGGTCACCCGTGCCGCGCCGTACCGCCATGCCCACGCCCGTGCGGTCCGTCTTCGCCGCCGAGATGGCCGTCGCCCGCGGCCCGGGCCCGCGGGGTGAACGGTGGCGGGCCGCTGAGCGCGCGCACATCCTGTCCCAGCCGTGGCCCTGGCCACACACCCGTACGCACGCGGTGATGCTGCGGCTCGCCGTCGCCGACCGCGATGTGCTGGAGGTGCTGGGCCAACTCGTGCGCCTGGCCGTGGCCGGACCGGGTTCGGCGGCGGGCGCCTACCCGACCGGCAACACCGGCAGGACCCGGGCCGGGCTGAACACCCCCATGCCGATCCCCGAAGACCTCGCGGCACTGCTGGAGGCGGCGGGGGTGCCCCTGCGGGCGTGAACCCGCCCGGGCCTCGGCCCCGTCTCACCTTGATGCCGGGTGTGCCGGACGTGCCGCGCTGTCGTGCGGCCGGACGCGTGGGCGTGTGCTGCGGCCGGGCGCACCCGCGGCGGCGGTCGAGCGGGGCACACCCCCCGGAGCGGGACCAGCCGAGGACGGCCGCCACCGGAGCGAGTGCCCACCCCCGCACGGCAGTTGCCCTGCGTACACTGCCGGGCATGGCATGCCGCATCAGTGAGCTGGTCATCGACTGCGCCGGCCCCGAGCGGCTCGCCGGCTTCTGGAGCGAGGTCCTCGGCTACGTCGAACTCGGCCGCGAGGAGGACGGCAGCATCGAGATCAGACCGCCCGACACCGGCTTCGGCGGCACCCGACCCGTCCTCGTGCTCAGCCCCAGCGACACTCCGCGGGCCGGGAAGCTCCCCCTGCACCTCGACGTCAGCCCCACGGACCGAAGCCAGGAAGCCGAGTTGCAGCGACTGCTCGCGGCCGGCGCCCGCCCCGTCGACGTCGGCCAGACGGGCGCGGAGTCCTGGCACGTACTGGCGGACCCGGAGGGCAACGAGTTCTGCCTCCTGCGCGCCCGGATCCAGCCCCTCTGACCGCCTGGCCTGTTACGCCCCTCCGGATGTGCTGGTCGCGCCTGCTCGGGCGCCCCGGGCCGCCCCGTGAGGCAGCGGGACGGTCGCCGCTCAGGGCAGGAGGGGATCCGCTCGCCGGCGGCCGGTCGGCAACGCTCAGCGCCGGGCGTGCCGCCCGCGCCGCGCCGGGGCGGCTTCGGTGACGCCGGCCGCCTGGAGGCCGCCGTCCTCGTCGGCCGGGGCCTTCCGGGAGCCGGCCCGTGCCCGGAGGACCTCGATGGCCACGGGGACGACGGAGAGCAGGACGATGCCGATGAGGATCGCCTCGATGTGCTGGCGCACGAAGGCGATCCTGCCCAGGGAGGCGCCGAGGCAGGTGACGCCGACGCCCCACAGGACACCGCCGACGACGTTGTACGTGACGAAGGTGCGGTAGTCCATGCGGCTGACGCCGGCGACGATCGGCGTGAACGTGCGGACGATCGGCACGAACCGGCAGAGGACCAGCGACTTCGGTCCGTGCTTCTCGAAGAACTCGTGCGCCTTCTGGACGTTCTCCTGCTTGAAGAAGCGGGAGTCCGGCCGGTTGAAGATGCTCGGCCCCACCTTGCGGCCGAACATGTAGCCGGCCTGGTCGCCGAGGACGGCCGCCACCACGATGAGGGTGCAGGTGAGCCACAGCGGGGTGTCGAGGACGCCGGTGGTGACCAGCAGACCCGTGGTGAACAGCAGCGAGTCACCGGGCAGGAAGAACCCGATGAGCAGGCCGGATTCGGCGAAGACGATCGCGAGGACGCCGTAGAGACCGAACTCGTTGACCAGGAAGTCGGGGTCCAGCCAGCTCGGGCCGAGCGCGAGCGTCGAGGAAGAGGTGTTCACGGACGGAGGGCTCCTGCGGGGCGGTGGACGCGGTCGGTCCACAGGTGTGCACAAGCTACAACGGGGTGACAGACCCACGGTGCCCGCAGAAAGTTCCTTCACGCCTTCCTGACTCCGCCCCCGGAGGCGGCGGATACGATCCCGACGGGTGGGCCACCGGTTTCCTGCGCGGGCGGCCCCGGTCCGAAAGGGTGATCGTCATGGGTGCTTTCAGCGTCTCCCACATCCTCATCGTGCTGGCCGTCGCCGTGCTGCTCTTCGGCAGCGCGAAGCTGCCGGAGATGGCCCGAGCCCTCGGCAGGTCCGCGCGCATCCTCAAGAGCGAGGCCGCAGCCATGAAGAACGACGGCACGCCGGGCACCGAGCCTGCGCTGCCCCCGTCCCGCAACCCCGCCTGAGCCTGACGCAGCAACAGCAACGGCAACAGCAGAGCAGCAGTAGCCGCCGCAGCCGGCCGGCCCTGCGGGGGGCCGCCGCGCGCTCCTGCCTGCAACCGGCCCCGTACGGGCCCTCCCTGCGGTCCTCGACCGGCGCCGCGGGGCTCCCGTGCCCCTCGTCCGGGAGCGAAGCCCCCCGACCCGGTCGGGGGGCTTCGCCCACGCAGTACGCGATCCGGGGGCGCGACCGGCGCCACCGGCCGGGCGGCGGCCGCGGGGCGCTGTCCAAGGCGCCCCTGCCGCCGCGTCCGGCGACGGCCGGGACCGCTCCCACAGCTACCGGTCAGACCCTGTCGGCCGCGGCGCTCCCACCCACGGGGGTGTCACCGCCCGACAGGTCCGCGGTGCTTGCTCCCACAGCGGGTTCCCCGGCCGTCGGACCAGCGGCCGTATCACCCGTAGAGGGCTCACCGGCCGACGGGTCCGCGTCGGCACCCCCGTGCTCCGGGGCGTCCGCGGCCGCGAGGCGGTTCGGCAGCTTCGCGGCGACGGCGACCGCCACGAGGGCGAGGACCGCCGCGACCGCGAAGGCCAGCTTCATGCCGCTCACCTGCGCGGGCACGGCCGCTGTGCCGTCGGCGACCAGCGCGCTGGTGCGCGCGGACATCACGGTCACCACGAGCGCCGTGCCGAACGCCGCGGCGACCTGCTGGAGCGTGCCCAGCATCGAGCTGCCGTGCGAGTACAGGTGCGGCGGAAGGCCCCCCATGCCGAGAGTGAAGCACGGGGTGAACGTCGCCGCGAGGCTGACCATCAGCAGCACGTGCATCCCGAGGACCACCCAGTACGGCATGGTCAGCGAGACCTGCGTCAGCCCGAAGAGGGCGAGCGCCATGCCGATGGAACCCGGCAGCACCAGCGGCCGGCTGCCGAACCGGTCGAACGCCTTACCGATCGTCGGACCCAGCAGGCCCATGATCAGACCGCCCGGCATCACCAGCAGCCCGGTTTCCAGGGGGCTCAGTCCGCGCAGGTTCTGCAGGTACAGCGGCAGCAGGATCATCGCGCCGAGCATCGACAGGAACCCGACGGACATGAGGACCAGCGACAGGGTGAAGGTGCGGTGCTTCAGGGCACGCAGGTCCATCAGCGGGGCGCCGCCGCGCTGGAGCTTCAGCTGCCGGACCGCGAACAGGCCGATGGCCGCGAGCCCGGCGGCCGTGATCCCGGCCCCGGTGGCGACCGCTCCGCCTCCCTCGCCGAACAGACTGAGGCCGTACACCAGCCCGCCGAAGCCGAGTGCCGCGACGCCGACGCTGAACCAGTCGATGGAGCTCACCTGCGGTTCGCCGATGTTCTCCATCTTGCGCAGGCCGAGGACGGTCACCAGCGCGGCGATGGGCAGCACCACCAGGAACAGCAACCGCCAGGAACCGAACTGCAGGATCAGCCCGGACACGGCGGGCCCGAGTGCGGGGGCCACCGAGATGGCCAGGGTGACGTTGCCCATCACCCGGCCGCGGTCGTGCTCGGGCACCACGGTCATCAGCGTGGTCATCAGCAGCGGCATCATCACGGCGGTCCCCGCGGCCTGCACGGTCCGGCCCACCAGCAGCACCTCGAAGGAGGGCGCGACGGCCGACAGGGCGGTGCCCGCGAGGAACACGCCCATCGCTATCGCGTAGGCCTGACGGGTGGTGACCCGCTGCAGGAACCAGCCGGTGACCGGGATCACCGCCGCCATGGTGAGCATGAACGCGGTGGACACCCACTGCGCCGACTGTTCGGTGATGTCCAGCGAGTCCATCAGCCGCGGAATCGCGTTGATCATGATGGTCTCGTTGAGGATGACCACGAACGTGGCCAGCACCAGCAGCCGTACGACGGGCGGTGTGCGGCCCGTCTTCCCGGCCGGTCGTTCGTGGATCGCCGTCGTCATGGGGGTACCTCGCTGGGGTTCTTGGTCGCGGTCGCCTCGCAGCCAAGGGCCGTGGGCGCGGTCGGTGGGGTGGTGACACCGTGGTGGACCGGCACGCTTGGCGGAAGTCATCGGTCGCACGGAGTCTTCCTCATGCGCGCGCGGATTCGTACGGATTTACGCCCGCTCACCGAGGGCGACCCCGAGCCACCCGCGCCGCCCACCGTCGGCCCGCGCAGGGGCGATGCCACGGCGGCCCCGCCCACCCGGGCCGGAGGTGCAGCAGCAAGCCCCCGCGGGAAGTGACGCAGAACACACCGCGAGGGCGATGGATCCGCCCTCCTCCGGCGGTCAGAAGACCAGCACCACCCACCAGCCCCACCTGACCCCGCCGGACGCCTTCTCGTCGTCCGGCCACTCAGGCGACCACCACCCGACATCACCCCGTCTCACCCACAGGAAGCAGGAACGCGATGACCGGCACAGTGAAGGGCCCTGCGAGCTACTTCCCCTCCATCGAGAAGAAGTACGGCCGCCCGATCTCCGCGTGGAAGGAGCTCATCCGCTCCTCTCCGCTGACCAGGCACATGGAGCTGGTCTCCTGGCTGAAGACCGCGCACGGCCTCGGTCACGGCCACGCCAACGCCCTCGTCGCCCACACCCTCGCCGAGCGAGAGAACACCTGACGGGCCGGAGCAGCACCGGCGGGCTGGAGCCGCCCCCGGCGGGCCGGAGCTGCCCCCGGCGGGCCGGAGCTGCCCCTGGCGGGCCGGAGCAGTCACCGGCGGCCGGATCACGGCCGGATCAGGCGATCTGTGCGGGTGTCAGGAGCGGGAGCGCAGGCGCTCCAGCGCGGTCACGCCCAGGGCGGCGAGGCCGATCTGGATGACCCATTCGATCCAGTCGACGCCCCTGGTGTCGGCGACGCCCAGTGCCGCGGCGAGGGCGGTGCCGACGAGGGCGGCGGCGATGCCCACGCCGACGGTCCACAGCCAGCCGATGTTCTGCCGTCCAGGCAGGACGAGCCGGCCGAGGGCGCCGATGATCGCGCCGAAGATGATGGCGGTGATGATGCCGGAGATCTCCATGTGCGTACTGCCCTTCGTCTCGTGGCTCTGCCCGTCCGCGCTTACAGGTCGAACTCGTGGGGCGGCAGGCCGAGGGTGTGGCAGGCCTCGCGGACGACGGCCTGCTCCGCCTTGTCGAAGTCGCCGTCGGCGCCGCCGATGACGATGCCGATCTGGATCACGGCGCGGCCCTCGGCGGGCTTCTTCCCGGCCTTGGCGATCTCCTGCAGGACGCTGACCTTGCCCAGGGCGAAGTCGGCCGTCAGCTTGTTCAGGTTGTCCTCGAAGCGGCGGTGCAGGTCGTCGGAGGGGAAGTTGCGCAGGACGTCGTTGGTGGCGATGAGCTGGGCCACGCGCTGGCGTTCGCTGGGGTCGACGGTGCCGTCGGCGGCGGCGACGAGTGCGCACATCGCCATGGAGGCGTCGCGGAAGGCACCGCTGGTGAGTTCGTTCTTCTTCGCCATGAGCTGGGTCTGCATCGTCGACGCGGACTCCTTGAGGCGGTCCCACAGGGCCATGCGAACTCCTTGTTCGTGCGGCCCGGTTCGGGAGGACCCGGCCCGGGCCACGACTTCTACAGTCGTGTCGAAGCTATCAGGCCGGTCCCGGTGCCCGGTGGCCGTGCCCCGCGCCGTCGCCTCGGCGGCGGTCGCCGCGCTGTTCGGCCGGCTCCGCGTCGGCGGCGCCTCCGCGGGCGGCGCACTCGGGGCAGGCGGCGCCGGCCCTGCCGACCTGGTGCCCGCCCTCGGCGCGGTGACACCTGGTCGACCCGCGACGGCGGGCACCTGAAGCCGGACGGACGCCCACACGGTCGGCCGCCACACCGGCGCCAGAGGACCGGCCCAGCGGTCGGCCTCCCCGGGACGCCCTTCGGCCGAGCGCTTCGTCTGTGCCCTTCGGGGTGCCCGGAGCACGACGGGGCGTAGCCCTCCAGTCAGGCGGCGACCGCGGTGCGACGGTCTTTCGGGACCTGTGCACGCAGTGCGGCAGCGCGGCCCGGCACACCCGTCGAGCACCTGTGCAGCGGGGGTAGGAGGCCGGCCGTGCCAGGGGTACGCGACGCCCGGTACGGGAATCCCGGCCGGCGCACCCCTCCCGGACCCTGCCTCCCGGCCCGCCCCCGTCCCACCGGACGACGTCCCGTACACGGCGGCACAGGCCGGGGGCGCATCAGCCCGCGGCGCGGTGCACCCGCAGGCGCCCCACCCGGAACGACATGTCCGTCACACCGGCCTCCGGCGGACGGTGGTGCCGTCCGGCCGACACCGACAGGTTCACGATGAGGTAGGCGCACCAGCCCCTGCCCACCCCCGTACCGTCCGCGAAGACCCGCCGCCCGTTCACCCACCACACCACCGACCGGTCACCGAAGGCGACACGCAGGTCCACCCACGCCCCGGGGGCGACGGACGGGTCCCGGTGGTAGTGGCAGCCCCCGTGCACGTGGTTGGACAGCTCCAGGACCTCCGGATTGTCCGGGTGGTACTCGAACACGTCGATCTCCTGGCCGCCGTCCCGCCACGTCCAGATCGCCGGCCACGCCCCCGGCGCCCTGGCCAGCCGCACCCGGGCCTCCAGCACGTCCCCGGTGCGCACCATGAAGCCCTCGCGGCTGCCCTCGGTGGTCAACAGCCCGGTGTTCCACAGCCCGTCCGGCCGGAGCGCCGCACGGAACGCCCCGCTCCTGCAGAAGAACGGGTCGTCGACGAGATGGTCCAGCTTCCCGTCCCCGGGATTGACCGGCCCCCCGCCGGGATACGCCCACGACCGGCCGGCGACCCACTGAGCGGCCGACGCGAAGTCGGCGGTGAACACGGCGGACACGGGCGGCGACACCTCCCTGACGGGCATCGTGCACCGTAACCGGCGAGGCCGCCCGCGGGTGCGAGCGGGTACGCGCGTCGCATCCCGCTCACGGGAACGGGCCACCGCTCGGGGCCCGCACCACCCGATGCCCGACAGCGGCCCTGCACCCGCGAGCGACGAGTCCCGGCTCGCCCCCTCCGGCGCGGCTACCGCGGCCGCCCCGGCCCGCGCATTGGCGACCGCGGCGCCAGACGGGTCCGCCGGAAGCACCGACGACGGGCCGCGCGTGCGGCCGTCACCCGGGCAGCCCCCGCGCGTAGGGCCCGGAGGGGCAGCGGCGACCAGCAGCCACCGCACACGACAAGCACGGCCCGGGCCCGTGACACGGGCCTTCAGCATGGATCGGGCGACGGGAAGCGAACCTGCGCTCCGAGCGTGGGGGATCACCGGTGCCCAGCTTGATCACACGGGCGTCCGACCTGCGCCGACGGTCCTCGTCGCGGTGCTTCTCCGGGGCTCGGCGACACCCGTGCAGTCCGCCGGCCACCCGCCCTGAAGGGCACGGCCTGCTTCCCGGCGGACGGGCCGCTCCGTCGGGAGTGTCCATAGCGGATGATCAGCCGTCGCGGCGGAACCGGCCCGTCAGGGCATCTGCTCGGGGCGTCGCGGAGTACCGTGGGAGGGGTCGAGCCGGTCCTCCGAGGCGCCGGCATTCTCCAGACGGGCGGATCACAGCATGGCCGACTCCCCCACGCATCCGCTCCCCGACACCGGTCGGCTGCCGAGCGCCGTCCACCACGAGGTCAGGCCCGGAACCGCGCTGCTCCGCCTGGAGACCACGGAGGCCCGCGACCGCATCCTCGACGGAGCGTGGTGGCCGCGCTCCCGCGACATCACGGAGGAGCTGCCCGCCCTGGTGAGTGCCCTCGCCGCGCACCTCGGCCCGATCACCCGCGTCGGCCTGGACGCCGCCGCCTGGGACGAGCTGCCGGTCCGCCTGATCATCGACGACCGCGTGGTGCACCTCGACTCCTTCCCCGTGGGTGACGACACGGTCCTGATCACGCGAGGCGACCGGGACCACTTCTCGCTGCTCGTCGTGCCGCCCCGAGCGGCACCGGAGGCGGCTCGGGCGGCCATCGCCCAGGCCCTGCGTGCCGACAACGTCACGGGGGCGGAGCAGATCCTCATCGACACCGGTGGCGGGCAGGCCCACTGACGCCGTGCGGGGCGGCGGTGTCATCCGCGCCATTCGACCATGAGGAGTGTGGCGTCGTCCGTGGTGCGGCCGCCCCGAGCCCGTTTCAGGGTGTGTGACAGCGCCCGCGTGACCGCGCGGACGCCCATGCCGGTGCTGTCCAGCCGGTCGACCCAGGCGATCAGCTGATCCTCCCCGAACGGCTCCCGACCGCTCTCGTGCTCCTCGATCAGGCCGTCGGTGAAGCACAGCACGCGGTCCTCAGCCTCCAGCACCAGCTCGCTGACCTTCGGCTCGGCTCCCCCGAAGCCGACCGGGAGAGTCGTCGGGCTGTCGAGTCGGCTGACGACGCGGTGCCGTCGTACGAGTATGGGCGCGGGGTGTCCCGCGTTGACCCACTGGAGTCTGCCGGTGGAGGTGTCCAGCCGCATCATCTGCGCCGTCACGAAGTGGTCGGGGCCGAACTGGTCGGCGACGGCCCGGTCCATGAAGAGGTACATCTCGGACAGGCCGATGCTGATCCGGCGAGCGTGCCGGTAGGCGCCGATGGCCACGGTGGCCATGGTGGCCGCGTCCAGGCCGTGTCCCATCGCGTCGATCATGGCGACGTGCAAGGTGTCCCCGTCGAGCGCGTAGTCGAAGCTGTCACCCGCGACGTCGTAGGCCGGCTCCAGGATCCCCGCCACGGCGACGCGTGGCATGACCATCGCCAGCGGTGGCAGCAGGGACCACTGGATCTCAGCGGCGACGCTCATCGGTTCACTGCGCCTGGTGCGGAAGAACAGGTCGGTGTACCCGTTCTTGGTCACCATCATGTCGGCCGCGAGCCCCGCCAGTCTTCGCAGCAGACGGCGGTCGTCGTCGTCGGCCTCATCCAGAGTGACCGCCAGGACCCCCACCTGGTCGCCACCGTCCAGCAGCGGCAGGTGCAGGCGTACCCCGTCGGGCCGCACGACATCCACGGGGCGGGCGCCGAGGAAGCACCGGCCGGCCTCCGAGCGGTCGATCGACTGGGGAGCGCCGCCCAGCAGGCCGTCGCCGGACAGGGGGACCAGCATCCGCTGCCCGTAGTCCTGCAACAGGATCTGCGGGTCACGGGCTCCCAGCCGTGCCAGAGCCTCGGCGACGAGCGGACCGATCCGGTGCGGCGGGAGCTCGTGAGCCCGGTCCAGGACCATGCCCAGCAGTCCTTCCCCGAAGCTCTCGGCACGGTCAGGGGCCCCAGGCCCGCCGCGTCGTTCGGGCCTCATCCCCGCTCCCCCGTCCGGCGGGCGAGCCGCGACGGGACGGCCCGGGGCGGGCACGGCCGGCGCCGGGCCGGGAAGCCGTGTCCTGCCCCCGCGATGACCGCCACGCGGCGCGCCCCGCTCAACCGTCCGCCGCTTCCTCGACACGGACGACGCCCCGGTGCGTCAGCCCGATCGGACCGGACGCGGCGCCGAACGCGTCGGCCCTGCTGTGCAGCAGCCCCTCTCCCCCCAGGTGCCTGCGCGCTCCCCCCGTCTCCTGACCGCCCACCCCGAGTGCCTCCCGCACTCGATGGGCCTCGACCAGGAACGAGGTCCCGTTCGCGCACTCGCACACCTCGCGCCGCCCACGTCACCGCAACGCCCGCCGTTCACTGACGCTGAACATGTCGCCGTCCTTCGTCGGGCCGGTGGCGCTGCCCGGTGCCGTCCTCCGGCGGTCGAACGGTGTACGGCCCGCCGCCGTCCGCCGCCCCGAGGTCAGGAGCCGACGGGGCCCACGGCTCGCCGCCCCACTCGCGCCTGAGGGCTTCACCACCCTGAGGGACGGGCTCCGACGACTGTGCCGCCGTACGCCGTACCGCCGTGTCTTCCAGAATGCTCCCCGACGCCACGGCGCGCCAGCAGGGGCGGCGAGGCCCCCGCCCCGCCTCTCCCGCCCTCCCCACGGCTACTGGTCACCGGCCTCGCGGACCACCACTGCCGTCGTCATCCTGCGGCGGGACGTCCGTGCCCCGCTGGTACACGTCGGGGATGCCGTCGCCGTCCGCGTCGACGTGCTCCGCCTCCCACATCCTCCGGTAGACGACGTTCCGGCGCTTGATCAGCCCTCCCGCGACGGCCGCCGCCAGGAGGGACCCGGCCAGCACGGCCGCCTTCACCCTCCCGGTGTCGGACGGGTCGGTGAAGGACGCCTCCCCGATGAGCAGCGCGACGGTGAACCCGATCCCGGCCAGCACCGCGAGTGCGCCCACGTCGGCCCAGGCCAGGGCCGGGTCCAGCCGGGCCCGGGTGAACCGGGCCGCCAGACAGGTCCCGCCCAGGACGCCCACCGTCTTGCCGACGACCAGCCCCAGCACCACTCCCAGCGTCTCGGGCTGCGTGAACACGTCGCCGAGTACGTCCGGAGCGACACTGACCCCGGCGGCGAACAGCGCGAACAACGGCACGGCGACCCCGGCGGAGAACGGCCGCAGCAGATGCTCGGCGCGCTCTCCGGGCGACCGCACCTCCCCCCTCGACGGGTCCGGACGGGCGCGCAGCAGCAGCCCCATCGCCACGCCCGCCACCGTCGCGTGCACGCCGCCCGTGTACGTCAGCCCCCACACCACCAGCCCCAGCGGTGCGTACCACCACCAGCCCCGTACCCGCAGACGCTGCAGCAGCCCGAACAGGAGGAGACCCGCGCAGGCCCCGCCGAGGGCGGCCGGCTCCAGGCCGCCGGAGAAGAACACGGCGATCACCAGGATCGCGCCCAGGTCGTCCACCACGGCCAGCGTCAGCAGGAACGCCCGCAGGGCCGTGGGCAGATGGGTGTTCAGGACGGCGAGTACCGCGAGCGCGAAAGCGATGTCGGTGGCCATCGGCACGGCCCAGCCGTCCGGGCTGCCCCCGCCGACGGCGACGGTGGCGAAGTAGACGGCCGCCGGCACGGCCATGCCGCACAGGGCGGCCACGACCGGCAGTGCCGCGGTGGGCACGGAGCTCAGCTGCCCCGCCACGAGCTCCCGCTTCAGCTCGATGCCCGCGACGAGGAAGAAGACCGTCAGCAGCCCGTCGGCCGTCCAGTGCGCCACGGACAGCTCCAGCCCCAGGGCGGGGAACCCGAAGCTGGTGTCGCGTACGGCTTCGTAGGCGTCGCGTGCCGGGCTGTTGGCCCACACCAGCGCGACGCCGGCCGCCACCAGCAGGATCAGCCCACCGACGGTCTCCGTCCGCAGGGCCCGCGCAAGCCGCGTCTGCTCGGGCCAGGGCGGCAGACCGGGAAAGACGAACGGTTCACGGGAGCTGCCGGCCACGGTCCACACCTATCGCACCCGAGGCGCCCGGGCACGCCGCCGCGCTCGGCGACCGCCGGAGGCCACGTGCCAGAGGTGCACGGCCGCACGCCGCCCCGGCCGCGCGCGCTGCCGCCGTCACGTGCGGCACCGTCCGTACGCACCCCGTGCGCACCGATCGACGAGCTGCGGGAGGCCCTGGGCGGGCACCCTCGGAGCCGTCCGGCGGTCCGGCTCCCGAGTGCCGCAGGTGTCCCCGTACCGAGCCGGGTCCCGTGGCGACTCACGTCGCCGTACCGAGTCAGGTCCCGTCCGCCCGGCGCTCCTCGTCGAACGGCCCCCGGCTGCTGTGCAGCCAGGATTGGGCCGGTTCTGCCGGGTGCGCGGTGTCGATGGTGAGATGCAGACGTGTCCCTCCCTCCGCGCCGGCGGGGAAGCTGCGCTGCTCGGTCGCGGCGAAGCAGCGGCGCAGCACCGTCGCCACCCGGCGGGCGACCTCCGGTGTCGCGGCCACGATCCGCACCTCGGCGTGGTCCGTGGCGGGAAGCGCCTCGTGAT
This sequence comes from Streptomyces sp. CC53, assembly GCF_001865245.1. Taxonomy (GTDB): domain Bacteria; phylum Actinomycetota; class Actinomycetes; order Streptomycetales; family Streptomycetaceae; genus Streptomyces. The sequence continues at coordinate 217,431 of NZ_MKXB01000151.1, read as the reverse complement.
CCGTCATGTACTACCTCCTGAGGACGACGCACGGAGCCCGTCGGCCGGCTCCGGCAACTCCGCGGCGAGGCACCTGCCGTACCCGCGCACGCCTTCTCGCAGCGTAGGACCGGGCCGCGCTCTCCAGGGGCGCTAGGGGCGTGCCACGCCGATCGGTCCGGCAGCAGGTCTCCGCGCCGCATGCGCGGTGGGTCTCGGCCGCCTTCGCACGGGTCGCGGACCGACCGGCACCGCAGCAGGGAACAGCCGGAACTGGACGGAACGGCGTGGACGGGAGCTCCGGAGGCGGCAATCCGTGCACCGCGGTGTCGCCGAGGCCACGACGTCGGGTGCGAGGACATGCGGCCCGGCGGCTCACGTAGCGCGGGCCGTACGGAGCTTCAGTGACTCCGTCCCGTCAGACACGTGGAAGCCGGAGCGGTCCGGGTCGCCGGATGCGTCCGCACCCAACGAACAAGGCCCAGGTCACAGACCTGGGCCTTCATCATGGAGCGGGTGACGGGAATCGAACCCGCGCTCTGAGCTTGGGAATCACCGTGCGTCTGGGCCTCGTTGGCGACCTGGCCAGCGGCAACGGGCACCAGGGCCAAGCCTTGGGGGTCTCCCTGGCACCCGCTGGTGACCGTGGTTTACCGGCCTGTCGGGCACGGATCGGGCACGCCTTCTGATCCGTAGCTCTATGTGGACCGGTCGGTGAGGGTCATGCCAGTCGTATAGCGGCGTCTCGGCGCTGCCACCGGCCAGGGCCGGTTGCTGGGGTTGCTGTACTTCGCTGCTGTACCGCAGCGGGCGTGCAATCGCTAGTCGCCGAGGCGCGGAGTACGTACCCCTGGTGGGCCTGACGGAATTCGAACCCTTGGCGTGCCCTACACGCACAACACACCAGAGGTGCCATTAGGACTCACTGACAGTTTGTTCGATTAAGAGAATGTGACAGAGATCACCTTAGAGCAGCCCTAGGGGCCGGTAGATCAGAGTTTCCAAGGTCAACTGCACCATTCCTGGGGCATCCTACGGCCTCAACGTGAACGCTTCGTTTAAACGTTGCCACCCACGCCCGCGTTCATATGTGGTAGCGTCGGGAGCATGGGAGAGAACCAGGCACTCCGGGAAGCGTTGGGGGTGGCGCAACAGCAACTCGTCGAAGCTGAAGCTGAGCTTCGCGAGGTGCAGGAGCGTGTCCGCAACCTGCGCTCCGTTGTGTATGGGCTCAAGCAGATCTTCGAACCTGGAGACACAGCCCGAACTTTCGAGCTCGGGACAGCCGTCGAGGAGACCGCCGCAGCGCCCCTCCAACAGACCCGCGGCGCGCGCGGGAGAGGGGAACCGTCCTTGTCTGTGCGCCGGGCCGCACAGATCCTGGCTGAAGCGCAACGGCCGATGCGGATGCCCGAGATCACGGAGGAGTGGAAAAGTCGCGGTTGGGTGGACCCGACATGGAGGGCACCGAAGTCCGCCATCAACATGATCTATCAGCGTGCGCTGAAGGCCGGCCTCGTAGCCCGCATGCCAGACCGATCGTGGGTTCTGAGTTCCAACGTCACGAGTGCCCCCTCAGAGCACGGAACCACTGGGGGCGGCGTTGAGGACTAGCGCTTCCCTACCTGGGAGCCCACAAAGTTCCACACTCCATGCAATGAGGTTGTCCGGCGTATCCCGAAATGGACCCGTCTGGGCGCATACACACCGCTCCTTGCTGCGTGCTGCCAGGCACTCTCAGCTCGAACCAGGCACTTCCGCATGCACATGTAGCAGAGGTCGCTTCGTCCTGAGTCGCGGTCCTCCGTGCATTCAGGTCAACGACGTTCACCGAACCAACTCACAGAAAAGAAGATCAGTATGACCCGACGACACGGGCCGAAGGGCCCCAACGGAGAGTGGAAGACCGGTCAGCGCGTGCCGACGACCGGGACCTACACCGACCAGTACGGCGTTTCGACGTTCCACGAGGCGGGGGCCACGTTCCCGCCGTGCATCGACCGCAAGGGCGAAGCCGCCTACCGGACGCTGCACCAGGCGCGTACCGCCTAGCTGAGGCGTTTGATGGTTGCAGCCATCTAGCGCCAGTTTTACCCGTGAGGGGTGGAGGGCCATCGGCCTTTCACCCCTCTCCCTTTGCCCTCGCGGTCGAGCACGAAGCCGTCCGGAGGAGTGCCATTGCACAGGATCGTGGCCTCTCTGTCCAGAGGGCCACGTCTACCTCACCCGAACGAATCCTGTAGGCGGACTATCAGCGTACGACGGCGTATCTCCCATTGGCGAGGCGGGGTCGGTGATATCACTCCCGTACCCACCACTCACCCCAGCTCCCATCCCGTCCGCCGTCGACCCACACACTGTGGAGCGGGCGTGGTTCAGGGCGTCCAGGTGGAGCGCGCCACTGTACGAACGACCTGGACGCCCTGGGCCGCGTCTGCTCGGCTCTGCCTGGGTCGACGGTGGACGGGATGGGAGCACCCCGCTCATGCCACTACCGGCCCGCGGTCGGCGACGGTGCCCCCTCCATCCCGGTGCCGGCCGATCCCCCGCCGGAGGCATCGTCTGTGACCGCAGGTCGCTCTGTGTGGTACTCGCCTCATGGCCTCCGGCCCAACCCATCAGTGGGCGCGCGTCGGCGCAGCGCGGGCGGAGCGGGCCGGAGGCAGGAGCGGCGCCCGCGGCGGAGCCGGGAGCGCGCCCGGCGGAGCGGAGCGCAGCCGGGGCTTGATGAAGTAGGGAAAGTTCTACCGCGTCGTGATGAGCTGCGTGCCGTCGTGGCTGCGGACATGCGGGCCGTGCCCGTCCAGGGCGTCGAGGAGCCTGATGGCGAAGACCTCGGACATGCGCTCGGTGATCTGCTCGGGGGTGAGCCAGTCGACTGCCGTGGACTCCGCCGAGGTGCGTTCCGTGCCGCCTGAGGGCTTGCAGCGGAAGACGAGCGCGACGACGCCCCTGGTGGTGTTCTTGTAGACGCCCGTCAGCTCGTCGACCTCGACGTGGATGCCGGTCTCTTCCCAGACCTCGCGGACGACGCCGTGCTCCGGGGCCTCCGTCAGCTCCAGCACGCCACCCGGCAGCTCCCACGTGCCGTTGTCGGCCCGGCGGATCGCCAGGAGCCGCCCGTCCTCCCGTACCACCGCCCCGGCGACGGACACGGAGTGCAACGGCGTTGACTTGTGCTGCGGGGAACCCGTACTCATGTACAGGAGCATAGGAGGATGGGAAGGACTATGGGAACAGCAGTAGGAGGTGGCAAGGCCGTACCCCGCTACCTGCAGATCGCAGACGAGATCGTTCAGCAGATCCGTGCGGGCGTCCTGAAGCCTGGCGACATGGTGCCGAGCGAGTCGGAGCTGGTTGACCGCTACGGCGTCTCCGGGGGGACGATCCGCAAGGCCATGGTGGAGGTCCGGGCCAGTGGGCTCGTCGAGACCCGCCACGGCAAGGGCTCCATGGTGAAGGACCGGCCGCCGGTGCGGCTGCGCTCGTCCGACCGGTTCCGGGCCTCGCACCGCCGGGGCGGCAAGGCCGCGTACCTCGCCGAGTCCGAGAAGGCCGGCGCCACCGCGAGGGTGAGCGTCCTCTACATCGGACCCATGGACGCCCCCGAGGACATCGCCGACCGGCTCGGCGTCGCCGCGGGTGCGCAGGTCCTCGCCCGGCGCCGCCTCTACTTCCGCAACGGCACCCCGGTCGAGACGGCCACGTCGTATCTGCCGTGGGACGTGGTGAAGGACATCCCCGAGCTGTTCGCGGAGAATCCCGGCCCCGGCGGCATCTACGCCCGGCTCGAAGACCACGGGCACGCCTTCGCCGAGTTCGTCGAGACGCTGACGGCCCGGTCCGCGGCCAAGGCGGAAGCCTCCGAGCTGGCGTTGAGCCCCGGTGCGCCGGTCGTGCACCTGCTGCGTGACGCCGTCACCGAGGACGGTCGTGTGGTGGAGGTGTGCGACACCCTCATGGCCGCTGACCAGTTCGTCTTCCAGTACCGCATCCCCGCCGCCGACTGACGGCCGCTCAACTCCTCGCAGCCCGCCGCGGTTTCTTCTCCGCGGCGGGTTGACTCATGTGTAGGAGTGCTGCACTCTTCTTCATGTCACTCATGTACATGAGTGACGGAGTCCACCACTTCCATAGGAGTGATCTCTGTGCGTGTGATCCCCGTCGACATGACCGGCGTGACCGCGATGGTCGCCCAGGCCCCGCAGCCGAAGATGAAGGACAAGAAGAACGGCATCATCGCCGTGGACGCCGAGACCGGCGGCGCCCTGGTGACGGTGGACGTGCTGTTCGTCGCCAACGGCAACGCCGATGTCGTCACGGTGACCGTCGGGGAGGCCGACGTGTCCGGTGACCTGAAGACCGGTGTCCCGGTGGCCCTCACCGGCCTCGTGGCGCGGCCGTGGGAGAACGAGTTCAACGGCCAGAAGCGCCACGGCATCACCTTCCGCGCCGCCGCCGTCACCTCCCTGGCGGGCTGACCGATGACCGCCGGACAGATCACCGTCCTCGCCGCCTTAACGGCCGCCGCCCTCGCCCTCGTGGTGCTGCGCTGGCAGCGGCCCGCCTGGTACTGGCTCGGCTTCGGCGCCCTCGCCAAGCTCGCCCGCATCGCCGTCACGTACCGCCCGGTCATGGAGGCGTGCGGGCTGACCGAACCGCCCTCCCGCGTCCGCCTCGCCATCGCGGCGGCCACCCGGCGCACCGCCGCCCGCAGGATGCCCCGCCTCACCCGGTTCCGGATCACCCGCAACGGGCTCGTCCTGCGGATCCGGCTCCTTCCCGGCCAGGAGGTGTGGGACTTCCAGACCGCCACCGAGCGGTTCCGCCACTCCTGGCGGGCGCACGGGGTCCACATCGCGCCCCTCAAGCCGGGCTGGCTGTCCGTCCGGATCATCGGGTACGACGTGCTCCGCCGCGTGGTCATGCCGCCCCTCGACCCGCCCCGGCCGCTCACCGTCCCGGTGTCCCTGCGCGCCGACGGCGCCTTACACGTACGGGACTTCCGCACCATCGCACACGAACTGGTCATCGGCGCCACCGAATCCGGCAAGTCCGTGTACCTGCGCGGGCTCCTCAAGGGCCTGGCTTCACAAGGCGTCGCCCTGGTGGGGATCGACTGCAAGTGGGGTGTGGAACTCGCCCCGTTCGCCAGCCGGTTGTCCGCCCTCGCCTGCACCCCGGAGGAGGCAGCCGACCTGCTCGACGCACTCGTGGAGGAGATGACCGAGCGGTACGAGCTGATCCGCTCCGTGCAGCGGCTCAGCACCGACACCCTTATGGAGGACATCACCTCCGACCTGTGGGGCCTGGCGGAGGACATACGGCCGGTGCCGGTCGTGGTGTTCGTCGACGAGGTGGCCGAACTGTTCCTGACCGCCACGTCCGCCGACGAGAAGCGCCGCGACCAGATGGTCTCCCAACTCGTACGCCTCGCCCAGCTCGGCCGGGCCGCCGGCATCCACCTTGAGGTCTGCGGGCAGCGCTTCGGCGCCGAACTCGGCAAGGGCGCCACCGCGCTCCGCGCCCAGCTCACCGGCCGCGTCTCGCACCGCGTCAACGACGAGACCACCGCCAAGATGGCCTTGGGCGACATCAGCCCGGTCGCGGTCGCCGCCGCCACCGCCATACGTCCCGACACCCCCGGCGTCGCGGTCGTCGGTGACTCCTCCGGCGGCTGGTCGCTCATCCGCAGCCCGTTCACCAGCCTCAACGAAGCCGCGGCGGCCTGCGAGCAGTACGCGCACCTCACCCCGTACCTCCCCGCCCTGGCGGCCTTCCAGCCGGACACCGCCCTCACCCCCTCGGCGATCGTCGCCGAGAAGGCGTGATCCCGGTGCGCCGCCCGCCGCTGCGGCTGGACGCCGTCCTCGTCCAAGCCGTGATCGCCGGAGCCCTGTCCTTCTCCCACCTGCACGACCTCGCCGCCGCCGCTGGACAGGACGGCTGGAAGGCATGGGCCTACCCCGTCTCCGTGGACCTGCTCCTCGTCGCCGCCTGGCGCCGACTGCGGGCCCTGCGGGACACCGGGGCACCGCGCCGCTCGGCCTGGACCTGGTTCGCGGTCGCGCTCGCCGCCTCCCTCGGGGCGAACGTCGCCACCGCGGGTCTCCTCGACCTGCACGACGTACCGGACTGGCTGCGCATCCTCGTCGCCGGATGGCCCGCCCTGGCCTTCCTCGGCGGAACCCTCCTGGTCCACAACCCGGCACCCGAGCAGGCACGGCCCGGCCCCTCGGCACCCGAGCAGGCACAGCCCGAGCCCCCGCGGCCGGTACGGGACGTGGAGCCCGTACGTGAGGAGACCCCCGCGCCGGAAGCGGCCCCGGCCGCCCCCGAACCGCCCGCACTGCCCCCGGCGGCGACGCCCACCGTCCCGCCCGCCCTCATCACCCACGCGCGCAAGCTCGCCGACGCCCACCGGGCTTCGACCGGCCGCGCCATCGACACCGACACCCTCCGGGCCCGCCTCGGAGTCCCCGCCCCGATGGCCGACGCCATCGCCGCCCAGCTCATCTGACGGAGGTCGACAATGCCCAGACACATCGGTGCTTCCCTCAGCTTCCACCCGACCGAGAAGCCGTTCGTCCTGTGCCACAGCTACGGCACCGAGCGCACGCCGATCCTCTCGCTCCGGGACCGGCACGCGTCGCTCACGGTCTACGCCCATGAGTCGTTCGGCAAGGCCGAGCAGCTCAAGTTCGCCCGCGAACTGCTGGCCGCCGTGACCGCCTACGTCGACGCCGTCGAGACGTACACCACCGACTCCACCAACACACCCGAGAGGAGGTGATCCCATGCCCCGCCGCCACCGCTTCTGGGACCTCGACCGCATCGGCCCCGTGCAGATCGGCACCCACTACGACCGCCACGGCCGCGAAGCCCACACCGCCGCCTGCACCGCCCCCGGCTGCGACTGGTCCGCCGACTACCTCAACCGGCCCGCCGCCGAACTCGCCGCCCGCACCCACCGCTGCGACCCCCGCTGACCGCAAGGGAGACCACCGTCATGGACGTCCCGCTCTGGCTCGCGCTGCTCGTCGTCGGCGCCCTGGGCATCAAGCTCATCCGCCCGCCCTGGTGGCTCATCGCCGTGCTCCTCCTGGGCGGCTACCTCCTCGCCGACAGCTTCCTGGCCCCGGCCATCGACCACCTCGCCAAGTAGGAGACCACCGTGTTCAAGCCCCAGTACCCCGCGGCCGACACGCCGCCCAGCACCACCGGCCCGCTCGCCGTCCCCGAGCCCATCCGGCCGACCACCCCGCCGGCACCCGCCCGCCCCGGCCTCGTCGACCAGGTCCGCGCCAACCCCGCGGCCGCCGTCGTCGGGACCGTCGCCGTCGGCGCCGTCGTCACCTCCACGCTCCTCGCGGTCGCCATCACCGGCATCGCGCTGAGCATCAGCGGCGTCGTGCTGCTGCTCCTGGTCCGCCTGCTCCGCCAGGACCTCCACCGCTGACCGGCCTCCGGGCGGTGCCACAAGCCGCCAAGCATCGCCACCGCCCGGATGGCCCACCAACCCCTTCCGACCGCGATCGACGGAGAACCATGAACACCCAGGCCCTCGCCTTATCCCTGCCGCTCCTCGGCTGGGCGGCCCACTCCGGTTACCTCGCCCGCCAGCTGGCCACCGCCCGCCGCGACCCGCTCACCGGCCTGCACACCCGCGCCGGGTGGACCGCCCGCGCCGAGCGCGTCATCCGCCGCCACCCGGCCGCCGCGGTCCTCCTCCTGGACCTCGACGACTTCAAGGCCCTCAACGACACCCACGGCCACGCCGCCGGTGACGCTGCCCTCGCTGCGACCGCCGCCCGCCTCACCGACTGGTGCGGACGCCACGGTGTCGCGGGTCGCCTCGGCGGAGACGAGTTCGTCGCAGTCGTCCGCGCCGACAAGGTGCCGCCGCTCGCCGTCCTCACCAAGGCTCTGACCCAACCGCTGCACCACGAGGGGCAAACCCTGCCCGTCTCCGTCTCCGTGGGCTCCTGCCACGTCGAAGACCTGCCGGTCCGCAGCCTCTCCGCCGCCCTCGCCGACGCCGACCGCGCCATGTACGCGGCCAAGGGCACCCCCGGCCGCCGCGGCACCCGCCACAGCCACATCCACTGACCGGCCTCCGGGCGGCGCACAAGCCGCCAAGCATCGCCGCCGCCCGGACGGTCCGGCCCCTTCCAACCGCAATCGAAAGGAACCCCCATCATGGCCCAGTCCGCCCACACGCCTCACCGCATCTGCCCCGACTGCGACGGATTCCCGTCCGTCGCAGTCACCCTCGGCGGTCGCGACCGCGCCGGTCACCTGCGCACCATCACCGCCCACTGCCCGACATGCCACGGCACCGGCACCCGCCCCGCCGCCCGCGTCGCCCAGCCCACCGCCGGGGGCCGCGCGTGACCGACTCCGCGACCTTCGCGGGCCTGGACCCGGTCACCTTCGGCGACCTGCTGCGGGTGGCCGGGTCCCCCGGCTTCGACCGCTGGCGCGACCAGATCCACCGCACCGGCGGCTGCGCGAACCCCATCCACCTCACCGGCTGGACCCTCACCAAGGACAAGACCACCGGCGAGACGCTGCACAGCTACACCAGCAAGGCCGAACCCGGCGGACGGCTCCGCGTCGCCTGCGGCAACCGCCGCGCCTCCCGCTGCCCCGCCTGCGCCCGCACCTACGCCGCCGACACCTACCACCTCATCCGCGCCGGACTCGCGGGCGATCAGGACAAGGACATCCCCACCACCGTCCGCGACCACCCCCGCGTCTTCGCCACCCTCACCGCCCCGTCCTTCGGCCCGGTCCACAACCGCCCCAGCCACGGCGGCCCCTGCCGCTGCGGCACCGCCCACGCTGCCGAGGACGGCACTCTCGGCACCCCGCTCGACCCCGACACGTACGACTACGCCACCGCCGTCCTGTTCAACAACCACGCGGGCGACCTGTGGCAGCGCTTCACCAACCGCCTCCGCCGTGAGATCGCCGCCCGCGCCGGACTCACCCAACGCGCCCTGAAGGAACAGGCCCGGATCTCGTACGGCAAGGTCGCCGAGTTCCAGAAGCGCGGCGCCGTCCACTTCCACGCCGTCATCCGCCTCGACGGCCCGGACGGCCCGGAGGACCCGCCGCCCGCCTGGGCCACGGTGCAGCTGCTCACCGACGCCATCCGCTCCGCCGCCGGCCACCGGTACACCACCCTCACCGTCCCGGCCGCCGACGGCCAGCCCGCCCGCCACCTGCGCTGGGGCACCCAGCTCGACATCCGCCCCGTCCGCGCCCTCGACGCGGGCACCGACATCACGGAACAGGCCGTCGCCGCCTACGTCGCCAAGTACGCCACCAAGGCCGCCGAGACCACCGGCACCCTCGACCGCCGCATCGGCGAACTCGCCGAACTCGACCGCCACCAGATCCCCGACCACGCCCGCCGCCTCATCCGGGCCTGCAAGGACCTCGACCCCGTCTACCCCGACCGGCGGCTGTGGGCCTGGGCCCACATGCTCGGCTTCCGCGGCCACTTCTCCACCAAGTCCCGCCGCTACTCCACCACCCTCGGCGCCCTCCGCCAGACCCGCGCCGACTACCGCGCCGCCCAGCAGCGCGAAGCCCTCGGCCTGCCCGACCCCGACCAGGACCCCACCGTCCTCGTCCTCGCCGACTGGCAGTACGCGGGCCACGGCCACAGCCCCGGCGAATCCCTCCTCGCCGCCACCATCGCCCGCGACATCCAGCTCAACCGCGAAACCGCCCGCGAAGCCCTCGCCGAACGACGACACCTCGAAGGAGCGCAGACAGATGAATGAGCGGTACCTCAGCGTCGGCCAGGTCGCCGAAGTGCTCGGCACCACCGTCCGCTTCCCCCGGCGTCTCGTTGCCGAGCGCCGTATCCGGTACGTCAAGGTCGGCCGCCACGTGCGCATCCCGGAGAGCGCTGTTCAGGCTTACATCGACGCCCACACCGTGGAGCCGGTGCGCCGCCGCAGCCGGTACGGGAGGGCTGCGTGATGGCAGGGAAGAAGAGGCGATTCGGGCGTGTCCGCAAGCTCCCTTCCGGCAGGTACCAGGCTCGGTACCTCGGTCCGGACGGCATCGACCGGCCTGCCCCGCACACCTTCGAGACGGCCCGGGACGCTGACGACTGGCTTGCCGAACAGCAGACGGCCCTTCGGCGCGGGGACTGGACCGACCCGGACGCGGGCGCGATCAACTTCGAGAAGTACGCCACGCAGTGGGTTGACGAACGAGACCTGGCCGCGACCACCGGCGAGCTGTACCGGCGCCTGCTGCGGCTGCACGTCCTGCCCGCCTTCGGGGGCATGGACCTTGACGAGATCACCCCGCCCGCCGTCCGGGCCTGGCGGGCAGAACGACGCAAGGCAACCGGCGCGACCACCGTCGCCAAGTCGTACCGTCTGCTGAAGGCCATCCTCCAGACGGCCGTCGATGACGAAGCCATCCGCCGGAACCCCTGCCGCATCAAGGGCGCGGGCAAGGAGTCGGCACCGGAACGGCCCGTCGCCACCGTCGCCCAGGTCGACGCGCTCGCCGACGCGATGGGTCCTCGCTGGCGGCTGATGGTCTACCTCGCCGCGTACGGTCCGGCCCGCCCCGAGGAACAGGCGGCCATGCGGCGGTCGGACGTCGACATCGACACTCCCGGCGTGTGGGTCCGCAGGGCCGAACCGGAGCTGACCACCGGCCGACGCGTCCAGGGCGACACCAAGTCGGACGCGGGGCGGCGCCTTATGGTCCTGCCCGCCTTCATGGCGACGGACCTCCGCCGGCACCTGGACTGGTACGCGGAGAAGACACCCGACGGACTGCTGTTCGTGGGGGAGAAGGGCAAGCCGTTCCGTCGCTCGACCTTCGGGCGGAAGTGGCGCAAGGCCCGGACCGCCGTCGGCCTGCCGGACGACTTCCGCTTTTACGATCTTCGTCACACCGGGCACACCCTCGCGACCCGCTCGGGCGCCACGCTCAAGGACACGATGGTCCGTGCGGGCCAGTCCACGGAGAAGGCGGCGCTGATCTACCAGCACTCCGACCACGAGCGGCAGAGGGAGGTCGCCGCGGGGCTCGACCGGCTCGTACAGGCCGAGCGGGAGAAGGCATCGGGCACGCAACGGGCACGGGACGAGTGACCTGGTCCAGACAACAACAAAGCCCCGGGCCGCTGGCCTGGGGCTTTCTCGTGGAGCGGGTGACGGGAATCGAACCCGCGCTCTGAGCTTGGGAAGCTCATGTTCTACCATTAAACTACACCCGCGCAGCGGACGGAGATCCGCGCCGCATCGTCGCTCACTGTACCCCATAGCGGGCCCCCGGTGTGTCGAACCGGGGGTTCTCGTGGTGCGGGCGAGGGTTCTCGCCGTTCGGGGGGCGGGAGTTGGGGCGTAGGGTGGCGGCCGGAGTGGTGCCTGGAGCGGTGTCCTGTTCATCCCCTAATGTGGCTGTCTCGTTCACCGCTTTGGGGAAAGGGCTTGATGGACTCCATGGAGCGCACCGTCGTCCGCTGTGCCGAAGGACACGTCTTCAGCACCGTTTCGTTTCCGATGCAGCAGCTCGGCGCCGGGCGGATCGGGCCCGGGCGGCTGATTCGTTGTCCTCGGTGCGCGCGGCTGCGGCATGCCGTGCCCGTCGGGGCGCAGCAGCGGTAGCGCATTGCGGGAGAGCGCGCGGCGGCCGCCCGATTGGGGCGGGGCCGCGCGCTCTGCGTATCCTCGGGGCGTGCTTCTCTCAGACAAGGACATCCGGGCCGAGATCGCCGCCGGGCGTGTGCGCATCGATCCGTACGACGAATCCATGGTGCAGCCCTCGAGCATCGACGTGCGGCTCGACCGCTTTTTCCGGGTGTTCGAGAATCACCGCTATCCGCACATCGATCCCGCTGTGGAGCAGGCCGATCTCACCCGGCTGGTGGAGCCGGAGGGCGACGAGGCGTTCATCCTGCACCCCGGGGAGTTCGTGCTGGCCTCGACGTACGAGGTCATCTCGCTGCCCGACGACATCGCCTCCCGGTTGGAGGGGAAGAGCTCGCTCGGGCGGCTCGGGCTCGTCACCCATTCGACGGCCGGATTCATCGATCCCGGTTTTTCCGGGCACGTCACGCTGGAACTGTCCAATCTGGCGACCCTGCCCATCAAGCTGTGGCCGGGAATGAAGATCGGTCAGCTCTGCATGTTCCGGCTCAGCTCGCCGGCCGAGTTCCCGTACGGCAGCGAGCGGTACGGGTCGCGTTACCAGGGGCAGCGCGGTCCGACGGCTTCGCGGTCCTTCCAGAACTTCCATCGGACGCAGGTGTGAGCATGAGTGCTGTACGGGAGAACTTGACGTACGAGGGGTTCGGCCGCGCGGTGCGGGAACTCGCGCAGACCATCGCCGACGACGGGTACGAGCCGGACGTCGTGCTCAGCATCGCCCGCGGTGGCGTCTTCGTCGCCGGCGGTCTCGCCTATGCGCTGGACTGCAAGAACATCCACCTGGTGAATGTGGAGTTCTACACCGGGGTGGGCACCACCCTGGAAATGCCCGTCATGCTGGCCCCGGTGCCCAACGCGATCGACTTCAGCAACAAGAAGGTGCTGATCGCCGACGACGTGGCGGACACCGGGAAGACGCTGAAGCTCGTGCACGACTTCTGCCTGGAGCACGTCGCCGAGGTGCGGTCCGCGGTGATCTACGAGAAGTCGCATTCGCTGGTGAAGTGCGAGTACGTGTGGAAGCGCACCGACGAGTGGATCAACTTCCCGTGGAGTGCGGAGCGGCCCGTGGTGCGCCGCAGCGGTCAGGTGCTGGACGCCTGACGGCGGCCGGACCGGTGGTCGTGGAGAAGCCCCCCGCGTGTACGACGCGGGGGGCTTTCCCGTGGGCCGGGGCTTCTTCCGCGGCCAGGCCCTGCCGGTTACAGCGTGCCGAGCTTGACCAGGGACAGCAGGGCCACGAGCTGGATCGCGGAGGCGCCCAGTGCCTTCGGCCACGGCAGGTCGTGGGACTTGCTGACCATGGAGGTGAAGAGGGCGCCCGCCGCCAGCCACGACAGCCAGCCGACGACCTGGACGAGGACGTTCTCGCCGCCGAGGAAGACCGCGAAGATCAGGCGCGGCGCGTCCGTCATCGACATGATCAGCATCGACAGGCCCACCGTCGGCTGCCAGGCGCCGGTACCGCCCAGCTGGCGTGCCAGCGTGTGCGTGACCGCGCCGAGGATGACGCCGCCGACCACCATCATCGCGCCGGTGACCAGGACGTACGGGATGGCGCTGGAGATGGTCGCGTTGATCGCTTCCTCGCGCGCCTTGTCGAAGCCGAAGATCGCCAGCAGGCCGTACACGAAGGTCACGACCAGCGCAGGTCCCCACACCGCGTGGTCGCGCATCTGGAAGAAGGTCGGGCCCGGGCGCCGCACGATGCCGCTGAGGAGCTGCTTCCAGGGCAGCCGGGGGCCCGAGGGGGCCGCCGCCGGGGCGCCGTCGCCTGCCGGGCCGCCGTAGGGGCCCTGGGGGCCGTACGGGGAGTCGTCGACGCTGAAGACCTGGGTGTGGCCCGGGGTGTTCGCCGCGTACGGGTCTGCCGGGCCGCGCGGCGGCCGGTGGTGCGGCTGCGCGTGCGGGTGGCCCGCCTGCGGGTGCGGGGCGTGCGGGTCACCGAAGTACTCCGGCTCGTCGTACGCCTGGCCGCCGCCCTGCGACCACTGCTGCGGCGCGTGGGGGCCCGACGGCGGCGGCGCCGCGTGTCCGTACGGCGCCTGCTGCTGCGGGTGTTGTTGCGGGGTGCGGTTGTCCCGGCCGCGTCCGATCCTGAATCCAGCCACGTCAACGAACGTACCTGCTCCAGCTGGTGACGGCGTACCCGGCCGGGGCTCACCGCCCCTTTGCTGCCGACCTGTGACATCCCCTAAGGGCCCGGCGGGGCGTTCCGGAGGGGGCGGGCGGGGCGGTCGGCGCGCGGGCGGGGAGGCGGGGCTCGGCGCGCCCCGGCCCCGCTGCGGTGCGGCAGCGGGGGCTGTCGGGTGCGCCGGGCTGCCGGCGGGGGCTCCGGTCGTCCCGGGTCCTCTTCCCGCGCGTGCGGCGGGGTGATCGGCTGGGTCTCCGCGTCCTTGCTGTCCGTCCTCTTCCCGCGCGTGCGGGAAGGGCGGCGGGCGCTCCGCTTCCGGCGATGCCGAGGGTGGGACGGCCGCGCGGCCCGCCGACCGCTCCGGCGCCCGGGCCCCGCGCACGGCCGGCGGCGGGTCCGCTCCGCGCGCGCCGGGGTGCTGGGGGCTCCTTCTCCGCCGTACGCCGTGGCAGGCAGGCCGTCCCCGTGGGGCCGGTGTCCGGCCGGCCTCCGGCTGGTGGGGCCGAGCCGCCCGCACCGGGCCCGTGCGACGGCGACGGCCGGGCCTCCCGTGCGGGTGGCCCGGCCGTCGCTGCGCGTGCGTGGGTGGTGGTGGCTACTTCGCCGGGGTCGGCTCCGGTGCCGCGTCCGTCGCCTCGCCCGCGTCCGGGCCCTCGCCCTCGGGCAGCGGGGTCCTGACGGACTCCAGCAGCAGCTGGGCGACGTCCACGACCTGGAGGTTCTCCTTGGCCGCGCCCTCGTTCTTCTTGCCGTTGACCGAGTCGGAGAGCATCACCAGGCAGAACGGGCAGGCCGTCGAGACGATGTCCGGGTTGAGGGACAGGGCCTCGTCGACGCGCTCGACGTTGATGCGCTTGCCGATGCGCTCCTCCATCCACATGCGGGCGCCGCCGGCGCCGCAGCAGAAGCCGCGCTCCTTGTGGCGGTGCATCTCCTGCTGGCGCAGGCCGGGCACCTTGTCCATGATCTCGCGCGGCGGCGTGTAGACCTTGTTGTGGCGGCCCAGGTAGCACGGGTCGTGATAGGTGATCAGTCCGTCGACCGGGGTCACCGGGACGAGCTTGCCCTCGTCGATCAGGTGCTGCAGCAGCTGCGTGTGGTGGATGACCTCGAACTCGCCGCCCAGCTGCGGGTACTCGTTCGCGATCGTGTTGAAGCAGTGCGGGCAGGTCGCGACGATCTTCTTCGCCGACTTGGGCTTCTTCGTCTCCGGGTCCTCGTCGTCCTCGCCGAACGCCATGTTCAGCATCGCGACGTTCTCCTGGCCGAGCTGCTGGAACAGCGGCTCGTTGCCGAGGCGGCGAGCGGAGTCACCGGTGCACTTCTCGTCGCCGCCCATGATCGCGAACTTCACGCCCGCCATGTGCAGCAGTTCGGCGAAGGCCTTGGTGGTCTTCTTGGCCCGGTCCTCCAGGGCGCCGGCGCAGCCGACCCAGTACAGGTAGTCGACCTCGGACAGGTCCTCGACGTCCTTGCCGACGATCGGGACGTCGAAGTCGACCTCCTTGGTCCACTCGACGCGCTGCTTCTTCGCCAGGCCCCAGGGGTTGCCCTTCTTCTCCAGGTTCTTGAGCATCGTGCCCGCCTCGGACGGGAACGAGGACTCGATCATGACCTGGTAGCGGCGCATGTCGACGATGTGGTCGACGTGCTCGATGTCCACCGGGCACTGCTCGACGCAGGCGCCGCAGGTGGTGCAGGACCACAGGACGTCCGGGTCGATGACGCCGTTCTCCTCGGCGGTGCCGATCAGCGGGCGCTCGGCCTCGGCGAGCGCCGACGCGGGAACGCCCTTCAGGGCCTCCTCCGACGCCTTCTCCTCGCCCTCCGAGGTCTTGCCGCCGCCCGCGAGCAGGTACGGCGCCTTGGCGTGCGCGTGGTCGCGCAGCGACATGATCAGCAGCTTCGGGGAGAGCGGCTTGCCGGTGTTCCACGCGGGGCACTGCGACTGGCAGCGGCCGCACTCGGTGCAGGTCGCGAAGTCGAGGATGCCCTTCCAGGAGAAGTGCTCGACCTGGGAGACGCCGAAGACGGTCTCCTCGGCACCCTCCTCGTCGTCGAAGACGGTCTCGAAGTCGATCTCCTTGCCGCCGGACGTCATCGGCTGGAGCGCGCCGAGGGCCGTCTCGCCGGTCGCGTTGCGCTTGAAGTAGATGTTCGGGAAGCCGAGGAAGCGGTGCCAGGCCACGCCCATGTTGGTGTTCAGCGACACCGTGATCATCCAGATCAGGGAGACGCTGATCTTCACCATGGCGGCGAAGTAGATCAGGGTCTGCAGGGTGCCGAGCGACAGTCCCTTGAAGGCCAGGACCAGCGGGTACGAGACGAAGTACGCCGCCTCGTAGGAGTCCACGTGGTGGATGGCGCCCTCAAGGCCGCGCAGGACCAGGATGGCGAGGCCGATGGTGAGGATGACGTACTCGACGAAGTACGCCTGCCACGCCTTGGAGCCGGCGAAGCGCGACTTGCGGCCGGCGCGGGACGGCAGGCTCAGCAGCCGGATGACCATGAGGGCGGCGATGCCGACCACCGTCATCAGGCCGATGAACTCGATGTACATCTCGAACGGCAGGAAGCCGCCGAGTACCGGGAGCGTCCAGTCCGCCTGGAAGAGCTGTCCGTACGCCTGCGCCAGCGTCGGCGGCAGGGTGAGGAAGCCGACCGCGACGAACCAGTGCGCGAAGCCGACGATGCCCCAGCGGTTCATCCGCGTGTGGCCCAGGAACTCCCGGATCACGGTGACGGTGCGCGCCTTGGGGGCGTCGGTGCGGCTGCCGGCCGGGACCGGCTGGCCCAGCTTCACGAACCGGTAGATATTCGCGATCGCTCGGGCAAAGAGCGCAACGCCGACCACGGTCAGGGTCAGCGACACAATGATCGCGGCGAGTTGCATGGAGGGCTCCTCGGGCCTGCGAGGGAGGACTGCTGCGGGCGGGGGATCCGGGACTACTAAGCGGTAACTTATGGTTCGACAGCCGAGCGTACCCAGTTATTCCGCCGCACTGTAGTCGCGTGAGCGGTGATCTGCGTCGCTCAGGTGCGCCTCACCAGCGGGACTCGCGCGGGGCGGCCGGGCGGACTCAGGCGGGCACCGTCCCGGCGCTGGTGCGGCGCCTGCCGTACAGCGCCCGTGGGGTGCGCAGGATCAAGGTCACGTCGAGCCCGATCCAATGGTGCTCCACATAGTGCTGGTCGAGCATGAGCGGCTCGTCCCACGGTAGCCCGGAACCGCGCCGCACCTGGGCGAGGCCGGTGAGCCCCGGCCGCACCCGGCGGCGCCACGGGGCGTCCTCGCCGGGGGAGCCCGGCGCCAGCGGGGCGGGGCCGACCAGCGACATCTGTCCCCGCAGGACGTGGGGCAGCCGCGAGAGCGCGTCGAGCCGGAAGCGGTGGACCCGAAGGGTGTGCAGGGTGAAGGGGCGGCCGTCGAGGCCGGTGCGCGTCTCGTGGGCGAAGACGCCGCACGGCCGGCGGCGCAGGGCCGCTGCCGCCGCGGCGACGGCGAGCGCGGGGATGGCGAGGGCCAGCAGGGCGGTGCCGGCCGTCAGGTCCATGAAGCGTTTCGGATGCACGGGGAACACCTGGCCCTGGGGAGGCGTTATGACACGTTCTGCCCCGGAACGATACGTCTCGGTGATGCGGTCTCGGCCGGTCTGCGGTGCGGCGTGCCGCGGCGGAGTGGGTCCCAAGGCGTGTGTGACGGGGTGTGGGGCGTCGCGCGTGGGGGTCGGCATTGCGCGTAAGACCCAGATAAAAGTTGAGCGTGATTCGCTCAGGTCTGTTGACGCTGTCGGACCCGTGGTGCATCCTTGAGTCTGTTGCACTCAAGTCAGCTGGAGGAATCAGACATGGCACGTGCGGTCGGCATCGACCTGGGCACGACTAACTCCGTCGTCAGCGTTCTGGAAGGCGGCGAGCCCACCGTCATCACCAACGCCGAGGGCGCCAGGACCACGCCGTCCGTCGTCGCCTTCGCCAAGAACGGCGAAGTCCTCGTGGGTGAGGTCGCCAAGCGTCAGGCAGTCACCAACGTCGACCGGACGATCCGCTCGGTGAAGCGCCACATGGGCACCGACTGGAAGATCGACCTCGACGGCAAGAAGTTCAACCCGCAGCAGATCAGCGCCTTCGTGCTGCAGAAGCTGAAGCGGGACGCAGAGGCGTACCTGGGCGAGAAGGTCACGGACGCGGTCATCACCGTCCCGGCGTACTTCAACGACGCCGAGCGCCAGGCCACCAAGGAGGCCGGCGAGATCGCCGGCCTGAACGTGCTGCGCATCGTCAACGAGCCCACCGCGGCCGCTCTGGCCTACGGCCTCGACAAGGACGACCAGACGATCCTGGTCTTCGACCTCGGCGGCGGCACCTTCGACGTGTCGCTGCTGGAGATCGGCGACGGCGTCGTCGAGGTGAAGGCCACCAATGGCGACAACCACCTCGGTGGCGACGACTGGGACCAGCGCGTCGTGGACTACCTGGTCAAGCAGTTCCACGCCGGCCACGGTGTCGACCTGTCCAAGGACAAGATGGCCCTCCAGCGCCTCCGTGAGGCCGCGGAGAAGGCGAAGATCGAGCTGTCCTCCTCCACGGAGACCTCGATCAACCTGCCCTACATCACGGCCTCCGCCGAGGGCCCGCTGCACCTGGACGAGAAGCTCACCCGCGCCCAGTTCCAGCAGCTCACCTCCGACCTGCTGGAGCGGTGCAAGATCCCGTTCCACAACGTCATCAAGGACGCAGGCATCCAGCTCTCCGACATCGACCACGTGGTCCTCGTCGGCGGCTCGACCCGCATGCCGGCCGTCGCCGAGCTCGTCAAGGAGCTGACCGGCGGCAAGGAGGCCAACAAGGGCGTGAACCCGGACGAGGTG
>NZ_MKXB01000151.1:108808-198747 GCF_001865245.1 Streptomyces sp. CC53 | reverse complement strand
GATCCTGTGGCCGGTTGCCCGGTCGGCGCTCGGCGGTGGACGGCAGTGGACGGGGCGCTGCTGGTCCGGCGCTGTCGTCGGGCCGCGGCGGCATGTGCGGGATGGCGGGAATCCGCCGGTGGGGGTTGCGCCGCGGCGTCCGCTCAGTGTCCTTCCAGCAGGTCGCGCAGGATCGAGGCGTGGCTGCGGTCCGGGGTGCGGGACGCGGTGAGGAGGGTGGCGGGGCCAGCCCGGGTGAGGCGGCGGAGGCCGTCGAGCGCCGCCGCGGGCTCCGGGGCGGCGAGCTCCGTCTCGTAGCGGTGGCGGAACTCGGCGAAGCCGGCGGCGTCTTCGGTGTCCTGATCGTGGAACCATCGGCGCAGCTCCGTCGACGGCGTGAGGGGTTTGGGCCACTCGTCGATGCGCGCGTCGGCCTTGGCGAGGCCGCGCGGCCAGAGGCGGTCGACCAGGATGCGCGTGCCGTCCTCGGGCTGCGGCGGGTCGTACACGCGGCGCAGGCGGAGGTGGTGGGGCAGCGTGCGGGGCATGGGGCCAGGGTCTCGCGGCGGCTGCCGTGCGGCAAACCGGCCGGGGTCCGGCAGGCTGCCGGACCCCGGTGCGGTGGTGCGGGTGTGTGCGTGGTCAGAGGCGCTGCCACAGGGCCGGGACGTTCGGCGGCTCCCAGCCGGTCTGGGCCTGGTGGCCCTGGATGCAGCGGTACGTGGCGCCGCCGTACGTGACCTGGTCGCCTGCCTTGTACACGGTGCCCGCGGCCCAGGTGCCGCCCGGCTCACCGGGGTCGCCCGGGTCGCCGGGGTCACCCGGGTCGCCCGGGTCCGTGGTGGTGGTGAGGGTCAGCCCGTACGCCTGGAGCAGCGGGTTGATGGGCTGGTGGAAGGTCGTCCCGCCGGTGCGGCAGTTGCCGGAGCCGCCCGAGGTGACGCCCTGCGCCTGGCTGCCGGAGATGTACGAGCCGCCGGAGTCGCCCGGTTCGGCGCAGACCGAGGTGCGGGTGACACCGCTGATGGTGCCTTCGGGGTAGGTGACGCTGGTGTTGTGCTGCTGAATGGTGCCGCAGTGCCAGCCGGTCGTGGAGCCGGAGCGGCAGATGGAGGCGCCGACCATAGCCTGGGTGGAGCCCGTCACCTGGACGTTCTGGCCGGCCTGCCCCTTCACGTACGGGGAGGAGCGCCAGTTGGTGTTGGCGGCGACCCACGCCATGTCGCGGCCGGGGAAGTTGGATGCCTGGAAGGTGCCCTGGGCGACCTGGTTGAAGCCGCTGGTGGAGGTGCCGGCGCGACCGCAGTGGCCCGCGGTCGCAAAGCCGTGCTGGGTGCCGCGGGTGATCGCGAAACCGACGGAGCAGCGGCCGCCGCCGCCCATGTAGTAGGCGTCGCCGCCGCGGATGTCGTAGAAGGGGCGGGGCCGCTCGGTGGTGGTCTCGACGCGGACGAGGGAGCGGTCGACACCGGAGCCGGCGATGAGCCGCTCGGCGGCGGAACGCTTGACCGCCTGGACGACGAGGGCGTTGGTGCGGACGTCGACGTACCAGACCGGTACGTCGCGGGTGACCGTGCGGAGCGCCGTGCGGGCGGCCGCCCGGTCGAGAGCGGACTTGGCGGCGTCCAGCCGGCCGAGGCCGTGGCGGACCACCCGGGCCTCGGCCCCGGCCGCCCGGATGGCGGAGGTGTCGGCGGGGTCGGTGGTGGCGACGGTGAGGCTGTCGGAGACCTCTCCGCCCACCCAGGCGCCCGCGAAGTCCTGGCCGAGCGCGCCCTGCAGGCGGCCGGCCTTGGCACCCGCTTCGGCTTCGTTGACCAGGCGCGTCCGCGCCTGGGTGGTGGTGAGGCCGAGATCCCGCTCCATGGCGGCCAGGACGTCGGGGGACGGGCGGTCGGCGCCCAGGCTCGCGGCTGCCGAAGGGGTGGTCGGCGGGGCGGGCTCCGCGGCGGCCGCGGCGGGCAGCACGGTCAGTACGAGCGCGCCGACGGCGGTGAGGGCGGCACACGCGACCCGGGCGTGTCTGTGGAGCATGTGGTGTCTCTCCTCGGTCTCGGTGGGGGTGCCGAAACCGTAGGTGTTGCCGATGCACCGTCAGAAGATGTCGTTTTTCCTTCTGTTCGACGTTATGGAGGACGCCGTGGTGCTCTGCGCGGGCGGTGGACCGCGGGGGCCCGCTGGTGGTGGACGGCGGCTGGCCGTTGGGCGGTCGGCGGCCGGTGCGGACGCTGGGCTGTCGACCGCCGGTGCGGGCGCTCGGCGGGGCGGCCGAAGCTCTGCGCGGGTCGGTGGACTGCGGCACAGCGGCCGCCTGGCGGGGAACGCGCAAGCGGGCGCTTGGCGGGTGCCGCGGGCGCTCCGGCGAGCGGGCGGCCAGGCCCGGTGGGCTACGTCCCGGTCAACCGCGGCGGGCAAGCCCGGCCTTCGCACCCGGGGTCACCCGCCTGGATCGGCATGCCGCTCCCCGGAGCCGGCTCATGACGGCGCGCCCCCACGGGGCTGGACAGCGTGCCCCACGGGGCTGGCCTGCTCTGCACGGCCCGGCCCGGCCGCTGCGGACGCCGTGACCGTGTCCCTGATCGTCGGCACCCCGACTGCCGGGACGGCCGTCCCTGCCCGGCGCGGCACGGCTCGTCGGCACCCTGACGCCCTGCTGCCTCAAGAGCCCCACCAGCGGCTCCCCGAACGGTCACCCGCACCGGACAGAACGCACGGACACCGAGCGCCGCACGCACCGGACACCGCAGACCACATGGGCCACGCGCACCCCGGCACCGCACACCGCACGCACCGGATGCCGCAGACCACACACCACGCACCCCCGGGCACCGCGCACCACACCCTCCGCCCGCCGCCCGCTGCCCTCTGCCCTCTGCCCTCTGCCCTCTGCCCTCCGGCAGGCATCACGGCCCGGGGGCCCGGCCGTCCGTACGCCACGCCGGGCGCGGCCGCGCCCGGCCCGCGCCGTCCCGTCACCGGCGCCCCCTTCCCGCCGCTTCTGCGGGGAGCGGCCTCCCCGCTCCCCCACCACCGCCCGGTGCCGCGGGCTCCGTCAGGCCGGTTGGCGGGCGGAGGGCACCCTGCCGGGCGGCGTGCCGGAGGCAGACGCCCGCCACGCGGTGTAGCTGCGGCTGGCCGCGGCGGCAGCGGCGTGCGCGGCGCGGGCCTGGGCGAGGACGGAGGCGGCGCCCGCCGCGGCCGGCCCCGCGGGGTGCCAGCCGAGCAGGTGCCGCCAGGACAGGGGGGTGCCGGCGAGCGGCCGGGTGACCAGCCCCGCGGTGTCGGGGAACGTGGCGCGGCAGAGGCCGACCGCCCGGCCGACCTGGACGAGGTGGACGCAGGAGGCGGTGTCGGTCTCGTACACCCGGGCCGGGGTGAAGCCGGCGCGGGCGCAGGCGGCGTGGAAGCAGTCGCCGAAGCAGCTGTCACCGGGGACGTCGGTCCAGGCCGTGTCGGCGAGGTCGGCGAGGTGCACCTGGCCGCGGTCGGCGAGCGGGTGCCGGGTGGCCAGCATGACGAAGACGGGGTCGGTGGCGATCTCCCGCCAGGTGAGCCGTTCGCCTTCGGGCGGGGCGCTGCCGCCGCAGGTGCCGACGAGGGCGTAGTCGAGGCGGCCTTCGACGACGCCCTGCGCGATCTCCCGCTCGGACCAGGAGGTGTGGGTGGTGACGGGTGCGCCGGGGTGGGCGGTGGCGAGCCGGTCGACGAGGGCGCCGAGGAGGGGGCCGTGGGTGGCGCCGAGCCGGAAGCGGGGGGCGTCGGGTCCCGGGCCCGCTCCGGTGGCGAACCGCACGGCGTCGCGCTGGAGCTCCGTCACGGCGGGCAGGACGACTCTGGCGCGCTCCAGGACGAGCTCCCCGAGCGGTGTGGCCCGCACTCCGTGCCGCCCCCGTTCGAACAGCGCCCCGCCGAGGACCCGCTCGATGCGCTTGAGCTGGGCGCTGAGGGCGGGCTGGGCCAGCCCGAGGGAGGTGGCGGCCTTGGTGAGGCTGCCTGCGTCGGCGATCGCGCGCAACGTCTTCAGGTGCCGCAGCTCCAGGTCCATGAAGCGAGCTTCCCGGGCCCGTGGAGCCAGGGCAAGACCCTGGTCCAGACCTTTCCGGGGTTCCTGGGTGCCCGCCCGCGGGCGGGCCGACCCCGCTGCCCGACGGCCCGGGCAGGAGGCGACGGCTCCCGCGGCCCCGTGCGGTCCGCGGCACCGCGTCGGGAGGCGCCTGCCGGACGGGGCGCCACCTGGGGCGGCGTGGTGGGGGGCGCGGAGCCCGGGGGGCCGGTCGTACCGCGGCCGATCACGAGATATCTTGATGTCGAGCAATGTTACAGACGTGGAGCGGAGCACCCGGTGACTGACTCGACCATCATCTATACGCACACTGACGAGGCCCCGGCGCTGGCCACCTACTCGTTCCTGCCGGTGGTCCAGGCGTACGCCTCGACGGCCGGGGTCCGCGTGGAGACCCGCGACATCTCTCTCGCCGGCCGCATCATCGCCGTCTTCCCGGAGTACCTGGAGGAGGGCCAGCGCATCGGTGACGCCCTCACCGAGCTGGGCGAGCTGGCGAAGACGCCGGGCGCGAACATCATCAAGCTGCCGAACATCTCGGCGTCGATCCCGCAGCTCAAGGCCGCCGTCGCCGAGCTCCAGGAGCAGGGCTACGCGCTCCCGGACTACCCGGACGACCCGAAGACCGACGAGGAGCGCGAGATCCGCGCCCGCTACGACAAGGTCAAGGGCAGTGCCGTCAACCCGGTCCTGCGCGAGGGCAACTCGGACCGCCGCGCCCCCGCCTCGGTGAAGAACTACGCGAAGACGCACCCGCACCGCATGGGCGCCTGGACCTCGGAGTCCAAGACGAACGTGGCGACCATGGGCCGCAACGACTTCCGCTCCACCGAGAAGTCGGCCGTCATCGCCGAGGACGGCGTGCTGCGCATCGAGCACGTCGCCGCCGACGGCACCACCACCGTGCTGCGCGAGTCGGTGCCGGTGCTCGCCGGCGAGGTCGTCGACGCGTCGGTGATGCGCGCCGCGGCGCTGAAGGAGTTCCTCGCGGAGCAGGTCTCCCGCGCGAAGGCGGAGGACGTGCTGTTCTCCGTGCACCTGAAGGCCACGATGATGAAGGTCTCCGACCCGATCGTCTTCGGCCATGTCGTCCGCGCCTTCTTCCCGAAGACGTTCGCCGCGTACGGCGACGTCCTCGCGGGCGCCGGCCTGAGCCCGAACGACGGCCTCGGCGGCATCCTGAAGGGCCTGGAGGCGCTCCCGCAGGGCGACGAGATCAAGGCGTCCTTCGACGCCGAGCTGGCCGAGGGCCCGGCCCTCGCCATGGTCGACTCGGACCGCGGCATCACGAACCTGCACGTGCCGAGCGACGTCATCGTGGACGCCTCCATGCCGGCGATGATCCGCACCTCCGGCCACATGTGGGGCCCGGACGGCCAGGAGGCCGACACCCTCGCCGTGCTGCCGGACAGCAGCTACGCGGGCGTGTACCAGGCCGTCATCGAGGACTGCCGCGCGAACGGCGCCCTCGACCCGTCGACGATGGGCTCCGTGCCGAACGTCGGCCTGATGGCGCAGAAGGCCGAGGAGTACGGCTCCCACGACAAGACCTTCGAGATCGCGGCGGCCGGCACGGTCCGCCTGGTCGACCAGGCCGGCGACGTCGTCCTGGAGCAGCAGGTCGAGCTCGGCGACATCTTCCGCGCCTGCCAGACCAAGGACGCCCCGATCAAGGACTGGGTGAAGCTGGCCGTCACCCGCGCCCGCGCCACCGGCGACCCGGCGGTGTTCTGGCTGGACGAGACCCGTGCCCACGACGCGCAGCTGATCGCGAAGGTCAAGGCGTACCTGCAGGAGCACGACACGGAGGGCCTGGACATCCGGATCCTGGCGCCGGTCGAGGCCACCAAGCTGTCGCTGGAGCGCATCCGCCGCGGCGAGAACACCATCTCCGTCACCGGCAACGTCCTCCGCGACTACCTGACGGACCTCTTCCCGATCCTGGAGCTGGGCACCAGCGCCAAGATGCTGTCGGTGGTCCCGCTGATGGCGGGTGGCGGCCTGTTCGAGACGGGCGCCGGCGGCTCCGCCCCGAAGCACGTCCAGCAGCTGGTCAAGGAGAACTACCTGCGCTGGGACTCGCTGGGCGAGTTCTTCGCGCTGGTGCCGTCCCTGGAGCAGTACGCGAAGACCACGGGCAACGCCCGCGCGCAGGTCCTCGCGGACGCCCTGGACCGTGCGACCGCGACGTTCCTGAACGAGGACAAGTCGCCGACCCGCCGGGTGGGCGGCATCGACAACCGCGGCAGCCACTTCTACCTGGCGCTGTACTGGGCGCAGGAGCTGGCGAAGCAGACCGACGACCCGCAGCTCGCGGAGGCGTTCGCGCCGCTGGCGAAGACGCTGACCGAGCAGGAGCAGACGATCGTCGACGAGCTGGTCGCCGTCCAGGGGCAGCCCGCCGAGATCGGCGGCTACTACCAGCCGGACCCGGAGAAGGCCGCGGCGGTCATGCGCCCGTCGCAGACCTTCAACCAGGCGCTGGCGAACCTGGGCTGACCCGCCGCCACCCGCTGAGGGCCGTGCCGGAACCTTCCGGCACGGCCTTCGGCGTGTGCGGGCTACGCCACCGGGGCCCGCCGCCCGCACCGCCGCCCCGCGCCCGTACCGGTGGGTCGCGCACCCCGGCCGCGCACCCCGGCCCGACGCCCGGTACGGCACGCACCCGACCCGGCGCCCGGCCCGAGACCCGGTACGGCCGCCCCCGCCCCGCTCACGCCGCGCGGCGGTGCGGGGCGGAGGTCCGACGCAGCCCCGGCCGAGCCGGCAAGCGGCTCAGCCGTCCTCGCCGCACGCGTCGGCCGCCGCCCTCTGGCTGCGGGCCGCCGGAAGGACACGCCTCCACCACCCCAGGTGACATAAGGTACGAAAGAGGTATATCTGAGGAGACGACGATGGCACGGGCAGTGGGAATCGACCTCGGAACGACCAACTCGGTGGTGAGCGTCCTGGAGGGCGGCGAGCCGACCGTCATCACCAACACGGAGGGCGCGCGGACCACCCCGTCCGTGGTCGGCTTCGCCAAGAACGGCGACGTCCTGGTGGGCGAAGTGGCCAAACGCCAGGCCGTCACGAACGTCGACCGCACCGTGCGGTCGGTGAAGCGCCACATGGGCGACGCGTCCTGGCACTTCCCGGAGACCGGTGACATCGACGGCAAGCGGTACACCGCGCAGGAGATCTCCGCGCGCGTCCTGCAGAAGCTGAAGCGGGACGCCGAGGCGTACCTCGGTGAGGACGTGCGGGACGCCGTCATCACCGTTCCCGCGTACTTCAACGACTCCCAGCGCACCGCCACGAAGGAAGCCGGCGAGATCGCGGGGCTGAACGTGCTGCGGATCGTCAACGAACCGACCGCCGCGGCCCTGGCGTACGGCCTGGACAAGGGCGACGAGCAGACGATCCTGGTCTTCGACCTCGGCGGCGGCACCTTCGACGTGTCCCTGCTGGACATCGGCGAGGGCGTCGTGGAGGTGAAGGCCACCAACGGCGACACGCACCTCGGCGGGGACGACTGGGACCAGCGGCTCGTCGACCATCTGGCGCAGCGCTTCCAGGCGGCGTACGGCGTGGACCTGGCCCGGGACCGCATGGCGACGCAGAGGCTGCGGGAAGCGGCCGAGAAGGCCAAGATCGAGCTGTCGGCGGCGACGGAGACCTCCGTGAACCTGCCGTACCTGAGCGCGTCGGCGGAGGGGCCGCTGCACCTGGACGAGAGGTTGACGCGGGCGCAGTTCGAGCAGTTGACCGCGGACCTGCTGGAGCGCTGCAAGGCGCCGTTCCACAACGCCGTGAAGGACGCGGGCATCCAGGTGGCCGACATCGACCACGTGATCCTCGTGGGCGGCTCGACGCGGATGCCCGCCGTCACGGAGCTGGTGCGGGAGCTCACCGGCAAGGACCCGCACAAGGGCGTGAATCCGGACGAGGTCGTCGCCATCGGCGCCTCGCTCCAGGCCGGTGTCCTCAAGGGCGAGGTCAAGGACGTCCTGCTCCTCGACGTGACCCCGCTGTCCCTCGGCATCGAGACCAAGGGCGGCATCATGACCAAGCTCATCGAGCGGAACACGACCATCCCGACCAAGCGGTCGGAGATCTTCACGACGGCCGAGGACAACCAGCCGTCCGTGCAGATCCAGGTCTACCAGGGCGAGCGCGAGATCGCGGCGTACAACAAGAAGCTCGGCATGTTCGAGCTGACCGGCCTCCCGCCGGCCCCGCGCGGCGTCCCGCAGATCGAGGTCTCCTTCGACATCGACGCCAACGGCATCATGCACGTCACCGCCAAGGACCTCGGCACCGGCAAGGAGCAGAAGATGACCGTCACCGGCGGCTCCTCGCTGCCGCAGGACGAGGTCAACCGGATGCGTGAAGAGGCCGAGAAGTACGCGGAGGAGGACCACAAGCGCCGCGAGGCCGCCGAGATCCGCAACCAGGGCGAGCAGCTCGTCTACCAGACCGAGAAGTTCCTCAAGGACAACGAGGACAAGGTCCCCGGTGACGTGAAGACCGAGGTCGAGGGCGCTCTCGGCGAGCTCAAGGAGAAGCTGAAGGGCGAGGACACGGCCGAGATCCGCAGCGCCACGGAGAAGGTCGCCGCCGTCTCCCAGAAGCTCGGTCAGGCCCTCTACGCCGACGCCCAGGGCCAGGCCGCCGGCGCCGGCCAGGCCGGTGCCGCGGGCGCCCAGGGCGACGACGACGTGGTGGACGCCGAGATCGTCGATGACGAGAAGCCGAAGGGTGGCGCCGCATGACGGAGGAGACGACTCCGGGCTTCGAGGAGAAGCCCGACGTCCCCTCCGGCGCCGCCGACGACGACGCCGTCGAGGCCGCTGCGGACACCTCCGAGGAGACCGCGGCGGCCCCGGCCGGGGACACGAACGACAGCACCGAGGCCGAGGGGTCGACCGCCGAACTGGACCGGACCCGCACCGCTCTCGCGGAGCGCACCGCCGACCTCCAGCGGCTCCAGGCCGAGTACCAGAACTACCGCCGCCGGGTCGAGCGCGACCGGGTCGCCGTCAAGGAGGTCGCTGTCGCGAGCCTCCTCACCGAGCTCCTGCCGGTGCTCGACGACATCGGCCGGGCCCGCGAGCACGGCGAGCTGGTCGGCGGCTTCAAGTCGGTCGCCGAGTCGCTGGAGACCGTCGTCGCGAAGATGGGCCTCCAGCAGTTCGGCAAGGAGGGCGAGCCCTTCGACCCGACCGTGCACGAGGCGCTGATGCACTCGTACGCGCCGGACGTCACCGAGACGACCTGCGTGGCGATCCTCCAGCCCGGGTACCGGATCGGCGAGCGGACCATCCGGCCCGCGCGGGTCGCCGTCGCCGAGCCCCAGCCGGGCGCGGCGCCGGCCGCCAAGGAGGAGAAGCCGGCCGACGAGGAGAACGGTGGCCCCGAGGAGGGCTGACAGCGTGCGGTCCCGCGGTCCCCGGCGGACCGCGGGGCCCGGGGCTGACACAGTGACGGTCCGGGAGGAGGGACGTCGATGAGCACGAAGGACTTCGTCGAGAAGGACTACTACAAGGTCCTCGGCGTCCCCAAGGACGCGACCGAAGCGGAGATCAAGAAGGCGTACCGGAAGCTCGCCCGCGAGTTCCACCCGGACGCCAACAAGGGCGACGCCCAGGCGGAGGCCCGCTTCAAGGAGATCTCCGAGGCGAACGACGTCCTCGGCGACCCCAAGAAGCGCAAGGAGTACGACGAGGCGCGCGCCCTCTTCGGAAACGGCGGGTTCCGCGCGGGACCGGGCGCCGGGGGCACCTTCAACTTCGACCTGGGCGACCTCTTCGCCGGCGGCGGGCCCCAGGGCGGCGCCGGCGGGGCGGGCGGCTTCGGCGGCGGCCTCGGCGACGTGTTCGGCGGGCTGTTCGGCCGGAGCGGCACCGGGGCCCGCACGCAGCCGCGGCGCGGCCAGGACGTCGAGTCCGAGGTGACCCTCAGCTTCACCGAGGCGGTCGACGGGGCCACGGTCCCGCTCCGCATGTCGAGCCAGCAGCCGTGCCAGGTCTGCTCCGGCACCGGGGACAAGAACGGCACACCGAGGGTCTGCCCCACCTGTGTGGGCACCGGCCAGGTGTCCCGCGGCTCCGGGGGCGGCTTCTCGCTCACCGACCCCTGCGTGGAGTGCAAGGGCCGCGGGCTCATCGCCCAGGACCCCTGCGACGTGTGCCACGGCAGCGGGCGCGCCAAGTCGTCCCGCACCATGCAGGTCCGCATCCCGGCGGGCGTCTCCGACGGGCAGCGCATCCGGCTGCGCGGCAAGGGTGCCCCGGGCGAGCGGGGTGGCCCCCACGGCGACCTGTACGTCGTCGTCCACGTGGACGACCACCCCGTGTTCGGCCGCAAGGGCGACAACCTCACCGTCACGGTCCCCGTCTCCTTCGCGGAGGCGGCCCTCGGCGGCGAGATCCGGGTGCCGACGCTCGGCGGCCCCCCGGTCACCCTCAAGATCCCGGCCGGCACGCCCAACGGACGCACCATGCGCGCCCGGGGCAAGGGCGCCACCCGCAAGGACGGTACGCGCGGCGACCTGCTGGTCACCGTCGAGGTCGCCGTACCGAAGGAACTGGACGCCACGGCGCGCGAGGCCCTGGAGGCCTACCGCCAGGCGACCGCGGGCCAGGACCCGCGGGAGGAGCTCTTCCAGGCCGCGAAGGGGGCTTGACGCAGTGGACGGACGCCGACGCAACCCGTACGAGCTGACCGACGACACGCCCGTGTACGTCATCTCGGTGGCCGCCCAGCTGAGCGGTCTGCACCCGCAGACCCTGCGCCAGTACGACCGGTTGGGCCTGGTGTCCCCGGACCGTACGGCGGGGCGGGGTCGGCGGTACTCGGCCCGCGACATCCAGCTGCTCCGGCAGGTGCAGCAGCTGTCGCAGGACGAGGGCATCAACCTGGCCGGAATCAAGCGCATCATCGAACTGGAGAACCAGGTGACCGCGCTGGAGGCCCGGGTGGCCGAGCTGACGGCCGCGGTCGAGGGCGCGGCGATGGCGATGCGCCAGCGGGAGGCCCAGGTCCACGCCTCGTACCGCCGGGACCTCGTGCGCTACCAGGACGTGCAGCAGACGAGCGCGCTGGTGGTGTGGCGGCCGGGCGGCAAGCAGCGGGGGAACGGCAGCGGCGCCGACTGACCGGGTGCGGTGACGGGCCTCGCGCAGCCTGCGGCGTGCGCCGCTCCACCCCGGAGGCGGGTTGCCCGGGCCGCCGGCGCCCGGCGCGGTCCCTGTCGCGTGCCGGTCAGTCCCGGGCGGGGTACTGGTCGTGGCCCCGCGCCGTGTCCGGGTCGCCGGCCGGGCAGCCCTGCACGGTCACGGGGGCGGCGCCCTGCACCGGTAGCACCGCGGGCACGGCGGGCACCGCTTCCGCCGGCGGCATCGTCACCGTGCAGACGCCCTCCTGGCCGTCCAGGATCCCGGAGCGTGCGATCAGGTAGCCCAGCTGCGCCCGGCTGCCGCTGCCCAGCGCGGACGCCAGCTTCGCGATGTGGGCCCGGCAGGTGCGGACGTTCATGCCCAGACGGCGCGCGATCGCCTCGTCCACATGACCCTCGACGAGGAGCCGGGCGATGGACCGCTGGATGCCGCTGATGCCGTTCACGGCCGGCGCGTAGGCGACGACCTCCTCCTGCCACGGTATGCCGTACAGCCAGAACTGCTCGAAGACGCCCACGAGGTAGCGCACCAGCCCCTCGTGGCGGAGCTCCAGGGCCACCTGGCGGTCGCTGCGCGCCGGGATGAACGCCACCTTCCGGTCGACGACGATCAGCCGGTCGACGATCTCCTCAAGGGTGCGGACCTCCAGGCCGAAGGGCATGATCCGCTCGACGTACCCCATCGTCGCCGAGTGGTGCCGGGCGGTGTGCTGGTACAGGGTGCGCATCCGGACCCCGCGGTCCAACAGGGGCTCGACCCGCCGCAGCGCGGCCTTCACCGACTCGGGGCCTTTGCGTCCGCTACCAGGCTGGATGGTCAGGAGCTCCACGGAGCACTCCTCGATGACCCGGTCCAGCTCGGCGTTGATGACGGCGAGGCCCTCCAGGACGTTGATGGCCGCGGTGGCCGGGGGAGTCGCCGTGGTGATCGTCATGAAGGGCTCGAATGCATCGGCCAACGACAGGGCCCGCTGTCGGCGTTGCTGGATCTCGCGCTCAATGGGGTGTATGAGCTGGTTGAGGGCGATGGAGGGAGGCACCGGCCGCAGCCAGTCCGGGTCGTCGGGGTCCGGGTGGAGCAGCGCGAGGTCCAGGAGACACGGCGCCGCGTCCACTTCCGAGCGGGCTATCCGGCCAGCGCGCAGGGCGGCCGCGTACAGGTGCCTTCCGGCTTCGCACGGCTCGCCATGGCTGTGCTCGGTTTCCGGATCGTCCACCTTCGACCGCATATGCACCCCCCTCAGGGTCCTGTATTTCAGGAACATGATGCCTGTACTGGCTGGTGGAAGCGTTCAGAGTGAGCCATCGTCATAAGCGCGGGGGAGGAGGTAAGGACAAAAAGAGGTGGAGATCGTCCATGACCAGGATGGTTCGTGCACTCAGCGCCATAGCCGTCGCTGCCGCGGCCGTGCTCGGCGTCGCCGCCGCCAGCGGTGATCCGGCGTGGGATGCCGCGCCGACGAGCAGCGTTGCCGCAGGTGATCCCTCATGGGACAGCAGCCCGGCGGGTCAGCGCGACCCCTCGTGGGACTTCGCCGCGTCCCCCCTCCAGGACCCCGCGTGGGACAGTGCCGGCGCCAGGACGACGGGCGTAGTGGCATGAACGTTCCCGACGACCCGCGCTTCCGGCGCGAGATGGCGTCCGCCTACCGCTCCGGGTGGCACTTCATCGACCTCGTCACCGCCGTGCCGCAGGGTGGCGATTCGTTGATGGTCACCCTCTTCGGTGAGCCGATCGTCATCACGCGCGGCGACGACGAGGACATCCGCGCCTACCGCTGCCTCCGTCGCCCCCGTGGTGCGCCGCAGCCCGTCCGGTGCGCCATTCGCTACGGAATGATTTTCGTCAATCTCGATCAGCGGGATCACCAGCTGGTCGAGCCCGAGACCGCAACCGCCACCCCCCGCAGCGCCTGAACGATTCCCCCGTCGTTGTAGATCGTTCAGGTGCTTCCCCCACACAGCGGCGCCATCGTGGACCTGAACACGGTGGCGCCGCTGTGCTGTTTGCACACGGGCACGCCCGGGTGCGCCGGTGCGGGGCTGCCGCCGCAGAGCCCGGTGTCCCGGGCGGGTCGATGAGGCGCCGGCCCACGTGCCCGGTGCGCGTGGGCGGCGGCCGGAGTGGTCCGGTGCCGCGAGCGGGCGGGTGCAGGCGGACCAGGAGCGGCGCCGTCCGGTGCGCTCCGGTGCCCTCGGCTCCGCCTCCGACCCGTCTCGGTGGCGGCGTCGCGAGAGGCGCAGCCTGTCCCGCGGGCTCGGCGCGCCCCGGCGGGGGCGCGGTGCGGCCCGACGCGCAGGCCCGTCGGCGTGGCAGGCCCGCGTGCGCCGCGAAGGGAAGCCGGGCACGGGGCCCGAACCCGGCCCGCCGGCCGGTCTGCCCCGGACCCCCGCTGACACCCCCCCGCTGCTCGCTTCCCGCGGTCCGCTTCCCGCTGCCCGCTCCCCGCGGTCCGCGGCGCCGGCCGTGGCGCGGGGGCAGGGGGCCGGTGCCCGTCCTGCCGCGGGTCCGCCGGGCCCGGAGGCCCGGGGTGCGGGCGCGGAGAACGGGACTACGCGCGGCCCATCGCCCGGGTCAGCGTGATCTCGATGACGACCCGGTCCGGGTTCGGCGTCGGGACGCGGCCGTAGCGCTCCGCGTAGCGGGCGACGGCGTCGGCGACCACCTCGGGCTCGGCGCGGATCACCGCACGGCCCTCCAGCGTCGCCCAGCGGCCCGCGTCGACCTGGCAGACCGCCACCCGGGCGCCCTCCGGCCCGGCCGCCAGCACGTTGGCGACCTTGCGGCTGTGCTTGTTCGTGATGACCCGGGCCGTACCCTTCTCGCCGCCCTCGGGGTCGTACGTCACGCCCACCGCCACCACGTGCGGCGTGCCGTTCGGGCGGATGGTCGTCAGCGTGCACATGTGCCGCTCGCGCCAGAAGCTGACGTAGGACGGCTCGGGGTTGCGGAGGTCGATGGACATGGGCCGGAAACTACCCGGGGGCACTGGCACCCACCACCTTGAGTGGAATAGACTCAACTTTGTGGACGTTGGCTGAGTCATGGGAGTCGAGGGCGCAGCCGAAGGGCCCGGACGAGGAGGAGAGAGCACACGTGGACGCCGAGCTGACCAACAAGAGCCGGGAGGCGCTCAACGCCGCCACCAGCCGCGCCGTGTCCGCAGGGCACGCCGACCTGACGCCGGCGCACCTCCTGCTGGCGCTGCTGTCCGGCCGTGACAACGAGAACCTCGTCGACCTGCTGGCCGCCGTCGAGGCGGACCAGGCCGCCGTGCGCTCCGGGGCGGAGCGGCTGCTGGCCGCGCTCCCCAGCGTCACCGGGTCCACCGTCGCCCCGCCGCAGCCCAACCGCGACCTCCTCGCCGTCATCACGGACGCCCAGGCCCGGGCCCGGGAGCTCGGCGACGCCTACCTGTCCACCGAGCACCTGCTGATCGGCATCGCCGCCAAGGGCGGGCAGGCCGGAGAGCTGCTGACCCGGCAGGGCGCGAGCGCAGGGAAGCTGCTGGACGCGTTCACCAAGTCCCGGGGCAGCCGCCGCGTGACCGGCCCGGACCCGGAGGGGCAGTACAAGGCGCTGGAGAAGTTCGGCACCGACCTCACGGCCGCGGCCCGCGAAGGCAAGCTCGACCCGGTCATCGGCCGCGACCAGGAGATCCGGCGGGTGGTGCAGGTCCTGTCCCGGCGCACCAAGAACAACCCGGTGCTCATCGGCGAGCCCGGCGTCGGCAAGACGGCCGTCGTCGAGGGGCTCGCGCAGCGCATCGTGAAGGGCGACGTCCCCGAGTCGCTGAAGGACAAGCAGCTCGTCGCCCTCGACCTGGGCGCCATGGTCGCGGGAGCCAAGTACCGCGGCGAGTTCGAGGAGCGGCTGAAGACCGTCCTCTCCGAGATCAAGGAGAGCGACGGACGGATCATCACCTTCATCGACGAGCTGCACACCGTCGTCGGCGCGGGTGCAGGCGGCGACTCCGCCATGGACGCGGGCAACATGCTGAAGCCCATGCTGGCCCGCGGCGAGCTGCGCATGGTGGGCGCCACGACCCTCGACGAGTACCGCGAGCGCATTGAGAAGGACCCGGCGCTGGAGCGCCGCTTCCAGCAGGTCCTGGTCGCCGAGCCGACCGTCGAGGACACCATCGCCATCCTCCGCGGCCTGAAGGGGCGTTACGAGGCCCACCACAAGGTGCAGATCGCGGACAGCGCACTGGTCGCCGCCGCGACCCTGTCGGACCGGTACATCACCTCCCGCTTCCTGCCCGACAAGGCCATCGACCTCGTCGACGAGGCGGCGTCCCGGCTCCGCATGGAGATCGACTCGTCGCCCGTGGAGATCGACGAGCTGCAGCGCGCCGTCGACCGCCTCCGCATGGAGGAGCTGGCGCTGAAGAACGAGACGGACCCGGGGTCCGTGCAGCGCCTGGAGAAGCTGCGGCGCGACCTCGCCGACAAGGAGGAGGAGCTGCGCGGCCTCACCGCCCGCTGGGAGAAGGAGAAGCAGGGCCTGAACCGGGTCGGCGAGCTGAAGGAGCGGCTCGACGACCTGCGCGGCCAGGCCGAGAGGGCCCAGCGCGACGGCGACTTCGACACCGCGTCCAAGCTGCTGTACGGGGAGATCCCCGCCGTGGAGCGGGAGCTGGACGAAGCGACCGCCGCCGAGGCGGAGCAGGAGGCCGCCAAGAACCCGATGGTGAAGGAGGAGGTCGGGCCCGACGACATCGCGGACGTCGTCGGCTCCTGGACGGGCATCCCCGCGGGCCGCCTCCTCGAAGGGGAGACCCGCAAGCTGCTCCGCATGGAGGAGGAGCTCGGCCGGCGCCTCATCGGCCAGAAGGAAGCCGTGCAGGCGGTGTCCGACGCGGTGCGCCGCACCCGCGCGGGCATCTCCGACCCGGACCGGCCGACCGGCTCGTTCCTGTTCCTCGGCCCGACGGGCGTCGGCAAGACCGAGCTCGCCAAGGCCCTGGCCGACTTCCTCTTCGACGACGAGCGGGCGATGGTCCGCATCGACATGAGCGAGTACGGCGAGAAGCACAGCGTGGCCCGGCTGGTGGGCGCGCCTCCCGGCTACGTCGGCTACGAGGAGGGCGGCCAGCTGACGGAGGCGGTGCGCCGCCGCCCGTACAGCGTCATCCTGCTCGACGAGGTCGAGAAGGCCCACCCGGAGGTCTTCGACGTCCTCCTGCAGGTCCTCGACGACGGCCGGCTGACGGACGGGCAGGGCCGGACCGTCGACTTCCGCAACACCATCCTGGTGCTCACGTCGAACCTGGGCAGCCAGTTCCTGATGGAGCCGACGACGACGGAGGCGGAGAAGCGCGAGCAGGTCCTGGAGGTGGTGCGGGCCTCCTTCAAGCCGGAGTTCCTCAACCGTCTGGACGACATCGTCGTCTTCTCCGCCCTCACCCGGGACGAGCTGGCCCACATCGCACGCCTCCAGATCGACCGCCTCGCCGCACGGCTCGCCGAGCGCAGGCTCGCCCTTGAGGTGTCGCCCGGGGCCTTGGAGTGGCTCGCCGACGAGGGCAACGACCCGGCGTACGGGGCCCGCCCGCTGCGCCGCCTGGTCCAGACGGCCATCGGCGACCGGCTCGCCCGGGAGATCCTGGCGGGCGAGGTGAACGACGGCGACACGGTTCGCGTCGACCGCGTCGACGGCGGGCTCACGGTCACCGCGGCGCGGTAACCGAGAGCCGGCCCGAGCGCGGCGGGAGGAGCGTACGGGGACGGTGCCCCCCGTCCCCGTACACCCCGTCGCGCCCGGAGGAGCCGCACCCCGACCCACCCGCGCACTGGTCACGGCCGCCGCGCCCGCATGCGCAGCCGCACCGCCGCCCGGCCGCGCGGCGCGGCGGGTCCTGCATGACCGGGCCCCGTACGCGCGGCTGCACCGCTTCCTGCGCCGCGCCGCCGCGCCCACGTGGAGCGGATCGTGCCTGTGCGGCCCGCCCGCGCCCGTACACGCAGCTGCACCGCCTCCTGCGCCCCTCGGCACGCGCAGGACGTTGCCGCGCCCGCGTACGGCGGTCCGGTCCCCGCCGTGCCCCGCGCACGGAGGCCCGGCCTCCGCCCTGCCCCGCGTACGGCGTTCCGGTCCCGCCGTGCCCCGCGTACGGCGGCGGTCCGGTCCCGCCGCACCCGGGAAGCCACGCACGAGCCCCGCCGCTCCGGCGTACGGAGTTACGGCCCCGCCGCACCCGGAAGGCCACGCACGAGCCCCGTCGCGCCGCCGCGACCACGTGGCACGGATCGTCCTCGTGCGGACCGCCCGCGTACGCCCCGCCCTGGTGCCGCCGCGGCCGCGGCGGCATGCGCGTCGCAGCCGTGCCGCCGCGGCCGGCAGCAGGGCCGGTCCCTGCGGGGGCCACTGTGGCGGGGCGGCACTGCCCACGGCTCGTGGACCGGCCCGAGGCCCCTCCCGTCCGTGGCCGCCGGTCACGGCGGCCACGGACGGGGGTCCTGCGCCAAGGCGGCGGATCCTGTCCGCCCGGAGCGGATCGCCCCCGGATGGGCTTGCCAGCCCCGGTCCGGGATGGGAGAGGATGGCGGCTATCCGTACGAAGGGAAATCACCCGGTGAGCATCGACCCGTCCTCGATTCCGAACTTCGGGGCCCAGCCGCAGCAGTCCCAGCCCGCGGGGCCGCCTCCCGGCCCTGTCGTCCCCGACCAGGACCTGGTGAAGCAGCTCCTCGAGCAGATGGAGCTGAAGTACGTCGTCGACGACGAGGGCGACCTCGCGGCGCCGTGGGAGGAGTTCCGCACCTACTTCATGTTCCGCGGTGAGGCGGAGCAGCAGGTCTTCTCCGTACGGACCTTCTACGACCGGCCGCACCCGGTCGAGGACCGTATGAAGATCCTGGAGTCGATCGACGACTGGAACCGCCGCACCCTGTGGCCCAAGGTCTACACCCACCTCCACGAGGACGAGCAGGGCGGCGCCACCGTCCGGCTCATCGGCGAGGCCCAGATGCTGATCGGCACGGGCGTCAGCCTGGAGCACTTCGTGTCGTCGACGGTGAGCTGGGTGCGCGCGTCGATCGAGTTCGACAAGTGGCTCGTCGAGCAGCTCGGCCTGGAGACCGGCGAGTCCGGCGAGGACGAGAAGCCGGGCGACGAGGCCTGAGCCCGCACGGGCTCGCGGCGACGCGGCCGGGGCGGTGACCGGAAGTCGGTCACCGCCCCGGCCGCTCCGTTTCCTGAACCCGGCAACCTGCCACGGCAGGACATGGCGCCCCACACCCCCTGTGCGGGCCGGCCCGGATGCAGGACCCTGCCCAGGGCAGGCGGTACGGCCGAGCGTGAGGCCGGGGAGCTTCCGGGCCTGCGCTGAGGGGCGGGGCGGGCCCGGCGGTGGGCTCAGGCCGAGAGCTGCCGGAGACGGTCGGCTGCTTCTCGGAGGACGGCGGCCTTCTTGCAGAAGGCGAGGCGGACGAGGGTGCGGCCGGCGTCGGCGTGATCGTAGAAGACCTGGTTCGGGATGGCGACGACGCCGCAGCGCTCGGGGAGGGAGCGGCAGAAGGACAGGCCGTCCTTCTCGCCGAGGGCCGTGATGTCGGCGGTGACGAAGTACGTGCCGCGCGGCAGGTACACCTCGAACCCGGCGGCCCGCAGCCCGTCCGCGAGGATGTCGCGTTTGGCGCGCAGGTCCGTCCTGAGGTCGTCGAAGTAGCTGTCGGGGAGCCGCAGCGCATCCGCGATGGCGTACTGGAACGGACCCGACGACACGAACGTGAGGAACTGCTTCGCGGTCCGCACGGCCGCGGTCAGTCCGGGCGGCGCGGTGAGCCAGCCGACCTTCCAGCCGGTCAGGGAGAACGTCTTCCCGCCGGAGGACAGGGTGACCGTGCGCTCGCGCATGCCGGGGAAGGTCGCGACGGGCACGTGCTCCGCGTCGTCGAAGACCAGGTGCTCGTACACCTCGTCGGTGACCACGAGCAGGTCCCGTTCGACGGCGAGCGCGGCGACGGCCGCGAGTTCGTCGCGGGTGAGGACGGTGCCGGTCGGGTTGTGGGGGGTGTTGAGGAGGATGAGGCGGGTGCGGTCGGTGACGGCGTCCCGCAGCTCGTCCAGGTCGAGGACGAAGCGCCCGGCCGCCGGATCGGGGCGGAGCGTCACCGGGACGCGGCGGCCGCCCGCCATGGCGATGCAGGCGGCGTACGAGTCGTAGTACGGCTCCAGGGCGATCACCTCGTCGCCGGGCTCGACCAGCGCCAGCAGGGACGCGGCGATGCCCTCCGTGGCGCCCGCGGTGACGAGGACCTCCGTGTCGGGGTCGTAGGCCAGGCCGTAGCGCCGCAGCTGGTGCTCGGCGATCGCGGTGCGCAGCTCGGGGACGCCCGGACCGGGCGGGTACTGGTTGCCGCGGCCCTCGCGCACGGCCCGCACGGCGGCCTCCCTGATCTCCTCGGGGCCGTCGGTGTCGGGGAAGCCCTGGCCCAGGTTGATCGCGCCCGTGGCGGTGGCCAGGGCCGACATCTCCGCGAAGATCGTGGTGCCGAACCCGGCGAGGCGGCTGCTGAGCGGTTGCCTTGTCATGGGCGCCATCCTGGGGCGAACCGGGCGGCACCTCAAGGGCGGGAGCCGCGCGTGTCCGTGCGGGCCCCATGAATGGGCCGCCGAACCTCTGGAGTTGCTCAAGTGCGCTTTGGGCGGTGCGGGCCGGGGGGATCCCCCCGTCACAGGCGTACGGGGGACCCCGCGTCACACGCCTGCGGGAGACAGGAGGAGCATCATGATCGAGTCCGTGGTGGACACCGCCCTTGTCGTGGTGCTGGTCGTGGTGCCGCTGACGGCGGTCGTCGTGGTGGGGACGCTCGTGTGGGCCTTCACCCGTCAGCGCCGGCAGGACGCGGCCGCGCTGCGCGCCGGGCGTGCGGGGGCCGGTTCCGGGGGCCCGTCGTCGGCGAGCTGGTGGGCGGCCGGGGGAGGCGCGGCGGCGTCCGCCGCGTACGTGCCGGACGGGCACGACACCACCGGTGGGGCCGGTGTGGCGGACGGGTCGGACGGCGGCCGGCAGGGCGGTACGGACCCTGCGCCCTCCTCGTCGTGCGGGGCGCCCTCGTCCTGCTCGTCGCCGTCGCCGAGCTCGTCGTCCTGCTCGTCGTCGTCCAGCTCCTGCGGGGGCGGCGGGTCGTCGTGTGGCGGGGGGTGACCGGTCGCCCGGTGGGCGGTGGGCGGTGCGCGGGGCGGGGTGGGGGCGACGGACGTGAGGGACGGGGGACATGGACGGTGACGAGCAGGACGCACGGCAGCGCGCCGTAGGGACGGAGGCCGGGGAGCCGGGCTTCGAGGGCGCTGAGGAGCCGGACCCGGCGGATCAGGGCGTCGAGGACGCCGAAGTTGCGGAGTTCGAGGTTCCGGGCTTCGAGGGGACCGGTGCGTCGGACACGGTCGTTCCGGGGTCCGAGTCCGGCGAATCCGGCGGACTCTGGCCGGAGTTCGGGGAGCCGGTCCCGGCGGACGCCGACGCGGGGAGTGCCGCGACCGACGTCCTGTGGCTGGTGGGCTTCCTGCCCGGTGTGGCGACGTTCGTCCTCCTGTGCCTGGCCGGGCTGATCGTGTGGCTCGCCCTGACCGGCCGAAGCCGGCCGCCGGGGGCGCGGCGCCGCGCATGGTGGGCCGGGCACGACTCCGCCCATGCCGCGGGGTTCCCGGTTGCGGAGGACGGGGACGGCGGGGCACCGCACACGGCGTGCTCGTCGTCGTCCTGGTCCTCGTGCTCGTCCTCTTCGGCTTCCTCTTCCTGCTCTTCTTCGTCCTCGACCTCGTCATGCGGGTCGAGTTCCAGCTGAAAGCTCAGCACTTCCACGCATCGGATTCGGTAGTCGAGGCGGCGGGACCATCCCGCCGCCTCCCGGACAAGGGGGATGGTGATTACCCATGGAATGGGCGTTTGTCATAGGCGGATTGTTCGTGCTGTTCGTGATCCTGGTGGCGCGGGCCGCCAGGACCGGTGGTCGGGGAGGCGCCGGAGGCCACCACCGTGGAACATCCGGGCACTGGGCGCGCGGCGGTTCCTCCTGCGGAGGCGGCGGTTCCTCCTGCGGCGGCGGCAGCAGTTGCGGTGGCGGCGGAGGCGGTGGCGGCTGCGGCGGCGGGAGCTGAGGGCGCACCGCGCCCCACGACGGCGGCGGGGGTGGGGACGGCTGACACGGGGCAGCTGGTCCCGCCCCCGTCGCGCACCGGGTGCCCGGCACCGAAACGTTTGTACGCATGATTATGCGGAATATGGTGAACGGTTGAACCGCTCGTCGTCCGGGGGGATGGAAACCGCGCAAAGTTGGGTAAAGACGCTGTGAGCCCCGCGCGGTTCATGATTGCCTCGCTGTCGAAACGTTCGAGAACGCCGAGAACGCCGAGAACGCCGAGAAACAACGAGAACCTCGAGAACGACGGGGACACCGAGAAACGACGAGAACGACGACGGGCGCCGAGAACGTCGATCCCCGGACTCGTGTGGACCCCGGCCCGGCACCTCGTACGCACCGGAGCACCGCCCGGAACGACGCCCGGTCCACTTGCCTTCACCTCACCGTGCTTGCGGAGCTGACCCATGCTCACGACCCTCCAGACCGAGTACACCGACACGCGCGCAGCCGACCTGGCCTGGGCGCTGGGGCGCGAGCCGCTGCCCGCGCTCGCCGTGCTCGACCTAGAACTGTCCCGCTCGCGCTTGCAGTTGAGGCTGCTCGGCGCGTCCCACCAGGTCCTGTTGGAGGAGGACCACGGCACCTGCTCCGAGACCGTGGCCTGTATGCCCGGCAGCAGCACGCCCCTTCCGCTGGGGGTGGCGAAGCGGATCGGGGGCTGGGAGTACGAGTTCGCGGCCCGGGTCGAG
Source organism: Streptomyces sp. CC53 (assembly GCF_001865245.1). Lineage (GTDB taxonomy): Bacteria > Actinomycetota > Actinomycetes > Streptomycetales > Streptomycetaceae > Streptomyces. Next base: position 176,705 of record NZ_MKXB01000151.1, on the reverse strand, counting down.
CATCTGTCCCGCGGGTCGTTCGCGGGGCGTGCCCAGGAGTTGCTGGCCCTGGTCGCCGATCATCCGCACGGCCTCGCGGGGACCTTCCCCGGGTCGCCGCACGCGTTCACCGCGATGCTGGCGCAGCGCCACGAGGGCAAGGTGCGGTGGCGCACCTGGCACGCGTACCCGCAGGAGGGGCAGTTGGTGGTCACCCGGACCAGTGTCGGCTGCGTCGTCCCGCAGCGATCCGCGAGGCATGTTCCCCAAGCACCTGCGCTCGCGGGGGGCTTGGGGTGAGCGGGCACCATGAACACTCCTGTGGGTGACTAGCGGTCGATGAGGTGTGACGTAGCGTTAGCGCATGCTCGAAGCGCCCGCCTCAGCCGCCCCTGTGGCGCCGCGCGCCCCGGAGCGGGCGCGGGGGCTCGTCGGGCCGCGGGCGGGCCGCTTCCTGGTGCTCGCGGTCGTCTTCGTCTGCGCCGCCTGCGGGCTGGTCTACGAACTGGTCCTCGTGGCCCTCGCCGCCCATGTGATCGGTGACTCCGTCACCCAGGCGTCCGTCGTGCTCGCCGTGCTGGTCTCCGCGATGGGCGCCGGGTCCCTCCTCGCCAAGCGGTTGCGCTGCCGGGCCGCCGTCGGCTTCGCCCTGCTGGAGGCGCTGCTGGCGCTGATCGGCGGTTGCTCGGCCCTGGCGCTGTACGCCTGCTTCGCGTGGCTCGGCGGCGCGCGGTACGCCCTGGTGGGGTTCTCGATCGGGGTGGGGGTCCTCATCGGGGCCGAGATACCGCTGCTGATGACGTTGATCCAGAGAGTCACGGGGGGCGCAGAGCAGGACGCCGGGGGGACCGTCGCCGACCTGTTCGCCGCCGACTACGTGGGCGCGCTGGTCGGCGGGCTGGCCTTTCCCTTCCTGCTGCTGCCCTGGCTGGGGCAGGTGACCAGCGCGCTGCTCACGGGTGCCGTGAACGCGGTGGCGGGCGCGGCGCTCGTGCTGTGGCTGTTCGGCCGCGACCTGACGGGCCGCGAGCGGCTGCTGACGCTCGTCGCGAACGCCGTCGTCGTCGGGTTGCTGGCCACCGCCACCGTGCTCGTCGACGACTTCGAGCGGGCGGCCCGCCAGGCCGTGTACGGGGACGAGGTGCGGGTCGCCGTCCGGTCCGAGGTCCAGGAGATCGTCCTCACCGGCCCTCGCGACGGCCCGCCGGAGCTGTTCCTGGACGGGCGGCTGCGGGTCAGCGGCAGCGCGGAGCACCGGTACCACCGGGAGCTCGTCCACCCGGCGCTGCGGGGCGCGCACGCGCAGGTGCTGATCCTGGGCGGCGGTGACGGCCTGGCGGCCCGCGAGGCGCTGCGGTACGGGGACGTGGAGACGGTGACCGTGGTGGACGTGGACCCGGAGGTCGTACGGCTGGCCCGCACCGATCCGGCGCTGGTCCGGCTCAACGGGCACGCCTACCGGGACCGGCGCGTCCGGGTGGTCCACGATGACGCCTTCCGCTGGCTGCGCGGCGCGGTGCACGAGGCCCGCGGTGCGTACGACGTGATCGTCGCCGACCTGCCGGACCCCGGCATCACCACGAGCAGCAGGCTGTACTCGGAGGAGTTCTACGGCCTGGCGGCGCGCGCCCTGGCCGGGGGCGGGCGGCTCGTCGTGCACGCGGGCTCCCTGCGGGACCGCCCGCACACGTACTGGACCGTGGAGGCCACGCTGCGGGCAGCGGGTTTCGCGACCCGCCCGTACGGCACGGACGACGGGCGCAGCGGGTTCGTCCTCGCCACCCCCGCGCCGCCCGGCGACGTCCGCCCTCCGGCGCTGGGGCTCGGCCCCGGCGCACCGAGCCGGGGCGTGCCGACGCCCGAGGCGCTGGCGGCCGGTGCCCGGCGCGCGGAGCGGACCCGCCTCCCGGGGCTGCCCCCGTCGACGCTCGTGCACCCCCGGTACGGCGACTGACGCGGGCTTCGCCCGCCGGGCCTGCGCGGATCGGGGACGGAAGGGCCGAGCGTGGGTAGGCTCGATTCCCATGGAGCATGAGGTGTTCGTTCCGGTAGCCGTCCAGACCCTCCGCGAGCTGCTCGCCGACCCTGCCCGTGTCGCCCCCTGCGTGCCCGGGCTGCACCAGGACGCGGAGGCGTCGGCCGCGCCGCTGTCGGGCCGCCTCAAGGTGCGCGTCGGCGGGCACAGCATCACGTACCGGGGCGCCCTGCGCGTGGCGGTCCGGGACGACGGGTCCTACGCCGTCGAAGGGGAGGGCGACGAGGTGCGCGGCACCGGGCGGGCGGGACTCTCGCTCACCGTGCGGCTCGCGCCCGCCGACGGCGGGACGCAGCTCGCCTTCAGCGGGACGGTGGAGTCGCAGGGGCGGCTCGCCGAGGCGCCGGACGACACGGCGACGGCCGCGGCGCACCGCCTGCTGGACCGTTTCGCCGAAGCGCTGGCGGACCAGGCGGAAGCGTCGGAGGCCGCGGCTGAGGTCGCCGAAGCCGAGCGCACCGCCGAGTCCGCGGAGGGCGAGGGCGCGGCGGCGGCCGGGGACTCGGAGGAGCCGGAGCACACCGGGGAGCCGGAGCACTCGGCGGACGCCCGGGAACCGGAGCACGCCGGGGACAGGGGAGGGGCGGGGGGGACCGGGGACGCGGAGCCCCCCGGCGGCAGGGAGCACCCCGGGGACACCGCGCAGGAGGAGGCCGTACGCGACGCGGCCGGCCCCGCGGCCACGGGCCGCCCCGAGCGGGCGGGGCTACCGGAGGACGTGCCGGGCGGGGGAGGGCCGGGCGCCGCCGAGGGCCTGGAAGACCTGGAGGCCGCGGAGGAGGCGCAGGAGGCGGAAGACCTGGAGGAAGCGGCGGAACCGCAGGAGGCGGAGGGTCTGGAGACCGAGGAGGACGGAGCCGACGAGGCCCGTGGCCTCTTCGACGCGCCCGTGCCGCCGAGTTCGCTCGACCCGTTCGCCGCCGACGACTTCCCGTCGGACGACACCGGGGTCGGGGAGCCGCCCGCCGAAGCCGCGCACGCCCGCCGCACGATGATCGGCCGCAGCGCCGAGGAGGTCGACCACGCCCCGCCCCGCGGCCGGTACGCACCGGTGCCGGGCCCGGCCTCGGTGTCCGGGGCCAGCCCGCTGCGCTGGCTGGCCCCGGCCGCCCTGGCGCTGGCGTCGGCGGTGATCGTGCGGCGTGCGCTGCGGCGCCGCAAGTAGGCACGTAGGGTCGGGCGCTGTGACCACGATCATGAGTGAGAGCGAGCGTGCAGAGGACGTCCGGCTGGCGGCCGGGGACGTCGAGTTGACCGTGGCCCCGGCGCTCGGCTGCCGGCTGAGCAGCCTCCGCATCGGCGGCACCGAGCTGCTGCGGCAGGGCGAGCACCACGGCTGCTTCCCCATGGTGCCCTGGTGCGGCCGCACCGACCGCGGCACGTTCCTGAACGGAGCGGTCCGCCACCAACTGCCGCTGAACGCCCCGCCCCACGCCATCCACGGCACGGGCCGCGACGCCGTGTGGCGCACGGCCCGCGCGGGCGCGTCCGAGGCGGCCTTCACGTACGAGCTCGGCGACCCCTGGCCGTACCCCGGCCTGGTCACCCAGACGCTGGAGCTGACGGAGGAGTCGCTCACGCTGCGGCTGGGGGTGGAGACGTACGGGGACTCGTTCCCGGCGCAGGCCGGGTGGCACCCGTGGTTCCGGCGCACGCTCGACGGCAGCGCGGCCGTCCTGGACTTCACGCCCGTGTGGCAGGAGGAGCGCGGCGACGACCACCTGCCCACCGGCCGGCGCATCGACCCGCGCCCCGGCCCCTGGGACGACTGCTTCGGCATGCCGGACGGGGTGGACGTCACCGTCACCTGGCCCGGCGTCCTCGCCCTGACGGTCACCAGCCCGGAGCAGTGGGTCGTCGTGTACGACGAGCAGGAGGCCGCCGTCTGCGTCGAGCCCCAGTCCGGGCCGCCGAACGGCCTCAACACCGCTCCGCGCCTGGTCACCCCGATCGAGCCGCTGGAGACCGCGACGACCTGGACCTGGCGCCGCCTCTAAGCTCGTACGCATGACTGACGTACGTGCCGATCTGCTCCAGCAGATCAAGGACAAGGCCGTGGTGCACGGCAAGGTGACCCTCTCCTCGGGTCTGGAGGCCGACTACTACGTCGACCTGCGCCGGATCACGCTGGACGGCGCCGCCGCGCCGCTCGTCGGTCAGGTCATGCTCGATCTGACCGCCGACCTCGACTTCGACGCGGTGGGCGGGCTGACGCTGGGCGCCGACCCGGTCGCCACGTCGATGCTGCACGCCGCCGCCGCGCGCGGCCGCACCCTGGACGCCTTCGTCGTCCGCAAGGCGGCCAAGGCCCACGGCATGCAGCGGCGCGTCGAGGGCCCGGACATCAAGGGCCGCCGCGTGCTCGTGGTGGAGGACACCTCCACCACCGGCGGTTCCCCGCTCACCGCCGTGGAGGCGGTCCGCGAGGCGGGTGCCGAGGTCGTGGCGGTCGCCACCATCGTGGACCGGGCGACCGGCGCGGCCGAGAAGATCAGCGGCACGGCCGGCGTGCCGTACCGCTACGCCTTCGCGCTGGACGAGCTCGACCTCGGGTAGGACGGGCGCGCTCCGCGCCTCGTGCGGGGGCGCGACCTCCGCGTGGCGCACGGCAAGGCGACCGCCGCGTCTCGCGGCGGGGGCATCCTCCGCACCTGCGGCTTTCGGCAGGGATGGGCGGGCGGGTCCGTTTCACGTGAAACCGACCCGCCCGCGCCGCATGCCGGGGCCGTCCGGGGGTGGTGCTTGCGGGACCGTCTGGAAAGATGGGGGCGACGATGACGTCGCCCCCCAGGTCAGGGATCAGAGACGCAACGCAACCGCAGATCACAAGGAGCGGACCATGCCCATCGCAACCCCCGAGGTCTACAACGAGATGCTCGACCGGGCGAAGGCAGGCAAGTTCGCCTACCCGGCCATCAACGTGACGTCGACGCAGACCCTGCACGCCGCCCTGCGCGGCTTCGCCGAGGCCGAGAGCGACGGCATCGTGCAGATCTCGACCGGTGGCGCTGAGTTCCTGGGCGGCCAGCACAGCAAGGACATGGTGACCGGCGCCGTCGCCCTCGCCGAGTTCGCGCACATCGTCGCCGAGAAGTACGACGTCAACATCGCGCTCCACACCGACCACTGCCCCAAGGACAAGCTGGACGGCTACGTCCGCCCGCTGCTCGCGGTGTCCGAGGAGCGCGTGGCCCGGGGCGGGAACCCGCTCTTCCAGTCGCACATGTGGGACGGCTCCGCGGAGACCCTGGCCGACAACCTCGCCATCGCGCAGGAGCTGCTGCCCCGCGCCGCCGCCGCGAAGATCATCCTTGAGGTCGAGATCACGCCGACCGGCGGCGAGGAGGACGGCGTCACCCACGAGATCAACGACGAGCTGTACACCACCGTCGAGGACGCGCTGCGCACCGCCGAGGCCCTCGGCCTGGGCGAGCAGGGCCGGTACCTGCTGGCGGCCTCCTTCGGCAACGTCCACGGCGTGTACAAGCCGGGCAACGTCGTGCTCCGCCCCGAGCTGCTGAAGGACCTCCAGGAGGGCGTCGGCTCGAAGTACGGCAAGACCAGCCCGTTCGACTTCGTCTTCCACGGCGGTTCCGGCTCCACGGCCGAGGAGATCGCCACCGCCCTGGAGAACGGCGTCGTGAAGATGAACCTCGACACCGACACCCAGTACGCCTTCACCCGCCCGATCGCGGACCACATGTTCAAGAACTACGACGGCGTCCTCAAGGTCGACGGCGAGGTCGGCTCGAAGAAGACGTACGACCCGCGCACGTGGGGCAAGCTGGCTGAGGCGAGCATGGCCAAGCGCGTCGTCGAAGCCTGCCAGGCGCTGCGTTCGGCCGGTACGAAGCTCAAGTAGAGCAACCGATCGGTCAGGGCGGGCCCGGCATCGCGTGGAGCGGTGCCGGGCCCGCCCCTTTGCGGAGGGGTTCTCGGTGACGACGTACGACTTCGACACGCCGGTGGAGACACGGGGCCACGGCTCCATCCAGTGGGACGTGCTGCCGGCCCGGTACGGGCTGCCCGACCTGCTGCCCTTCACCATCGCCGACATGGACTTCCGGTCGCCGCCCGAAGTACTGGAGGCCCTGCGCCGGCGGGTCGGCCACGGTGTCTTCGGCTACACGGACTGGGAGCGCTCCGGCTTCCCGGAGGCCGTACGGGACTGGTACGGCGAGCGGCACGGGGTGGCGGTCGCACCGGAGACGCTGGTCTTCGGGCCCTCCGTCGTCAACGAGCTGGCGCAGCTGCTGCGGATGTGGACCGAGCCCGGGGACGGCGTGGTCGTGCACACGCCGACCTACGTCGGGTTCATCAACGCCCTGGCCGGACTGGGGCGGTCCCTGCGCGGCGTCCCCATCGGCGACGACGCGGCCCTGGAACGGGAACTCGCCCGCCCCGACGCGCGGGTGCTGCTGCTGTGCTCCCCGCACAACCCGACCGGCCGGGTGTGGACGGAGGACGAGCTGAAGGGCTTCCTCCGCCTGGCCGAGGCCCACGGGGTGGCCGTCATCAGCGACGAGATGTTCGGCGACCTCACCCACCACGGGCAGCGCCACACGCCCTGGGCCGCGATCGCGCCGCCCGGCGGCCGCTGGGCGCTGATCACCTCGGCCGGGAAGGCGTTCAACCTGCCGGGGCTCGGCGGCGCCTACGGCATGATCGGCGACCCGGAGCAGCGGGCCGCGTTCCTGTGGCGGATGGAGCACGGGGAGGGCCTGCCGTCGGCGTCGACGCTGTCCCTCACCGCGCACGTCGCCGCCTACCGGCACGGGGCGCCCTGGCTGGACGCCCTGCGGACGTACGTGGCCGGGAACCTGCGGATGCTCGCCGAGCGCCTCGATGACGCCTTCCCCGGCCGCGGCCTCTTCACCGTGCCGCAGGCCGGCTACCTGGCGTGGCTGGACCTGCGGCCGCTGGGAGTGGACGACGCCGTGCTGAACGACGAGCTGATCGCACGCGAGCACATAGCCGTCAAACCGGGCGCGGAGTACGGCACACCGGGGTTCGTACGGGTCAACCTCGGCTGCCCCCGCTCCAAGGCGGAGCGGGGCGCCGACGCGCTCGTCAGGACGCTGCGGAGGCTGGCGGGGTAGGCGGGACCCCGGACGGGCCGTCCGCGGCGGGGAACACCGTGTGCGGGACGGCCCCTCCGAGAGGGCGTGCACTCGTGCGGCCCGAAGGGGCGTGCGCCTCGGGGCGTGCAGTCCGACAGGTGTGCCGTCGGAGGATGCGCAGTCCGAGGGGTGTGCGCGTCGGGCCCTTGTAGGCGGAGGGGTGTGCAGTGCTCCGAGGGCGCGTGCCGTCCGACGTGTCGTGCGGTCCGAGGGGTGTACAGCCCGGTGTGTCGTGCGGTGTGTCGTGCGGTCCGTGCCGCGTCACCGTGCGCAGGACGGCGGCACGGACCTCCCGGCCGCGGTGACCGCTACTGCTTGAGCTCCGCGTACGCCTCCTCGCTGCTGTCCTTCAGGAACTGCCGGCACCGCTCCGCCTCGTCCTTCTCGTCGATCGCGCCGGCGGCCCGGGCGAGGGCGGCGAGGCAGCGCAGGAACCCGCGGTTGGCGCGGTGCTCCCACGGGATGGGGCCGTGCCCCTTCCACCCGGCCCGGCGCAGCGCGTCCAGGCCGCGGTGGTAACCGGTGCGCGCGTACGCGTACGACTCGACCACCCGCCCCGCCGCGAAGGCGTCGTCGGCGAGCATCGCCCAGGCCAGCGAGAACGTCGGGTCCTTCGCCACCACCTCGGCCGGCGGCACGGACTCCTCGCCGAGCATGCGGTACGCCTCTTCGTTCTCCGGCAGGTACGTCGGGTCCGGGCCGCCGAGCAGGTTCTTGTGCGTCGTCATGCCAGCAGTCTGCCACTCGGGGGCGGGCGTCCGGGCTGCGCACGGGGAAGATCGTCGGCGGGTGGGTGCCCCGTGCCTCCAGGGACGGTGGACGATGCCGCTGAAGCCGGCAGGCGGCGGCACAACGCAGAGCACGCGGCCCGAGGACGACGGGAGTTCCTGCGCCGGCCGGGAGCGGACCGGGCGCGCCGCCGGAGGGGAGGAGGTCAGCTTCGGGCGGCATTGTCGGCTAACAGGTTGAAGACCGTCGCGCATGCCGCACGGAAGGCACCGCAGAGGGTCAGGTGAGAGCGGTTGACACCGGAGAAGAGCACCGCGAGGGAGACGTCGACCGGTTGGGCGGAGCCGTCGATCTGCACCCGCAGCCGGCGCCGCTTCGGCCCGATTCCGGAGTCGGTGGCGGTGATGGCCAGTCCGGGCCGTGTGAGGACGTACCGTTTCCGGCTGATCGCGGTGCACCGGTACTCCGTGCCCTCGTAGGTGATGCGCAGGGCACGCCGCGTCTTCCTGACTGCCCATCGGTTTCGCCTTGTCTGCACTTCCTGTCCGTCGATCCAAAGGCGGGCACCCGTCAGCCGCGGCTTGTCCTCGAAAACGGACCAACTGATCATGAGTGTGGTCGGGATCGCGCTGCCTTCCGCTCTGGCGCCTGTTCCCGTCGAGGGGCGGATGTCCGCCGGGTAGCGCACCCTGATGTCCCCGAACTCCTCGGAGGTGGTCGACCAGTGGAGCGCCCGCCGCTCGTCCCGTACTTCCCGCATCTCGAATGAGGTGGTCACCGCGTACTCCTGGTCGAAGGCGTCGAGGAACGTGCCGACTGCGCTTGCCTCGGACGTGAAGTTACGAAGGGGCACTGGCGTGGAAGGCGTGGGCCAGCCCTATGCCGGGGATTCGGCCCAGAAGAAGAAGGCCGTGGAAAGTTCGGCCCGAAGGGCGCCGCCCCACGTCAGCTGTGAGCGGTTGACGCGGGAGAAGAGCACTGCCAGAGAGATGTCGGCCGGTTCGGCAGGTCCGTCGATCAGTACCAGGAGACGGCGCCGTCTCCTCCTGAAACCCGACTCGGTGACGGTGACGGACAGACCCGGGCGGGTGACGGTGTATTCCTTCCGACTGGCTGCGGTACACCGGTATGAGATCTCCCCGTACGTCAGGCGCAGAGCGCGCTGCCTCCGGCTCACAGCCCAGCGGTTCCTCCGCAGTGGCACCTCTGCGCCGGCAAGCCACAGTTCAGCGGCTGTCAGCCGTGGAGCGGCTTCGAAGAGGGAGAAACCCGTCAGAAGGGCTGTCGGGATGGCGCTGCCCTGGACCCTTACGCCCGCCCCGTCCCTGGGAGCGAGGCCCGTTGCCGTACACACGGTGATCTCGCCGAACTCCTCCGACGTACCCGACCAGTCGAGCGTGCGCCTGACGTGTGTCCTCTTCAGCGCGAACGAGGTGGTCAAGGGGTGCTCCCGGTCGACGTGACCTCCACGCGGGCGGTGGACGCCTCCCGTGCGGCGGCGTCGGTGTCCTGGTGCACTCGGGGGAGGGCGTCGGCGACCTCGTCCCACGCCGTCGCGGCGGTGTCGAGGACGCCGAAGTCCGTGGTCATGACGTCGTGGTACGTCAGCAACACGCCTCCCCCGAGAGCATCACGCTGACAGGGATCCCGTGGGGAACCCGCCTTTTCGATCTTGCGTTCGTCACCCTAGTGCTCCTGGCGCCTTCGGTTCGAGGAGGGAATGCTGCTGCGGGTGCGTCCGTGGCGGGGCGGCGCGGCGTTCGGTGGTGGGGAGTGACCGACCGGTACGATCGCACGTATCAGCGAATAGTGTGCGCCGGGCCGACCCACCTACCCCGCCGGCGTGCGCACGGGGGAGGGGGACACGTGGGCCAGCGTGGTGCCAGGGCGCAGGGGCGTCGAGATCGCAGGCGGGTCCGCGGCCGGAACCGGCTGCGGACCCGCATGGTGCTGGGCGGTGTCGCCCTCGGCGTGCTGTCGCTGGGCGGCGGCGCGGCCCTCGCCCATCTGGAGGCCGGGAGCGCCGCCCCCGCCGCCTCGCCGCAGCCGGACGCGCGGTCCTCCGCCCCGGCCTCCCCGAAGGTCCCGGCCGCCCCCTCCGCCAGTGCCGGCCACAGTGCGCGGCCGAGCCCCGGCACCAGCGGCAGCACCCGGCCCAGCACGTCCCCCGGCCCGTCGAAGAGCACCGTGCCGCACTCCGGCAAGGGCACCTTCACCGCCGCTCGGGCCGCGGGCGACAAGGTCGGCACCGGGCCGCTGCGCCGCTACACCGTCAAGGTGGAGGACGGCATCGACCTGTCCGCCACCCAGGCGGCCCACGAGATCGAGGAGATCCTCGCCCACCCGCGGGGCTGGGCCGCCCACGGCAGGGGATCGTTCCAGCTCGTCGACGAAGGGGCCGACTTCGTCGTCTTCATCGCCACGCCCGCCACCGCGGACCGGCTGTGCCTGGCCGAGGGCCTCAACACCCGCGGCGAGCTGAACTGCGAGACCCGGCAGGGCGTCGTCGTGAACCTCAAGCGGTGGATGCTCGGCTCCCCGACCTTCTCCGGCACCCCCGCCGAGTACCGGCACCTGATCATCAACCACGAGGTGGGCCACGAGATCGGCATCCGCTCGCACATGGGCTGCCCCGGGCCAGGCAAGCCCGCACCGGTGATGATGCAGCAGATCAAGGGGCTGAAGGGGTGCGTCTCCAACGCGTGGCCGTATGACGAGGACGGCCGTTACATCACCGGTCCGATCGTGCCATGATGCGACCGGGACCGCGTGCACGGCGCACAAGGAGCGCGCACGCCGGGTTCCGAGGGGACCGGGGCTCCACCACCGTCACGGAAGGAGCGGACCGCTACCCGGTAGCACACACTGTTGGAGACAGCGATGTCTGCTTCGTCGACCCCCGCACCGAACCTTGACTTCGGGGGCACCACACCCTACGAGGACTACGTCCAGGCGGACGTCCTCACCCACCTCCAGCACCCTCTCTCGGACGACCCGGGAGAGATGGTCTTCCTGGTCACGACCCAGGTCATGGAGCTGTGGTTCACCGTCATCGTCCACGAGTGGGAGACCGCGTCCCGCGCCCTGCGCGAGGACGACCTGCCCGTCGCGATGGACGCGCTCCAGCGCTCGGTGTACGAGCTGGAGTCGCTGAACGCCTCGTGGAAGCCCCTGGCGCGGCTCACCCCCGCCCAGTTCAACGCGTACCGCTCCGCCCTCGGTGAGGGCTCCGGCTTCCAGTCCGCGATGTACCGCCGCATGGAGTTCCTGCTCGGCGAGAAGTCCGCGTCCATGCTCGTCCCGCACCGGGGCGCGCCCCGCGTGCACGCCGAGCTGGAGAAGGCCCTGCACGAGCCGAGCCTCTACGACGAGGTGCTGCGGCTGCTGGCCCGGCGCGGGCTGCCCGTGCCGGCGGAGGCCGTGGAACGGGACCTGTCGCAGCGCTACGAGCCGTCGCCCGAGGTGGAAGCCGTGTGGGCCGGGGTCTACGCCGACCGGGACCAGCACAGTGAGCTCGTCCGGCTCGGCGAGCTGCTCACCGACGTGGCCGAGCTGGTGTGGCGCTGGCGCAACGACCACCTCGTGGCCACCCGCCGCGCGATGGGCGCCAAGACCGGCACGGGCGGCTCCGCCGGGGTGGCCTGGCTGGAGAAGCGCGCCCGCAAGAACGTGTTCCCCGAGCTCTGGACGGCCCGCAGCCATGTCTGACGCCCCCCGCACGGAGACCGCCGCCATGCCCGACGCACCGCGCCCCCGGGCCGCCGTCCCGCCGCCGGGGACCGCTGCCGCGCCCCCGCACGCCGCCGACCTGCGGGCGAAGGCCGCCGCGCTGGACGCCGCCGACCCCCTCGCGAAGCGGCGGGACCTGTTCGCCCTGGAGGACGGGGTGGTGTACCTGGACGGCAATTCGCTCGGCGCGCTGCCCCGGCACGTGCCCGCGCGGATGGCGCACGTCCTCAGCCACGAGTGGGGCGAGCTGCGCATCCGCTCCTGGGACGAGAGCGGCTGGTGGACCGCGCCCGAGCGGATCGGCGAGCGGATCGCGCCGCTCGTCGGGGCCGCGCCCGGGCAGGTCGTCGTCGGCGACTCGACCAGCGTGAACGTCTTCAAGGCGCTGGTCGGAGCCGTACGGCTGAGGGACTTCGCGGGCGGCGGCGCGTCGCGCGACGAGATCCTCGTCGACGCGACCACCTTCCCGACCGACGGGTACATCGCCGAGTCCGCCGCCCGCATGACGGGCTGCCGTCTCGTGCCCGTCGAGCCCGCCGACGTGCCGTCCGCCGTGGGGCCGCGCACCTCCGCCGTGCTGGTCAACCACGTCGACTACCGCACCGGCCGCCTCCACGACCTGCCCGGCATCACCGCGGCCGTCCGGGAGGCGGGCGCCCTCGCGGTGTGGGACCTGTGCCACAGCGCGGGCGCCCTGCCGGTCGGCCTGGACGAGCACGGCGTGGACCTGGCGGTCGGCTGCACGTACAAGTACCTGAACGGCGGGCCCGGCGCGCCGGCCTACCTGTACGTCGCCGAGCGGCACCAGCAGGACTTCGACTCGCCGCTGCCCGGCTGGAACTCGCACGCCGACCCGTTCGCGATGACCCCCGGGTACGCGGCGGCGGACGGCGCGCTGCGGGGCCGGGTCGGGACGCCCGACATCCTGTCCATGCTGGCGCTGGAGTCGGCGCTGGACGTGTGGGACGGGGTGGACCTCGCGGAGGTGCGGGCCAAGAGCCTGGCGCTGACGGACTTCTTCCTGGAGTGCGTCGCCGCGTACGTCCCGGAGGGCACGGTCAGGTCCCTGACGCCGACGGCCCACGCGGAGCGCGGCAGCCAGGTCGCGCTGGCCTGCGCCGAGGCGCCCGCGGTGATGCGGGAGCTCGTGGCGCGGGGCGTCGTCGGCGACCTCCGCCGCCCTGACGTGCTGCGCTTCGGGTTCACCCCGCTGTACGTCGGGTTCGCGGACACCGAGCGGGCGGCACGCGTGCTGGCCGAGGTGTGCGCGGAGGTGTGTTCGGGGGCGTAGCGCCCGTGTTCGGCCCTGATCCGGCGGGGGCGGCCGTCGGGACTCCGGTCCTGATACCGTCCCCGCAGGTCAGGCCAATTCGGCCCCGTCACCGAAAGGTTGAGCAGCATGCCCGACCCCGCCGCGCGCGACGCCGCCGAGGAAGCATCGGCGCTGTCGCATCCGGCCGTCGACCCCGACTCCACCGCCCCGTACGGCGACCACCCCGACCAGATCGTCGACTTCTACGCCCCCCGGGACCGTGCGGACCGCGTCCCCGTGGTGGTGCTGTTCCACGGCGGCGCGTGGCGGGCGCCGTACGACCGGCGGCACGTCTCCCCGCTGGCGGACTTCCTCGCGCGCCGCGGCTTCGCCGTGGCCAGCGTCGAGTACCGGCGGGGCGCGGAGATCCCGGCGCCGCGGGCCGCCGGCGGCGGGTCGGGCGACGGTCCGCTCGCCGGGCGCTGGCCCGACACGTTCGACGACGTGGCGGCGGCGATGGACGCGCTGCCCGCCCTGGCGGCCGAGCACCTGCCGCAGGGCGACCTGCGGCGCACGGTCCTGACGGGGCACTCCGCGGGCGGGCACCTGGCGCTGTGGGCCGCGGCCCGGCATGTGCTGCCCGCCGGGTCGCCGTGGCGGCTGTCCGAGCCGCCGGAGCTGCGCGGGGTGGTGCCCCTCGCCCCGATCGCCCACTTCGGGCGGGCCGCGGAGCTCGGGGTGTGCGGCGGCGCCGTGCAGCAACTCCTGGGCGGGGAAGGAGGGTTCGCGGAGCGTTCGGCGGTGGTGGACCCGGCGGTCCTGCTGCCCACGGGCATCGCGACGGCCGTCGTCCAGGGCCGGGCCGACTCCGTCGTACCGCTCGACGTCGCCGAGGCGTACGCGGACGCGGCGGCGCAGGCCGGCGAGATGGTGGGGCTGACGGTGCTGGACGGCGTCGGTCACTTCCCGCTGATCGACCCGGCGGCCGACGCGTGCGCGGTGGTCGCGGAGGAGATCGCCCAGCTCGCGTGGTAGCCGCCGGGCCGCGGCCGCCACCGCGCGGGCCCGGCGGGCCCGCGGCGCGCGGGAGCGTGCCGTGCCACCGCGCCCGGCCTCCGCGGCCCTGCGTGTACGACTCGTCGCGGCCCGTGTAGTACTCAGGACGGACGTGTCAGGACCCGTCTGCAAGCCGACGCGGGCCCCGCGCCCGCCCCCGTACCGTTTCCGACGTGAACGAGACGACGACGCGGCGCATACCCGCCGGGGGCCGCAGCCCCGAGTTGGACCACGCCAGGGGAGTACTCCAGAGCCTGCGCGCCGACCTGCTGGACGACGCGCTCGCGTACCGGCCGCTGCCGCCGCTGCCGGAGGACGGCCGCCTGGTGCGGCGGCTGCCGCACCGGGTCCGCGGGTACGCGGTGTGGCTGCGGCACGCGGCGGTGGCGTCCGCCGCGCTGCTGATCCTCGCCGGTGTGCAGGACATGGGCCTGTTCATCGGAGCGGGCCTCGTCCCGGCGGCCGCGGTGCTGCTCACCCTGGTGCGGCCCGTGGCCGCGTTCTGGGTGTCGCTGGCGAGCCCCCTGCCGTACGCCTTCTTCGGGTCGAGCGGGGACGGCTGGCCCTGGCCGCCCGTCGTGTTCTTCGCGCACCTGGTGGTGACGACCGTGGTCGCGGCGCGGACCCGGCCGCGCACGGCGGCGTGGATGTGGCTGGTGACCGCGCTGTTCAGTGCGGTCACCGGGACCGTGCTGGGCTACGGGTACGACAGCAACACCGCCGCCCTGCTCTTCACGTCCGCCCTGGCCCTGCTGACGGTGACGCTGCTGCACGTGCGGCGCGAGGCGCAGCGCGAGGTGACGGCGGAGCGCACGGTGACGGCGCAGGAGCGGTCGATGCGGACCCTGCTGGAGGAGCGGACGACGATCGCCCGGGAGCTGCACGACGTGGTGGCCCACCACATGTCGGTGGTCGCCATCCAGGCGGAGGCCGCGCCGTACCGGGTGGAGAACCCGCCGCCGGAGCTGGAGCAGGCGTTCGCGACGATCCGCGAGAACGCGGTGGCGGCGCTGACCGAGCTGCGCCGCGTCCTCGGGGTCGTACGGGCCGAGGACTACCAGGCCCCGGAGGCGCCGCAGCCGACGCTGGCCGACCTGGACGCGCTGCTGGCGAACGTGCGGGACGCCGGTCTCGTGGTCGACAAGACGGTGACCGGTGCCGTGCGGGAGCTGCCGCCGGGCGTGGAGCTGTCGGCGTACCGCATCGTGCAGGAGGCGCTGTCCAACGTGCTGCGGCACGCGCCGGGCGCCTCGGCCCGCGTCGAACTGGGCTACGTCCTGGGCGGCCTGGGCCTGCGGGTGCTGAACGGCCCGCCGAGGGGCCTGGTGAAGCCGTCCCCGGGCGCCGGCCACGGCATCACCGGCATGCGGGAGCGGGTGGCGATGCTGAACGGCGAGCTGACCGCGGAACCGACGGAGGACGGGGGCTACGAGGTGGCGGCGTTCCTCCCGGTGGCGAAGGAGGAGGCGCCGTGACGATCCGCGTCCTGGTCGTGGACGACCAGATGATGGTGCGGGAGGGGTTCTCGGTGCTCCTCAACGCGATGCCGGGCATCGAGGTGGTCGGTGAGGCCGTGAACGGCCGGGAGGCGATCACGCGGGTCGAGGAGCTCGCCCCGGACGTCGTCCTGATGGACATCCGCATGCCGGAGATGAACGGCATCGAGGCGACCCGCCGCATCACGGCGTCGCAGACGCACGCGAAGGTGCTGGTGCTGACGACCTTCGACCTGGACGAGTACGTGTACGAGGCGCTGCGCGCCGGCGCGTCCGGCTTCCTGCTGAAGGACGCCTCCGCGCGGCAGCTCGCCGACGGGGTGCGGGTGGTCGCGGCGGGCGAGGCGCTGCTGGCGCCGACGGTCACCAAGCGGCTCATCACCGAGTTCGCGCAGCGCGCGGAGGCGCCGCGGGCCTCGGCGCTCCACCAGGTGGGGGACCTGACGGAACGCGAGACGGAGGTGCTGGTGCTGATCGCCCAGGGCCTGTCCAACGCCGAGATCGCCTCCCACCTGGTGGTGGCCGAGTCCACGATCAAGACCCATGTGAGCCGCATCCTCGTGAAGCTGGGCCTGCGCGACCGCACCCAGGCGGCGGTCTTCGCGTACGAGGCGAGGCTGGTCCACCCGGGCGGGTAGCGCGGGCCCGCCCCGTGCGGGAGCGGCGCGGGTCCCTGGCGCCGGCGGACAGCTCTGGGGCGTGCGGGAGTCGCACGGGCCCGTCTCGTGCGGGGACGGCGTGGGTCCGTGGCGTGCGGGGGCGGCGCGGGTCCGTGGCGTGTGGGGGTCGTGTGGGTCCGCCGAGGGCCGGAGCCGCGCGGACGGGTCCCGGCGGGCGCCGCGGGCGCGTCTCGTGCGGGAGTGGCGCGGTTCCGTGGCGTGTGGGAGTCGCGCGGGCGCGTCTCGTAGCGGGAGCCGGGCGGACGCGGCGCCCGGGTGTGCTGTGCGGGATGTGGTGCAGGCCCGGTCCGTGCGGCGGGGCGGGGGAGTACCGTCCCGGCATGGACACCGCATTCGACCCCTGGTCGCCCGCCTTCGTCGCGGACCCGTACCCCGCGTACGAGGAGCTCCGCGCCGCGGGGCGCGTGCACTGGTTCCCGGCGAGCGGCCAGTACCTCGTCCCCCACCACGCGGACGTGTCCGCGCTGCTGCGGGACCGGCGGCTGGGGCGGACGTACCTGCACCGCTTCGGCCACGAGGAGTTCGGGCGCACCCCGCCGCCACCCGAGCACGAGCCGTTCCACGTGCTGAACGGCCACGGGCTGCTGGACCTGGAGGGCCCCGACCACACGAGGATCCGGCGGCTCGTGTCCAAGGCGTTCACGCCCCGGACCGTGGAGCGGCTGAAGCCGACCGTGGAGCGGCTGGCCGCCGAACTCGTCGAGGCGTTCGTGGCGGACGGGGGAGGCGACCTGCTCGCGCGGGTCGCGGAGCCGCTGCCCGTGGCGGTCATCGCGGAGATGCTCGGCATTCCGGCGGGCGACCGGCATCTGCTGCGGCCCTGGTCGGCGGACATCTGCGGGATGTTCGAGCTGCGCCCGGACGAGGAGACGGCGCGGCGGGCCGTCACCGCGTCCGTCGAGTTCTCCGCGTACCTGCGGGAGCTGATCGCCGCCCGCCGGAAGGACCCGGGGGACGACCTGGTCTCCGCGCTGGTCGCCGCCCACGACGGCGGTGACCGGCTCAGCGAGCAGGAGATGGTGTCCACCTGCGTGCTGCTGCTGAACGCCGGGCACGAGGCCACCGTCAACACCACGGCCAACGGCTGGTGGACGCTGCTGCGCCACCCCGAGCAGCTCGCCGCGCTGCGCTCCGGCGAGGTGGCGTTGTCCACGGCCGTGGAGGAACTGCTGCGCTACGACACGCCCTTGCAGATGTTCGAGCGCTGGGTCCTGGACGACATCGAGATCGGGGACGTGACGGTGCCGCGCGGCTCCGAGGTCGCCCTGCTCTTCGGGTCCGCCCACCGCGACCCCGCCCGGTTCTCCGACCCCGACCGCCTGGACCTCGGGCGGGCCGACAACCCCCACCTCGCCTTCGGGGCGGGCATCCACTACTGCCTCGGCGCGCCGCTCGCCCGTCTGGAGCTCACCGCGTCCTTCGGCGAGCTCCTGCGGCGGGCTCCCGCGCTGCGGCTCGTGCGGGAGCCGCAGTGGCAGGGCGGCTACGTGATCCGCGGGCTGAAGGAACTGCTCGTCACCCCGTGAGCCGCCGAGAGCGGGGGCGGCACGGCAGGGTCCGCCCCCGCGCGAGCCGTGCCCGCGCGAGCCGCCGCGCCGCGCAACGCCCCGTGAGCCGCCCCCACGTGCGCCGCACGCGAGCCGTATCCGCCCGGGCCGCCACGCCGTGCACCGCCTCCGTGTGCGCTGCCGCAACACGAGGCACGCCGTGAGCAGCCGCGCCGCGCGCCGCCCCGTGAGCCGCGCCCCCGCACGCCTACCGCCCCGCCCGGGCCGTCACGACGTGACGAGGTCGCGGCGGCGCAGCCCCACCAGGCCCGCGGCCGTCAGCGCCGCCGCCAGGACCAGCAGGACCACCACCGGCGGCCACGCCATGTCCGCGCCCGGCAGCTTCGGCAGGTGGCCGAACGGGGACAGGTTCAGCACGGCCTGCGGCAGGTTCAGCGCCGGACCGATCCAGCCGATCGCCAGCGACAGGCCCGCCACCCCCCACGCGCCCACCGCGGCCTTCGGGAACGCGCCGTGCAGCAGGACGGCGAGGGAGCCCAGCAGCCACACGGCGGGGAGCTGCACCGCCGCCGTGCCCAGGACCGGGCCGAGGTCCCTGCCGTACGTGAGGTACATGCCGACCCCGGCCACGGCCATGATCAGCACCGGTCCCGCGAACGCGATCAGCAGGTGACCGGCCGCCCATTGCAACCGTCCCACGGCGCATCCGAGCACCGGCTCGGCCCGCTGCGAGGTCTCCTCGCCGTGCAGCCGCAGCACCGCGGCGACCGCGTACAGCGACGCGACCATGCCGAACATGCCCAGCAGCGCCCCCAGGAAGGCGTCCGTCAGGGCCTGTGCCCCGCCCACCCGCTCGAAGATCTCGCGGGCCTGCGGGTTGTCACCGACGAGGTCGGCGGCGCCCTCGACCATGCCGCCGAACACCAGCCCCGCCACGAGGAAGCCCAGCGTCCAGCCGATCAGGCTGCCGCGCTGGAGCCGCCAGGCGAGGCCGCCCGCGGTCGCGAGCCGCCCCTCGGCGGGGCCGGGACGGGCCGGGACGAAGCTCATGCCGATGTCGCGGCGGCCCGTCAGCACGTACGCGGCGACGCCCTGCGCCACGACCGCGGCGGCGGACAGCAGCAGCACCCACCAGCGGTCCCCGGCGAAGGCCCGCACGTTCTCGGCCCAGCCGACGGGGGACAGCCAGGTCAGCGGCGAGCCGCCCGCGTCCTCCCCCGCGTCGCCGGCGGCTCGCAGCAGGAACGCGAGGCCGAGCACCGCCGACGTCGCGCCCTTGGCGAGCCGCGCGCTCTCCGTCGCCTGTGCGACGATCGCCGCCATCGTCGCGAAGACCATGCCGGTCAGGCCCACGGCCAGCCCGAGCGCCAGGGCGCCGGCGGCGCCCCTGCCGGCCAGGCCCACGGTGATGATCAGCGTGAGCGCCGTGTTCGCGACGAGCGCCGCCAGGAGGGCCGCCGTCAGCGGGGCCCGGCGGCCCACCATCGCCGACGACAGCAGCTCCTGCCGGCCCGTCTCCTCCTCCTCGCGGGTGTGCCGCACGACGACGACCAGGCTCATCACGGCGGCGAGCGTCGCCGCGAAGACGCCGAACCGCCACGCGACCAGCGCGCCGACGGAGTCCCCGAAGACCGGGCCGTAGAGGGAGCGCAGCGAGGTGTTCGCCGACATGGACTGCGCGAGCCGGGCGCGGGACTCCGGGGTGTCGTACAGCGCCTCGATGGAGCCGCCGCCGCTCACCACCATCGTGCCGAGCACCAGCACCCACAGCGGCAGCATCACCCGGTCGCGGCGCAGTGCGAGCCGCAGCAGCGCGCCCGTGCCCGCCAGGTGCCGGGGCCGCCCCGGGGCCAGGGCCACGGCGGTCATCGGGTGGCCTCCCCGTCCTCGTAGTGGCGCAGGAACAGCTCCTCCAGCGTGGGCGGCGAGCTGACCAGCGACCGCACGCCCGACGCGGTGAGCGAGCGCAGCACCGCGTCCAGTTTGTCGGAGTCGACCTGGAGCCGGACCCGGTGGCCGTCGACCGCCAGGTCGTGGACGCCGGGCAGGTGGGTGAGGCCGTCGGGCGGCGCGGCCAGCTCGGCTTCGACGCTGGTGCGGGTCAGGTGGCGCAGCTCGGCCAGGGAGCCCGACTCCACGGTGACGCCCTTGCGGATGATGCTGACCCGGTCGCAGAGGCTCTCCACCTCGCTGAGGATGTGCGAGGAGAGCAGGACCGTGCGGCCCCGGGCCTGCTCCTCGCGGACGCAGTCCTGGAAGACGCCCTCCATGAGCGGGTCGAGGCCGCTCGTCGGCTCGTCCAGGATCAGCAGGTCCACGTCGGACGCAAGGGCCGCGACCAGGGCCACCTTCTGGCGGTTGCCCTTGGAGTACGTGCGGCCCTTCTTCGTCGGGTCCAGCTCGAAGCGCTCGATCAGGTCGGCGCGCCGCGCCGGGTCGAGGCCGCCGCGCAGTCTGCCGTACAGGTCGATGACCTCCCCGCCGGACAGGTTGCGCCACAGGGTCACGTCCCCGGGGACGTACGCCACCCGCCGGTGCAGCTCGACGGCGTCCCGCCAGGGGTCGCGGCCGAGCAGCCGCGTCTCGCCGGAGTCGGCCCGCAGGAGGCCGAGGAGGACGCGGATGGCGGTGGACTTGCCGGAGCCGTTGGGGCCGAGGAAGCCGTGGACCTCGCCGGTCGAGACGGTCAGGTCGAGACCGGCCAGCGCGTGCGTGCGCCCGAAGGACTTGTGCAGTCCGGCGACGGTGATGGCGTTCGTCATGCTTCGACGCTAAGCGACGTTCACAAACTTGTGAAGTTAAGGAACTGTATAAAATCGGGGGTCGTGGCGGGACGCTCCGGACGACGGGAGACGATGGGCGCATGGGGAGCACGGGCGAGACGGCGTACGACACCGCGGCGGACGGCGGGCGGGGCGAGGGGGCGGTCGGCCGCTTCCTCGAACGCTTCGCCGGCGAACTCGCGCAGGCCGGCATGCCGCGCATGGCGTCCCGTGTCTTCGCGGCGCTGCTGGTCTCCGAGACCGGAGCCCTCACCTCCGCCGAGCTGGCGGAGCGGCTCCGGATCAGCCCGGCCGCCGTGTCGGGAGCGGTCCGGTACCTGACGCAGGTCAGCATGATCGGCCGCGAGCGGGACCCCGGCTCGCGCCGCGAGCGGTACGTCCTGCACGAGGAGATGTGGTACGAGGTCTTCACCCGGCGGGACCAGGTGCTGACCCGCTGGGAGAACACCCTGCGCGAAGGCGCCGACACCCTGGGGCGGGGCACGCCCGCGGGCGACCGGATCGCCGAGACGGCCGAGTTCTTCGCGTTCCTGCACCAGGAGATGACCCAGATCATGGCCCGCTGGCGGGCCCGCAAGGCGGGCTGACGCCCGCCGAGGGCGACCGGGCCGGCCAGGACGGCGGTCCCCGTCGGCGACCGGGCGGGGCCGGAGGGGCGATGCCCCCGCCGTGGCCGGGGTGTGGCCGCGGGGTCGGTGTACCCGTCGGTGACCGGGGCGGGGCCGGAGGGCCGGTGTGCTCGTGGTGACCTGGGGTGGGGCGTAGGCCGGCCGGCCCTTGGTGAGCCCGGCGGGCCCCGCGGGTCCGGTTCGCCTGGCGACGGGTGCGGGCCGGCAGGGCGACCGGGCAGCGGGGCGGGCCGGCACGCCGAGGGGCGCGCGGCGGCGGGACA
Source organism: Streptomyces sp. CC53 (assembly GCF_001865245.1). Lineage (GTDB taxonomy): Bacteria > Actinomycetota > Actinomycetes > Streptomycetales > Streptomycetaceae > Streptomyces. The sequence goes on along the minus strand of NZ_MKXB01000151.1, from coordinate 155,446 downwards.
CGGTCGAAGACCACCGGCCCGCGGCGACCGGGGCGGTCCACAAGACCGGCGGGCCCGGGGCCCCGCGGCGGCCCTGATGGCCCTGCCCCCGGGAGAGCGGAACGACGGCGCTGAGCCGCAAGCTGGAGCAGCGGCGGTGGGCCGGAGCGGCGGCCGTGGCCGTCTCGGTGGGGCCGGCCGGGCTGGTGGGGGTTTCGACGTGCAGGCTGGGGCAGTGGCAGCGCCGACCCGGCGGGTCAGAGCGGCAGCAGCGCCGACGCGGTCAGTCGGCGGGCTTCCGGGGCGAGGCCGTGGGTCAGGGGGCTTCCGGGGCGAGCGCCGGGGACGGGACCAGCAGGGACCAGGACGCGGCGTGCAGCGTCCATGTGCGGGTCTCCAGCGGGCCCCTGACCTGCCCGTCCGCGTGGTAGCGGAAGTCCGCGCCGGGCGCGGCCGAGACGCGGACCGCCCGCGCGGTGTGCCGGACCGGTGCCCCGGCGCGCGGGTGCACCTCCACCACCGCGACGCCGTCCTCCGCCGTCACCGCCACGCCCTCCACCGGATCCTCCACGTCGCAGACCACCCGCCCGTCCGCCTCCACGCGCAGCCGGTGCCCCCGCATCTGCGGCACCCGGGGTGCCGCGGCCGGCTGCGGGCCCACCAGGGTGCGGACCAGGGTCCTCGCCGTACCCCACACCGTGTGCGTAGGGTCCTCCGGTGCGTCCGGCACCGCCGCGGCCGTCCCGTCGGGGATGCGCAGCCCGCCCACCACGACCCCGCCGTGCTCGTCCACCAGCAGGTCCAGCCGCCGCTCCACCCCGTCCAGCACCGCCCGCGCCGCCGTCACCGCGCCCAGCGGCGCACCCAGCGCCGCCGCGAGCCGCACCGTGTCGTCCGGCCCGACCGGCACCAGCGCCAGGGGCTCCCCGTCCAGCTCGCCGTCCCGGTGCAGCAGCCGCACGGCGTGCACCAGTGCCCGGTCGTCGCCGACGACCACGGGCCGCCGGCCACCGCGCCGGGCCAGTGCCCGCGCGAACTCCTGCGGGGTCGCCGGCAGGCACACCTTCGCGGCGGCGCCGCCGCACAACACGTCCTTCGCGATCCGCACGGACTCGCCGTCACAGCGGCGGGCGACCGGGTCGATGACCACCAGGAGCTGGTCGGGAGCCGACACCTCGGTCCTTCCTCGGGTAGCATCTTTGTGCAAGAGCCCCTTGCGCCGTCGAGCCAGGGGCTTCGTCTATTCCGGGGCACCGGTTCAGCGGTTCCAGGCTGCTGTCGTACACCGCCGTACGACGTTTTGCGCCCCTGGCCTTGGACATGCCCCGCCCGGAAGGGGTGTACGCCTGTGCCCGCACTTGTGCTGCTCGGTGCTCAGTGGGGTGACGAGGGCAAGGGAAAGGCCACCGACCTCCTCGGTGGATCCGTCGACTACGTGGTGCGTTACCAGGGCGGTAACAACGCCGGTCACACGGTCGTCGTAGGCGACCAGAAGTACGCGCTCCACCTCCTTCCCTCCGGGATCCTCTCCCCGGGATGCACCCCGGTGATCGGAAACGGTGTCGTCGTCGACCCGGCGGTCCTGCTCTCCGAGCTGAGCGGGCTGAACGATCGCGGCGTGGACACCAGCAAGCTGCTGATCAGCGGCAACGCGCACCTGATCACGCCGTACAACGTCACCCTCGACAAGGTGACGGAACGGTTCCTCGGCAAGCGCAAGATCGGCACGACCGGTCGCGGCATCGGCCCGACGTACGCCGACAAGATCAACCGTGTGGGCATCCGCGTCCAGGACCTCTACGACGAGTCGATCCTCCACCAGAAGGTCGAGGCGGCCCTGGAGGTCAAGAACCAGCTCCTCGCCAAGCTCTACAACCGGCGGGCGATCGAGTCCTCCAAGATCGTGGAGGAGATGCTCCAGTACGCGGAGCAGATCAAGCCGTACGTCGCGGACACCACGCTGATCCTGAACAACGCCATCGACGAGGGCAAGGTCGTCCTCTTCGAGGGCGGTCAGGGCACCCTCCTCGACGTCGACCACGGCACGTACCCCTTCGTGACCTCGTCGAACCCGACCTCCGGCGGTGCCTGCACCGGTGCCGGCGTCGGCCCGACGAAGATCAGCCGCGTCATCGGCATCCTGAAGGCGTACACGACCCGCGTCGGCGCCGGCCCGTTCCCGACGGAGCTCTTCGACGAGGACGGCGAGGCGCTGCGGCGCATCGGCGGCGAGCGCGGTGTCACCACCGGCCGTGACCGCCGCTGCGGCTGGTTCGACGCGGTCATCGCCCGCTACGCGACCCGCGTGAACGGCCTGACCGACTTCTTCCTCACGAAGCTGGACGTGCTGACCGGCTGGGAGCAGATCCCGGTGTGCGTCGCGTACGAGATCGACGGCCGGCGTGTGGAGGAGCTGCCGTACTCGCAGACGGACTTCCACCACGCGAAGCCCGTCTACGAGTACCTGCCCGGTTGGTCCGAGGACATCTCGAAGGCCAAGACCTTCGGCGAGCTGCCGAAGAACGCCCAGGCGTACGTCAAGGCGCTGGAGGAGATGTCCGGTGCGCCGATCTCCGCGATCGGCGTCGGCCCGGGCCGCGACGAGACGATCGAGATCAACTCGTTCCTGTGAGCCGGTAGCCGGTAGCCGGTAGCCGGTAGCCGGTAGCCGGTAGCCGGTAGCCGGTGGTGCTGGTGGCGCCAGTGGTGGCGGTCGTGCGGGCACGGTCCGTGCGGCCCGCCGGCCGGTGAGCCGGCCGGCCGGCTGACCGATAGGCCGTGAGCGGAGGCCCGGGGGCACTGCCCCCGGGCCTCCGCTCACGTCGTCGCGTGCGTCGGCTCCTCAGTACTTGCGGGCGAACACGGCGTACGACGTGTCCTCCCCGAACGGGGCGGACAGCAGCCGCTCCTCGCCGTCGACGCGCTCGACCCTCAGCACTCCGGGACTGCTCGGCGCGGCGTTGAGGGAGTTCGGCCGGCATTCCCTGTCCGACGCGTCCGCGTCCAGTTGCAGCGGCCCGACGAGCACCAGGTCCCCGCTGCCCGCGAGGACGCCGGTGCTCGCGCAGGTGAGGGTGCGGCCGGTCCGCTCGCCGGTCTCCTCGTCCAGCTCGGGGTTGCTCTGCACCAGTCGCAGCACGGGGGCGCCGATCGGGCCCTGCGTGATGACGAGCCGCTCGTCGTAGAGGTCCGGCGGGGTGTCCGGCACCTCCTCCTCCGCTTTGCGCTCCCAGGTGCCGACGAACCGGTCCGGTACGACCTCCGGGCCGGACTCCACCTTCCGGAGGGTCGCGCTCGCCGTGCCGGACCGCCATTCGAGGACCTGTGCGGAGCGCAGGGTCAGGGTGTGGCGCGGGGCGGGCGTGCAGCGCTCGGCGGGCAGGCTGAGGGTCACGTCGCTCCCGGTCAGGGTGATGCTCCGGCCGTCGCTGCCGCTGTCCGTGAGGGCGGAGCGGCCCAGGCACAGCCGGTCGGCGGTGAGGTTGCTGTAGGAGGCGGTGGTGTCACCGGGGCCGATCTCGATGCGCAGGGTCTCCTGCGGGTGGTCGGCTGCGCCGCGGACGGCGCCCTCCCACGCCCCGGCGAACGCTGCGGGCACCTCCTTCCCGCCGCCCGTGCCGATGCCGCCCGTGCTGTCCGTCCCCTCGCCGTTGCCGCCCGGGGCGTCCCCCTCCGGCCAGTAGGCGACGGCGAGGGCCGTGCCGCCGAGGGCGAGCGCGAGGGCCGCGCAGGCCCCGGCGAGCAGGGTCCGGCGCCGTGGCCTGCGGGGCCTTCGGGCCGGGCCCGGGTCGGCCGGGGTGTCCGCGCGCGGGTCGAGTGCGGCCGGGTGGTCGGTGGGCGTCGGGTCGCCGTCCGCGTCGAGCAGTCGGGCGGCGTGCCGGCCGAGCCCGGCGAGCACCTCGGCGGGCAGCCACGTGCCGTGCGGCGCGCCGTCGTGGGTGGTGGGGGCGTCGGCGGCCTCGTCGGCCGCGGCGGCCAGCTCGCCGGCGGTCGGCCGGTCGGCGGGGTCCTTGGCGAGGCAGGGCCGTACGAGCCCGTCCAGTTCGGGCGGCAGCCCCGCCAGGTCGGGCTCGTCGTGCGCGATGCGGAACATCATGGCGTGGACCCCGCTGTCGGCGGTGCCGAACGGGGCGCGGCCGGTCGCCGCGTACGCCAGGACGGAGCCGAGGCAGAAGACGTCCGACGCCGGGGTCAGCCGCTCGCCGCGCACCTGCTCGGGCGACATGAACCCGGGCGAGCCGACGACGGCCCCGGTGCTGGTCAGGCCGCCGTCCGTGACGGTGTCGACGGCGCGGGCGATGCCGAAGTCGATGATGCGGGGCCCGTCGACGGCGAGGAGGACGTTCGCGGGCTTCAGGTCCCGGTGGATCAGCCCGGCGGCGTGGACGCGCTCCAGGGCGCGGGCGACTCCGGCGGTGAGGGCGCGGACGGTGGCGGGCGGCAGCGGGCCGTACTCGGCGCCGACCACGGACTTCAGGGAGGGGCCCGCCACGTACCCGATCGCCACCCAGGGGGCTTCCGCCTCCGTGTCGGCGCCCAGCACGGGTGTGGTGCCGGTGCCGCCGACCTTCTCCAGCGCGGCCACCTCGCGGGCGAACCGGCGCCGGAACTCGTCCTGCGCCGCCAGCTCGGGGTGGACCACCTTGACGGCGACGGTGCGGCCGCCCGCCGAGCGGGCCAGGTAGACGCGGCCCATGCCGCCGGTGCCGAGCCTGCCGAGGAGGCGGAAGGGGCCGATCGTGGCGGGGTCTTCGGTCGTCAGGGCTTCCACGTCCGGATCCTCGCACAGCGGGCGCGCGGCGAAACGGCCGGAGCCGGGTGAGGGGGTGCGGGGCCGGGTGCGGCGGGGGCCGGAGCGCCGGGGGCCGCCGGGGCGTGCGGCCGGGTGCCGCTGCGTGGTCGTACCAGTGGGGTGGCGTGCGGCGGGCGGTGGGTGCGCCGGGACGTCGGGGGTGTGCGGGCGGGTGCCGCGAGGTGGCCGTACGGGCGAGCCGGGGGCGGCCGGCGGCCGGGGTTCGTCCGACGAAGGGCGAATCCTGGTCCAGACCTTGACAGGTCCAGACCAATCCCGGGAGGGTGTGCGGCACCCCCACACGAAGGAGTGATGTCATGTCACGACGCTTCGGAGCGGTGCTGGCCGCCTTCGCGCTGGCGCTCGGCTTCGCCGCCCTCCTCCCCGCCGCCCCCGCGCAAGCCGCCGAGTGCGCCGCCCCCTGGAACTCCTCGTCCGTCTACTGGGGCGGCAACAACGCCTCGTACGGCGGCCGCAACTGGCAGGCCAAGTGGTGGACCCAGAACGAGCGTCCCGGCTCCGCCGACGTGTGGGCGGACCAGGGGGCCTGCGGCTCCGGCACCCCCGACCCCGGTGACCCGGGCGACCCGGACCCGTCGGGCTTCGTCGTCTCCGAGGCGCAGTTCCAGCAGATGTTCCCGAACCGGAACCCGTTCTACACGTACAACGGCCTCAAGGCGGCCCTGGCGGCGTACCCGGCGTTCGCGAACACCGGCGGCGCCACGGTGAGCAGGCAGGAGGCGGCGGCGTTCCTGGCGAACGTCAGCCACGAGACGGGCGGCCTGGTCCACATCGTGGAGCAGAACACCGCCAACTACCCGCACTACTGTGACAGCGGCCGGCCCTACGGCTGCCCGGCCGGGCAGGCCGCGTACTACGGCCGGGGCCCGATCCAGCTCAGCTGGAACTTCAACTACAAGGCGGCGGGCGACGCCCTCGGCATCGACCTGCTCCGCGACCCGTACCGCGTGGAGCGGGACGCGGCCGTCGCCTGGATGACGGCGCTCTGGTACTGGAACACGCAGTCCGGCCCCGGCACGATGACCGGGCACCACGCGATGGTCACCGGCGCGGGCTTCGGCCAGACGATCCGCTCCATCAACGGCGCCCTCGAATGCGACGGCCGCAACCCGGCCCAGGTGCAGAGCCGCGTCACGAAGTACCAGCAGTTCACGCAGGTCCTCGGCGTCCCGACGGGCGCGAACCTGTACTGCTGACCCGTCCCGGGCCCGCTCCCGGGCCTGCCGGGCGCACCGGGGCGCCTCCCCGCCCGGGACACCGCGGCGGCCGCGGAACGACGCGGCCGCCGCGGTGCGCTGCGGGCCGCAGGTGGCGTACGGGCCAGGCCGCCGGATCCTCCCGGCGGCGCCGCCGGGGCGTCAGTCCCCGGTCCCGGCGGGCCCGTCGTGGGCGGCCGTGTGCTCCAGGACCGCAGCGGCCAGCGGGGCGACGACCGGGGCGGGCAGGGCGTGGCCCATGCCGGGGATCCGCACCAGGCGGGCCGCCCCGATCACCTGCGCCATGTGGTGTGCGTGCACCGGCGGCCAGACGATGTCGGCGGGCGCCTCCAGGACCAGCGTCGGCACCTCGTTGCGGGCCAAGGCCTCCGTGCGGTCCAGGCCCGACGGGTCGGCCTGCGCGTGCGCGGTGCCCGCCCGGTGGTGCCCGGTGTGCTCGATGATCCGCAGCTCCAGGGCGCGCGCCTCGGCCTCCCCGAAGGGGATCTCGTCGCCGCCGATGAGCTGCCAGTGCGCGACCCGCCAGGCCAGCTCCGCCTCCAGGTCGAGCTGTTCGGAACCGCGCTGCGCCCACATCTCCATGACCCGCGCGTCCATGTGGGGCAGTTCCCCGGGCGGGGTCCGCGTGCCGTCCGGCCGTACGTACGGCGTGCTGCTCAGGGCGCCCGTCCCCAGCAGCACGGCCGTCGCCACGCGCTCCGGGTGGTCGGCCATCAGCAGCTGCACCAGCAGCCCGCCCATCGACATGCCCACGAGGTGCGCCCGCTCGACGCCGAGCGCGTCCAGCACGGCGAGGGCGTCCCCCGCCAGGTCGGCGACGGCGTACGGCTCCTCCTCGAAAGACCACGTGGACCTACCCGTGTCCCGGTGGTCGTAGCGGATCACCCGGTGCCGTACCGCGAGGGCGTCCACGAGGGCGTCGGGCCAGGCCAGCCCCGACGCGGCCGCACCCATGACGAGCAGCAGCGGGGGCGCCTGGGCGTCACCGGTCTCCTCCACCCACAGGCTGACACCTGCCGCCACCTCGACGACGTGCTCCCGCCTCATGCCGTGTCCCCCTGACGTGCGGTGATCGTTTGCCCTCCCCAACGTAACAGCGCCCGGCGGGTGTTGGCGGCCCGAGCGGCGGGCCCGGACGGCCGGAGAGCCGCAGGGGCGGCGGGCCGGACGGACGGCGCCGGCCCGCGGTGTCGGGCTCGGCACCGGCGCGCCTCGAAGCGGGGGAGCCGCCGGGCGCCCGCAGAAGCTGCGCGGGCCCGCCGCGGCCGGGGGAGCGGCGTGCGGCGGGCCCGCGGGCCGGGGAGGGCGGTGGAGGAGATCCCGTCGGATGGTCGTGTGCGGTTCGTCAGACGGTGTAGGCGGTCCAGCCGATGACCTCGTCCACGTGCTTGCCGTCGCTCGCGCCGGTGCGGGCGCTGTACAGCTCGTTCATGCGGATGAGGAACCCGGTCCTGTCCACGTGGTGCAGTCGCACGCCCGGCGTCTCCGGCCCGTTGAACGTCTGCACGGTGGTCTGCACGACGACGTCCGCGCCCTGCGGGAAGGGCGTCGGGAAGTCGATCCGGGTGAACGTGCTGGTGCGGCCGCCCGTCGTCTCGGTGGCGTGGTCGGAGCGCAGGGTCACCTTGCCGGACTGGATCATGCTCATGGAGCTGTCTCCCTACTGCCTGTGCGGAACGGGACGGCGCCGCCGCGGACCCCGCGGTGCGGCGCTCGGGGAACAGCCTGTCCTGTCGCGGACCCCTCCGCTCTGGGCTGCCGCAGGGTGGCGGGAACACCCCCGGCGGACCCGCCACATTCGGCCGCCGGTGCCCGGGTGCGGCCGGTCCGCGATCAACGCCCCGCCTCACCGCACCGGTTGCCTCCTGCCTCCGCCGCACCATCCGTGCCGCCCCGGCCTGGCGGATCGCCTCTCACCCACTCGGACCAGACGTGGCCGGGAACAGTCCGCCCGTGCGGAACGCCCGCGGTGACCGTTCAGACGAAGACCAGGCGCACGACGGTGACGGTCGAGACGCTGCGGCTGACGTAGTAGCGGATCACCACGCCCGACACGGTGGCCTCGCGGCGGTCCTCGTCGCGGTCTATCGGCGCGGAGCCGTGCCCGTACGGGTCGGGCGCCAGCCACGCGAGCATCCCCGCGTCGAAGCGGGCGCGCAGCTGCGCCTCCATCGAGTCCAGGGCCAGGTCCGCGGGAGGTGCGTACTGGAGGCGGTACCCGGTCACGCGCCGACGTCCTCGCCGCGCGCCAGGCGCGCGAACAGCTCCGCGTCCTCCGCGTCCGCGTCCGTCGTCGACAGCGCCCACCGGGCCAGCGTCAACGGCAGCTCGGCGACCGGGACATGGGGGATCTCCGCGTCGAACGCCTTCGCCCGGTCCTCGTCCAGCGCGGCGCGGATGGCGGCGATGGTGCCGGGCAGCTCCACGAGCTGCCCGGCGATGACGGTTCTCAAGAACCCGTGGCGCCCGCGAGGAACGCCACCCAGGCCGACGGGGCGACGGCGAACGTCCCGCCGTCAGGGTTCTTGGAGTCCCGCACGTGCACGGCATCCGCGCAGGCAGCGACCTCGACGCACTCGCCGCCGCTGTCACTGCTGCGGGTCGACGTGCGCCAGGGGGCGGCGACTTCCACGCAGTTGCCGCCGCTGCCACTGCTGTACGACGACGTGCGCCAGTCGAAGGCCACTTCGACGCAGTCGCCGCCGCTGCCGCTGCTGTAGCTCGACTTGAACCACTGGAGGGTGCTGCTCATGGCTGATCTCCTGCCAACCGCTCGATGAGACCCAGCGATTCCCTCGGATCCAGGGCCTGTGACCGGATCCTCGCATACCGCTGCATGTACGTGCTCACCTTCGCCGGGTCGCTGATCAGGAGGCTCTCGTCCTGGGGCTCCAGGTACACCACGTGCTGGTGCTCCGGGGTCTCCAGGACGTTGAGCTGGCCTCGGTCTCCTGCGTACTCGCCGTGCAGCCCGCAGTCCAGGGGCAGTACTTGGATCGTTACGTTTCGCTTCCGGGCATACGCCGCGAGGTGCTGCAACTGCCCCCGCATGGACTCCTGGCTGCCGATGGAGCGGTGGAGGGCCGCCTCATCCAGCACCAGCTCGATGTGGGCGACCGGATCGCGGTCGAAGATCTCCTTCCGGGCCATCCTGGCATCCACCAGCTCTTCCACGCGCTCCTCGGAGACGATGGGGAAGCTGCCCCGGATCAGCGCCCGCGCGTACTCCTCCGTCTGGAACAGCCCGTGGATCACCGGCGTCGCGAAGAGGTGCAGGCTCACCGCCTCGCGCTCCAGCAGGGCGTACTTCTTGAACTGCTGCGGGTACTTCTCCACCCGCATCGGCACCCGCGCCTCCTCGAAGAAGCCCATGCCGCCGCCGATGGACTGCTCCAGCTTGACGAGCATCTGGTCGCTCGCGGGCTGGGCGCAGGTCTCCACGCCGCTGACGGCCGCGCCGGAGTAGCCGATCAGCTCGCCCAGCTCTTCCTGCGTGAGGCCCTTCCGCTTGCGCAATTCGCGCGTCATGTGCGCGACGAGCCTGGCTGTCGGGGTGGCATTTTCCTTGTTCTCGCGACCCGCAATTTCCGCTCCCCACTCGGACTCTACCGGTCTCAACCGGACTCAACCGATCGCCGTCGATTTCGACTGCCTGACAGGGCGTCGCCGCAGGTCAAGCGGGCAATGACGACTGTCCGGCAGGTAAGGGAGACGGTAGCGACAAGGGTCCACAATGGTCCCGTGAATGCTTCGATTCGCCGGGGAGAACTCGGCTGGGTCCCCGCCTCCGGTATCCAATTGCGGAAGGCAGGCGTGCAATTCGACGCCGTGCGTGTGGACGGGGACGACGGGCGCCGGGTGGCCGGGTGCCTGGAGCGGATGACGAACGGCGACCCGGGGCCGATCGTGGCCGAGGGGAACGGGCGGCGCGGTACGTACTTCCTGCTGCCGCCCGGCAGCACGGTGCGCAACCGCTGGCCGGCCGCGGCCGTGCGGTTCAACGGGGCCGGGCCGGAGCGGAGTTACGTGCCGGTGCCCGCCCTGGCCGGTGACACGTGGCCGCTGTCGTGGCTGTGTCCGCCCACCGAACCGGGGCGGTTCGTGCACCCGCTGCTGCTGTGCAACGCGATCGTGGCCGTGCTCGTGGTGGCCCCGGCGGCGGAGGAGTACGTGCGGCGGGCGGCCGGGGCAGGGTGAGGGACCGGCCCGCCGCTGAGGGGAGAGCGTCGGCGGCCCACTCCGGCCCCGCAGGCCCTGCCGCACCCGTCCCCGTCAAGCCCCGGGGCCTGCGTGGCCCTTCGCCACGACCACCGTCGCGTCGCGCTCGTCGCAGGTCAGGACGCGCGCCTCCAGGGCCCCGGCGGAGGCGTCCCGGACCGCGCGCACCGCGGCGGCCACCTGGCGATCGCTCGTCTCGAAGAGCAGCGCGCCCCCGGGCGCCAGCCAGGCCGGGGCTTCGGCCGCCACGCGGCGGGCCACGTCCAGGCCGTCCGGGCCGCCGTCGAGGGCCACCGCGGACTCGTGCAGCCGGGCCTCCGGCGGCAGCAGGGGAAGCTCGGCGGTCGGCACGTACGGGACGTTCGCCAGCAGGACGTCCACGCGGCCCCGCAGGGCCGGGGGCAGCGCCGCGAACAGGTCGCCCTCGTACGCCGTCCCGCCCAGCGGCGCCAGGTTGCGGCGGGCGCAGCGCACCGCGGCCGGGTCGATGTCCGCCGCGTGCACGGCGGCCCGCCCGCCGAGCGCGGCGGCCAGCGCGGCGCCCAGGGCGCCCGTACCGCAGCACAGGTCCACCACCAGGGGGGCGGGCGGGGCCAGTCCGGCCGCCCGCTCGACGAGGAACTCGGTGCGGCGGCGCGGCACGAACACGCCCTCGTCGACGGCCACCCGCAGACCGCCGAACGCGGCCCAGCCGACGACGTGCTCCAGCGGGTGGCCGTCGGCCCGGCGCGCCACCAGGGCGTCCAGGTCGGCGGGTGTGCGGGCGGCGGCGAGGAGCAGCTCGGCCTCCTCCTCCGCGAACACGCAGCCCGCCCTGCGGAGGCGGGCCGCGACGGCGTCGGCGGTCTCGGCCGGGATCAAGCGGTGAGCTCCTCGTACGCCGTGGGGTCCGAGTCGTGGAAGAGGCGGAACCACGCGTCCAGCCTGCCGCCCTCGAAGGCCCCCAGCCGGCCGAGGACCTCGCGGGCGAACGCGACGGGCTCGGTCGCGCCCGCCGTGATCAGGTCGCCGTCCGCGACCGCGTCGGCCTCCACGTAGTGCTGCCCGCCCCGGTAGCCGGTCGCGGCGAGGTACGGCCCGAAGGAGCTGGTGTGGGGGCGGTCGTCGAGCAGGCCCTCGCGGGCCAGGCCCGCCGTCGCGCCGCAGATCGCGGCGACCGGCACGCCCGCCTCCAGGAACGCGCGGGCCGTCGCGGCGAAGGGCGCCAGGTCGTCGCCCGCGTCCCACAGGTCGGCGCCCGTCAGGATGAGCAGGGAGCTGTCCTCGGGGCGCAGGTCCGCGAGGGCCAGGTCGGGGGTGACGCGCAGACCGCCGATGCTGGTGACGGGGGCCGTCGAGGGACCGACCGTGCGGATCTCGTGGCCGGTGCGGGCCAGCCAGGCGGTGGCGTGGCCGGGTTCCCAGTCGGCGAAGGTGTCGTAGACGGCCAGATGGACCGGGTTGCGGCCGGTGGTGCCGGGTGCGGTGGCGGGCATCGCGACCTCCTGCTGTCGGTGGCTGGGGGCGACACTGTGCCGACCCGTACGGCCTCCGCCATACAAGTTGGACATGTCACCGGGGCGCCAACGCTTTTAGCTTGGCGCGTATGACTCCTCATCCTCACCCGCAGCCCGACCCGCGCGAGGGCGCCGCCGTCAAGGCCGCCGACCGCGCGCACGTCTTCCACTCCTGGTCCGCCCAGGGGCTGATCGACCCGCTGGCCGTGGCCGGGGCCGACGGGGCGTACTTCTGGGACTATGAAGGCCGCCGCTACCTCGACTTCGCCAGCGGGCTCGTCTTCACGAACATCGGCTACCAGCACCCGAAGGTGGTCGCCGCGATCCAGGAGCAGGCCGCGAAGCTGGCCACCTTCGCGCCCGCCTTCGCCGTGGACGTGCGGTCCGAGGCGGCCCGGCTGATCGCGGAGCGGACGCCCGGGGACCTGGACCGGATCTTCTTCACCAACGGCGGCGCCGAGGCCGTCGAGAACGCGGTGCGGATGGCCCGGCTGCACACCGGGCGCCCCAAGGTGCTCAGCGCGTACCGGTCGTACCACGGGGCCACGTCGACGGCGATCAACCTGACCGGCGACCCGCGGCGCTGGGCGTCCGACACCGCGTCGGCGGGCGTGGTCCGCTTCTGGGGCCCCTTCCCGTACCGGTCGGCGTTCTACGCGCAGGACGAGGCGCAGGAGTGCGCGCGGGCGCTGGCGCACCTGGAGGACGTGATCGCCTTCGAGGGGCCGCAGACGATCGCCGCGGTCGTGCTGGAGACCGTGCCCGGCACGGCCGGGGTCGTGCCGCCGCCGCCCGGCTACCTGGCGGGGGTGCGGGAGCTGTGCGACCGGCACGGCGTCCTGCTGGTGCTGGACGAGGTGATGGCGGGCTTCGGGCGGACCGGCGCGTGGTTCGCCGCCGACCACTACGGCGTGGTGCCCGACCTGCTGACCTTCGCCAAGGGCGTGACGTCCGGGTACGTGCCGCTCGGCGGGGTGGCGATCTCCGGCGCGGTCGCCGCCACCTTCGAGAACCGGCCGTACCCCGGCGGGCTCACCTACTCCGGGCACCCGCTGGCCTGCGCCGCCGCCGTGGCGACGCTGCGCGTGATGGAGGAGGAGCGGGTCGTCGAGCGCGCCCGCGACCTGGGCGAGAAGGTCCTCGGCCCCGGCCTGCGGGCGCTCGCCGAGCGGCACCCGTCGGTGGGCGAGGTGCGCGGCCTCGGCGCGTTCTGGGCGCTGGAGCTGGTCCGGGACCGGGCCACCCGCGAACCCCTCGTGCCGTACAACGCGAGCGGGGAGGCGAACGCGCCGATGGCGGCGGTCGGCGCGGCCTGCAAGCGGGCCGGCCTGTGGCCGTTCCTCGCGATGAACCGGGTCCACGTCGCTCCGCCGTGCACGCTCACCGAGGCAGAGGCGAAGGAGGGCCTGGCGGCGCTCGACGCGGCGCTCGCCGTGGCGGACGGGCACACAGTGTGACGCAGACCCCTTCTAGTGACCCCCTCCGACTGGCTTAAGGTGTCCGAAACCGGACGGAGGGGACCTGCCGATGGTCGCGAGCGGATCTGTGACGCGCAGCACTCTGCGGCAGCAGATCGCGGATGCGCTGCGTGACGAAGTGCTTGCGGGGCGTCTCCAGCCGGGGCAGGAGTTCACCGTCAAGCAGATAGCCGACCAGTACGGCGTGTCCGCCACGCCCGTGCGGGAGGCACTGGTCGACCTGTCCGCGCAGGGCCTGCTCGACTCCGACCAGCACAAGGGGTTCCGCGTCCACCAGTTCACCGTGGCCGACTACCGGGGCATGGTGGAGGCCCGGTCGCTGGTCGTGGACGGCCTCTACCGGCGGCTCACCGAGCGGTACGGGGCCGCGCCCGGCGGGCGCCGCTCCTGCCTGCGGGACGCCACCCTGGTCTCCGTGCGGCGCCGGGCGGACGCCGCCGCGCGCGCGGCCCGCGCCGGCGACCTGGACATCCTCATCACGTACGACCTGCGGTTCTGGCGGGAGCTCAGCGGGCTCGCCGCCAACCGCTACGTCGCGGACTTCCTGCACCGGCTGCGCGTCCAGGCGTGGGTCTTCGCCGTGCCGTACCTGCGGGGCGACCAGCGGCTGCACGACTGGCTGTGGGACGGCCACGTGGAGCTGGTCGACGCGGTGACGGAGGGCATGCCGGAGCAGGTCATCGCGGTCATGGACGCGTACAACGCGCACGCGTTGACCTGGGCGGACCACCTGGAGGTCCTGGGCCACCGGTAGCCGGTCACACGGGTCGCACGGGTCGCACGGATCGCATGGGTCGCATGGGTCGCACGGGTCCCGCGGGTCGTATGGGTCGTATGGGTCGCATGGGTCCCGCGGGTCCCGCGGGTCGCACGGGTCCCGCGCGGGTCGCATGGGTCCCACGGGTCCCACGGGTCCTACCGGTCCCACCGGGCCGCCGATGCGCCGGTCCCGCGGTCCGCGGCACCCGGGCGCGGTCGGGTGCGGCCGCCGCCGCCCGCAGGTCTTACGGATGCGTGACGTGCGGGCGCGGCGGGCGCCGACGCGGCGGCGGCGGGCCTAGCGTCGGGCGCATGCGTGTACTGGTCACCGGCGGAGCCGGATTCATCGGATCGCACATCGTGGACGCCCTCGCGGAGCGGGGGCACGAGCCCGTCGTCCTGGACGCCCTCCTCGCGCGCGCCCACGGCGAGGGCGCCGGGGCGCCGCCGGGCGTCGTGAGAGCCGACGTGCGGGACGCCGACGCCGTGCGGGCCCTGCTGCGCGGGGTGGACGCGGTGTGCCACCAGGCCGCCCTGGTCGGCCTCGGCAAGGACTTCGCGGACGCCCCCGACTACGTCGGCTGCAACGACCTCGGCACGGCCGTGCTGCTCGCCGCGATGGCGGAGGCCGGGACGGCGGCGCTGGTGCTCGCCGGGTCGATGGTCGTGTACGGCGGGGGCGCTACGACTGCCCCGAGGACGGCCCCGTCCGGCCCGGCCCGCGCACCGAGCGGGACCTGCGGGAAGGCCGCTTCGAACCGCCGTGCCCCCGCTGCGGCACCGCACTGCTGCCCGGGCTCGTCGGCGAGGACGCGCCCGCCGACCCGCGCAACGTGTACGCCGCCACCAAACTGACCCAGGAGCACCTGGCCGCGTCCTGGGCGCGCACCACCGGCGGGCGGGCCGTGTCCCTGCGCTACCACAACGTGTACGGGCCGCGGATGCCGCGCGACACCCCGTACGCCGGGGTCGCCTCCCTCTTCCGCTCCGCTCTCGCCCGCGGCGAGGCGCCCCGCGTCTTCGAGGACGGCGGCCAGCTCCGCGACTTCGTGCACGTACGGGACGTCGCCGCCGCCAACGTCGCCGCGCTGGAGGCGCTCGGCGAGCGCCCCGGCGGAACCCTCACCCCGTACAACACCGGCAGCGGCGACCCCCGCACCGTCGGCCAGATGGCGGCGGCCCTCGCGGCGGCCTCCGGCGGACCCGCGCCCCGGGTCACGGGCGAGTACCGGCTCGGCGACGTCCGGCACATCACCGCCGACTCCTCCCGGCTGCGGGCCGACCTCGGGTGGCGGCCGGCCGTCGGCTTCGCGGAGGGAATGGCCGAGTTCGCGGCGAGCGGGCTGCGCGGGATGGCGGATGTCCGCGTTTCGTAAGCCCCAAGGCGGCCCCTGACGGTCCGTTGGTCCATACGGTGGGCGGGTGACCGAACACAACCCGACCGCGGACCTCACCGTGGACGTCGTCCTGCCGTGCCTGGACGAGGCGGAGGCGCTGCCCTGGGTACTGGAGCGGATCCCGCCCGGCTGGCGGGCCGTCGTCGTCGACAACGGCTCGCGCGACGGCTCCCCCGACCTCGCCCGCGCCCTCGGCGCCACCGTCGTCGCCGAGCCCCGGCGCGGCTTCGGCGCCGCCTGCCACGCGGGCCTCACCGCGTCCGACGCCGACATCGTCTGCTTCTGCGACTGCGACGCGTCGCTCGACCCGGGCCTGCTCGTGCCGTTCGCGGCCGAGGTGGCCGCGGGCCGCGCCGACCTGGTGCTGGGCCGCCGCCGCCCCACCGCCCGGGGCGCGTGGCCGCCGCACGCCCGGGCCGGGAACCTCGCACTGTCCCGGATGCTGCGCCGCCGCACCGGACTGCGCCTGCACGACCTGGGGCCGATGCGGGCCGCGCGCCGCACGGCCCTGCTGGACCTGGACCTGACGGACCGCCGCAGCGGCTACCCGCTGCAGATGGTGGTCCGCGCGGCCGACGCCGGATGGCGGGTCCGGGAGCGGGACGTGCCCTACCTGCCGCGCGCGGGCAGGTCGAAGGTGACCGGCACCTGGCGGGGCACCTGGCACGCGGTGCGGGACATGCGGGCGGTGCTGGCGGAGCCGCCCCGCCCGACGAAGGCGAAGGCGAAGGCCGAGGCGAAGGGGATGGCGCAGTGACCGTGCCGGACACGCGGCGGGAGACGCCGCAGGGAACGCTGCTGGTGATCGCCAAGGAGCCCGTACCGGGGCGGGTGAAGACCAGGCTGACCCCGCCGTTCACCCCGCAGGAGGCCGCCCGGCTGGCCGAGGCGGCCCTGGCGGACACCCTGGCCGCCGCGGCCGCCGCCCCGGTCGCGCGCCGGGTGCTGGTGCTCGACGGCAGGCCGGGCCCGTGGGTGCCGCCCGGCTTCGAGGTGGTCCCGCAGGCCGCGGGCGGCCTCGACGAGCGGCTCGCGGCGGCGTTCGCCGGAGCGGACGGCCCGGCGCTGGTCATCGGCATGGACACCCCGCAGGTCACCCCCGGACTGCTGCTCCAAGGGCTGGACTTCACGTCGGCCGACGCGTGGTTCGGCCCCGCCGAGGACGGCGGCTTCTGGGCGCTCGGCCTGGCCGCCCCCGATCCGGAACTCCTGCGGGGCGTGCCGATGTCCGTGCCCGAGACCGGACGCGAGCAGCGGCGGCGCCTCACGGACGCCGGCCTGACGGTCCGGGACCTGCCGGTCCTGCGGGACGTGGACCGCGCGGACGACGCCCGGGCGGTCGCCGCGCTCGCACCGGGCGGGCGCTTCGCCGCGCTGCACGCCGCACTGCTCGGCGCGGCCGTGGAGGGGGCGGCCCGGTGACCGCGGTCGGCACCGCGGGCGACGCGGTCGGCGCCGTACGGGCCTGGCGGGACGCCGACCCGTACGCGGCGGCCCTCCGCGCCGGGCGGGGCCCGCTCTTCCTGCGGCGCGGCGACGGCTGGCTGCTGCCACTCGACGTGGAACGCTGGTGCGCCGCGCCCGACCGGGCCGACGCCACGGTCCTCGAACGCTGCCGCGGCCCCGTGCTGGACGTGGGCTGCGGCCCCGGCAGGCTGGTCGTCGCGCTCGCCGCGCTGGGGCGCCCCGCGCTGGGCGTGGACGTGAGCCCGGAGGCGGTGGACCGGACCATACGGGCCGGGGGCGCGGCGCTGTGCCGGTCGGTGTTCGACCCGCTGCCCAAGGAGGGCGAGTGGGGCACGGTGCTGCTCATGGACGGCAACATCGGCATCGGCGGCGACCCGGCGGCGCTGCTGCGCCGCACCGCCGAACTGGCCGGGCCCGGCGGCCTCCTGATCGTCGAATCGGCGGCGTACGAGGTGGACGAGCGGGTGGAGGTCCGCGTCGACGACGGCCGCGGGGGCCGGGGCGCGGCCTTCCCCTGGGCCCGCGTCGGGCCGCGCGCGCTGCTGCGGCACGCCGAGGCGACGGGCTGGACGGCCCTCTCGCAGTGGCACGCCTCCGGCCGCACCTTCGCCGCGCTGCACCGGCTCTGACGGCCTCGGGGGGCCTTTCTGGGCGGGGCCGGCCGACCGGCGACCGCGCCCGGGCGGGGATACGGCGACGGGCCCGTACCGCACAGGCTGCGGTACGGGCCCGCCGTGTGGGCCGGGGTGCCGGGGCGTCAGGACACCGTGCGGTTGCTCCAGCCCTCGCCGATCAGGGTGCGGCCGGTGAGCGTTCCCTCGCCGGTGCCGTCGTAGCGGAGCAGACGGCCCTCGGGGTCGCTGCCGACGACATCGTTGGTGCCGTCACCGTTCAGGTCGCCGACACCGACCATCGTGTACCCGGACCAGCCCCAGCCGATCTGGGTGCGGGTGCCGAACGTGCCGTCGCCCTTGCCGTCGTAGCGGTTCAGGCGGCCCTGGGAGTCACGGCCCAGCACGTCGTTGTGGCCGTCGCCGTTCAGGTCGCCGGACCCGATCAGGGTGTAGCCGGACCAGCCCCATCCGATCTTCGCGGGCTTGGCCAGCCCGCCGGAGGCGGTGCCGGAGTAGCGGAACAGCTCCCCGGTCGCGTCCTTGCGGGCGAGCAGGTCGGCGATGCCGTCGCTGTCCATGTCACCGCTGCTGATGAGGGTGTAGCCGGTCCAGCCCGAGCCGACCTGCTTGGTCAGCCCGTGGTCGATGGAGGCGTCGCCGCCGCACTTCGGCTCGTAGAGCCACAGCGTGCCGTCGGGGTTGCGGACCAGCACGTCGTTGCAGCCGTCACCCGTCATGTCCCCGAACGGGACGAAGGTCGACGACCGCGGCCAGGACATCCCGGCGAGGCGCGGCGCGGCGAGGGTCCCGTCGCCCGCACCGGGGTAGACGTACGCCGCGCCCTCGGTGGAGTCCACCGCGAGGAGGTCACCGATGCCGTCGGCACCGGAGAAGTCGTGCCACGCCTTCGACGTGCCGATGACCGTCAGGTCGCCGTTCCGGGTGAGCGGGGAGCCCGCGCCGTCCGCCGCCGTCGCGGTGAGCGTCCAGGTGTACGTACCGCCGGGCACCTGCCCGCCCTGGGCGTCCTTGCCGGTCCACTGCGTCGCGACCACGCCGCGGGCCTCGCCGCCGCTCGCGCGGTGCACCTCGCGTCCCGTGGCCTTGTCGGTGACGGTGACCTGCCAGGACGCGGCCGGCTTGGACAGCCACCACGTGCCCTGCCAGGGCGCGCTGGTACGGAGGTCCAGCGTCGCGCCGGCCCGCACGTCCGTCGTCGTGAGGGGGCTCATGTCGCCGCCGACGGTGACCAGGTGCACGGTCTGGGCCTGGTCGACGAAGGCGACGGTGCTGCCGAAGCGGTCCACGGTCCAGCCCTGGCCCGCGTTCGTGGAGGCCAGCTCGGTGGTCAGCTCCTCGGTGACGGCCGCGCCGGAGCGGAAGTCGACCAGCTTCAGGCTGGAACCCATGCCGTATCCGGCGTACGCGAGGAAGCCGTCGCCCAGGCGGACGTGGCGGGAGCCGTTCGCCGGGACGTCGATCCGCTCACCGGTGCGCAGGTTGAACACCTGGCCGGGCAGTGCGTAGCCGCAGCTGCGGTGCAGCCACTCGCCGACCACCTGGAAGTTGTTGTACGGAGCGGTGCACTCGCCTTCGAGGGGGACCGGGTCCGCCGTCCTGCCCGTGGCCAGGTCCAGCGCCGAGACCGACGCCATGCCGCTGCCCGCGGTCCACAGCTTGCCGCCCCACAGCGCCTCCAACGCCGAGCCGGAGACCCGCAGGACCTTGCCTGTCTCGATGTCGGCGACGACCGAGCGGGTGGCGGAGTTCTCGGTCGCCAGGAAGTGGAGGTAGCGGCCTGAAGCACCCAGGATTCCGGTCGGCTTCAGCTTCGCGGTGCTCTGGAGCCGCACGGTGCGGGTGACGCCGTCCGGGGACGCGTCGGTGATGTTGATGAGGACCACGCAGCTGTAGCAGTTCGTCCCGTCGTCACCGAAGGTGAGGCCGACCATCCGCCCGTCACCGGTGAGGTATGACCCGGCCGTGAAGTCCGTGCGGGACCAGCTGAGCTCCTGCGGCACCGTCAGCGGTGGCGTGACGGGCAGGTCGTAGCCCTGGAGCACCTTGGACCGGCCGTTGTCCTGCTGGAAGGACAACTGCCCCTGGGCCAGGCTCGGCGTCGACCGCTCGGCCGGGTCCGGAGGCGTCTCGATGACACGCTCGGTAGTGGGAAGCCCGGTGGCGTCGAGGGTGATGCGCTGGACACCCCAGGCGGTCGAGTCCGCGCCACCCACCGCGTAGACGCTGCCGTCGGGAGCGGCCACCAGCTGCTCCGTCGCGGCGGGGAGGATGGTCCGCTGCGTGCCCGTGCTGAGGGAGGTGCCCCACAGTGGCGCCGTGTCACCGCTCGGCTTGTGGGCGACCACCAGCCAGTCGCCGAGCACGCGCACCTCGCCGCCCACGGTCCAGCCGCCCGGCTTGGTGATCGTCGCGGTGCGGATGGTGGACCCGTCCGCGCGGGAGACGAGGAGGACCTTCTGCGGGATGAGGTCGTCGTAGAGGACGACCCGGTCGGCGCTCAGCGTCGCGTCCAGGTAGGACGGGTCGTCGGGGTGCTGCGGCAGCGGGATCAGCTTGGCCGTGGCGAAGTCCACCAGGCCCGTGCGCTTCGCCTCACCGTCGTAGTACGTGACGACGGCGCCCTTGTGGTCGAACGTGACGACCGTGGGCGCGCCGACCACCGAGCCCGGCACCGTGACCCGCACGTCCGCGGGCGCGCCGTCGCCGATGCCCAGCAGGTGCAGGGCCGTGTCGGCGCCGGCCGCGCCGGGGACGTAGCTGAGGACCTGCGTGGAGGAGTGGGCCTTGGCCCACTGGTGGCCCTCGGGCGTGGTCCGCTGCGCCGTGGTGCCCGCCGCGAAGTCGTGCAGCGTGTAGGTGGACGGGGTGGAGAAGCCGGCGCAGGCGACGGTGTCGCCGCTGAAGATGCCGTTGTCGTACCTGCAGTCGGTGTCGTGGGCCACCCGGCCGTCCGCGAGGCTCTGCCAGAGCCTCCCTTTCTCTCGGAAGTCGTAGGTCTGCACGCCCGTGCCGGCCGCGTACAGGTACTCCGTGGCGGGTGTCGCGTGGGGCGGCGCCGGGATGGTGACCTCCCCGGCGGAGGCGGGAGCCGCCGCGGCGGGGGTGGCCGTGCCCAGGGCCAGGCCCGAGAGGGCCATCAGGGCGCTGAGCCCGAAGACCGCCGCCGAACGGCCGAGACGACGCCCTTCCCGGCGCCTCTCCCCGTCGAGCGAGGGTCTCTTGCGGGCGCGGACATAGTGCGTCAAATCGGGTCCCTCCCCGTGTACGTGCCTGCGGCACAAGGGCGGGAGCTGGATGCGTGAGGCCGGCTGCGCTGAGCGTGCGGCGCGCCCGGGCCCGGGCGTGTCGCCGCTCCCCCCTCCCCGTGCGAGTCGGCAGATCCTATCCGGTCGAAAATCCGATCGATCAAGCCGTTTGGCGCTGCCGGTCGGGCGCCGGCCGGCCGTCAGGGCCCGTGAACCGTCCGGGGGAAGGACTTTGCGCCGGTTCACGGCGATCTGCGGTCCGCTTCGATGGCCGTCTGCTGTCTGCCGCGGCCACCGTCCCCGGCTTCACGGCACGCGGCGCCTTCCCCCGCGCAGCCGCCTTCCCGATCGCCACCGGCGCATCCACACCCGCATCCGCCCGCCCGGCCGCCACCCCCGCAGCCGCCTGCCCACCGCCGGTGCCCCGGCGACCAGCAGTGCGCCCACCGCCACCGCCGCCATGAGCAGCGCCCAGTTCCGGGTGTAGTCCAGCGGCAGCACCGACGGGTTCGACGGGCGCCGCGGGGCCAGCAGGACAGGCAGGGCGACCAGGGTCAGACCGCCCGCCACGACCAGCGCCCCCCGCACCACCCCGCGCGCCGTGCCGGTGCGCGCCACCAGCAGGCCCAGGCCCAGCACCAGGGGCGCCACCACCGCGTCGTGCAGCACGACCGCGCCCGCCAGCCACACCACCACGTCCCACGGGGTGCGCGTGTCCGCCAGCAGCCAGGCGCCCACGCCCATCAGGGTCACGCCCGCCGCGCCCAGCACCCAACGGCCCGCGCTCACAGCGCCTCCAGGCTGCCGACCCACTTCGTCTGCCACACGCCCGGCCGGTTGGGGGCGATGATCCGCGCCGGGAAGCCGTGGTCGGGGGACAGCACCTGCCCGTTCAGCCGCAGCGCCAGCAGCGTCAGCGGGTCCTCGGCGTACTCGGCGCCCATCTCCATCACCCGGTACGCGCCGCTCCGTTCCAGCGACACCACCCGCACCCGGGAGCCGGGCGGCGCACCGGCCCGCTCCATCAGGTCCCTGATCCGCACGCCGCCCCAGTGCGCGCTGACGCTCCAGCCCTCCACGCAGGCGATCGGCAGCTCCGCCTCCGCCTGAGGCAGGGCCCGCAGCTCCGCGAGCGTCAGCGCGTACGGGCGGGGGCCCGTCACCGACAGCCGCCACGCCGCCCCGGACACCGACCCGGTGCGGGCGGCGGCGGCCGTCCGGTTGACGGGCAGCCCCTGGGGGCCGTGGTCCGGGTGGCGGGGGGCCAGCAGGTTCAGGTTCTTCAGCGGCGTGAAGGACTGGCCGATCGTCGTCACCGTGACCGCGCCGACGGCCACCGCCGCCCCGGCCAGCAGCGACCGCCGGTCCGGGCCCTCCTCGGGCGGCAGCGCCAGCGTGCCGGGGGAGCGGGCGCGCCAGTGGTCGCGGATCTCCGGCCACTTGACGGCCACGTGCAGCAGCAGCGCGCCCGCCAGCAGCCAGGCCACCGCGAAGTGCACCGGCACGAACGAGAACGGCCACGGGTACCACTGGGCCGTGTTCATCAGCCCGGTGAAGAGCTGGAACAGCGAGGCCGCGACGAGCACCGCCACCGACAGCCGCTCCAGCGCGTGCCGCACCCCGCGCAGCGCGGGCCGCACGAAGAGCCGCGGGTAGACCGTCCACAGCTTCGCGAACAGCAGCGGGATCGCGGCGATGCCGCTGGCCACGTGCAGGCCCTGGGTGACGCGGTAGCCCCACACGGGGCGGCTCGGCAGCCGGTCCGCGAGCCAGTCGGGCGGCCGCTGCACGTAATGGCTGAGCACACCGGTCAGGAAACACACCAGCACCGCCAGCCCCAGCCACCGTCCGATGGCGGTCGCGGTGCGGGGGTCGTGGAGCCGGCCGGTGAAGCGCGGCCAGGGGACGGCGACGCGCGGCAGCCGGGACAGCAGGCCCGCACGGGGCGGGGTCGGGGGCTCGGGCTCGGGATGGGGTGGCCTCATGCCTCCATCAGACCGCCGCGACCGGCCCCACGGGCCGCAACCGCCCCTTACGAAACGCGGACATCCCCGCTGATGGACGCGTCCGGGCCGGTCGTGGCTGGCAGTCTGGCGCGGTGACCAAGCTCCGCACCGCGCTCGCCGCCGTCCTGCTCGCCGCGCTCGTCGCCGTCCTGGTCCTGACGGTCCGCTACGACGGCTACTACACCGACCCCCTGGGCCTGTCGTGGTGGTACGGCGCGGCGTGGGCGCTGTTCGGCGCGGCCGTGTGGGCGCTGCGGGCAGTGCCCGCGCGGCACGTCGCGGCCCTGGTGCTCGCCGGGTCGGCAGCGGTCGCCTCGACCGGCCTGGTGGCGCCGCCGCGCACCAGCACCGATGCCTTCCGGTACGCCTGGGACGGCCGTGTGCAGGCGTCGGGGACCGCGTCGCCGTACGACCACGCCCCCGCCGACGCGGCCCTCGTCCCGCTGCGTGACCCGTGGCTGTTCCCCGAGGGCGAGGAGGGCTGTGCGGGGCCGGGCCGGGCCCGGATCGCGCCCGCGGAGGACGGCACGGTGCGGTGCACCCGCATCAACCGGCCGTCCGTGCACACCATCTACCCGCCCGTCGCGGAGGCGTACTTCCTGGGTGTGCACGTGCTGTCCCCGGAAGGGGCGCGGCTGAAGCCGTTCCAGGTGGGGGGCGCCGTGGCGGCGGTCGGCGTGACGGGGGCGGTGCTGCTCATCCTGCGCCGCCGGGGCGCCCCGCCCGCCCGGGCCGCGCTGTGGGGGTGGTGCCCGGCCGTGCCGGTCGAGGCGGTGAACAACGCCCACGTCGACGTGGTGGGCGTGCTGCTGGCCGTGGCGGGCCTCGGCCTGGTGGCGGCGCGGCGGCGGCTGTCGGGCGGCGCCGTGCTCGGTGCGGCCGTCGCCGCGAAGCTGATGCCCGCGGTGGTGCTGCCGGGCGCCCTCGCGGGGGTGCGGCGATGGCGTGACGCGGCGGCGGTGCTCGTCCCGGCCGCCGCCGTCACGGTGCTCAGCTACGTGCCGTACGCCTTGCTGGCGCGGGACTCCGTCTTCGGCTATCTCGGCGGCTACGTGGAGGAGGAGGGGTACGGCGACGCCGCCGCCCGCGACCGGTACGCCCTGCTGCGGCTGGTGCTGCCCGACGACTGGGCGGTGTTCGGCCTGGTCGCGGGGGCCGCCGCGGTGTGCGGGTACGTGCTGTGGCGCGGCGACCCGGAGCGCCCCTGGTCCGGCGCGCTCCTCGTGACGGGCACCGCCTTCCTGCTGCTTACGCCCGGGTACTCCTGGTACGCGCTGCTGCTGGTGGCGCTGGTCGCCCTCGACGGCCGGTGGGAGTGGCTGGGCGTGGCGGTGGCGGGGGCGGCGCGCTACGTCACGGCGCAGGGCTTCGAGGAACGGGACGTGGTCGGTACGACGGTGTACGCGGCGGCCCTCCTCGCGGTCCTCGCCGGCTGGGCCCTCCGCCACCGCCACCGGCCCGCCCGAGCCGCCGCCCCGGCCGCCCCCCGACCCGTCTCCGCCCCGGACCGGGTCACCACGGGCTGAGGGCGGGCGCTTCCGGCAGCTCACGTGCGCGCCTCGCCCCTGAGCGACCGGGCGGGGCACGCACGGTCGCCCGCGGCCCGCCGGCCCCGCCGCGCGGGCGACCGGGCCGGCACCGGAGAGGACGGCAGCCGCACGAAGGCGACTGCTGAGGGAGCCCCCGGTACGCGCTGCCGCCGGGGCACGCCCTCCGTACCTGCGGGCCCGGCCCGGGCGCGGCACCCCCGCCCGGGAGCCGACCCGGCGCAGCCCGGGTCCACGGCCCCCGACGGCGGGCCGGTGGCGTCGAGGACCGGCGGGGGCCGACCGGCGCACCCCTTCCGCCGGGCGCGGCGCCCCGGCGGGACGGTCGGGCGCAGCGGTCGGTGCCGAACGGCTACCGGGCGTCGCGCAGCCGGACGAAGACGCCCCGCGACGCCTCGCCCCAACCGGCCACGACACCGCCGCGGCCCTCGGCCGGGCCTTCCCGGAGGACCCGTACGAAGTCGAGGTCCAGGTCGCCTCCGTCCCGGGCGAGGGTCTCGTCGAGCCACGGCTCGACGGTCGGGTCGGGCGTGTCCGTCAGGCTCTGCGCCTGCGGGACGGCCCGCCCGCGCAGCAGCTCCCGCACCTGGTCGACGAGCAGCGGGTCCCGGACCCCGTCGTAGACCCAGCGCTTGCCGAGCACCCCGTGCTCGGCCGTCCCGACGAGCGCCTCACCGCCGGCCCCGTGGAGCGGAGCCCCGCGGTACGTGAGCGGCACGTGGTAGGCCACGGGGGCGTCACCGGACGTGTCGGCGACGACCATGAACTCGATGCCCACCTCGCCCTCCGGGTCGTCGAGCCGGAAGCCTCCGGCCTTCTCCAGTGCGGGGGCGCCCGCCCCGGCGTACCACGGCTGCTGCGGCAGCCACGCCTGGACGAGTTCCAGCTTCGTGGGGGTCAGTGTGGTCTTGTGGATGATCGCCATACCCGGGACAACACCCGTGCCCCGCCCCGGCGTTCCCGTCGCGTGGGGGCGGTCGCGGAACTCGGGCGGGGCGGGGCGGACGGCACGGGCCGTCACGGCGTGCGGGTGCGGCGTGCGGGGAGGGGGGGAAGGACGGCTTGGGGCGGGAGTGGGCTGGGTATTCGGGTAGCACGTGTGCCGGAGCGGGGCCGGGGGCGGTACGGCCCGGCTAACCTGTGCCGGTGCCGCCACCACCCCGATGCGAGAGCGAGTCAACCGTTGGCCTGTGATCTGTGGCTGGTCCCCCTGGTCGATGTGCTGTGCCACAGCCCCGACAACCCCTTCGCCGAGGAGATCGCCGCCTACGACCGGGCGTTGACGGAAGCGGGGCTTCCGGCCGTGCCGGTCTTCGCCTACATGCCGGGACTGTCCGGGGACGTGGCGCCCGTGGCCGGCTTCGACTACGACGCGCTGCACTTCCTGCGCCGGGCCTACCTCCTCCAGCTGTGCGGGCTCGCCGTCACACCCGTGGACGAACTGGGCGGCGACTACGAGCAGTTGCTGGAGATGTTCGAGTCCACCGCACAGCAGTCCCACCTGGTCTGGCACTACGACCACGCGGGGGCGTACGTCCCCGTCGACTTCGCCGCTCCGCTGTCCACCGAGGAACTGCTCTCGGGGGGCGGCCCGCTGGGCTCCGCCCAGGGCCTGCTGCGCGAACTGGAGTACGTCGCACCGGCCATCGGCATCGACCCCGCGAACCCGCCCGCCGCACCGGAGCCGCCCCAGCGCCCGACGGCCCTGGAGGAGCCCGCCGCCCCGGTGCCGCACGACGACAGCCCGTTCGCGCGGGAGCGGCACGTCTGGCTGGGGCTGCACGCCGCGGCCACCCGGAGCCTCGGCCAGGGCTCCATGATCATCTTCAGTTGAGGCGGCCGCCGGGGGCCGGAGGGCCCGCGGGTGCTTCCGGCGCCGTCAGCGGGGCTCCGGAGGCCGCTGGCGCGGCATGTTGGGACGGGTGGGGGGCGGCAGCGGGAAGCGGCCGTTCAGGTGGCTCCGGTCGGCGGGCGTCTCGGGGCGCGCCCCGGGCCCGTTGAAGAACTGCGTCATGAGGGGCGCCGGGCCGGAGCGGAACTCGACCATCCAGTCGGCCGTCTCCGACCGCACCAGTTCCGTCACGTCCTCCGTGAACCGCCGCAGGATGGTCAGGCACCGCTCTGCCGCCTCACCCGCCGTGCCCTCGGCCGGGCCCAGCACCTCCCGCACGCTCTCCGACGCCCAGTCGAACTGGAGGGCCTGGAGCCGCCGGTGCACGGCCTGAGCGGTGGCCACGTCCCGCATCCAACCGGACGTCAGCCCGAAGTACCGGTCGCCCGCGATGCACGCCGCCGCGAGCAGCAGCGACAGGTAGCCCCAGCCCGCTGCGCCCGCGACGGCGCCGGTCAGGTCGAGCAGCGGCAGCGCCGCGCCGAGCACCGCGCACAGCGCCGTACCGCCGCGCAGCGCGCGGGCGCCCCGGCGCTTCCACACCCGGTCGGCGAGGTACCAGTCCGCGGTGCGCAGGGCGGTCTCCTCCACCCAGCGGTAGAGCTCGTGCAGCCGCTCGGCCGGCTCGCCCCAGTCGCCCAGCGGGAACGGTCGCCCGGTCAGGTCCTCCCCCCGGGCGGGGCCCCCGGGCTGCATCTCCGGCTGGCTCACCGGGGCACTCCTCTGCGCTCAGCGTCACACTGCGTGACGTGCGGCGATGTACGGTCACGGACGGTCGGGCCCGGCCGCGGCGCGCGGTGGCGTGCCGTGGTCCCGGGTCCGCTGCGGTGACGGGCTTGTGGCGTCGGGCTGCGGTGCGGTGTCGGGCGGGCTGCGGGGTCGGACGGGTGCGGTGCGGGCGCGGTGCCGCCGCGGGCGGTGGTGCGGCTGCTGCGCGACACGCAGGGCCCTTCCTACCTCCGAATGGTGGGTCGCGGGAGCGAAATCACGGGATTTCCGCCCGCAAGAGGGGCGTGATCAGGTAGAGGACGCGCCCGGGCTTCACCCCAAAGAGTGCATCGGTGTGCGTCGGGCGGGCCGCCCGCGGACCACGTAGGCTCGGCGGTGAGTGATGAAGACGTGTCGTCGATACCGACAGGAGTGACCGTGATCCCCGGTGGTGGCCAGGCCAACATGCAGCAGATCCTCCAGCAGGCCCAGAAGATGCAGCAGGACCTCGCGCGGGCGCAGGAGGAACTGGCCCGCACCGAGGTGGACGGCCAGGCGGGCGGCGGCCTCGTGAAGGCCACGGTCACCGGCGCGGGCGAACTGCGCTCCCTCGTCATCGACCCGAAGGCGGTGGACCCGGAGGACACCGAGACGCTGGCCGACCTCGTCGTGGCCGCCGTGCAGGCGGCCAACGAGAACGCGCAGGCGCTCCAGCAGCAGAAGCTCGGCCCGCTCGCGCAGGGCCTCGGCGGCGGGATGCCCGGTCTGCCCTTCTGACCCGCACGTGCACCAGGACCCGTCAGGCCCCCGTGGTGCGGCGCCCCCCGGCTCCTACCCGCCCGCGGGGAGCGGCCCGGCCGGGGTGCGGGCGGCGGCCGCTCCGCACCGGCCCGGGGGCGCGCGCGGGCGGTGACCGCGCCGTCCGGTCTTCTGCCGCCGGTCCCCCACCAACTACCGTAAGCACCAAGACTGCACTCCCGGAGAGGCGTTCCGTTGTACGAAGGCGTGGTCCAGGACCTCATCGACGAGCTCGGCAGGCTGCCGGGCGTCGGTCCCAAGAGCGCGCAGCGGATCGCCTTCCATATCCTGCAGGCGGAGCCCACCGACGTACGGCGGCTCGCCCACGCCCTGCTGGAGGTCAAGGAGAAGGTCCGGTTCTGCGTGGTGTGCGGCAACGTCGCCCAGGAGGAGCGCTGCGGCATCTGCCGGGACGCTCGCCGCGACGACGCCGTCATCTGCGTCGTCGAGGAGCCGAAGGACGTCGTCGCCATCGAGCGGACCCGCGAGTTCCGCGGGCGCTACCACGTGCTCGGCGGCGCGATCAGCCCCATCGAGGGTGTCGGCCCCGACGACCTGCGGATCCGGGAGCTGCTGGCCCGGCTCGCGGACGGCACGGTCACCGAGCTGATCCTGGCGACCGACCCCAACCTGGAGGGGGAGGCCACCGCGACCTACCTGGCGCGGATGGTCAAGCCCATGGGCCTGAAGGTCACGCGTCTCGCCAGCGGGCTCCCCGTTGGCGGCGACCTGGAATACGCCGACGAGGTCACGCTCGGACGGGCGTTCGAAGGGAGACGACTCCTCGATGTCTGACGCCACACTCCATGCCCACTCCCTCGACCCGGACAGCTTCGCGGTCCAGGTCGCCGACTCCATCGAGTCCTTCATCGTGGCCGTCACGGAAGTGGCCAAGGGGGACGAACCCGACAGTGCCGTACCGTTCCTGCTGCTGGAGGTCTCGCAGCTCCTGCTGGCCGGTGGCAGGCTCGGCGCGCACGAGGACATCGTCCCGGACGAGCGTTACGAACCCGACACGGGACCCGACGTGGACGTCGACGACCTGCGGGAGCGGTTCGCCGTGATGCTCGACCCGGTCGATGTCTTCTCCGAGGTCTTCGACCCCTACGAGCCGCGCAGGGCGCCCGTGCCGTCGCGGATCTCCGACAGCCTCGCCGACATCGTCATGGACCTGCGGCACGGCCTCGCCCACTACCGCGCGGGCCGCACCACCGAGGCCCTGTGGTGGTGGCAGTTCTCGTACTTCTCCAACTGGGGCCCGACCGCCTCCGCCACCCTCCGCGCCCTGCAGTCGCTCGTCGCACATGTGCGCCTGGACCAGCCGCTCGAAGCGCTGGACGGGCTCGACACCGACGAGGCCGGCGAGGACGAGGACCTCGCCGAGGAGGCGGGCCGCGTCATGGTGCGGGAGATCGCCGCCCCCCTGGGCCTGCGCTCCCGCCGCCCCTCCTGAGAGGCGCGCCCCGGCCCTTCCCTCCGGAGCGGGCCCGTACGGAAGCGGTGGGCAGGCGCCTCGGCGCCCCGGGGCGACGCTCCGGGTGACCGCACCACCGGCCGCGGAACCCGGAGGCCGAGCCCCTGCCCGCGGGAGGCAGCCGCAGCATCCCGGACCGGGGAGGAGGATCGCGCGTAGGGCCTGTGGTGCCTGTGGTGCCTGTGGTGCCTGTGGTGCCTGTGGTGCCTGTGGTGCCTGTGGTGCCCACGGCTCCCGCTGCGCTTCTCCTACGGCAAATCCGACCCATCCCGTCAGCCCCCGTGCCCGGCGTCCCCGCGTCTCTGGCCGCCCCCGTTGTGTGCGGGGCCTTCGCCGTTCCGTGGTGCGGAGCGCCCGGCGGCACCGCCCGCGCCACGCCGTGCCCGACGGCCGGAGCCGCCGCTCGGCGGTGCGCCGGACCCGCCGGGACCGGCAGGCGGTCGTGTGGTGGCCGGGGCAGCGGGGTGGCGTCGCCTTGGCGCCCGGGGTCCGGCCACCCCGCCGCCCTTCGCGGTGCGTCGTACCCGGCGGGTTCCGCGGCCGGTCGCGGGCACCCGGAGCGGAGCCCCGAGGCGGCCCTCCGGCGCCCCGTGGCGAGACGCCGCCACCCGGCGCCTGCGTGTGACTCGGGACACGTTCCGCTTAGGTCGCCCCGGCCGGGGCAGGGGCGGCGTGAGCGGCCAGGAAGGGCCGGTCCGGAGACTCCGCGAGTTCCCAGGCTGAGGCCGGGTGCGACCGGATGATCACTGGTTGAGCGGGACATCTCACGATGTGACACTTCGGAGTCTCTTCCCGGCCGCTCGTTAGACTGAGCCGACCGCAAACGGACTGAGCGAGGAGCGCACGTGGGCCTTGTCGTGCAGAAGTACGGAGGCTCCTCCGTTGCCGATGCCGAGGGCATCAAGCGCGTCGCCAAGCGAATCGTCGAAGCCAAGCAGAACGGCCACCAGGTGGTCGTCGTGGTTTCCGCGATGGGCGACACGACGGACGAGCTGATCGAACTCGCCGAGCAGGTATCCCCGATGCCTGCCGGACGTGAGTTCGACATGCTGCTGACCGCCGGGGAGCGGATCTCCATGGCCCTGCTGGCGATGGCGATCAAAAACCTGGGCCACGAGGCCCAGTCCTTCACCGGGAGCCAGGCAGGCGTCATCACCGACTCGGTCCACAACAAGGCGCGCATCATCGATGTCACGCCGGGCCGGATCCGCACGGCGCTGGACGAGGGCAACATCGCCATCGTCGCCGGCTTCCAGGGCGTCTCCCAGGACAAGAAGGACATCACCACCCTCGGCCGGGGCGGTTCCGACACCACCGCCGTGGCCCTCGCCGCGGCGCTGGACGCCGAGGTGTGCGAGATCTACACGGACGTCGACGGCGTCTTCACCGCCGACCCCCGGGTCGTGAAGAAGGCCCGGAAGATCGACTGGATCTCCTTCGAGGACATGCTGGAGCTCGCCAGCTCCGGCTCCAAGGTGCTGCTGCACCGCTGCGTGGAGTACGCACGCCGTTACAACATCCCGATCCACGTCCGGTCGTCCTTCTCCGGGCTCCAGGGCACGTGGGTCAGCAACGAACCGCGAGGGGACCGCAAGGTGGAGCAGGCCATCATCTCCGGTGTCGCGCACGACACCTCCGAGGCGAAGATCACCGTCGTCGGCGTGCCCGACAAGCCGGGCGAGGCCGCCGCGATCTTCCGCGCCATCGCGGACGCCGAGATCAACATCGACATGGTGGTGCAGAACGTCTCCGCCGCCTCGACCGGTCTCACGGACATCTCCTTCACGCTGCCCAAGACCGAGGGCCGCAAGGCCATCGACGCCCTGGAGAAGCAGAAGGCCGCCATCGGCTTCGAGTCCCTGCGGTACGACGACCAGATCGGCAAGATCTCCCTCGTCGGCGCCGGCATGAAGACCAACCCGGGCGTCACCGCCTCCTTCTTCGAGGCGCTGTCGAACGCGGGCGTGAACATCGAGCTGATCTCGACCTCCGAGATCCGCATCTCCGTCGTGACCCGCGCCGACGACGTCAACGAGGCCGTCCGCGCCGTCCACACCGCCTTCGGTCTGGACAGCGACTCGGCCGAGGCCGTCGTCTACGGCGGCACCGGCCGGTAAACCGGTCCGGGCCACCTCGATGAGCCGCCGCAAGCCGGCGCTCGCGGTCGTCGGAGCGACCGGAGCCGCCGGCGCGGTGCTGCTCCAGATCCTGTCGCAGCACGCCGACGTCTGGGGCGACATCCGCCTGCTCGCCTCCCCGCGCTCGGCCGGCCGCAAGCTGGCCGTGCGCGGGGTGCAGACCGAGGTCCTCGCCCTGGGCGAGGACTCCCTCGACGGGACCAACGTCGCCGTGTTCCTGGTGCCGGAGGAGGTCGCCGCCCGCTGGGCGCCGGTCGCCGCCGCCCGGGGCGCGGTCGTCGTGGACGCCTCACCGGCGTTCCGCGCCGACCCCGACGTCCCGCTCGTCGTCCCCGAGCTGAACCCGGAAGCCGCCCGCGAGCGGCCCCGCGGCATCGTCGCGAGCCCCGGCTGCACCACGCTCGCCCTGATCGTCGCGGTCGGCGCGCTGCACGCCCAGTTCGGTCTGACCGAGCTGGTCGTCTCCGCGTACCAGGCCGCGAGCGGCGCGGGGCAGGGCGGCGTCACCGCGCTGCGCGGCCAGCTCGTGGCGGTCGCCGGCACGGAACTCGGCGCTGCTCCCGGAGACGTGCGCAGGGCCCTCGGCGACGACCGCGACGGGCCCTTCCCCGCGCCGCTCGCGCTCAACGTGGTCCCGTGGTGCGGCACCCCCCAGGAGGGCGGCTGGTCCTCCGAGGAACTGCGCGTGCGCGCCGAGGCCCGCAGGGTCCTCGACCTGCCGGAGCTACGGGTCTCCGCCACGTGCGTGCGGGTCCCCGTGGTCACCGCGCACTCCGTCGCCGTGCACGCCCGCTTCGAGCGCCCCGTGACCGTCGCCAAGGCCCACCAGGCCCTCGCGGCGGCTCCGGGCGTCGTGCTGTACGACGACCCCGCTGCCGGGGACTTCCCGACCCCGTCCGACGTCGTGGGCACCGACCCGACCTGGGTGGGGCGGGTGCGGCGCTCCCTGGACGACGACCGGGCCCTGGAGTTCTTCGTGTGCGGCGACAACCTGCGCAAGGGCGCGGCGCTGAACACCGCGCAGATCGCCGAGCTCGTGGCGGCGGAGCTCGCCGCCGCGTCCCGCGGCCCCGCACCGGGCCGTTCCGTACCGTCCGCGCGGCTTCCCGCGGACCCCGTACAGGACGACGAATCGCCCACCGCGGGCGGTTACGGTCCCTCGCTCGGATACCCACTGGATCCGTCGCCGTAGCTTTGTAGGATCAGTGAACGCCCTGTGCGCAAGCCTTCGACCGATGCCGCTTGAACTGGGGCGATGGCATGTTCGAGGGCGCTGGCCCCCTGGCGGACAGGGGCCGGGGGCGAGCGTCCCCAGAGGCCGCCGGCGACGTGCCGGACGCCAACTGGGGCCAGGGGGAGAACGGATACGCGATGAGGGCGAACGACGCACCGTCAAAAAGAGCGACGTGCGCGTACAACCCTGACGGGGGGCGACGTGTCCAACAGGCGTGGCAGAGGTACTCGACATCAGAACAGCGGGCCCGTTCCGCGGCGGCACGGGCGTACTCCCGCTCCTGCGGCCCCAGCGGAGCCCGCGGGCCGGCGGCATGCCGGTGACCGCCCCCATGCCCGCCGCGAAGCGCGGACGCTCCCGCGTGCCGACCGCACGTGACGGCGCCGGCGAGACGATGACGTCGGGAACCACCGTCGACCACCTCACCGAGACCTACCGCGCCCACTACCGGTCGCTGCTCGGTCTCGCCGCCCTGCTGCTCGACGACACCGCGTCCTGCGAGGACGTCGTCCAGGAGGCGTTCATCCGCGTGCACTCCGCCCGCAGGCGGGTGCGCGACCCCGAGAAGACCCTCGCCTACCTGCGGCAGACCGTCGTCAACCTCTCGCGGTCCACGCTGCGCCGCCGCATCCTCGGGCTGAAGCTGCTCTCCAAG
The DNA here is from genome assembly GCF_001865245.1 of Streptomyces sp. CC53. GTDB lineage: Bacteria > Actinomycetota > Actinomycetes > Streptomycetales > Streptomycetaceae > Streptomyces. The sequence goes on along the minus strand of NZ_MKXB01000151.1, from coordinate 122,291 downwards.
CCGATGCCGGACATGGCCAGCGCGGAGGAGGGTGCCTACGTCCAGCTGGAACGCGACGACCTGATCAAGGCCATGCGCAAGCTCCAGCGCCGCCAGCGGGAGGTGCTGGTGCTGCGCTACTTCGCGGACATGACCGAGGCGCAGGTCGCCGAGACGCTGGGCATATCCCTCGGCTCGGTGAAGGCGTACGGCTCCCGGGGCATCGCGGCCCTGCGCGTCTCGATGGGGGCGAAGGCATGAACGGCGGACACGACGCGCGTGACGGACACGGCGAGCGCGCGGAAGGCGACACGGCGGGCAACGGCATGGCGAACCACGGACACGGCGCCTCCGGCGACGGCGAAGGCGCAGACGACCGCACGAGGCCCCTCCCCGGTCTCGGGGGCGGCTCCGCAGACGACGCCGCCGACGTGAGCGGCGACCTCGGCAACGTCCTGAGCGGCGCCCCGAGCGGCGACCTGAGCGGCGACTTCGACGCCGACGAACTCCAGCTGCGCAGCATCCTGCAGGGCGCGGTGCGCGACCTCCAGCCCTCCGACGGCGCGCTGGACCACCTGCGGACGGCCGTGCCGAGGCGGCGGGCCCGCAAGCGCCAGGCCCTCGTGGGGGCGGCCGCCGCGGTCGTGCTGCTCGGCACCGGCGTCCCGGCGTTCCTGGTCGCCGGCGACACCGGTACCGACGGCAACGCGGTGAACGTCGGCCACGGCCAGCACGCCCAGGGCGGCAACGGTGACGACGGCGGCGGGACGGGTGGGGAGCAGGCGGCCGGCAGCCCTTCGGGCGAGCTCGGCGGCGGCAGCTCCGGCCCTGCCGGCGGTGGCGGCCCCGGCGGCAGCGCCCGGCCGGAGCAGTCGCGGAAGGCGACCGCCGGCGCCTCCGAGGGCACGGCCGACAACGGTACGTCCGACCCGTCGACCGCCGAGCCCGAGGAACTGCCGGCGTGCACGGCCGGCCAGCTCGGCGTGGTGTCGGCCACGACGCAGCCGGGTGGCAATGGCGTGGTGTACGGAACGTTCCGCGTCGGCAACGTCTCCGGCAGCGACTGCGCCGTCAAGGGCCCCGGCAGCATCGGTTTCCGCGTGGGCGGCGCCGCCGACCAGGACCGGATCACCGCCGTCCGGCATGCCGGAGGAGGCCCGGCGGCCGACCTGCCCGGACCGTCGGCGTACGCCGACGGCGTGGCGTTGAAGCCGTCCGCAGCGTACGAGATCCGCTTCGCGTGGGTGCCGGCGGACAGCTGCCCGGTCGAGGGGGGAGCCACCGGCGAACCGAGCACCACGCCCTCGGAGCCGGAGACGCCCCCCGAGGACGGCACGGGCGCCACCGGCGAGACGGGCGGCGACGGCGGCACGGCGGAGGCGGCGACCGGCATGGAGGCCCAGCTGGTCACCGAGGAGGAGCCCACCCGGTCGGAGGGCAGCGTGACGGTCACCCACACGGCACAGCCGGGCGCTCCGACCGCTGAGGCCATCATCACCCAGGCCTGCGCCGGAACGATCTACCACACCGGTCTCCTCCCGACCCAGTAGCCCGCCCCCGCACCTCCCCGAGGCACGCACCGCCCGCCCCGCACCTTCCAGCGGGCCGGGCCGGTGCCGGCTGCGGCCGGACGGCAGCGGGCACGGCGGCGGTGTGCGGACGGTCGGCGGCCCGGCGCTGCCCGCCCTGGACTGGAACCGCGTTGCCCGCCCGCGGGTGCGTGCCGCCTCCGCGAGGGGCTCACCCGGTGCCGGGCCGTGCCCGGGCCCGTGGCGAGCCCACCTGCGGGCGTCGTCGGCAGGGTCGGCACCATCGGCCGGAAGGTGTGCGGCAGCCCGCTTCCGCGGCCCGACCCCGCGGAACCGTGTCAGCCGCGTGCTGCCGGCTCCGGAGACGGGGCCGCGGAGGCCGGCGTCTCGTCGGGGTCCGGGAGGCCCAGCGCGCGGTCGCGGGCGGCCTCCGCCTCCCGGCGGGCCAGCCGGAACCACATGAACAGGACGAAGCCGGCGAACGCGAACCACTCGCCCGTGTAGCCGAGGTTCTGGAACGCCTTCAGGTCCAGGCCGGTGCCCGCGGGCGCCGTCGCCGGGACCGGGGTGAGCCCGGCGGGGGACTCCGCGAGGGTCACCCACGCGTCGTACACGTCCACGTCCGCCGGCACCAGGTTCACCAGTGAGGCCGCGCTGATGATGCCGACCTGGCCCTCCGGCAGGCCACCCGCCCGTACGCCCCCGGAGCCGGCGTGCTCCGACGCCTGGAGGGCGCCGGTGACCGTCACCTCACCGGTCGGCGGGGCCGGGGGCCGGGCACCTTCGGGCAGCCAGCCCCGGACCACCGGCAGGGCCTTGCCCGCGGGCGTGTCGAGGAGCGTCAGCACGTACGCACCGGTCTTCCCGTCCAGCTCCCGGCCCGGGACCAGGAACTGGCTGCCGTAGCGGCCGGTGGCCTCCGCCTGGCGGCCGGAGGTCTCCTTGTCGACCGGAAGCAGCTCCTCCAGCGGGACCGCCTTCTCCTGCGCGGCCTTCGCGGGCCGCTCCGCGGCCGCCTGGTGGGCGTCGACCCGGTCCTCGAACCTGCCGAGCTGCCAGGTCCCCATGTACAGGCAGAACGGGATCGCCAGCAGCACGAAGACGTTGATCCCCCACCAGCGGGGTGTCGTCAGGAACCGGTACACCCCTCCACGGTACGGAACGCGCTCACCTCCTCTCCGCCCGGGTCCCCAGGTGCCGGGCCGCGAAGTCCAGCTCCAGCCGGACCTGCTTGATCCGCTCGCCCACCACCAGGGAGCCGTGGCCCGCGTCGTACCGGTACACCTCGTGGACCGCGCCGCGCGCCGCGAGCCGCTCTACGTAGTTGTCGATCTGCCGGATGGGGCAGCGCGGGTCGTTGACGCCCGCCGAGATGTAGACCGGCGCGCGGACCTCGTCGACGTACGTGAGCGGCGACGACGCCGCGTACCGCTCGGGAACCTCCTCGGGCGAACCGCCCAGGAGGGTGCGGTCCAGGGCCTTCAGGCTCTCCATCTCGTCGTGGTACGCCGTGACGTAGTCCGCGACCGGCACGGCGGCGATGCCGACCGTCCACGCCTCCGGCTGGGTGCCCAGGCCCAGCAGGGTGAGGTACCCGCCCCAGGAACCGCCGGTCAGGACCAGCCGCTCCGGGTCGGCGAGCCCCGACGACACCGCCCACTCCCGGACCGCGGCGATGTCCTCCAGCTCGATCAGCCCGACACGGTGCTTGAGGGCGTCGGTCCACTCCCGGCCGTAGCCGGTCGAGCCCCGGTAGTTCACCCGCACCACCGCGTACCCGTGGTCGACCCAGGCCGCCGGGCCGGCCGCGAAGGCGTCGCTGTCGTGCCAGGTGGGGCCGCCGTGGATGTCGAACACGGTGGGCAGCGGCCCGCTCGCGCCCTCGGGGCGCTGCACCAGCGCGTGGATGCGGCCGCCGGGTCCCTCCACCCACACGTCCTCGACCGGCACCGACGCCGGCGCCTTGTGCCCCGGCGGGTCCAGCACCACCCCGCCCGCCGTGGACCGCACCGACGACGGCAGCGCGGCCGACGACCACAGGTACTCGACGGTTCCGTCCGGGCGGGCCGTCGCCCCCGACACGGAACCGGGCGGGGTGTCCAGCCGCACCAGCGCGCCCGTGGCCAGCTCGTACCGCCACAGCTCGCCGCGCGCCTCGAAGTCGTGGGCGATCAGCAGCGCGGAACCGTCGGGGAACCATTCGGCGCTCAGGTCGCCCGGCAGGTCCAGCCGCAGCTCCCGCTCCTCGCCGGACGTCACGTCCCACAGCAGCAGCTCCCAGCGGCCGCGCCGCTGGTGCCCCACCAGCAGCCGCGTGTCACCGGCGACCGGCGCGAAGCCGAGCACCGCCAGGCCCAGCTCCTTCGTGCCGCCCTTCGTGTCGTCCAGCTCCGCCACGGCCGAACCGTCGAGCCGCACCACCCGCAGCGCCGAGTGCATGGCGTCCCCGTGCTCGGTGTGCTCGACCGCCAGCAGCGTCCCGTCTCGCGACAGGTCCCCGACCCCGGCGGACTCGCGGTGCCGGTAGATCTCCACGGGCGTGTGCCCGGGCCGCACCACGTGGATCGTGGTGCCGTCCTCGTCGGTGGACCTGCCCACCACCGCCGTGCCGTCCCGGCCGATCGCGAGCCCCGCCGGGTACGACGGGGCGAGACCGGGCGCCGCCGGCTCGTCCGGCCCGCCGCGGAACGGCTGGCGCATCCACACCCCGAACTCGTCGCCGTCCGTGTCGGCGAACCACCAGATCCACTCGCCGTCCGGCGACAGCGTGCCCTCGGTCGTGCCGTTCGGCCGGTCGGTGGCCTGCCGCTGCTCCCCGGTCGTCCGGTCCCAGGCGTACAGCTCGTACGTCCCGGTCGCGTTCGACTCGAACAGCGCGCGATCGGGGGCGTCCTCCGCCCAGTCGGGCAGGGAGACCCGCGGTGCCCGGAACCGCAGCTCCCAGTCCGGCACCGCGGCCGGGCCGTCGGCGGCGGAGTCCGTGCCGACGGCGGCCGGGTTCGTCGTCTGTACGTCCTTCGGATCAGTCATGCCGTCCATGATGCTCCGGGCGACCGACATCCCGCCGAGCCTGTGGATAACTCCGGCCTGACCCGGACCCGGACCCCGACCCGGCGGCTCGGACCTGGACCCCGACCCCGACCCCGACCCGGGGCTCGGCCCCGCTCGGCGGACGGCTCCCGCCCGGCAGCTCAGCGGGACGCGTGCCGGCCGCGCGGGCCGGCCGGGGCCGCCCGCGGGTCCGCCGCCCGTGTGATCGCCGCCTCGATCGCCGCGACGCGGTCGGCGAGCAGCCCGAGCGCCGCCACCGCCCGCACCACCGGGTCCTCCTCCGGGCCGCCCAACGCCCGGGCCCGGGTGTGGGCGGCCTTCAGCGCCGCCCAGCGGTCGGCCTGCTGCGGCGTCAGCGTGCCCCGCAGCTCCGTCAGCTTCAGCAGGTTCGCCTCGGCGCCGGACGTCAGCGTCTGGGCCTCGGCCGTGTAGTGGTCGTGGACGACGGCGTCGAGCTCCGCCTCGTTCATCACCGGTGAGATCCTCGCCGCGATCTTGTTCATGTCGCGGTACGAGCCCTGCAGCTGGAACCGCGGTTCGGTACGGGCCTCGTCCGACCGGGCCGCCGACGCGATGTACGCGGCGTTCACCGCGAGCACCGTCCGCCGTGCGGCCAGCAGGTGCCGCAGGACCGCGAGGACCTCGGCCAGCTCGGACGCCGTGTAGGGGTGGCTCAGCCGGTCCGGGCCCGGCGCCGCCGGATCATCGGCCGCCAGCCGCACGAGCACGTCCAGGTCGCCCGGGTCGCGGCCGGCCAGCGGCGCCAGCACCGGGTTCGCGGTGAGCGCGTTCTCGACGAAGCTCAGCGCGAACGCGTCCTCCTTGCCGGTCAGGACGTCGCCCAGGTTCCACATGTCCGCCCGGTTGGCGAGCATGTCCGGGATCCGGAAGCGGCTGCCCGACTCCGTGTACGGGTTCGCGGTCATGCACACCGCGAACCGCTTGCCGCGCAGGTCGTGCCCCTCCAGCGTCCGGGTCGCGTCGCACAGCGGGATGAACTTCTGCAGCAGCTCCGGCGAGGTGTGCTGCACGTCGTCGACGTGCAGGAGCACGTTGCTGCCCGCGGCCAGCGCGAAGCGGATCTTCTCCAGCTCGCGGCGGGCCGCCGAGTGCGGGGCCTCCGCCGGGTCCAGCGACGTGACCTCATGGCCCAGCGCCGGGCCGTCCACCTTCACCAGCAGCATGCCGAGCCGCTCCGCGACGTACTCCATCAGCGTCGTCTTGCCGTAGCCCGGAGGTGACAGGAGCAGCAGCAGCCCGTGGCTGCCCGGGCCCATCTGCTGGTGGAGGCTGTCACCCACCAGCGGCAGGTACACCTCGTCGACCAGCCGGCCCCGCACGAACGACGCCAGGGCGCGCGGCCGGTACGCGTCCAGGTCCAACCGTGCACGCTCCGCCGCCACCAGCGCCGACCGCCGCCTGCGGTACGCCCGGAACGCGGGCGCGGTGTGCCGCCGGAAGTGCCCCACACGCGCGAGCAGCTCGTCCAGCCGCACCGTCAGGGACCGCCCCGAGATCCGCGGATGTGAGCCCAGCAAGCCGTGCACGGTCGCCGTCAGCTCCGCGTCGCGGTCGTAGCGCGGCAGCTCCCGGCAGGTTTCCAGGGCGACCGCCTCCGCGAGGTCCCCCGGGGCCGCCGGGCGGCCGGTCGCCGCCGCGTACGCCGACAGCCACGACTCGACCAGCAGCCGCCTGGACCCCGGGTCCGCGACCCCCGCGAGGTCCCGCTCGTACGCCTCCGCGTCCACCGCGCCACGGAACCCCTCCACCAGGGCGCGCGCCGCCCGGCCCGTGACGAAGCCCTCCGGCGCCGTGGACAGCTCCTCCACCAGGTAGGCGGCGACCTCTTCGTCCCCCGCCGCCGCGGCCAGCTCGTCCCGCAGCGCGTCCAGCCCCGGCGCCGCCCCGAAGGCGGCACGCGCGCGTGCCAGCGATCGCGCCCGCACCGCCCACCCCGCGCGCGCCGCCTCGTCCGCGCCCGCCCAGAACTCCTGCGCCGCGGCACGCGCGCGTGCCGGGTGCCGCAGCAGCCCCGCGTCCGCGTGCAGCGGCAGCAGCGCGGCCAGGAGGAGCGCCGCGTCCCGGTCGTGCACGCCGAGTTCGTACCCCTCGTCGTACGCCTCCCTGGCCGCCTCCCGTACGAGGGCGGGCAGGTCCTCCGCGTCCGCGAGGGCCTGCGGGCCGTGCTCCGCGAGCAGCCGCACCGCCAGGAACTCGCCGCGGTACACCTCCGCGTCCTCGGACGGCAGGCTCTGCCCCCAGAAGGCGCGGGTCGCGGCGAACGCCTCGTCCTCGACCGGGGCCCGGTAGTCGGTGCCGGTCACCGCGAACGCCAGCGCGTCCTCGCCGTGCGGCACCAGCGTCAGGTCCAGCGGCCGGGTGTTCACCGGGAACCGGTGCCGGCCGAGCCGGATCGCCGTCCCGCCGTCCGCGTACAGGTCCGCGCGGTCCCGCAACGCCCGCGCGGCCTCCTGCCGGGCGGCCGTGATCCGGCCCTCCAGCTCCGTCGCCCGCGCCGTCTCGCCCAGCGCCCGCAGCTCCTGCGCGGACCTGCGCACCTTCGCCACCAGCGGGTCCGACGCGAAGAACGTGTGCAGCGCGTCCGCGTCGGCGAGCGACGTGATGCGCCGCGCCACCGTCTCCAGGACGCGTCCCGCCGACGACGCGAGCCGTTCCGCGTGCCGCGCCCGCTCGTCCTGGAGCGCCTGCTTCCGGGACGCGAACGCTTCGTACACCTCGTCGCGTCTGGCGGCCACCGAGGCGAGGGCCTCGTCGGACTCCCCGAAGCGGGCCTCAAGGCCCTCCAGCCGCAGCAGCAGTGCGGCGAGCTGCTCGTCGCACGCCTCCGGGGTGTCCGCGGCCGCGAGCGCGCCCGTGACGGCCTGTCCGAGCAGTGCCGTCTCCGCGGCGAACTCGGCCCGCGACTCACCCGCCGCCAGCTCCCTGCGGCGCGCGTCGAGGGTCGCCCGGGCCCGGTTGATCCCGCCCAGCACGGCGGAGATCCGCTCCAGGATGGCGGTCCGCAGCGTCGCGTCGCCGATGTCGAGGCCGGTCACGACCTCCGTGACCGCGCGCAGCCCGTCGGCCTGCGCGTCGATCCGCCCGGCCGGCGGCCCGGCCTCGGCTGCCGTGGCGATGCCCTCCGCCTGGGCGGTGAGCCGCTCCACCTCCTCGTCGTACGACGTGAAGGCGTCGTCCCGGGACAGGAACTCCACCGCCCGCCCGCCGAAGGCCGCGAGGTTGCCTTCCACGTCCGCGGCGAGGGAGTCGATGCGGTCCGTGTCGGCGTACCGCATCTCCTTCAGAGTCGTCAGCCTCCCCTGTGCGCGCCGCAGTGCGGTGAGCCGCTCCACCCACTCGGGTGCCGTGCGCGGGGTCTCGCCGCGGGTGCGCCGCACCAGCGTGGCGACCCGGGCGGCGGTGGCCTCCAGTGCCTCCGCCGCCTGCCGCTTCAGGTCCCGTACGGTCGCGAGCTCCGCGAGCACCTGCGCGGCGGTCTCCCGCACGCCCGCGAGCGGCTCCGGCACGCCGCCGCCGACCTCCGGGTCGTCCAGCCAGTGGTGGGCGTCGAGGGCCCGCGCGCAGCCGGCGAGCAGCTCCTCGTACGCCTGGGCCGTCGCGGGCCCCGACGACACGGCGGTGGCGGTCGTGGCGAGGTTCAGGCAGTCGGACACGCCCCGCACAAGGTCCGGGTTGCCGATCTGCTCCAGCCGGCCGCCGCCGACGGGCCGCGCGGCCGCGTGGGTGTCGGAGAAGAACGGGGTGTCCCAGACCTGGAGCGGGTGCACGCGCGCGTGGTCGCCGTCGGCCGTGGACCGCAGGACGTGGAGGGTGCCGTCGTCGAACAGCGCGTACCCCCGCCCGGTGACCGGTGTGGCGACGGACGCGCGGACCCGGTTGTACGGCAGCAGCAGCGTGCGGCCCCCTTCGCGCGCGTGGAAGGCGTACAGCACGTCCTCGCCGTTGGGGGAGGCGGCGGCCCGCTCGAACTCCAGCCCGTCCGTGTCGAGGTCGAAGACCTTGTGGGCGCCGGTCGCCAGGCAGTAGCCGCCGGGGAAGACGACGCCCTGGTCGCCCGGCAGGCGGCGGCAGGCGCTGCCGATCCCGTCGAGCCTGACCACCCCCCGGCTCGGGACGTGGCACACCAGGTACCGGTCGGCGTCCTCCTTGTACGGCCGCACCTTGAGCAGGACGAGGGTGCCCACGCGCGCGTAGGCGATGTCGGCGTCCGCGAGCGACTGGAGCGGCTCGGCGACCGGCTCCGTGTAGGGCTCGGCGCCGTCGGCCCGCACCGTGAGCGTGCCGCCCGTCGTCCCGACGAGCAGCTCCACGTCGCCGGGGACCCGTACGTACGGCGTGCCGTCGACGGTCCTGTGGTCCTCGCGGGTCGCCGCGGTCCACGCCACGTCCTGCGCGGCCGGCAGGACGTGGTCGCGTTCGCCCCGCGCGTCGAGGAACTCCACGCCCCCGTCGGCGTGCAGCCGCCAGCGCAGTACGCGGATGTCGGCGGCGGTGTCGCCGGTCCGGAAGACCGCGAGCAGCCTGCCGTCCGTGACGCGCAGGCGCAGCAGCCGCGCGCCCCGGTAGTAGCGGTGCAGCCCCTGGAACTCCCGGACGAACGCGGGGTCGTCCAGCAGTCCGGGCCGGGCGTCGTACGGCAGAGCGGCCAGTCCGTCGCGGGCGTGCAGCGAGAAGACGTCGCCGACCTCGACCTCCTGCGCGGCGGGGCGGCCGGTGTAGCCGAACAGCAGGGCGTCGCCGACGGCGACCACGTCCCGTGCCACCGCGGGGGCCGCGGTGGGCAGCCGCTCCGTCCCGGCGAGCCGCAGCTCACCCGACCCGAAGACCGCCACGCGCCGGGCGTTGAGCTCCTCGGCCCGGCGCGCGAGCTCGGCCCCCTGTGCGGCGAGGCGGCCGCGCAGCACGTCGTAGGCGGTGGCGTCGATCCCGGCGCGCGGGCCGCCCGGGGCACCGGGGCCGTCGCCGGGGTCGGAGGGGGTACGCGTGCCGGCCGGGGCGCCCACCGCGGCTGCGGTACGTGCGTCGGCTGCGGTGCGTGTGCCGGGCGCGGTGCGTGCGTCGCCCGGGGCGGCGGTGCCGGTCTGCGTGCTCATCCTCGCGGGTTCCCCTCATCGATGAAACGGCCCGGAGCTGCTGCCCCCCGTGACGGCAGCTCCGGGCCCGTACGCCTGCGTGATCCGCCGTCAGGCGGCGGCGGGCGTACCGTTCAGTGCGGTCAGCGGCGTCTCGGACAGCCCCAGCCGCTCGGCGGCGTCGAGCAGCTTCCGCAGCTCGGGGCCGGCCTGCCCGCCGCCCGCAGGTCCCATCAGCTTCATCAGCAGCGCCGACACGGTCATGTTCTGCACGTCGGCCGTCGACAGCGAGCCCAGCACCTTCGTCAGGTCCTCGGTGAAGCTCGCCGACCCGTCCAGCCACGGCCCGGCCAGTGCCTGCGCGGTCTTCGACTGGTCCATGAACCCGTCCACGCTCCTGCCGAGCGACATCGCCCCGACGATCCGGTCGAAGAACGCGGACTCCCCGCCGACGATGCTGATGTCGGCCTTCTCCAGACCGGTCGCGAGCACCGTGGCCTGCGCCTCGGCGATCTGCCGCTGGGCGTCGAGGCCCGCGAGCCGCACGTCCTTCTCCGCCTCCAGGCGCAGGCGGTACTCCTCGTGCCCGCGCGACGCCTCGTCGAGGGCGGCCATCGCGGCGGCCTTCTCGTGGATGCCCCGGGCCTCCGCCTTCAGCCGCTCCGCGACCGCCTCGGCCTCGGCGAGCGCCTGCGCCCGCCGGCCCTCCGCCTCCGCCAGGGCCAGGGTCCGCGCGCCCTCGGCCTCCGCCTTGAGCCGGGCCTCGGTGGCCTCGGCCTCCGCCCGGCCGGCCTTCCCGATGACGTCCGCCTCCGCGTCCCGCACCCGCACGGCGGCCAGGCCCTCGGCGGCCTGCTCGGCCTTGACGCCCTCGGCGAGCCGCAGCTTGGCCTGCGCGTCCAGGTCGGCGGCCTTCAGCCGGGCCTCCGCCAGGGTCAGCTCCTCCGCGGCCCGGTGCACGGCCGCCTGCTCGGCGGCCTCCGCCGCCTTGATGTCCTTGACGAGCCGCTCCTGTGCCTCCGCCTCGGCCGCGATGACGACGGCCTGGCGCTCCCGCTCGGCCTCCTCGACGGCCCGCAGCCGCTTGATGGACTCCTCCTGCTCGGCGACCGTGCGGTCCACGGCGACCCGCTCGCGGATCACCTCCGCGATGTCGCGGCGCTCCGCCTCCACCTCGCGCTCGGCGGCGATCCGGGTCAGCATCGTCTCCCGCTCCCGGGCGATGGCCTCCAGCTGGCGGTCCTTCTCGATCCGCTCGTCCTCGATCGCGATGACCCGCTCGCGGTTCTTCTCCGCGACCGCCACCTCGCGCGCCTGGTTCTCCCGCTGGACGCCGAGCTGCTCCTCGGTGCGCAGGAAGGCGCTCTGCGCCCGCAGCCGCTCCTCCTCCACGACCCGCGCGGTCTCCGCCTCCTCGCGGGCCCGCACCGTCTCGATCTCCCGCCGCTGCTTGATCTCGGCGTCCGCCTCGCGGCGCTCCAGCTCCAGGATGGCCTCGCGGGCGTCGACGTTCTGGCGGGTGATCTCCTTCTGCTCGTGCTGGCGGGTCTCGTTGGTGCGGATGTGCTCGATGGCGGTCAGCTCGGTGATCTTGCGGATGCCCTGGGCGTCCAGGATGTTGTTTGCGTCGAGCTGGCTGAGCGGGGTCTGCTCCAGGTAGTCGATCGCGGCGTCCTCAAGGTGGTAGCCGTTGAGGTCGACGCCGATGACCTCGATGATCCGGTACCGCAGTTCCTCGCGCTTGGTGTAGAGGTCGGTGAAGTCCATCTGCTTGCCGACGGTCTTCAGCGCCTCGGAGAACTTGGCGTTGAACAGCTCCTGCAACGTGGCCTTGTCGCTGGCCCGGGCCGTGCCGATGGCCTGCGCGACCCTGATGACGTCCTCGGCGGTCTTGCTGACCCGCACGAAGAACGAGATGCGGATGTCGGCGCGGATGTTGTCCCGGCAGATCAGGCCGTCGCGGCCGGTGCGGGCTATCTCGATGGTCTTCACCGAGATGTCCATGACCTCGGCGCGGTGCAGCACCGGCAGGACGACCTGCCCGGTGAACGTCACGTCGATCTTGCGCATCTTCGACACGATGAGCGCCTTGCCCTGCTCCACCTTGCGGAAGAGCTTCGTGACGACGAGGAGCACCGTGGCGGTGATCAGCAGGACAGCGGCGATGAGCACGCCGATGCCCCAGGGGAAGGCGTCCATGGGAGTTCCTTGCGGGTGAGGCGCGGGCACGCGTCCGCGGCGGGCTGGGCCGCGGACCGTCTCGTGCGGGCCCGGGGCGCGGTGGGTGGTGTCGTGCGGGAGGTTTGCGGGTTCAGGCGGCCGCGAGGGGCTGCGGGGTGACCCAGAAGAACCCGCCGCTGTCGTCGTAGGCGTAGAGCAGGGCCCGGCTGCCGCGGCCGAGCGGTGGCTCACCGCCCAGTTGCCGTACCCGGACGACGGCGGGGGCGGCGCCCCGCACGGCGACCTCGGCCCGGCCGAACCCGTCGTCCACCCGGCCGGTGCGGATGGTGCAGGTCCGGCCCACGAGGTCGGGGCGGGCCGGCTCCTGGGGGTGCGGGCGCAGCCGTCTGCGCAGCCGTACGAGCAGCCGGGCCGACTGGTGGCCGGCCAGGAGCGCCAGTGCGAGCACCGCGAGGGACAGCAGCGTGCGGGACAGCCCGGGGGCGGTCAGCCGGTGCAGTGCCAGGGTCCCGGTGACGCCCGTCAGCCAGCTCGTCAGGACCAGCACGGACACGGCCACCGCGGCCGGCACACCGCCCAGGCCGAGTGCGGTGAGCGGCAGGTCGCCGTCGAAGGCGTCGCGGTCCGCGGCGCCGACCAGCGCCAGCAGCCAGAACGCCACGACGACGACGAGCGCGGCGGTGAGGAGGAGCGTCGGGAACCCGGTGGCGGCAGTGGTGAACTCGCGCATTCCGATGCTCCCTCCGAGCGTGGCGACGTACGGGACACGGCGGGGCGACGCCATGAACCGGGGACGCGGGCAGCCGGACACCGCGCCGGTGCCGGGAGCGGACATGTTCTGCCGCATCCCGGCACCGGCTCGGTGACCCCCGTTTCCGTTGTGATGCATCTTGGCAAGGGATGCATGGCCCACGCATTGCCGGATTCCGGCAATCTTTATGACGTCTTGATGCCGACTCGGACGCCCGCTACTGATGTGTCATCAGTCGGCGGCGGCGCACAGCGCCCAGATGACGAGCACCCCGACCGCGATCGACACCAGGGCCCACAGGGGCTGGTACGGCAGCCACAGGAAGTTCGCCACGACGGCCAGGGCGGCGACCGCCACACCGCCCACCCGGGCCCAGGACGCCCCGGCGAGGATCCCCCACCCGATGGCCGCCAGCAGCACGCCCAGCACCAGGTGGGTCCAGCCCCACGTGGTGGTGGTGAACTCGAAGACGTAGTCGCCGATGACGGCGTAGACGTCGTCCTCCGCGATGCCGACGATGCCCTGGAGCATGCCGAGGACGCCCTGCACGAGCAGCAGCACGCCGGCGAACAGCACGCCCGCGGACGCCCATCCGGTGCCGGCGGGCGGCGACGCGGCCGGCGGGCCGCCCTCGTGGTGTGCGTGGGCGTGCCCGGGCGCCATGTCATGCGCCCCTCCGGGGCCGGGCCCCTGCCGACCGGAACCGCTCTCGTGTCCGCCGCGCTCACTCATCGCCCGCTCCACGCCCTTCTCGCCGTACGCGTACGAGCCAGCCTGCGGCGGCGGGATGCGCCCGGCGACCGGTGGGGGCCGTCCGGGCGAACCGGCGAACCGGCGAACCGGCGGACGGGCGGACGGGCGGACGGGCGGACAGGCGGACGGGCGGACGGGCGGACAGG
>NZ_MKXB01000151.1:0-108798 GCF_001865245.1 Streptomyces sp. CC53 | reverse complement strand
ACCGGCGGACGGGCGGACGGGCGGACGGGCGGACAGGCGGACGGGCGGACGGGCGGACGGGCGGACGGGCGGACGCGGCGGGGTGCTGGGGTGGGGCGTTCGCGTACGTCCCGTGCGGGGCTCGTCCCCGGTCCGTCGTGGTGGGGCGGGCCGGCGCGTGCGGACCGGCGGTCACCGGTGCGGCGGAGCCCGGTGGCGGGGGCGGGGTGCGCGGGGACCGCCGTGAAGCCGCAGCCCGGCCCCTCTCCGCAAGGGGGGCCGGGCTGCCGTGCGGGTGTCAGGTGCCGACGACGTTCTGGAAGAAGAGCACCGCCGCCGCGAAGGCGGCGCCTCCGGCCAGGAAGGCGGTGGCGCCGTCGTGTTGGGAGAGGTAGGTCAGGACGCCGGCTCCCGCACCGACCAGCACGCCGAGGGTCAGGATGATCGCGCTGCGCAGTCCGAGCAGTGCGCCGGCGGGCGAGGGGTCCGGGGGTGGGAGGGGGCCGGTCACCGGTTGCCGGTGCGGCAGGCCCCGGGCGTCGTGGCCGCCGTCACCGCCTGCCGGGGCCGGGTGGGGTGCGGTGTCCTGCGTGTGGCGGGGGTTCTCGGTGCCGGCGGCCGGGGTGGGGTGGGTGTTCATGGGCTACTCCTGATGCGTCATCAACCGTTCCCGCACGGGCCTGTGCTGACGGTGTAGCCCGCCGCCCCCACCCTGCCCCCGTATGACGTACATCACATAAGGAGTGCGGAGTTCGTGAGGGGGGAGGCCGCTGAGGCGCGCCTATGACCGGGTGACGGATGGCGGACCGAGGCCCGTCGGGGCCGGACACAGGGCAAGGGAGCGGATGTGCCGGATGGAACCTGCAAGGGGCATGCCCCCCGCCACGCGACCCGGAGTCCCGGCGGGATCTCCGCCGAGGCCAGGGCCGCGCTCCTGGGCCTGGAGGACTCCCTCGCTGCGGGGTCACCGGAGGACGCCGCGGCCCGCGCGCAACGCCGGGAGGCCGACGCGGCCCTGGTCGCCTACCTCCGGCGGAAGGGCTTCACGGGCCCCCAGTACCGGGCGTTCATCGCGGAGCTGATGGACTACGGCTGGCGCACGCTCAGCGGCTGGAGCGCCAGCGGCCACATCTTCGAACGCACCGCCCGCATGGGCCGCCCGGTCCCGGAGCCCCTGCTGCCGACGGCCTGGGACTACGAGGACCGCACCCAGGTCGTCACGGACACGATCGTGAAGGGCACCGCCCTGTTCCGCGAGCACGGACTCGTCCGCGGCAAGTGGAGCCCCGACGGAGGAGCCGGCCTGACCACCTACTTCGTCGGCGCCGGCATCCTCGCCTTCCGCCCCGTCTACATCCGCTGGTCCCGCGCCCACCGCCTCGGACAGGCCGAGCTGGAGCACCGCTCGGCCGACACCGACGACGTCCTGTACGCCCAACGCGACATCCCGGACCAGCGCGCCGTCAATCCCGAACACGCCGCCGCCACCTTCGACAGCATCAGCCGGATCCGCCCCCTGCTGCCCGACGAGCAGCTGCGCGAGGCCCTCGGGTGGGTGACCTTGGGCTACACCCACGCCGAGGCGGCCGTGAAGGTCGGCCTGACGCCCAAGGCACTCGAAAGGCGCCTGGCCCGCGCCCGTACCAAGGTTTCCGCCGGCGGCCTCCACCAGGTCCGGCTGGGGGAGGGGGGAGCACGATGAGTGTTCACGAGGACAGCACCATGCACACTGCGGACGACGACGAGTTCGCCGCCCTGATGGCCGCCTCCAGCCTGCGCGCACCCCATGTGCGCACGCTGGGCGCGCCCGTCCCCGACGGCGTGCGGCGGCGGCTGCACGCCGCCGCGGACGCCGCCGGCCACGCCTCCGGCACGGACGTCCCGGGCCGCGCTTCTTCCGGCGAGAGCTGCGGCGAGGTGGCCGACGACGGCTGCGACGACCCGGCCGAGGACGACGACGCACCAGCACCGGCACCTGCCGCCGAGCAGGGGCAGGAGGCCGCGCCCCGGTACGCCTGGGTCCTCGCGGCGCTGCTCGGCGGCCTGGGCGCCCACGGTGCCGGGCTGCCGGGCCCGGCCGCGCCGGGGTTCCCCGTGCTGCCCGCCGCCCCGCGCACGGACCCGGTGGCGCCCGCGTCCCCCAGGACGCTGCACCGCGTGGCGAGGGCGGCCGGCTACGTCCTGCCCTTGCTGTCGTGCCCGCGGACCATCGGGTTCCGCACGCAGTCGCCGAGGGAGGTGGCAGTGCGTGCCCTGGCGGGCCGCGCGCTCGACCTCCTCGCGGGCTCCTCGGGTGCGTCCGACGCCGGGATGCGCCCCGACCTCCTCGCGTACGCCCTCGTCGTGTCCGACGCCCGGACGCACCTCCCGCCGTGGGCGACCCTGCTGTTCGCTGCGCCGGGGGACGGCGCGGTGCCGCCGCGGGTGGCGTGGTTGTCGGACCGGTGGCTGCACGAAACGGTCCCCTCCGGCGGCTCCGACCGTGCCGTGCGGCCGACGGAGGAGGCACCGGACGCGAGCCCGGCCGCCTCGGACCGGGCCGTGCTGCTGCGGTGCGTCGGGCGTTTCGCGCGCGGGCCGGTCTTCTGCCTGCCGACGAGAACGGACCCAGCGGGTTCCCGGCAGTCCTGGTGGTGGTCGTACCTCCTGTCCCGGCCGGCCGGGACCTGGTGGGAGCGCGAGGCACGGAGTGCGGGCCGGGTGGGGCGCCCGTCCTGCGCGGCGGCCCTCCGGGCCCCGGACACGGCAGCGGAGCGGCACGGTGTGATCGCCGCGAGGCGCATGACCGATCTGCTGCACGTGCCCGCGCGGACCGGTCGGCCCCTGTGGCCGACCATCCTGGGAACGGAGCCGTCCGCTCCTCCCGCGCCGGTCTCCGACGACTGCCCGCACGAGCTGTGGCACTGGCTGCTGCGTGAGGCGGCGGGCCGGACCGGCGCAGGCGAACCGACCCGCCGCACGCCGGGCGGAGCAGAGGAGCCGGCCGCCGGACCATCGTCGCCGGACACGCTGCTGACCCCTGTCCGGCTCCTGGTGGCCGCCGACCTCGCCGTTGACCTGGACGCACGGCGACGCCGCGCCATCCCCACGCAGCCACCTCCGCCCCCCGACCCGAACGCCTACGAGACGGCGCCGGGAACCGCCCTGCTGCTGCCCAAGGACCACGGCGGCACGGACTGCGGGCAGCGGGCACGGGCGGACGCGGGCCACGGCGTGCCACGGCGGTGGAGCAGGAAGGAGGGAGAGGAGGCCGAGCAGCACGCACACCTGTGGATGAGCCTGCACCAGGTCGAAGGGGACCGCGGCGAGCGCCTCCCCGTCCGCCTGGTCCACCGGGCGTCCGACCCGTACGCGATCACCGCGGTGTTCAACCCCGGGACGGACGAGGAACAGGAGTGGACCTTCGCGCGGGAGCTCCTCTCCGACGGGATGCACCACAGCGTGGGCATCGGCGACGTCATCGTCTGGCCCGGAACCGACCGGACAGGGGCCTGCCGGAGGGTCTACCTCCGTCTGCGGCCACCCGAGGGCACCGCGCTGCTGTCCATGGCCGCCGAGGACCTGGCCGCCCTGCTGGACTCCAGCGTGCCGGACGACCCGGGCACGCCGGACGACACGGAGACCGGCATCCTGTCGGCCTGGGAACGGGAGCTGCGCGAACTGTCCTGCCCCAGCGCGGGGGAGTGACCCGACGACGGCCGCCCTCGCGTGGGCGGGCCCGCCGTCGGGCCATCGGCGCACGGGCGGACTCGGCGCGTGCGAGGTGCCGGGCCGCGGGCGGGGTGGTTCCAGGGGCGCTGAGGTGGAGGCGGACCGGCCCCAGGGATGCCGAGGTGCAGGTGGGGCTGGTCCCACGAGGCCGCCGCGGAGGCCACGGAGTTCCCCGGCCCTACCTACTGGTGGTGAGGGGCAGTCATGACCAGCAGGTTCGGACAGCTGCTCTTCACCCCTGAGGCGCAGCGGCACCAGGAGCGGCACGGGGGATGCCGTGGCGCGGACAGGACGGGCCCGTCGTACACACCGCCGACGGGCGGACGCCACCGCGTGCAGCGGCCTGGCGCGGTGCCCGACGGGGCGGGCGCATCCGGGCCCGCGGAGCGGCGGTCCCGCCCGCGCACCGCCGACGACGGCGTCGGAAGGCGGCACTGCTGCACGACGGTTCCCCCGCCCGGCGTACAACGGGTCGTGGAGCGACCGGCGGCGGGTGAAGGTGGCACTGCCTGGGCCGCCCGCATCCATCCCGGCGCCCCCGGCGAGGGAGGACGACATGTCGCGAAGCACCGGAGCGAAGCCCGCCGAGCCGGGTATCGCGGAGGCCAACCGGGCGGTGCTGCGGCGGTTCCCCTTCGACGACGACCAGGACCTCCGGGACGCGCGACGCGGCTTCATGGGCACGACCCGCGAGAGCGTGGTCCGCGACGCCACGGGCCGTACGGTGTGGGACCTCGACGCGTACGGCTTCCTCGACCAGGACTGCCCGGACACCGCCAACCCCAGCCTGTGGCGCCAGAGCAGACTGTGCTCCGACCACGGCCTGTTCGAGGTGACCGGGGGCATCTACCAGGTCCGGGGCTTCGACCTGTCCAACATGACGCTCGTCGAGGGTGAACGCGGCGTCCTCGTCATCGACCCGCTGCTGTGCGCCGAGACCGCCGCCGCGGGTCTGGCCCTCTACCGGAGCCACCGCGGCGAGCGCCCGGTGACCGGCGTGCTGTACACGCACAGCCACGTCGACCACTTCGGCGGGGTACGCGGTGTCGTCAGCGACGAGGACGTCGCCGGGGGCGTGCCGGTGTACGCACCGCAGGGCTTCCTGGAGCACGCGGTCAGTGAGAACGTCTACGCCGGCACGGCCATGAGCCGCCGCGCCGCCTACATGTACGGAGCGGCGCTGCCGAAGGGGGAGCGCGGACAGATCGGCGCCGGACTCGGGCAGACCGTCTCCACCGGTGCGGTCGGGCTGATCCCCCCGACCGTGGACGTCACCCGCACCGGACAGACGGAGACCGTCGACGGCATCCGCATGGTCTTCCAGCTGACGCCCGGCACCGAGGCCCCGGCCGAGCTGAACATCCACTTCCCCGACCGCGCCGCCCTCTGCATGGCGGAGAACGCCACCCACAACCTCCACAACCTGCTCACCCTGCGCGGCGCCCAGGTCCGCGATCCCCGTGTGTGGGCCCGCTACCTCACCGAGGCGATCGCCCTCTTCGCCGACACCACGGACACCGCCTTCGCCTCGCACCACTGGCCGGTCTGGGGCCGCGACCGGGTCGTGCGGTTCCTGTCGGAACAGCGCGACCTGTACGCCTACCTCCACGACCAGACCCTGCGCATGCTCAACGAGGGCCTCACCGGCACGGAGATCGCCGAGCGGATGGAACTGCCTCCCGCGCTGGAGCGGGCCTGGCACACCCACGGCTACTACGGCTCCGTCAGCCACAACACCAAGGCCGTGTACCAGCGTTACCTGGGCTGGTTCGACGGGAACCCGGCGCACCTGTGGGAGCATCCCCCGGTCGAGTCCGCGCGGCGGTACGTGGCGTTCATGGGCGGCGCCGACGAGGTGCTGCGCCGGGCCCGCCAGTCGTACGCCGACGGCGACTTCCGCTGGGTCGCACAGGTCGTGAACCACGTGGTGTTCGCCGAACCGGACAACGCCGAGGCGCGCGCCCTGCAGGCCGACGCCCTCGAACAGCTCGGCTACGGCAGCGAGAACGGCACCTGGCGCAACTTCTACCTCACCGGCGCCCTGGAGCTGCGGCACGGCACCCTGGGCACCCCCACCTCCAGCACGTCCCCCGACCTGCTGACGGCACTGACCCTGGAGCAGTTCTGTGACGCCCTCGCCATCCGGGTCGACGGGCCGCGCAGCTGGGACACGGACATCACGGTGCGCTGGAACCTCACGGACGGCGACCCGGTGACCCTGCGCCTGCGCAACGGCGTCCTCGTCCACGCCACCGGCTCCGGGCCGGCCGTGGCCACGCCGGACGTGGAGGTGACCCTCGCCGAGCGGGACCTTCGGGCCGTGCTGGCCGGTGCGGTCCCCCCGGCCGCCCTGACGGTCCGGGACGACATCGAGGTCAGCGGCGACCTCGGTCGCACAGCTCCTTCTCGACGTCCCCCAGGTGTGGCTGTTGCCCTTGCGCGGGTTGGCGCCGAGGACCCCTGTGATGGCCTCCGCTGCCTCTCCGAGCTCCTCACCGATCTTGAGCACGCGCAGCAGGCGCACGTCGCCGGCCGCGGCCCGGTCTTCCTCGTCCAGGCAGCCGCGCAGCTTCCGCACGCCGTCCCACGTCTGGTCCAGGCTCGTCTCCTCGCGTGTGTTGCAGCAGTGCGCCGCCGAGCGGTGACGCCCCGTTTCAAGATCACACTCAGATGACACCCAGATACAACGCGGTCAGGGCCGGTCTCCCTGAAGGAGGACCGGCCCTGACCTGCACTTACGAAGTCGGGGTGGCGGGATTTGAACCCACGACCTCTTCGTCCCGAATGAGGTTCGGTTGTTGACCTGGCCTGTCGGAATCGCGTTTGCTCTGGTCAGAGCGTCGGGCTACCGAGGTCTCGGGTGTTCTCGAAGGGACTCGGGGAGCGGGTTGGCTCCCAGATGGCTCCCAAGGCGCCCTGCCGGTTGAATGGTGCAGATGGATGGGTAGGCGTCGTGATCAGCCAGTGGCTCTACGTTCCGTCCGCGACTCGGCGTCGAAGATCGTCGACATAGTCCGGGCGCAGGATGCGTCGGCATCGCGGACGCTTTCCTGCGTTGATGTCCTCCACGTACTTGGCGAGGCGCTCGGGATTCTTCCCCGACCAGCCATGCGCCAGCGCCCACCCTTGCATGGCTTCACCGTCCATCCGGACGTCGGCGTCGTGCAATGCAAGGAGGCTGCTCACGACCATGTCCTTCTCGTGACCTGCCGAGATGGTGTTGTTGTGGTTGACCGTCAACGTGAGGCCCTTTAGCGCCTCGACGACGACTGGATCAATCTCGGGCGTCAGCTCCTCCCACGCTGAGCCATTGCCCAGGATCGATGGCTTCATGGCTGTTACCCATGGCCTGATCTCGTCCTCGTTCCAGGTGATGACGCAGAGCGCCCGGATGCGCCGGCCGCCGTACTGCACCAGCTTCCCGATGTCTGCCATGTCCGGCCAGGCCATGAGCACGGGACCGTTTCCACGGATGAACCCGCCGCCTCTTCCGGTGATGTGCTCGACGTTGGAGTGTCGATTGACGAGTTGTTCCAACTCGGAGCAGTTGCTCAGATTGGACTTGAGACTGGTCCATACGGTGAGCGTGTCGCCGTCCTCCATGCGCTCGCAGCACCAGTCGATGGCCGCGTCCACACCCTCGGCGTCGTAGCTGGCGACAGCACACGGGTAGCTCACGTCGCGATCGAACATTCCTGCTCCCTGTTCTCGGGTCGGACAGGGAGAACGCTATGCGCAGGCACTGACAGATGCAGTACGTGCGATCCTCAGATTTCTAGAGGCTGGCTCTACGACGTCGGCGGTACGAGTAGGAGAGGGAGCTGTGTGGCTCCGCTTCGGCCGCTCCACCGTGCGGTCGGCGCAACTCGTCGACTATTCCTCAAAGAGCCGGGGTCTGGTGATCGCGGTGTGGCATGGCCGAGTCGTGCCGACTCGTCACCTGCCCGTTTCCACGTGTGGGCAGAGCGGGCGCTGCTGGTAGCCGCCGAGTACGTCCCTGCCGACCACGCCCCAGAACCCCTTCGATTCGGTGAGGTGGCCGCCGAGGGTGTGCCAGGACAGGTCAGGGTGCTCGGAACGCAGCGAGGCCAGGCCGGCAATCCCGAGTCCACACCGCTGGTACTGCGGCAGGGTGTACGGCTGCTCAACCCAGCCGATGCGACAGCGGTGACAGATCCGGTAGTCGACCGCGAACGCGAACTCGCCCTGCAGATTGGCCGCTCGTTGGCGCCAGCCCATTCGCTCGGACGAAATGGTGTCCTGCCACGGTGAATCCAGCTGGGGAACGTCAAGCCAGTCGTGAGGCCGCCCCAGCCTCCCACTGCTGACCCGTTGCAGTACCTCGCGCCAGAGAACTCGCCCGGACGCGCGACCGACTTCGTGGGCCTGGTCGGCGAGGCGTATGGCCGCTCGCCTGTCTTCATCTGTCGCCATGCCTCACATCCGTACCCGACGGCCGCGCGTCGCCAACGTCCTCAGGCGCCGCACTTACCCAGGGATGCCAAGGTCCTTCAGGTACGTGAGGCGGGCGTTTATCGCTGCGGAGAAGTGTCGCCAGTCGAGGCTCTCGACCAGTTCGATCGGCTTCGGGTTTTCGGCCGATGACGTGACGTAGCACGCGGCGTCGTAGAGCTGCTCGGCCATGAGCCTCTCGCAGAAGATCCCGAACCGGTCCTGGTACGACGTTCCGTGCCAGATCTCATCGGCGGGGAGGGCGCCCTTGGCCGTCTTGACTGGCCTCCGGGAGCCTTCGCCGTCCTGCATGATGAAGAAGTAGCCGAGCCAGGGCTTCTCCTTCGGGTACAGCTCGGCGAGGGCAGCTCGACGCAGGTCGACTGCGCTGCCCAGCGCCTCTTCGACCCTGTTGTTGTAGTTGTTGCCGTACGACGGCCCGCCCAGCGCCTTCAGCTCGAACGCCGCCACGAGGACGTTGTCGTGGACGACCACGAGGTCCCACTGCTTCTGCGGCCGGTAGTAACCGGGCAGTTCAAGGCCCTGCGACTTGGTGACGCGGATGCTCGAAGCCGGGTAGCCGGCGTCCAGGAAGAACTTCGCCAAGAGGGTCGCGATGACGTCGAAGTGCTTGCCGCCTCGTACGGAGCCAGCGGTGCCGGCTCCTACCGCGTCCCTGATTGCGGACTGCTCGTTCTGCAGTTGCTTGGCGCCCCAGTACGCCGCGATGGCGTCTTCGAAGTCTTGGCGGGTGACCGTCAAGATCCGTTCCTCCTAGTCAGGCAGCTCGGCGAGCCTGTAGACACGCAAAGCGGCCTCGGTGGCGGCCTCCCTATCCCGCTTGTCGAAGGCTTCGGCGAGAGCGGCCTGGTCGCTTTCGCTGATCATCGCCGGGTCCGGGACGCGGATCTTCCGGAGGTACTGGGCTTGGAAGCGGAGGGTTCCCCCACGCATTTTGACCGCGTACGCCTCCACGAACGCTTCCGCGACCTTGGACAGCAGCAGGCCACCGAGTACGCGCATGTCCCAGACGTCCGAGACGATGAAGTACAGGTTGTGGTGAGGGTACAGGCCGCCTTCGTCGAGGACCGGGTGGATCCTCAGCTTCATGTCCGGAAACAGCAGCTTCTGACGACGGGTGAGCTGGTGGTCGACCTTGTCGATGGTCTTGTACCAGCGCTGAGGCTGCTTGACTGCGACGTAGCGCTTGCGCAGGGCCTCGCCGTGCTTCTCGAAGTAGGAGGCGAGACGCGGATACGCGTCGAGGTCGACCAGGTCGCCACTGGCCGTCCAGGGATTGACCAGGTGCGTGCCGTCCCAGTCGATGGTGCCGCTGGTGGTGTCCCGGACCATGGCCATGGGGAGCAGCCGGTCGTCTTCGACCACGCCCTTTTCCTTGGTGAGGAAGACCTTGTCCGCGCCGGTGGCGATGCCGATACCGACCTTCGTTCCCGTCTCGGTGTCCTCCAGGAACCGGAAGCGCTCGGTGAGGTCCTCAAGGATCGCGAGCCTGGCCGGTGAAGCAGCCGGCCACGAGTCTTCCTCCGGGAACCAGTGCGGCATGCGAGCAGCTTGGTAGGAAGCCGCGGCGACCGTCGTCGGCTTGCCCTCCAGATACCAGCTGGCGAAGTCCCGCGCCTGTTCCGCTCCGAAGGACCGGTTCGTGTCCGCAGCTACCGCTGCGCCCTGGTTCTTGTTCGAGATGAGGGTGATCGCGGGATAGGCCGAAACCTGATCGTCGAAGGCGTCGACGTCGTGCATCACGAGGGCGAGGTCCATGCTGAAGTGCTTGGTCACCAGCTGCCTCAGCCGCCGGCCGTATTGGTTCCGCATCCAACGGTCGGCGCAGATGAAGCCCAGCTGGCCGCCTCGGTTGAGGCTGCGCAAGGCCACCTCGTAGAAGCCGATGTAGATGTCGGCTCGGCCACCCATCGTGGAGCAGGCACGGCGGTAAGCAGCCATCCGGTCGTCGGGAACGTCTTCGAGCCGGATATACGGAGGGTTACCGACAACGTAGTCGGCGCGATGATCAGCATCCGACTGCAGGAGGTAGTCACCCCGCTTCACCCACGCCGCGGCAACCTCCCTCGCGTCCTTGGGGCCCCAGCCCTCTTCTTGCAGCGTCTCCGAGACCAGCGTCCGGCTCTGCTCCACGTTGCGACCCAGCAGGTCGAAGGCGCGGACCGCGTCGACCGCATCCGAGATGGGCCGCTGGTGCACCCGGCATGACGCACTGATTCGGGACGCGATCACGGTCAAGAACGCGCCGCCACCGCAAGCCGGCTCCACGAGCCTCAGATCACAGAGGTCCTTGTCAGCGGTGTAGCCGAGCAGGTCCAGGATGAGCTCGACAACCCAGGCACGCGTGAATACCTCGCCATGTTCCATGGCCTCCTGCAGAGACTCGGGAAGGGTGAGGTCGTCGGTGAAGAGCGCGATGGTTGCCACGTAAGGACAGTACCGCTCCTCCCTCCTCCTTCCTCATCTTCATCCACAGTGCGTAGTCGGATAGTCGCAGCATTCAGATGGTGGATCTGTCCGGCGTCGCGCCCGGAGTGGGATCGAATCCGTGCCGAGCGACTCGCGGTGGCGAGTTCGGCGAGTCGGCCGAGGCCGTACTCGTCACGGCACCCGCCATTGGCCGGTGTTGTCGGCGAAGCCGCTCTCCATTGTGAACTGAATCTTGGCGATCTTGGACTCGGCCGGCACCTTGAATGTGATGTACCCGAGTGCGGTGTCGCCGACTGGGATCGTCACGGTTCCGCCGAAGCCCGGACCGGCGATTGTCTCAGTGATCCAGGAGTTGAACCGCTGGCCTTGGTCGTCGATGAGCTTGGCGCTGTTGTCCGGTGCGTCGTTGTAGGTCTTGGAGCCGGTGTTGTGCAGCCGGAACTGCACAGCGACGTACCGCTCGCCCGCTTCCGGTCGCGTGTCCTTGCCAGCCGCCGGATCGACCACCTTCACAACCGTCACGGCGAGTTTCGCGTCATCGGTGAAGCCGGTGACGCTCAGTGTGTCACCGACTACGGCAACGGTAGGCGTGGGACTGGGACTGGGTGGTGATGTCGGTTGCTCGGCCGTCCTCGGCTGGGTGGGGTTGCTGCTCGCCGGAGCTTCCGTGACGGTTTGGCTGCCGCAAGCAGCAGCCCCCACGACGGCCAGGACCATGGTCAGCGCGAGCACCAGCAGACGAGGCATGTTCCCTCCGTGGACCTTCACGCCCCGCAGGGCGCTGTGCACCGGGGATACAGGCATGTTCTCCCGCGCGGCAGGTCACCGCATCTTCGGTACGGTTCAGGGCTTCAATGCATGACAGCCTGGTGGCTCCGCCGCGTGGAGCCAGGCGCACCCACGTCCGACCGCCCCGAGGCGCGCGTGAGCTGCGAGGACACTTCCTGACTGCGATCCTGGCTTGGGTGTTGTCTGCCCGTCGTGCACAGCCGGGGCGTACCTGCAGCTCAGCGGGCGGCGTGTCGCTCTACGACCGATACTTGATCGCGTGGACAGACCATCCATAGGTACGTCGACACGGCTCGGCAGCTGTGAGCCGGTCGTCATTCGGCCGTTCGCCGAGGGTGACTCCGTTGTGGGGTTGACCCGTCTACTTCACCGGGCCTACGCCGGTCATGCCGCCGAAGGCCGAGTCTTCTTTGCCTCGTATCAGTCGGTGCAGGACACGGCCTACAGGCTGGGCAGGGGTGAGTGCTGGCTCGCTGTTCGCGGTCCGGAGCTGGTGGGGTCGGTGACGGTGGCGGCTCCGTACCTCCTGCCTGAGGGGTATCCCGCTCCGGTGGGTGTGGGGTCGTTCTGGCAGCTGGCGGTGGATCCGCAATGCCGGGGCACGGGATTGGGGCAGCGACTGCTGGCTCTGGCGGAGGAACGTATCGCCGCGCTCGGGTCTTCACAGGCGGTGATCGATACGTCGGCCGAGGCGGTGGACCTGGTCGGCTGGTATCGCAGACGTGGCTACGCGCCGGTCGGGTCCTGGCGGTGGGGCGTGACGAATTACGAGAGCGTGGTGCTCCTGAAGGAGCTGACGCCCGGCCGACGCGGGCGTTGATGTGGATGGCCGGTGCCGTGCGCGGCGGCACCGGCCATCAGAGCGCTACGCGGCGAGGGCGCGGGTGGCGTCCTCGGCGGCGATCGTGAGGGCCTCGTCGAGGGCTTCGGTGCGGCGTCCGCCGGCGCTGGCGACCGGGCCCTTGCCGCCGGCTCCGCCGCCGACGGTGCGGGCGGCCGGGATGAGGATGCGGCTGGCGTCGATGCCGGTGTCGTGGAGGCTGCGGGTGACCGCGCCGGCCAGGAGGGCCTTGCCCTGGTGTTCGGTGCCGAGGACGACGACGGCGTGGCCAGCGTCGAGGAGGCTGGCGGTGTGGTGGGCGAGTGTGCGGAGCTCGTTCGGACCGAGGCCGGTCACCTTTTCGCTGACGACTCGGCCGCCGGCGACGGGGCGGGCGGAGGCGGCGAGCTGCTGGGCGCGGGTGCGTAGCTCGGCCTCGCGAAGGCGGCCGAGTTCCTGCTCGGCGGTGGCGAGCGAGTCGAGGCGCTTGCGGAGGGCGTCGGGGGCGTCCTGGGGGCGGGTGCCGAGGAGGGTGGAGAGTTCTTCGAGGAGGCGGCGCTCGGTGTCGTAGTAGTTCAGGGCGTCGCGGCCGGTGAGGGCTTCGATGCGGCGGAGGTTGGAGCCGATGGAGGCTTCGCCGACGATGCGGACGGGGCCGGCGTTGGAGCCGTGGCCGATGTGGGTGCCGCCGCACAGCTCGCGGGAGAAGTCGCCGATGTCGACGATGCGGACGTGGTCGCCGTACTTCTCGCCGAACAGGGCGGTGGCCCCGGCGGCCTCGGCCTCGGCGCGCGAGGCATGCCAGACGCGGACCTCGGGGTCGGCGAGGAGGCTGTCGTTGACGAGGGTCTCGATGGCGGCGAGCTGGGTGCGGTCGACGGCGGAGAAGTGGGCGAAGTCGAAGCGGAGGCGGCCGGCGTCGACGAGCGAGCCGTGCTGGCGGGCGTGGTCGCCGAGGGTGCGGCGGAGCATGGCGTGCAGCACGTGGGTGGCGGAGTGGGAGCGGGCGACGGCCTCGCGACGGGCGCCGTCCACGAGGGCCTCGACCTGCTCTCCGGTGCGGATCTCACCCTCGGCGACGCGGACGGTGTGGACGTGGAAGCCCTCCAGGCCGGGCTTGGTGTCCAGGACCTCAAGCAGGGCGCCGTCGGCGGTGCGGATGGTGCCGGTGTCGCCGACCTGGCCGCCGGACTCGGCGTAGAACGGGCTCCGGTTCAGGACCAGTTCGAGCGTGCTTCCCTGCTCGGCGCCGGGCACGACGGTGCCGTCGGAGATGAGGCCGAGGACGGTGGCCTCGGTGTCGAGGCGGTCGTAGCCGACGAAGTCGGTACGGCCGTGGCGGGCGGACAGCTCGCGGTAGGCGTCCTGGCGGCGCAGCGCCTCGGCGGTCTTGGCCTTGCCGCCGGCCTTGGCGCGGCGCTGCTGCTCGGCGAGCAGGTCGGCGAAGCGGTCCTCGTCGACGGTCAGGCCGGCGTCGCGGGCGGCCTCGACGGTCAGCTCGACGGGGAAGCCGAAGGTGTCGTGCAGTTCGAAGGCGGTCTCTCCGGTCAGGGTCGCGGACCGGCTTTCGCGGCTGCGGGTGATGGCGGCGTTCAGGAGCCGGGTGCCCTGGGCGAGGGTGCGGGTGAAGGACTCCTCTTCGGCGGTGACGACCTGTTCGATGAGGGCGGTCTGGGCGGTCAGCTCGGGCCAGACGTCGCCGAGGTTGGCGATGACGCTGGCGGTGGCCGGGGCGAGGACGGGCTGGTCGATGCCGAGGAGGCGGGCGTGGCGGATCGCGCGGCGCATCAGGCGGCGCAGGACGTAGCCGCGGCCGTCCTTGGCGGGCAGGACGCCGTCGGCGATCAGGTAGGCGATGGAGCGGGCGTGCTCGGCGACGACCTGGAAGGAGACCTTCTCCTCGCCGCTGCCGGGGTAGTCGCGGCCGGCGAGTTCCTGGACCGCAGTGAGGGTGGGCAGCAGGAGGTCGGTGCCGCAGACGTTCTCGACGTCCTGGAGGATCGCGGCGAGCCGGTCGAGTCCGAGGCCGGTGTCGATGCTCTGCTGGGCGAGGTCGCCGAGGATCGGGAAGTCGCCCTTCTTGTCGCCCTCGCCGCGCTGGTACTGCATGAAGACGAGGTTCCAGATCTCCACGTAGCGCTCGCCGTCGACGGCCGGTCCGCCCTCGCGTCCGAAGGCCGGGCCGCGGTCGTAGTTGACCTCCGAGCAGGGACCGCAGGGGCCGGGGACGCCCATGGACCAGAAGTTGTCCTCCATGTCCAGGCGCTGGATGCGCTCGGCGGGGACGCCGATCTTGCGCCAGAGCTGCTCGGCCTCGTCGTCGTCCTGGTAGACGGTGATCCAGAGGCGGTCCTTCTCCAGGTTGTAGCCCTGGGTGAGGAGTTCCCAGGCGAAGGCGATGGCATCGGCCTTGAAGTAGTCGCCGAAGGAGAAGTTGCCCATCATCTCGAAGAACGTGGCGTGCCGGTTCGTGCGGCCGACGTTGTCGATGTCGGAGGTGCGGGCGCACTTCTGGATGGTGGTGGCGCGTGGGAACTCCGGGGTGACCTCGCCCAGGAAGTACGGCTTGAACTGGTTCATGCCGGCGTTGGCGAGCAGCAGCGTCGGATCGGAGGGGATGAGTGGGCTGGACGGGACCTGGCGGTGGCCGCGCGAGGTGAAGAAGTCCAGGAAGGTGGAGCGGATCTGCGTCGAGCGCATGGTGGTGTGGCCCTCACGGAAGAGTCGTGGAGAGGTGGAGGTCGATCACACGCCGAGCCGGGCCGAGAACAGGGACTGAGAGGTTCTCAGTTCTCCAGCTCGACGCAGATAGCTCGCGCCCCCACGGTGTAGACCATGACTCCAGATCCGTCGCTTGAGGTGGCGCAGCCGACACCGGACGCAACGGTCCGCTGCGACTGCGCCACCCAGCGTAGCGGGTCCGGAGTCAAGATCGCTTAGCTTTATGCGCCCCGGCGCCCGGCGCCGGTCAGGGACAGCAGTGTCCCGGCGAGGTCGTCGGCGTGGGGGAGCACGACGGCGGCGCCGGCACGGGTGAGCGTCGCCGGGTCGGAGAAGCCCCAGCCTGAGCCGATCGGCGTCACGCTGGCCGCGCGGGCCGCGTGCATGTCGGACTCCATGTCGCCGACGAACACGGCGTCGCCGGGCGTCACGTCGAGCTTGTCGAGGGCGAGCAGGAGGCCGTCCGGCGCGGGCTTCGGCGCCGCGTCCTCGTAGCAGACGACGACGTCGATCAGGCCGAGGATGCCGGGCGGCAGAAGCCAGTCGACCCGCTGGCGGCTTCGCAGGGTCACGATGCCGGTGGCGACGTCGGCGGCGCGGAGTGCGGCGAGCGTGTCGGCCACGAACGGGAACACGTCGGCGGTGAGGGTGGCGGTGGCCGTCGCCGCGTCCCAGCAGTCCTGGTTGATTGCCCCTGCGTAGCCGAGCTCGGCGAGGACGTGCTCGCGCGGGGTGGTCGCGGCCCCGGCCGGCAGGTCAGTGATGGTGACGCGTCGGCCGAGGGCGGAGGTCGCGAAGCCCGCCAGGGTGGTGAGTTGGGCGTGGTGGCTGTCGACGAGGACGCCGTCGAGGTCGAACAGCACGGCCCCCTTCACGACGGATCACCCGTCTGAGACAGGACCAGGTCATCCTCGGTGAGCAGGGAGTGGAGGGTGATGTTGTGCTCGGCCAGCAGCGTTCTGCCGCCCAGTGGGCGCTCAAGGACGCACAGCGCGTCGCTGACCGGTGCGCCGGCGATCCGCAGGATGCGGGCCATGGCGAGCAGCTGTCCGCCGGAGCGGACCACGTCATCGACGAGGACAGTCCGGCGGCCGTTGAAGGCGGCGCCCTCGATCTGCCGGCGGGAGCCGTATCCCTTCGGGCGGCGGCGCACGAACACGGCGGGCAGGCCGGTGGCGGCGGACAGGGCGACGACGAGGGGGACGCCGCCGAGTTCGATGCCAGCGAGGAGCTGGGCGTCGCTGGGGACGAGGGCGGTCATGGCGGCGGCGGTGTCGCGCAGGAGCTCGGGGTCGGCGGCCAGACGGTACTCGTCGAAGTAGCTGTCGAGCCTCGCGCCGTCGGCGAGGTGGAAGGGGGCTGTGACGAGGGCGGTTTCGGCGAGCCGGACGGTGAGGTCGGGCAGGCGCGTGCTGCTGGTCATGCTCCTCCGATCGGAGCCGTATCGAGGGTGTCGGACGTGTCGAGAGCGGCGAGGCGGTCGCGGAAGGCGTCGGCCGACTCGGCGGTGTGGAGGAAGCCGAGGGGCCGGGTCGGGGTCTCGTACAGCCACTTCTCCTCGCGCAGGAAGGCGAGCAGGCGCAGGGCGGTCGGCCCGGCGAGGAAGATCGGTACGGGCCGGATGGTCGTCGCGTAGTACATGGCGGCGGTCAGCTCGTGCAGGGTGCCGATGCCTCCGCCCATGCCGACGACCAGGTCGGCGTGGTCCAGGTAGTGGTTGAGCCGGGCGCCGAGGTCGGGCAGGTGGACGGATGTGGTGGCGTGCGGGTTGAACGCTCCCCACTCGTCGTGCTTGCTGATCAGGGTCACCGCGGTGATCAGGGCTCCTTCGGACGAGGCCCCGCGCGCGGCGGCTTCCATCAGGCCGTTGTAGCCGCCGTGCAGGAGGGAGTAGCCGGCCTGGGCCAGGGTCCGGCCGATCTCCTCGGCCAGCTTCTCCTCCTCGCCGGAGGCGGGACGGACCCCGCCGAAGAAGACGGCGGTCAGGCCCTTGCGGGCCCGGTCGGAGGCCGGGCCTGCGAGGTGGAGCGCGTTCACATCAGCTCCAGGTAGGTGCGGTAAGCGGCGATCGGGCTCTCCAGCCCGATCAGCGCCTCGGGGCAGGCCCGCTCGACCAGGGCGAGTGTCCGCTCGACGGCCGCGTCCACATCGGCGGCGAGGGGGACGGCCGGTCCGCTGATCGCCGCCTCCAGGTCGCCCAGGCAGGCCCGGCCGATCGGGGTGACGGCGATCTCCTCGCGCAGCTGGTACCAGCCCCAGAACCGCGAGGTGGGCGCCAGAGCCGTTTTGATCAGGTCTTTCGTCGCGGTGTGGAGGCGGTGCCACTCGGAGTAGGCGACGAACCGCTGGCCGCGCTTGATGCGCTTGTGCAGCAGCACGGCCAGCACGAGGTGCTCGATGAGCAGCTCGGAGCAGGTACGGGGCCGGGCGAGGAACTCGGCCGCGAACCGCTCGGCAGCCGCCGTTCCCTCGGCCGGGGCGATGGCCGGCTCGCGGTCGAGGAGTAACGCGGTGGCGACGGTCGCCCGAAGGCGTGGGACACGCGAGGCGGGCGCGAGGTAGAGGTCGATCTGGTGCAAGTGCCCCTCGTCCGGGACGAGGAAGACCATGCCGACGCCGCCGAGGTCGGCGACGATCGTGTCGCGCCAGCCGGGCAGCAGGGCACCGGCCTCGATGGACATCAGGTCGTCCAGGGCCTCGACGAACGCGGGCAGGTCGGCGTCCTGGACGCCGACGACGAAGTCGACGTCCGAGAGGCGGTCGGCGGTGCCGTGGGCCAGCGACCCACGCACCATCAGGTGCGTGACGGCCGGCGAGGTGGCCAGGATGTTGGCGAGCCGGGACAGCAGCGGGAGCTGGGACGGGCGGTTGGCGAAGGTGAGTTCCGCCAGGTGCAGGGTGGGCACGTGCGTCCTCCGATCGGACTTCTGCGTGTGGGCTGTGGCGGTCAGGCCGTGAGGGCGAGGAGGCGGCGCTTGGCTGTCGTCCAGCGGGTGGCGGCCTCCTCGTCGCCGAGCGAGGTGTGCAGCTCGGCGATCAGGTCGTAGACCGCGCCCTCGGGCAGGGCGTAGGTGTAGAAGAGCCGCAGCAGCATGCGCTCGACCGCGTCGGTGTAGCCGAGGCCGGCCATGCCGCGGGCGGCCTGGAGTCGCTCGGCGAGCACTGCCTGGTCGGCCGAAGGCAGCGGCTCGGCGGAGCCGGGGTGGAGCGTGGGCCGGCGGGCGAGGCGCCGGTAGGCGTCGTCGGCGTACACGTCGGCGATCAGGTGGATCCGGTCCGGTCCGAGCAGGTTGCAGACCCCGTGGGCGTACGTCGGCGTCAGCCGCCAGATCCGCCCGCCGGTCATGTGCACCTTGGCGCCGCCTGTGACGAGGAACGCTGACGTGTTGGTGTGCAGGGGGATGTGCAGCCGGTGCCGCTCGACCTGGTCGAGCTCGTCGTAGTCGCGGTGCTCCCACAGGAAGGCGTTGGCTTCCAGCCGGGCGAGCCGCACCCACATGTAGTTCAGGCCGAGTTCGGTCAGCAGGGCGGCGGTGGCCGGCATCTGTGCCAGCAGGTCGGTCGGCCGGGCGGTGCAGTCGCCGATTGTCACGTCGGCGGGGTCGCCGGAGGCGTTCATGAGCGAGGTCGTCCACCAGCCCCCGGACTGGTAGGCGCTGTACTCGGCCTTCCAAGGCACCGGGGCCGTCAGGGCCTCGTGGCGCATCCGCTCCAGCTGAGCGGTGTCGACGGCGTCGAGCTGGGCGATCTGCCCGGCAAGGGCGGTCAGGGTATCCATCGGTTCCCTCCCGTCGCCGGCCCGCGCATGAACGGGCCGACGGGCACGTGGTGCTGGATGGGGTGATCGGCCGGAGCCGCTGAGGCAGCTCCCGATCTCACGCTCCGCCGCAGGAAGTACACGTACGGCGAAGTGGCGTTCAGCATGGAGGTGGGCGGTGAGGCATGGATACGACGCCGCCGCCGTCATGGAACCGCCCTCCCGGGATGGCCGGCGCCCCGGTCGATGTCGGTCGGTGACGGCCGTGCGTCATGACCACCGTCATGGCCGCCGTCATCTCGGCCGGGGAGCCGCCGAACGGGTTTCCCGCCGATCCGACGCGGCTATCGTCGGGTGGAGACGAACGGGGACGGAGAGGATCCGCTGTGGCAGAAACTCCCACGCTCTTACGGGTCTTGACGCTCCGGCGGCACTGGCAGGTCTACGAGACCTTCCGCCTCCGGTTCGAAGCGACGGCGAGCTCGATCGCCGAGCACGAGAACGATCCCCGGCTCCGGGGCCTGTCGGTCTCGAAGCGGCAGTTCGAGCGCTGGTACGGCGGCGCGGTCAAGACCCGCCCCTACCCCGACCAGTGCCGGGTACTGGAAGCGATGTTCGACGTCGGCGTCGATCTCCTTCTCGCTCCCGCACCGCCGACCGCTTCACCGACCGCACCCGCGGCCGATCCCCTGCTCGTCGTCCCACCGCCACGGCCGGCGCCTGTCCTTCTCCCCACCGAGCAGGCAGCGGCACTGCCTGTCGGCGGCCCGTTCAGCAGCGAGCCCCGCTTCGACGCGGGCACAACGGAATTGGAAAGGCAGGTCGCGATGGCGGCTCGTCGTGCGCTTCGGTTCACCGCGATGGCGGAGGGCAGCAGCATCGGCCCGGAGACCCTGGGCCAGATCCATGACGAAGTGCGGCGGCTCACCGCCGCGTACCCGAGGCTGGCGCTGCCGACGCTGCTCGGCGACCTGGTCGAGGTGCAGGACCTCACCTTCCGGCTCCTGGAGCACGGCCGGGTCAAGCCCCTGCAGGCCCGCGAGCTGTATCTGCTCGCCGGGATCACCTCCGGCATGCTCGCCAAGGCCAGCCACGACCTGGGCAACCCGAGCGCCGCGATGATGCAGGCGCGTACCGCCTTCGTGTGCGCCGACAACGCCGACCACCACGCCATGCGGGCCTGGGTCCGCTCCCTGCAGTCGCTCATCTCCTACTGGGCTGGCCGCCCTGCCGAGGCCGCCGACTACGCCACCCTCGGCCAGAACGTCGCCGGCAGCGTCCGTGGCACGACCGGCGTCTGGCTCGCCTGTCTCTCCGCCCGCGCCCACGCCCTGATCGGCGACGCCGACGCCACCCGCACCGCCATCCAGCAGGCCGAGGACGCCCGCGCGGCCGTCGAACCCGACGACCTCGACGCCTTCGGCGGCATCATGACCTTCCCCGTGCCCCGGCAGCTGTACTACGTCGCCGAGGCCACCGTGCACCTCGGCGACGACCCCGCGTTCGGCGAGAGCCGGTCGGAGGCCGCCGTCACCGCGTACCGCGACGCCGCCGAGGACGAGTGGGCCTTCGGCGACGAGGCCGGCGCGCAGACCGACCTCGCCCTCGCCCGCATCGCCCGCGGCGAGATCGAGGGCGCCGTCGAAGCCGTACGCCCCGTGCTCGACCTCCCCATCGAGCAGCGGAACTTCGGCATCACCAGCAGCGCCCAGCGCGTCCACGCCGCCCTGCACGCCGACGGGCGACGAAGCGTCGGTGCTGCGGCCGATCTGCGCGAGGAGATCGAAGCCTTCACCGCCACCCCGACCTCCGTCCTCGTCCGATGAACCCGCAGGTAGGCTCCGCGCCCATGACCCCAGTCCACCTGGCCGGCCCCCGCCTGGCCCTGCGCGAAGTCGAACCCGAGGACACCGAAGCGCTCCTGGCCATCTACGGCGATCCCGAGGCGACCCGGCACCTGAGTTTCGAGCCCCGTACCCCCGAGCAGGTCCAGGCGATCGTCGACCGATCCATCGCCTCCGCCACGGACACCCCGAGGACCGAGTACTGCCTCGCCATCACCCGGCGCGGCGAGCACCAGCTGATCGGCTACGCCCGCCTGGCGACCGAACCGCAGCAGGCAGCCACCATCGGCTTCGCCCTGCACCCGGCCGCGTGGGGCAAGGGCCTCGGCACCGAGACCGTCCACCTGCTGTGCGCGCTCGGCTTCCAGAAGCTCGGCCTCCATCGCATCTGGGCGGCCCGCTCGCCGCTCAACGAGGCGTCCGCGTGGACCCTTCTGCGGGCGGGTATGACCGAGGACGGCCGGATCCGCGATCACGTCTTCGTGCGCGGAGCGTGGCGGGACTCGATCACGTACTCGATCCTGGAGCACGAGTGGACCCCGATCGGCGACTTCGATACCGGAAATCGGCCGCCCGCTGGGTCGTCTGACGCGGACCGCGGACAGGCGAGGTGAGCCGGTGATCACCGAGGCGGGCTTACGGCACCATCTGGTGATCCCCGGCATCGCCGAGTTCGCGCGCGGCGGCTTGCCCGACCCGCCGACCACCGACGACGGCAACGACTGGGTCGACGGCGTCTGCTGGCTCTACTGCGGACAGCAGCAGACCAGGGTCCTGTGGATCGGTCCGGCCACCGTCGCCGGAGCCCAGGCACCCATGAACGCCTGCGCTGCCTGCATCAAGGAACTCCAGACACGCATCTGGCACTCCCTCCGGACGCACGATTCGCCCGCCCGCCCCGCGCCGCCGAGACATGCTCCCCAGCACAGCTCCGGGGGGAGGAGGCGAGGTCGTCACCGTCGTGGTCGCTGACCGATAGATCGCCTGAGAATCGTCCTGTTCGGAGGAGACAAGCCGCTTGGGGCCGGCGCGTTCGACGCCAGCCCCAAGGAGTATGTGTCGTATCAGGCCAGGGTGATCAGGGCCTGGGCGAGGGAGCGGGCTTCGGGCGCGAGGCCGTCGAGGATCTCGTGGGCGTAGGGGGTGTCGGGTCGGGTAGCGAGGTCCTGGACGGCGGTCCAGTGCTCGGCGATGAGATGGAGAGCCTGCCTGGATCGCTGGATGGTGTCCCGTCGATGGACGGCGAACTCCTCGGCGCGCTGGTGTGCCTCGGGCCAGGTGATGTCTCCCCGTTCGACGAGCTCGGCCAGAGGTGGGGTGGTGTCGCCATCGACGAGGCGCACGGTGTCGGCGTTGATCACGTACTGCCGGAGCCGTTCCGTCTCCAGCCGCTCGTTCAGCGCCGCTGTGGCGTCGGCGAGGGCGATCTGGCTTTCAGTGACCTGTTCGGCGAGGTCGGGGGCGTGCTCGCGGAGGAGATCGTACTGCTCCTGGCGGGCGGCGGCCCGAGCCTTGTCCTCAGCGACCGTGTTGTAGGCGTTGTCGAGGCTGAGGGTGCCGATGCGGACCTGTTCGGCGAGGTTGGGGGAGTGTTCGAGGACGACGTTGGCGGCGGAGAGGCGGCTGCGGCTGAGGCCGTGGAGCTTGGCCAGGTCCCGCAGGGAGTGTCCCGAAATGGAACAAGCCATGGCGGTGATCATTGCCTGCTGGCCCTTGCTGATGTGCCGGCGGTACACGTTGTTGGAGAGGATCAGCGCCGTCGGGTTGCTGCCGGTGTAGGTGGTGAAGCGGGGCTCGACGCCGGCGATCTCGCAGGCGGCGAGGCGGTTGCGGCCGTCGAGCAGGACGCCGTCGGCGTCGAGGACGATGTCCCTGTGCTGGCCCTCGGCCTTGATGGACTCGGCGAGGTCGAGCAGCTCGTCCTGGCTGAGCATCGGGAACATGCTGGCGGTGGGGTGGGACTTCAGGGTGTGCTCCTTGTCGGATGGCGGGATGGGGTTCAGCGCGTGCGGTGCTGCTGGTCGGTGCGGACGGGACGGTAGGGAGCCGACTGGGGTGCCGGGGCACGGCTGGTGGTGCGTTGGGTCAGGTCGGCGAGGCGGTGCAGCCGCCAGGTGAGGACTTCGCTGACGCTGGTGGCGGTGTCGAGTTCTCGTTGGGCGGTGGCTTCGGTGAGGAGGGCGGCGGGGTTGTGGCCGGCCGTGCCGGCTTGGGCGAGGGTGGCTGCGAGGGCGGGCCAGCCGGGCTCGGCGAGGATCTGTTCGGCCTGTTCCGGGAGCGCTCGGCGCACGGTCGCCGCCTGCTGGAGACGAAGCCACTCGGGCAGCTCGGTTCCTCGCCGGTGGATCACGGCCAGCGGCTCGGCTGCCGCGACCTGGTACGCGGCCCGGAGATGCTCGGCTGCCTGCCGTGCGGCCTCCGCCTGTTGGTTGTGGCCACGGGTGCGGTGCCAGTGCTGCGCGGCCACGGCCGCCAACAGAACGGCGTCGACGAGGACCGCGAGCAGGACTCCGTCCTTCGGGGCGGGTTCCCGCAGGATCGCCTTCACCGCCCGGCGGGTGGCCTGAGCCTGCTGGTGTTGGGCGCGGATGCGGGAGCGGCTGGCCCGCTCGAAGGCGGTGGCTGCCTGCAGGAGTCCGGGCCGCAGGCCCGGTGGGACGGCGAGGGGCAGGATGTCGAGGGTTTCGGCGAGGACGGTGATGTGCGCCTGTCCGGCCTTGTCCTTGCTGTGGTCGAGGAGCTCGGGCACCCGGTCAGTGGCCCGGGCGAGGCGACGCCAGGCATGGGACTCCGACGGCGCCGCTGGACTGGTGTCGGTGGCGGTGAGGCGTTCGCGGATCTTGGGGTAGGAGAGGTCGGGGGCGAGGGTGGAGCCGGAGAACCAGACGGGCTGGCCGTCCTTGTTGATGTCGCCGGCGAGGGCGACCTTGTAGCCGCGGATGTCACCGGACGGGAATCGCTGGATCTCCACGAGAGTTCCGGAGCCTTCGAGGAGGCGGAAGAACTCCTCCGGTGTCGTGGCTACTGCGAGGAGGGTGCGGGCGGTGGTGCGCAGGCGTTCGCGGGCGGTTGTGGCGCGGCCGGTGCGCTGGGCCTTCTCCTGTTCGGCTCGGGTGGGGCGTTTGGCGGCGGTGCGGTCGCCGCGCGGGACCTGGCGGAGCCCGTACTCCTTCTCGATGGCGACGAGTTCCTTGTCGGCGCGCAGGAAGTCGTTCCAGTTGCGGGGCGGGCGGAGGTCGCCGCGGACCTTGGTGGCGACGATGTGGATGTGGTCGTCGGCGTGGCGGACGGCGACCCAGCGGCAGGCGTCGGGGTCGCCGTCCGGGGCGATGCCGGTGGCGTCCAGGACGCGGCGGGCGATGGCGGCCCACTCGTCGTCGGTCAGGTGGCGGTCTTCGGGGGCGGCGCGGATCGAGCAGTGCCAGACGTGGTTCTTCGGCGCCTTGGGGCCGGCCTGCTTGACCCGCAGGTCGAGGACGTCGGCGAGCTGGGCGAGGGTGGCGGCGGGGTTGCGGCCGGGGTCGGGCACGAAGTCGTCCCACGCGGCGACGAGGTGGGGGTCGGTGTGTTCGTTGGCGCGGCCGGGCCCGTAGAGGTAGTTCAGGACGCCCCTGGTCTTGTGGCCGGGCTTGACGATGTTCGCGATCAATCAGGCCGCCCAACGGTTTGTGGCGGCCCCATGGGCGGCGGTGTCGACCGCCGTGACCGCATCCTGGACCAGGGCCAAGAGCCGTCCGGTCTCGGCGAGGACTGCGATGTCCACAGGGTGTGTCGTGCCGCCCTTGTTGAGGCGTTTGGCGATCTGGTTCACGTTCCGGCCGATGCTGGAAACCTGCTCGCGCAGGGCTGCGTACTCGTCGATGAGGTCGTCGGTGGCGGTGCGCTGTGCGGGCAGGGCGAGGTCGCCGTTCAGGTGGGCCATGACGATGGCGCCGACGAGGTGCGCGCCGGCCAGGCCGAGGCGGCGGGCCTCGGCGAGGATCGCCTGCTTCTCGTCGGCGCTGTAGCGGACGTCGACACGCTCCTTGCGCTGCACGTCCTGGCGGGCGCGACGGCGGGCGATGCGACGCAGCGCGGCCTCGTCGGCGGCACGCACGACCCCCTGCCCCGGTGCGCCCTCGCGCCGGGGACCTGCCTCCGCCACCCCTGGGGCGGAGGCTTCCGCGTTGGACCGGCCCTTGGACGGTCCAACGCCATACCTTGCTGCGCGG
The DNA here is from genome assembly GCF_001865245.1 of Streptomyces sp. CC53. Classification (GTDB taxonomy): domain Bacteria; phylum Actinomycetota; class Actinomycetes; order Streptomycetales; family Streptomycetaceae; genus Streptomyces. The sequence goes on along the minus strand of NZ_MKXB01000151.1, from coordinate 84,063 downwards.
TTGAGGTGGGTAGTCGTCTCCTGTTGGGTGGTGGGGAGTTCGTGATTCGGGTCGTGCATGGATCGGTTCTCCGTGGGTGCTTGGCTGTGTGCGGCCCCCGTGTCCCCGTGCTCGGCTGCACGGGGACACGGGATGCGCCGGAAGGGTGGGTGTCTTTGCGGGGGTCAGACGGTGCCGACGGGGATGGCAGCTTCGTCGGGTCCGCCAGCCGGACCGACCTTGAAGTCGTCGTCTGTGACGGGCTGGGCCTTGCTGGCGCGCTCGGCCTGCAGTTGGTCGCGCAGAATGCGGGCCGGTTTCTGGCCGATCCGTAGCTCGGTACGCAGCCGCACGGCGGTGAGCTGGTCGTCGGTCCAGTCGGCGGTCAGGACTCGGGCCTTATCGAGGACTTCGGCGTCGGTGCGGGTGCGGTCGGCGGTCGACTTGGCGGCGTCGGGGACCCGACCGGTCGCCCGACGCGGGGCGGCTCCGGTCGACTGCGCCACCGTGGCCGGCCGAGGCGGTCGGGTGGCGGGAGCCGCTTCGGTTCCCTCGGTCGGCCCCGTGGCAGGTGCCTCGGTGGCCTCCATGGGGGCCGACTCGGTCAGCTGCTCAGAGACCGATTCGGGCCGGTCAGGCGTCGACCGTGGGGCCTGGCCGCCGGCCGACCGGGTAGAGGTCGTTTCGGGGGAGTCGGCCGACTCGGGGTTGTGGTGCAGCACCTTGGCCACGAGGTCCGAGCCGAAGTAGATCGACCCGACCGGGAGTGAGGTCGCCAGTAGTACGAGGGTCCAGTTCGCGTAGTCCAGGTCGGTCAGTCGGCCCCACCGGATCGAGTCGGTGTGCAGGGCGGGTACGAGGCCGTGCACGTAGTTCAGCAGGAGGCTGGCGATCGTGTAGGTCGCCAGGACTCGCAGCGCGAACTTCCGGTCGGGTCCGGTCAGCACGAGTGTGGCGATCAGCGCGAGGGCCATCAGGCCGTCGACGACGATCGGGTAGAGAAAGGCAGCAGTGGAGTCGGCGCCGATGGCGCGGGCCACGTCGGACAGCGCGTTCCATGAGACCCGGAAGGCCATGAGGACGACGGCCACCAGGCCGAGGACGAGGGCGAAGCGTCCGGGGCTGTTCAAGCGACGACGCCCGGCGCGTGCGGGTGCTCGGCCTGCGTCGTCAGGATCGTCGTTCTGTTTGAGGGCCTCGTCCTCGGGGGCCGAGGTGAGCCGCGCGATGCGGGCGCGGATGCTGCGTATCGCTGCCGGGGCGCTTGGGGCAGGGAAGTGCAAGGGGGTGGTCTCCAGGTGGGGAAGGGTGTGGCCGCCGTGGCGTTGGCGGCCGTGGGCGGTGGGGACTCGTCCCACTCGTCCCGCCGCTGGTCAGGGCAGGTACGGGTGGGGCGGTGATGTCGAGTCGACTCGTTGCGGGTCGGTGACTCGTCCCCGCGCTGACCTGCGCGGGGACGAGTGGGACGAGTCAGGGAGGGTCAGGCCCCGGGCTCGACGGGGAGCGTGGGAGCTGCCTCGGGCGGGCAGTAGCGGGTCCAGGCGTCGGTGAACTGGGCGCGGGTGAAGCCCTTGGCCTGGTGGCCGCCGGGGAAGCGGCGGTTGCCCGACTTGATGCCGTAGTCCTGGAGCAGGATCTGCAGCCCGCGAGGGGTGAGCCCGTTGGGACTGTGCTCGGCCCAGGGCGCCTCAGGGTCGGCGTTGAGGATCTCCAGGAGGCGGCCGGTGCGGATCGCCGGCTGGTCGCCCTCGGAGGCGAAGGCACGGCGAATGTCGGCGAGGATGCGGATCTTCAGTCCGCCGTCCTCGTCGCGCCCGGACTCGTAGTCGGTCATGGCTGTGCAGGCGGTGCGGGCCAGCACGGGCCAGTGTCCGCCCGCGAGGTCGGCGATGCTGATCAGCGGCGCCCACGTGTCGGCGGCGCGGTCCTCGACCGGCATCTTCGGCTCCAGGGCGAGCGCCTTCTCGCGTACGGACGCCAGCCAGGCCGTCAGCCGCGTACGGAGCTCGCGTACCGCCAGGTCGTCACGGCCGTAGCGCCAGAAGCTGACCTTCTCGGTCCCGGCTCGTCGCCGCATCCGAATGACGACCGACCGGTCCATGATCGTGTCGGGCAGGTCGCCGATTCCGGCGAGGGCGGCCATGGCGAAGGTGTCGAACTTGACCACCTCGTGGTTGGGGCCGGTGACGCGCAGGGTGGGCCGGTTGCGTTGGTGGCCGGCGTTGAGCAGGCCGCGCATCTCCTCGTTCTTCTCCGCGACCTTCGCGCTGCCGAAGATGGTGTCGACCTCGTCGACGAGGAGTGTGGGCGGGTCGCCCGCGCCGATCGAGCGGAAGATCGCGGCGGCGGAGGCGTTGACCGTGATCAGCGGCTCGTGGACCGCCTCGATCAGGACTTCGAGGAGCCGCGACTTCCCGCACCGCTTGGCCGGTCCGACCACCGCCAGGCGCGGAGCGTGCTGCCAGACCGTCTGCAGGTGGGTCGCCGCCGCCCACAGCGTGGTCGCGGTCAGGGCTTCGTCGCTCGGCATCACGACGTAGCGCCGGATCGTCTCCCGGAGCAGGTCCAGGACCTCTACGCCCTCGGGGTCTGCGGTGGGCGACGGGGCGGTTGGCTGGCCGGGGATGGCGACCGGCGGGCACTCGGCGGGAAGCGATGGCGTGTTCGGGGTGGCTTCGTCCATACTGGACATCGAGCTCCTCAATCTGCGGGCCATACGGGACGGCAATCCCGGCCTTGCAGCTAGTCGTTCAGGGATGGGCGGCGTGAGGTTTGCGCTTTGAGCCCCTCGGTGTCGCAAGCACTGGGGGGCTTTTGCATGTCTGGCTAGGTGCTGGCGGTCTTCTGCGGGCAGCAGCGGTCCAGCACTACAACCATGCCATGCGCAGAGCGGCTATGCAAGCGGCAGAGTGTGGTGTACTGTTTAGGCTGCTGCGAATTGCAGGAACATGCTGCGAGAGGAAGGAGGTGGAATGTCCGACGACGACCACGAGGGCGAGCCTGAGGGCGTCCTGCTCAAGGGCGAGGACAACGCCGCCAAGCGGATCAAGGCCGAGCGCGAAAACCGCGGCTGGAGCACCACCACGCTCTCCGACCGCCTCAACGAGGCCGGCTACGAGATGAACCCGTCGGCGGTCTGGCGGATCGAGAACGGCAAGCGCCGCATCAACCTCGACGAGGCCATCGGCTTTGCCGAGGTCTTCGGGGTGTCGCTGTCCAGCCTCGTCGGCCCGCCGGCCCTGGCCGCCGCCGGCCGCGCCATGGAGCTGATCGACACCGTCGTGGCAGCCAGCGCCGCCGCCCAGCGCGCCCAGCACGCGTACCGCCGGGTCAATGCCGAGCTCATCGCCTACCTCGACGAGCACCCGGACATCCGCGAGGAGGCCAACGCGGTGGTCAGCAACGCCATCGCCGAGAGCATGATGAAGATCAACCAGGAAGAGTTCGGCCTGCCGCCCCAGCCGTAGCCCGCCCTCCGGCCGCCCTGGACCGCAAACCCCAGGCCCCGGCCAGCCACACGCCCATCCCATCCCTGAACGACACCGGCCCGGCCGGGGTTGCCGCCCCACCAGCCGAGGCCAGGAGAGGACCCTGCTTGCGCCACGCCGCGATACCCCACGCCCGCGTACAGCCCCCGCACGCCGAAACGGCCCCGCCGCGCCTCTACCTCCCGGAAGACGTCGCCGCCGTGCTCGGCTGCTCCGCCTGGTGGGTCAAGGACCGCGCCCGCCGGCGGCTGATCCCGTACACCAGGGTCGGCCGCGCCTACCGTTTCACTGGCGAGCACCTCGCGGACATCATCCGCATGCACGAGGCCCGTCCGGCGGTCCCCAGCAGCCCTGCTGTGACTGCCGCTGTCCCGAAAATGAACGCTCCCAGTCCCGCATCTCCCCCCGCCGTACCTCTGCCCACGAGCCGTCTCCGCGCCCGGCCACCACGCCGAGCCCGCCAGGACCGGTTCGGGGCCGCTGCCTAAGAGGCGACGCAGGAGGAGGGGAGGAACACATGGGATTTGCGGAGAAGCGCGCGAACTACTGGCGCGGCCGATACAAGATCGCGCCCGGCAAGCACCTCACGGTCGTCGACGGCAGCGGCAAGGCGATCAGGTTCGCCACCAAGGGCGAAGCTCAGCGCGCCGCGAGCGAGGCCGAGAACAAGTACCGACGCGGCGACTGGCGCGACCCGGCCCTGGGCCAGGAGACCTTCGGCGAGTACGCGAGCCGCTGGTACGAGGCTCAGGACCTGGCTGCGTCGACGATGCAGAACTACAGGCGCCACATCGAGGAGCACCTGCTCCCCGACTTCGAGGACAAGGCGCTCGCCGGCATCCTGCGCTCGGACGTCGAGCTGTGGGAGAAGAAGGAGCGGGCCGTGTACGCGGCCTCCAGCGTCAAGACCTGGCGCTCGACGCTCCACCTGATCCTCGAAGACGCGATCGACGAGGGCCTGATCACCTCCAACCCGGCCGCCAGGCGACGCGGGCGCGGCAAGCGCGCTGGCCGCTCGCGCGACCGAGGACCGGAGAAGGTCATCACCGACGCGCTCGGCCTCCTGCTGACCGCTGAGCGGGCCTCGCTGCTCTCCGGCCGCGATGACGAGTTCGTCGCCGTGGTGCACAAGGGCTACACCGGCATGCGCTGGGCCGAAATGGTTGGCCTGGAGGCGGAGGTCGCCCGGCCCGGAACGTTCCGCGTCGAATGGCAGCTGTACGAACTCGACACCGGCGAACTGGTGCGCGTCCCGCCCAAGGACGACAGCTACCGCACCATCGACTCGATGGACTGGCTCTCCGCCCTCGTCGCCAACCACATCGCCCGTACGAAGCCGAGCCCCTGCCCGTGCCACGGCAAGACGTACGTCTACCGAGGTCTCGGCGCGGCGCGCACAGGCGGCCACCAGGGCGCCAAGCTCGCCGACGTCGCCCGCCGCGCCGGCGTATCCACGGGCACGGTGTCCAACGTCCTCAACCACCCGGACCGTGTCGCCGAAGGCACGCAGGCCAAGGTGGAGCAGGCCATCATGGACCTCGGCTTCGTACGAGGCGGCACGGTGTCCGAGCACGCGGCCCACTGGCGCCGAAGCGGCTTCGCCACCTGGCTGTTCACACCGGCGGTTTCCGGCTGGTACCCGAAGAAGGCACCCCAGGAGGCACGTCCGGTGCCGCTCCTAGGAGAGCCGTGGCCCGGCGTCCCGGCACGAGGCCGCAACGCCACCGACCGAGCGGACGCCTGCTGGGTCCCGATCGCCAAGGGGCTCACCCCTCACGGCCTCCGCCACACCCACCGCACGATGATGGAGGACCTCGGCACCGAGAAGGTCCTCATGGACGAGCGCATGGGCCACATCGACGGCTCCGTCTCCGCCCGCTACGCCCACGTCACCCCGGGCATGCGCCGCCGCCTCATGGCCGGCCTGACCGAGCAGTGGGAGGCGGCGCTCGACGCCCGCCTGGCCATGTGTCCCACGTCGCCGGTACGCATGCTCAACGATCTTCTGCGCGCACGCAGGGAAGCCTGCGGGCTGGCACTAACTGGCTGATGCCTCATATGAGTGCCCCCACACGGACGTCGTGTGGGGGCACCCGCGCTCTAGGGGCGCGCCAGGTCAGACGGCGAATGCTTGGCCGCACACGAGACAGTGGTACGGGCCCGAGGTGTCTTCGGGAACCTTCACCGGCTCGTACGAGTGGCAGGGGGATGTCACGATGACCATGTCGTCAGGCTCAGTCAGCGGCGAAGGTACCTCTGGAGACTCCACACCGCCCTTGACGCTGACCGTGACGTACTTGCTGCGGGTCCGCTTGAACGCGCTCTTCAGCTCGTCCTCCACCATTCGCACCGCGGCGGGAGCGATCACGCCCCTGGTGTAGTCGATCTGTTCCTGCGTCCACCAGGAGTCCAGCCCAGCCGGCTGCCCACAAAGAGGGCAGTAGTAAGCGGCGGGTGACGGTTGCTGCTCGGCTTCTTCGTTCGCCGGTCCGTGGTGCCACTTGAACTGGCTGATGCAGTGAGGGCACTCCCGACGCACGAAACCGTCGTGGTCGAGGGGCAGGCTCATCGGGATCTCCATGTCAGGCCCCGTCCACGAACTCTTCGACCCTGATCGGCACCCCGTCGGCGGTCTTGCCTGTCAGCACGATGTTGAAGTACGAGCTTGCCCCCGTCCCCATGGAACGGGCGCTCATCACGCGTACCGACTTACCGGCGGGCAGTTTCGGGACGGGAAACTCACCCTCACTGCGCGTGACGAGCTCGGCCTTCTCTTCGGCTTCCACATCGAGGTCGTAGATGTCCCCGGGGCCGTGGTTGGTGATCACGACTTTCCCCATCTTCCTCGACCCGTTGTCGACATAGCGGGCACTCAGCCGAGGGACGCCGGCCGCCTGCGAGGACGGCAGTTTCCGCCCCAGCGGAAGCCCGCCGCCCGGCGGCACCGGGGGAGTGAGGTCGCCTGCGTCGTGCCAATCCGTGCCAGTCAGGCGCACGGCGCACCCCGCTGTCTCCAGACGGGTTGCGAGGTCCTGGCGCTTCTTCGTGGAGTTGTCGAGCCGGATGACATGCCGGCCGTGAATGTCGCTGAAGACCTTCACCTGCCCGAGCTCCACGATCACGGTGCGGTTCTCGTCCCGGCCCATGGCCATGCCTGCCTCGAACAGGACGTTCGGCCGGGGCTGCATCTGCGGACTGCACTCAGGGTCCCCCGCGTACGTCAGGCTCTCGTGCAGGTAGGTGACGTCGTCGGGGGTCTGGAGGACGACCACTGCCTGGGCGTTCGAGAACGCCGTGTCCAGGACCTCACCGATGTACGGGGAGCCCTTGCCGGTCATTCGGATGGCCTCGGACCACTCGATGGGATCGAGCCCCAGCGCCCTCAGGAACTCGAAGAGCCCCTTGCGTGCGAGGTCGTTCCGTCCGTGGATCACGAACACCTTGCGAGGGTCTGCGCTGCCCTCGGCCACTCGGTCTGCCATGTCTTGCTCACCACTCACGGTCGAGGGGAACTGTCTCGACTGACGGTAGCGGCAGGCACTGACACTGACAGGCAAGGTGCCGGGACAAGATCCCGTTCGTGGTCGAAGGAGTTGGCGCTGCGCAGCGGGCTGGTTGGTTGGTGGATCAGGACCATCCGGGAACGCTGCTACTACGCCGTGTCAGATGGATCTCTACTTCACGTGGCGACGCCATTCAGCTGAACAATGGACGGCTCTCGGTCTGAGGTGAGGTCGTACTCGGAGAACTCCCAGGCCGTGATCTTCGCATCCTCGGGGACGCGGTACACGAAGAGCATGGCGTCCTTGAATCCAGGTTGCAGCTGGTCGTTGCACTCGGGATTGTCCGCCACCTCGTCGAGGTCATCGATGGTGTCGTAACGGCGGCCTTCCTCGTCCAGCAGGTTGTTCACGATGGGCAGGCCGCACGTGAGGTCCATGCTGGCCTTGGTGTCGTTGAACACCACGGTTTCCAGGACCACGTACTTGGCGCCACTGCCTGCCTTCTTCGTGGTGCCCGACATGATGATCGAGCTGGTTTCCCTGACCTTGTTGATCGTGACGACGGCACCACCGTTGCGGGCCTCTTCGCCGACCTTGAACCCCGCTGATGGGCTCGGGCTGGGGGTGGGGGACTCAGGCTCGACAGGTTCGGGGGTTGCACGGGGGCGGTCGTCCTGCCAGATCGAAGGTGATGGATCCACAGTGGCGCCGGCAAACGGGCTTTCGTCGTCCGCGACCGTGTAGACGAGTGCTGCCGAGGTCGCCAGAGGCGCGCCGGTCAGACAGAAAGTCGCTATCTTCCACGGATTTCTGACGGTCCGGGGAGCGGCGGGTGGCTGCTCAGGAATCGGTGGGATCTGACTGCTCACAGAACTCCTCTCGTAGGTAGGTGGGCAGGCCCGCCAGGAGTCGCTTGCCCGCCCGACAACACGGTCGCCGGGATGCCTGGAGGCTGGGTCCGGCGATGGCGCCGATGTCGGCGCAGGTCTCCTCGGCTGCGCCACGCGATCGTCCGGATGTCAGCTGTCGAGTAGTTTCCGGAGCTCATCCAGCGTCAGGCGTGCTTCCGGGGCCGCGGTGTCACCGTTGAAGGAGACGCCTTCGCGGATCAGGATCTCCGTCGGCGTGCCCGGGTGAGTGACGCCGGCCCCTCGGAATCCCGCGGCGACACGCCCTGCCGCGGTGAGGACGCGCCACGGGGCGGGACACTGGCCGCAGTTGGCGAGGTGGGTGCCGACGGGGACGGCGTGACTGCCGATGATGGCGGCTACGTCGCCGTACGTGGTCCAGCGGCCGGGAGGGACGGCCTCCAGCAGGGCGTGCATGCGCGTCCAGTCCTTCCCGGTTCCGCGGAGTCGCTGGGCGAGGGTGGCGAGGTCAACCCCTTCGAGCGTCACCCATTCCTCGGGGTCGACGTTGTCCGGGATGAGAGCGGTGTCGACGCCCCACCAGGTCGTGCCCTGGATCCCGTCTGCCTTCCAGTTCGTCACACTGCGGAAGATGTGGTTGGCGAGCCCGGTCGGCGTGTACCGGCTGTCGTCGGCGTCCCAGGTCAAGGGCTTCGCCGTGTCGTTGCTCCAGGTGACCGTCGAGCGCTTGGTGTCCTCGGTGACCCACGCCGCGATGGCGTCGCGGATGGCGTCCGTCACGCCGTGCCGAGGGGTAAGTCGCAGCCTGGTTCCGTCGGGCAGGAGACCGGCTCCCACAAGGACGTGCACAGCGTTCTGGGCTCTTGAGCGTTCCTCCAGCTTCTGGGCGGCGGCCTTGGCCTCGACGCGCGCGGGGGCCAGGGTGAACTCCTCCACCTCCGGAGTCGGATAGACCTTGGTGAAGCTGGCCACCAGGTGGCCTCCAACCTTCCACAGGCCGACTTGGATGAGGTCGATGTCGAGGTTCATCTCCGAAAGCCACACAACGGTGTGCGTGACTTGCTTGGGGAAGTCCGCAGCGATGATCACCTGCCGGGGCCGCTGCAGCAGTTCCGGGCTCCAGTCACCGTCGACGTGATCGAGGAGACGCTGTCTGCTCGCGTCGAGGTCTAGTGTCTGCCCTCGGCGTGCCAGGAAGTCACGATGCGCCTGAGCCAGGGTGTCGATGTCGAAGCGGGAGACCAGGGCGGCGTACGTGATCGCTTGGAGGTGTACGTCCCGGTCGGCTGTTCCCCGCTTCAGCTCGACCACGACGAGCCGACCTGTGGCGTCCAGTCCCAGGACGTCCAGCCGGTCGCGCGCCGGAACCCCGTCTGTGTCGGCCCACCGGTCGAACTCCGCGGTGATCACGAGCACCGCCTCGCCGAGGACCTGCGGGTTGTCGATCACCCACTCCTGAAGATGCTGCCGTTCGAGCAGCCCCTCCGTGGCCAGCCCCGTGGGTGAGACCGGTGTCGCCGACGGACCCGAAACCGTGAAGAGATGATCCACTGTGCCCCCTCGCCGTGCCCGGCGGCATTGGCCGGGCACCCGGAGCCTATGGCTCGGACGGTTCCTGGCGCAGTCCAATGGGCTCTGCCTCTGGAATCTGGTCCGGACTCTGGGAGCCGCGACCCGGACTCGGCTCCCAGACGGCTCCCAAGGCGACCCCGGAAACCACTCAGGGGCCTGATCCGATTTCTCGGATCAGGCCCCTGACCTGGTCTTACAGCTGTCGGGGTGGCGGGATTTGAACCCACGACCTCTTCGTCCCGAACGAAGCGCGCTGCCAAGCTGCGCTACACCCCGATGTCGCCCGTTGTCCCGGCGACGTCGTTTACTTTAGCCCACCGGCGGCCGGAGACGAAATCCGGTTTCGGGCGGTGGCGCACGGCCGCCGGCGGGGTGGGTCAGGGGCGGGCCGTCAGGGTGAGCAGCGTGGCCTCCGGGGGGCAGGCGAAGCGGACCGGGGTGTAGCGGTTGGTGCCGCAGCCGGCCGAGACGTGGAGGTAGGAGGTGTGGCCGCCGGCCTTGTGGGTGGAGAGGCCCTTGACGCGGTCCGTGTCGAGGTCGCAGTTGGTGACCAGTGCGCCGTAGAAGGGGACGCAGAGCTGGCCGCCGTGCGTGTGGCCGGCGAGGACCAGCGGGTAGCCGTCGGCCGCGAAGGCGTCCAGGCAGCGCAGGTACGGGGCGTGGACGACGGCCACGGACAGGTCGGCGTCCGCCTCGGGGCCGCCCTTGATCAGGCCGTACCGGTCGCGCTTGATGTGCGGGTCGTCCAGGCCGGCGAAGGCCAGCTCCATGCCGTCCAGCTTGAGGCGGCCCCGGGTGTTGGTGAGGTTCACCCAGCCGGCGGTGTCGAAGGCGTCCTGGATCAGCTCCCACGGGTTGTGGACGGCGCCCACCACGGGCGGGTTGCCGTTGAGGCCGTGTCGGCCCTGCATCTTCTCCAGCAGGTATCGGGCGGGGTTGCGGAGCTTCGGGCCGTAGTAGTCGTTGGAGCCGAAGACGTACACGCCGGGGAACTCGAGGAGCGGCCCCAGGGCGTCCAGGAGCTCCGGGACGCCTTCGGTGTCCGAGAGGTTGTCGCCGGTGTTGACGACGAAGTCGGGGCGGAGGCCCGCGAGGGACTGGAGCCACCGCTGCTTCTTCCGCTGGCCGCACACCATGTGGATGTCGGAGATCTGCAGGACGCGCAGCGGTCGTGCGCCCTGGGGCAGGACCGGGACGGTCACCCGCCGGAGGCGGAACGAGCGGGCTTCGTAGCCGGCCGCGTAGGCCAGACCGGCGGCGCCCAGTGCTGTGATGCCGAGGGGTACTCCGTATCGCGCGCGCATGCGTCCATGGTCGCAGACGGCGGTGCGCGCCACGACGCCTCGCGGGCGAGGCGGGGGAACGCAGGACGGGAGAGCGGGCGGAAGGGAAGGCGTGCGGGCGGGGCGGCCCGGAAATGTGTGTGTGACCGGGGCGTTCCACCTGTCATGCTTGCCGTATGACCACGCTCAAGGCCCGACTGCAGGAAGACCTCACCGAAGCCATCAAGGCGCGCGACGAGCTGCGCTCCTCGACCATTCGGCTCACCCTCACCGCCATCGCCAAGGAGGAGGTCGCGGGCACGCAGGCCCGTGAGCTCTCGGACGACGAGGTGCAGACGGTGATCGCCCGTGAGGCGAAGAAGCGCCGTGAGGCGGCTGAGGCCTTCGATCAGGCGGGGCGGGCGGAGCAGGCCGAGCGGGAGCGGGCCGAGGGCGTCGTCCTCGGTGTGTACCTGCCGCAGCAGCTGACCGATGAGGAGCTGCGGGACGTCGTCGGTCAGGCGATCGCGGAGGCCAGGGCCGCCGGCGCCGAGGGCCCGCGCGCGATGGGCGCCGTCATGAAGATCGTCAACCCGAAGGTGGCCGGCCGTGCCGAGGGCGGGCGGGTCGCCGGTGTCGTGAAGCAGATGCTCGCCCAGGGGTGATCCGCCCGCGCTTCTGAGCTCGTACGGGGACCGCGTGCGGCGGCCGTGGGCCACGCGGGCGGAGCACACGGAAGGGCGGCCACCTGTTCCTCAGGTGGCCGCCCTTCGTGCGTTCCGTCTCAGGCGGGGGCCCTGGTCAGCGGTTGCCGCCGTCGGTGCCGCCGTTGCCGTTGCGGTTTCCGCCGTTGGTGTCGCCGCCGGTCGTGTTGGCGCCGCCGCTGATCAGGTCCGGCGGGAGGGAGATGCCGGGGAAGGGGTCGTCGCCGCTGTCCCCCGTGGTGCCCTGGACGAACCCGGTGTCGCCGCCGTTGCCGCCGTTCGACCGGCCCGGCTTGTTGTCGCCGCGGCCCCGGTCGCGGTCCCGGTCGCGGTCCCGGTCCCGGGGCGGCTGGGGCTGCTGGGGCTCGGGGATGTGGACTCGGGTGAAGCTGGGCGACGGCTTTCCTTCCAGGGCGCCCGCGACGGCGTCCTTCCAGATCGGCCCGGGGACTTGGCCGCCGAAGACCAGCGGGTGGTAGCGGCCGCCGATGGTGATCCTCACCATCTCCACCTTCTGGGTGGCGCTGCCGACCCAGACGGCACCGGACAGGTTCGGGGTGTAGCCGACGAACCACGCGTTCTTGCGCCCGTCGGTCGTACCGGTTTTGCCCGCGCTGTCACGGGACTGGAGTCCGGCCGCCTGGCCGGTGCCGGAGTCGATCACACCGCGCAGGAGCGTGTTGATCGTGTCGGCGGTCTGCTGGCTCATGGCCTGGGAGCACTTCGACTGCGGCACCTTGAGGCTGCTGCCGTCCGCCGCCTTGATCGACTCGATGGCGGTGGGGGTGCAGAACCTGCCCCGGTTGGCGAAGGCGGCGTACGCGTTGGCCATGTTCAGCGGGGACACGCCCTGGGAGCCGAGGGTGAGCGCGGAGGGGCTCTCGGGCAGCTTCTTGTCGTTGCCCATGACGACACCGAGCTTGTCGGTGATCTCCACGACGGGGCACATGCCGATCTCTTCGAGCATCTGCACGAAGTAGGTGTTGACCGACTTGGCCATCGCCTCCTTCAGCGCGTACGGACCGACCTCGGACTCGTTCTCGTTCTCGGCGGTGTCCTTGCCGACGTTGACCCACGGCTTGCCGCTGCAGGTCTGCACGCGCTCCGGGTACGGCATCTGGTACGGGGACGAGTAGACCTGCGTCGGCGGCTTGCCCTGCTCCAGGGCGGCGGCGGCCAGGAACGGCTTGAACGTGGAGCCTGTCGGGAAGCCGAAGTTGGAGCCGCCCATGCTCTTGTTGACCGAGTAGTTGATCTGGGTCTCGTTCTTGCCGAAGCCGTACGGCTTGGACTGGCCCATCGCGAGGATCTTGCCGGTGCCGGGCTCGACCATCGTGATTGCCGCGGCGACCTTGTCGTCCTGGTAGACGTGGTCCTTGAGGGACTCCTGCGCCGACTTCTGGGACTGCGGGTCCAGGGTGGTGCGGATGGTGAGGCCGCCGCGGTTCCAGATCTTCGCGCGCTCCTCCCTGGTCTTGCCGAAGACCGGTTCGGAGAGGAAGACCTCGCGGACGTAGTCACAGAAGAAGCCGGCACCGTCGCGGGCGGTGATGCAGCCGTTCTTGGGTCTGGTGATCTTGAGCTTGATCGGCTTCGCCTTGGCCTCGTCGGCCTCCGCCTGGCTGATGTCGCCGACGGCCACCATGCGCTGCAGGACGACGTTGCGGCGCTGGGTGGCCTCCTCGATGTCGTTGACCGGGTCGTAGCGGCTGGGCGACTGCACGAGACCGGCGATCATGGCGGCCTCGCCGAGGGTGAGGTCCTTCGCCTTCTTGGAGAAGTACCGCTGGGAGGCCGACTCGACGCCGTACGCCTGCTGGCCGAAGAAGGTGATGTTGAGGTAGTTCTCCAGGATCTTCTTCTTGCCGAGTTCCTTCTCGACCTGGATCGCGTACTTCAGCTCCTGGATCTTGCGGCCCAGGGTCTGCTGGGTGGCCTGGCGGAACTTCTCGCGGTCGTCGCCGGCCTCCTCGACGAAGACGTTCTTCACGTACTGCTGGGTCAGCGTGGAGGCGCCCTGGGAGACGCCGCCCGACTGGGCGTTCCGGTTGAGCGCGCGCAGGACGCCCTTGACGTCGATGGCGCCGTGCTCGTAGAAGCGCGCGTCCTCCACCGCGATGATCGCCTTCTGGAGGTACGGGGAGACGTCCTCCAGCGGCACGACCGTGCGGTCGCGGGAGTAGACCGTGGCGATGGTCCCGCCCTCGGCGTCCAGGATCGTGGTGCGCTGGCTCAGCGGCGGACGCTTCAGGTCGGCGGGGATCTCGTCGAACCCCTCCACGGAGCCCTTGGCCGCGAGCCCGAGCGCGCCCGCCGCCGGCATGGCGATACCGGCGAGGACCACTCCGGAGAGCACGCTGACACCGAGGAACTTGGCGGCCTGCTCGGTCCGGGTCAGACCGCCGCCGGGGCGCTTCTTTGGCATGGGGGAAAGCCTACGTTCTCATTCGCCGGACACGTGTATATGCCTTGGCCTAAGCTGGCCATCACAACGACAGCACCCGTTGCTGTGGTTGCGGTAGTCACAGCAGTCACAACTCTGTTGCAACCCCGGCCCCCTCCCCCCGGCGCCGCAGTCGGCTCCCCCGCGACACGCGCCGACCGCCTCCGTACGTGGTGTGCACCACCCTCCGGTACTACGTCCGGGCCCGCTCCCCAGGTTCCCGTGCCGGGCAGAAACCTGTCCGATTTTGTGCCGTGTGATGGGGTGTGCCCTGTGTGGCAAAAGTGAATTGCCCCGTTTCGCGCAAGACATCTTGTATGTCTATCGGTCACTCCCCTGGGTGATCTGCCGCGTACGCATAGTCCGTTCGGGCCATTCAAGATTGGGCCCGATGGAGGTGTTGCGGTGTCCCGGCCTTCCGTAACGTCCTCAACTGGCAGCGGTGAATATGCCGCTGCCGCCGTGGGGGAGCCTCGATTCGGGAGAGGACGGCGCCGGCATGGGCTGGGTAGCTGACTGGAGTGCGCAGGCGGCCTGCCGCACTACCGATCCGGATGAACTGTTCGTACAAGGAGCGGCGCAGAACAGGGCCAAGGCGGTGTGCACCGGGTGTCCGGTGCGCACCGAGTGCCTGGCCGACGCGCTGGACAACCGCGTCGAGTTCGGCGTGTGGGGCGGGATGACGGAACGCGAACGGCGGGCGTTGCTGCGCCGTCGGCCGACCGTCACCTCGTGGCGCCGGCTCCTGGAGACCGCACGTACCGAGTACGAGCGGAGCGCGGGCGTCCTGCCCGTCGCACTGAACGACGACGAGACCTACGAGACGTACGCTGCGGTCGGCTGACCGGCCTCCGGCGCCCCCGTCGTACCGGGGCCTTCAGCCGGTGGCCAGGCGGTTGCCGATGGCCCGCAGCCCCGCGAGGTCGTGGACGTCCCCGGGCAGTGCGGACACCTCCGCCACGGCCACGTCGGGGTGGAGCGAGAGGAAGCGGTCGCGTGTTCGCTGCTCACGCGCGATGACCTGCATCCGCTCCGCGTGGAGACGCAGGAGCCCGGCCGTCAACGCGGCCACGGCGGGCGGCACTTCTGCGGCGGTCGCCGGTACCGCCGAGGCGTCCGGCGTGGCCCCGTCGCCCTGCGCCCCGGTGGGCGCGGCCGCACGGCCCGCGCCGTCCGTGCGCGTGCCCTCGGTGGCCCCGGCCCCGGTCGGCGTGGATCGGGCGTGCGCGGGCGCCAGGTCGCGGACGGCCGCGCCGGGCGGGGGAGCACTGCGTGCGGCACCGGGTCCCGCCGAGGCAGGCTGCGCGAGCTCGGGGCGAGCGGGTGCGGAGGCCGCCGACCCGGGGTCAGCGGGTGACCCGGCGGGTGCGGGTGAACCGGGCGCCGGGGCGTCGGGGGAGACGGCGTCCGGGCGGCCCCCACGAGTCTGCCCGCCTCCCTGATCCACCATGCCGGCTCCGTCAAGATTTTCCGCGGCTGCGAGGGACCGCTCGGCGGACAGCCGGGCGGCGCCGCTGCCGTGCACGCGGTTGAGGACGAGCCCCGCGAGGGGCATCCGCTCCGCGGCCAGCCGCTCCACGAAGTACGCGGCCTCGCGCAACGCGTCCTGCTCCGGGGCGGCCACCACGAGGAACGCCGTCCCGGGGGCCTGCAGCAACCGGTACGTGGCGTCCGCCCGGGTGCGGAAACCGCCGAACATGGTGTCCATCGCGGTCACGAACGTCTGCACGTCCCGCAGGAACTGACCCCCCAACAGCTTCCCCAGCGTGCCCGTCATCATCGACATGCCGACGTTCAGGAACTTCATGCCCGCCCGGCCGCCCACCTTCGCCGGCGCCATCAGCACCTTGATCAGCCGGCCGTCCAGGAACGACCCCAGCCGTTTCGGGGCGTCGAGGAAGTCCAGCGCCGAGCGGGACGGCGGCGTGTCCACGATGATCAGGTCCCAGGCGTCCCCGGCCCGCAGCTGCCCCAGCTTCTCCATCGCCATGTACTCCTGCGTGCCCGCGAAGCCGGCCGACAGGGACTGGTAGAAGGGGTTCGCCAGGATGGCGCGGGCCCGCTCGGGATCCGCGTGGGCCTCGACGATCTCGTCGAAGGTCCGCTTCATGTCCAGCATCATCGCGTGCAGCTCGCCCCCGGCGCCCGTGTCGACGCCCGGCACCCGGCGCGGCGTGTTGTCCAGCTCGTCGATGCCCATGGACTGCGCCAGCCGCCGCGCCGGGTCGATGGTCAGCACCACCACCCTGCGGCCGCGCTCCGCCGCCCGTACGCCCAGGGCCGCCGCCGTCGTCGTCTTGCCGACGCCGCCCGCGCCGCAGCAGACGACGATGCGGGTCGCCGGGTCGTCCAGCAGCGGATCGATCTCCAGCCGCACGGCCTCGGCGTCCCGGCCGACGGCCGCACCGCCGGCGGACGAGCCCCGCCGCCGCGGAGCCGCCGCCTCCGGGACCGCGCCCTCCGGCCGTCGTACCGCGCCCCCCGCGGCCGCGCCCTCCGGTCGTCGACGCCGGGCCCCCGCTCCGCGGGCCCCGCCCACCGTGCCTGGGGCCTTCCCCGTGCCGCCGGGGGCCTCGTGCACCGCGTCGGCCGTCGTCATGCGCCCACCCCGAGCTTCCGTAGTTCCCTCGCCAACCGGTACAGCGCCGCCAGGTCCACGCCCTCACCCAGCAGCGGCAGTTCGTACGCCGGGACGTCCAGCTTCGCCAGGGCCTCCCGCTGCTCCCGCTCCAACCCGACCCGGTGGGCGTGGTCGGCGGCCTCCTCCAGCAGCGGGCCCACCAGCCCCTCGGGGCCCGCCACCCCCGCAGCCGCCAGGGCCTGCGCGATGCCCTCGCGGCGCCCGGCCGTGGCGGCCCGTACCGCGTCCTCGTCCAGCAGCTGCGGACGCACCATGTTCACGAACACGTTCCCCACCGGCAGGTCGGCGGCGCGCAGCTCGGCGATGCCGTCGGCGGTCTCCTGGACCGGCATCTCCTCCAGCAGCGTCACCAGGTGCACCGCCGTCTCGGGCGACTTCAGCACCCGCATCACGGCCTGCGCCTGGTTGTGTATGGGGCCCATCCTGGCCAGGCCCGCCACCTCGTCGTTGACGTTCAGGAAGCGGGTGATGCGGCCGGTCGGCGGGGCGTCCATCACCACGTGGTCGTAGACGAAGCCGCCGTCCTTCCCCTTGCGGCGCACCGCCTCGCACACCTTGCCGGTGAGCAGGACGTCCCGTACGCCGGGGGCGATCGTCGTCGCGAAGTCGATCGCGCCGAGCTTCTTCAGCGCCCGGCCCGCCGCGCCCAGTTTGTAGAACATCTGGAGGTAGTCGAGGAGTGCCCGCTCCGCGTCGACCGCGAGGGCGTACACCTCCCCGCCGCCCGGTGCGACGGCGATCTTGCGCTCCTCGTAGGGGAGCGCCTCCGTCGCGAAGAGCTGTGCGATGCCCTGTCTGCCTTCGACCTCCACGAGGAGGGTCCGTCTGCCCTCCGCCGCGAGGGCGAGCGCGAGGGCGGCGGCGACCGTCGTCTTACCGGTACCGCCCTTGCCGCTGACGACCTGGAGCCTGCTCACACCAGCGAGCGTAACCAGTCGCCGTGTCACCCACGCAGGAGGCCGCCCCTGGGCATGCCCGCGGAGCGGATACAGTCGGCCCCATGACCAAGTGGGAATACGCGACCGTGCCCCTTCTCGTGCACGCGACCAAGCAGATCCTGGACACCTGGGGCGAGGACGGCTGGGAGCTCGTCCAGGTCGTCCCCGGCCCGAACAACCCGGAGCAGCTCGTGGCGTACCTCAAGCGGGAGAAGCAGTGACCGGGCGCGTCGAGGCCGCCCTCGCGGAGCGCGGGCTGACGCTGCCGCAGGTCGTCCCGCCGCTCGCCGCGTATCAGCCGGCCGTGCGGTCCGGCGCGTACGTGTACACCGCGGGGCAGCTGCCGATGGTGGACGGGAAGCTTCCGGTCACCGGCAAGGTCGGCGCCGAGGTCACCGCCGAGGAGGCGAAGGACCTCGCGCGCATCTGCGCGCTCAACGCGCTGGCCGCGGTGAAGTCGGTCACGGGTGACCTGGACCGCATCGCGCGCGTCGTGAAGGTGGTCGGCTTCGTCGCGTCGGCCGCGGACTTCACCGGGCAGCCCGCCGTGCTGAACGGCGCGAGCGAGCTGCTGGGCGAGGTCCTCGGCGACCGGGGCGTGCACGCCCGCAGCGCCGTCGGTGTGGCCGTGCTGCCGCTGGACGCGCCGGTCGAGGTGGAGCTCCAGGTGGAGCTGCTGCCGGAAGAGGGCTGACGGGCAGACACCCGGGAGAGCCCTCCCGGACGGCGGCGGGCCTCCCGAAGGAAGGGTCCCGCCGGCCGGTTCCCGCCGCCGGGGGCTCTTTCCGTCCCGCTGCGGCCCTCGCGGGCGCGGCGGGGCGGTTCTCCGTACGGGCCGCCCTTCTCCGCGCCGGTTGATCCGCATAGGCTCCGGCCATGCCTTACGGTCAGCCCAATGGTCAGTGGTACCCGCCGGAATGGCCCGGCCTCATCCGCGCCCTCGCGGCCGGCGAGCTGACGCCGGCGGTGCCGCGGCGGGCCGCCACCGTCATGCTGCTGCGGGACGGCGAGGCCGGCCTCGGGCCCGAGGTGCACATGCTGCGCCGACGGACGTCCATGGCGTTCGCGGGCGGCGCCTACGCCTACCCGGGCGGCGGGGTCGACCCGCGGGACGAGCAGCCGGTCCGGTGGGCCGGCCCGGCGCCAGAGGAGTGGGCGGCCCGCCTCGGGGTGGCGGAGCCCGCCGAGGCGCAGGCGATCGTGTGCGCCGCGGTCCGCGAGACGTACGAGGAGGCCGGGGTCCTGCTGGCCGGACCCGATCCGCACACGGTCGTGGCGGACACGACCGGCGACGACTGGGAGGCCGACCGGGCCGCCCTCGTGGCCCGGGAGCTGCCCTTCGCGGAGTTCCTCGACCGGCGCGCCCTCGTGCTGCGGTCCGACCTGCTCGGGGCGTGGGCCCGCTGGATCACCCCCGAGTTAGAGCCGCGCCGCTACGACACCTGGTTCTTCGTGGCGGCCCTCCCGAGCGGCCAGCGCACCCGCAACGCCTCCTCCGAGGCCGACCGGACGGTGTGGACCCGCCCCGAGGACGCGGCGGCCGGCTACGACAAGGGCGAGCTGCTGATGATGCCGCCCACCATCGCGACGCTCCGCACCCTCACCGCGTACGGTTCCCCGGCGGCGGCGCTCGCCGGGGCACGCGGCCGGGACCTGGCCCCGGTGCTCGCGCAGGCCCGGCTGGAGGGCGAGCAGGTGGTGCTGAGCTGGCCGGGGCATGATGAGTTCACGAAGCACGTGCCCAGTGGCGTACGCCCCGACACGGCCGGAGGTGGTGAGGCATGACCGACGCCGCCGCCCTCCCGGGTCAGCCGCGCGGGGCCGTGGTGTCCGGGCCCGCCACCGAACGGGCCGTGAACGTCCTGGCGCCCAACCCCTCCGCCATGACCCTGGACGGCACCAACACCTGGATCCTCTCCGAGCCCGACTCGGAGCTCGCCGTCGTCGTCGACCCGGGCCCGCTCGACGAGGGCCACCTGCGGCACGTACGGGACACCGCGGAGCGCCTGGGCAAGCGGGTCGCCCTGACGCTGCTCACCCACGGCCACCCCGACCACGCCGAGGGCGCGGGCCTCTTCGCGGAGCTGACCGGGACCCGCGTGCGCGCCCTCGACCCGGCGCTGCGCCTCGGGGACGAGGGCCTGTCGGCGGGGCAGACCGTGGCGGTCGGCGGGCTGGAGCTGCGGGTCGTCCCGACACCCGGGCACACCCACGACTCGCTGAGCTTCCACCTGCCGGCGGACCGGGCGGTGCTCACCGGGGACACGGTCCTGGGCCGCGGGACCACGGTGGTGGCCCATCCGGACGGACGGCTCGGTGACTACCTGGACTCGCTGCGGCGGCTGCGCTCCCTGACCGTCGACGACGGGGTGCACACGGTCCTGCCGGGGCACGGGCCGGTCCTGGACGACGCGCAGGGTGCCGTCGAGTACTACCTCGCCCACCGGGCCCACCGGCTGGCCCAGGTCGAGACGGCCGTGGAGGACGGGTACGTGACCCCCGCGGAGGTCGTGGCCCGGGTGTACGCCGACGTGGACCGGTCGCTGTGGCCGGCGGCGGAGCTGTCGGTGCGGGCGCAGTTGGAGTACCTCGCGGACCACGGCCTGATCTGACCGACGGTCGCGGGCGGCAGGGGCGCATCCGGAAGCGGAAACGTGGCCTTACCTGCACGGGATCGGCATGTCCCGGGCACCATGCGGTGCTTTACGCTCCCTTTACCAGCGTCATCGCTCGAATGGGGGGTCCCTGTGTTCGTTCTGGGCATTCTGCTGCTCATCGCAGCGGTCGTGTTGTACGTGGTGTCGCGGAGCACCGACCGGTCCGGGTTCCGGCTCGGTGCCGTCGGCGCGCTGCTCGCCGGAATCCTCGCCGGCCTGCTGAGCTGCCTGCACGTCGTCAGTGCGTACGAGGTCGGTGTGCCGGTGACCTTCGGCAAGGTCGGCTCGCCGATGAAGCCCGGTATGAACGTCATCTCGCCGTTCACCGACGTCACCAGCTTCTCGACGCGCCCCGTCGACCTGAACCTGTCGGACAAGGACGTGGTCGAGGTCCGTTCCTCGCAGGGCGGCGTGATGTACGCCGAGGTGACCGTGAAGTGGGCGGTCGCACCGACGAAGGCCGTCGAGCTGTACCGGCTCGCCGGCAACGAGGCCGCCATCCAGCAGCGGCTGGTCTACCCGGACAGCCGCGAGATCGTCCGCAACGTCTTCGCCCGCTACACCAGCGAGGAGGGCTACACGTCCGCCCGCGAGCGGATCAACGCCGAGATCGGGAAGCTGGTCAAGGAGCGGCTGGCCCCCCGCGGCATCGACGTCACGACGGTGAACCTGCGGAACGTACGGCCGTCGGAGAAGCTCCAGGAGCAGATCGACCGGAAGATCCAGCAGGAGCAGGCCACCGAGCGGGCCCAGGAGGCCGCCCGCACCGCCAAGGCGGAGGCGGAGCGCCGCCGCATCGAGGCCGAGGGCATCGCGAAGGCCAACACGATCCTCAACGAGTCGTTGACGGACAAGGTCCTGTTCAACCAGTGCATCGAGGCGTACAAGGAGGCTGCCGCGAGCAACCCGGTGTACGCGGTGCCGTGCGGTGACGGTGGGGGCACGCCGGTGATCGTGGACGGCAAGAAGAAGTGACCGCCGGGCCCCTGCCGGACGGGCGCGCCGCTGCGCGCGCGTGAAGGGGCGGCAGCACAGCAGGAGGGCCGCCCCGCGCGCCCACCGGTCGACGGTGTCGATCCGGCCGGATGCGGGGCGGCCCTCTGCGGCGTTCTTGGCGCCGGCGGCCGTGCGGCGCCCGGTCCTCGGGGCCCGGCGCCCGCGGTCAGCGGGAGCGCTTCGCGAGGCGCTCCACGTCCAGCAGGATCACGGCGCGCGCCTCCAGGCGCAGCCAGCCGCGGCCCGCGAAGTCGGCCAGTGCCTTGTTGACGGTCTCGCGGGAGGCGCCGACCAGCTGGGCCAGCTCCTCCTGGGTCAGGTCGTGCACCACGTGGATGCCTTCCTCCGACTGGACGCCGAAGCGGCGCGACAGGTCGAGGAGGGCACGTGCCACCCGGCCGGGGACGTCGGAGAAGACCAGGTCGGACATCTGGTCGTTGGTCTTGCGGAGGCGGCGCGCGACGGCGCGCAGCAGGGCGGCCGCGACCTCGGGGCGGGCGTTCAGCCAGGGCTGGAGGTCGCCGTGGCCGAGTCCGAGCAGCTTGACCTCGGTCAGGGCGGTGGCCGTGGCCGTGCGCGGACCCGGGTCGAACAGGGACAGTTCGCCGATGAGCTCTCCGGGGCCGAGGACGGCCAGCATGTTCTCGCGGCCGTCGGGGGAGGTCCGGTGGAGCTTGACCTTGCCCTCCATGACCACGTAGAGCCGGTCTCCCGGGTCGCCCTCGTGGAAGAGCGAGTCGCCGCGGGCGAGGGTCACCTCACTCATCGAGGCGCGGAGCTCCGCGGCCTGCTCGTCATCGAGCGCCGCGAAGAGCGGGGCGCGCCGCAGAACGTCGTCCACGAGTACTCTCCTATGTCGACCTGCTCAGGGACGTTGGTCCCCATGATGCCGGACGCCGCGGCCCTCGTCCGGGGGGCGCTGCGCGCGGCGGTGGTGTGCGACCCGGCGTCCGCAGGGTAATCATCGTGCGATCAATCACAACAAGTTTGACGCACCGGTTCGCGTGTCCGTACGGCAGGGGCCCGATTGGGTCCTCATCGCCCGTGCCCAGGGCGGATCCCGGCGGGCGCGCTTAGGCTGGCCGGGTGTCCAAGTCGCCGGTGAGAGCGCAGGCCGAGGGGGCCGGAAGAGTGTCCGGGGAACAGAATTCCGCTGTGGGCGAACAGGTGTCGCCCGTGACCGCGAAGGAAGCCGGAAAGTCGGCAAACGGGGCGAATCGGCCAACTGAGGCGGATGGGCGGGGGAAGCGGGGAACCGGCCGCAGGAGCGGTGCGGCCCGGGCCGCGGAGCCCGTACGGGGAACGACCGGCGCCGGTACCGGCCGGCCGGCGCAAGCCGCCACGTCCTCCGCCCCCGGCGCGAGCGGGGCTGCCGGCCAGGCCGCGGCGTCGGGCAGGGCCGGGGCACGCGGCAAGCCGGGGGCGCCGGACGGAACCGGCACCACCGCCGGGGCCGGGAAGTCCCGAGGCCCCGGCAGGGCGGCCAGCGAGGCCAGGACCGGCCGCGCCACCGGTACCGGCGCGAAGGCTGCCGGCACCGCCCATGCCGGCAAGAGCGCCGACCAGGGCAGGAGCACCGGCCGGGGCAAGGGCACCGAGCCGGCCAAGAGGGCGAAGCCGAGCGGGAGCGCCAAGCAGACCGGGGGCGCCAAGTCGCCCGAGAGCGGCAGGCCGGCCCAGCCGGAGTCGCGGTTGGCCCTGGTGCGGCGGGCGCGGCGCATCAACCGCGAACTCGCCGAGGTCTACCCCTACGCCCACCCCGAACTCGACTTCCGCAACCCCTTCGAACTGCTCGTCGCCACCGTCCTGTCCGCCCAGACCACGGACCTGCGCGTCAACCAGACGACGCCCGGGCTCTTCGCGAAGTACCCGACGCCGGAGGACATGGCGGCCGCCGTGCCGGAGGAACTGGAGGAGGTCATCCGGCCGACCGGGTTCTTCCGCGCCAAGGCCAGGTCGCTGATCGGCCTCTCCACGGCCCTGCGGGACCGCTTCGACGGGGAAGTGCCGGGGCGCCTGGAGGACCTGGTCACCCTCCCCGGGGTCGGCCGCAAGACCGCGAACGTCGTCCTCGGCAACGCGTTCGGCGTCCCCGGCGTCACCGTCGACACCCACTTCGGGCGGTTGGTGCGGCGCTGGAAGTGGACCGCACAGGAAGACCCCGAGAAGGTCGAGGAGGAGATCTGCGGCCTGTTCCCCAAGTCCGACTGGACGATGCTGTCCCACCGCGTGATCTTCCACGGCCGCCGCATCTGCCACTCCCGTAAACCGGCCTGCGGGGCCTGCCCGATCGCCCACCTCTGCCCCGCGTACGGCGAGGGGGAGACGGACCCGGAGAAGGCGAAGAAGCTGCTCAAGTACGAGATGGGCGGCTACCCGGGCCAGCGCCTCGCCCCGCCGCCGGACTTTCCGGGCCGCCCCGCCGCACCCCTGGGCACCGGCCAGGGAGCCGCCGTCGGAGCGGAGGACACACCGGGCAGTGGCTTCGGTGCCTGACCGGTCCCGACCCGGCCGGGCGCGAGCCGGCAGCCGGACCGGGCGTCAGGGACGCCGAAGGCCGGGGCGCACGTCGGAACGAACCTGTGCCCGACACACGTTGTGAGATGCGGGGGTGCCTATGACGCGAGCGAGAGAAGAAAGCACCGGCGCCGCCGGAGCCGATCGCGGCCCGGAGGGCCGGTCCGGCCGTGAGACCCGCCGGCGGTCGGCGGGAGAGCCCGCACGAGGCGGGAGGGCCGCCGCGGACCCTGCGAAGGTTTCCGCGCCGGATCCGCGCCGTGCCCGGCGCGCCAGGGCCGCGGGCATCGAGCCGGGTCCCGCGGCCGTGCCCGGTCACGGCGCCGCCCAGGGCGGCGAGCCCGGGTCCCTGGCGCCGCGGCCGCACGACGCCGCGCCCGGGCGGACGCAGGCCGTGCCGGTGGACGTCACCGCCGACGGGCTGCCCGACTGGCTGGAGCCGGTCTCGCGCTCGACGCGCACCATCGCTCCCGAGCAGCTCAGCCGGTACCTGCCCCCCGCGTCCGGAGGACGGCAGGCGGCCGTCCTGGTGCTGTTCGGTGAGGGGGCGCGCGGCCCGGAGCTGCTGCTGATGGAGCGGGCCGGCACCCTCCGCTCGCACGCCGGCCAGCCGTCCTTCCCCGGCGGTGCGCTCGATCCCGAGGACGGTGACCCGGCGACCCTGGGGCCGCTGCGCGCCGCGCTGCGCGAGGCCGAGGAGGAGACCGGCCTCGACCCCGGAGGCGTCCAGGTCTTCGGCGTGCTGCCGCGCCTCTACATCCCGGTGAGCGGTTTCGTCGTCACGCCCGTACTGGGATGGTGGCGGACGCCCAGCCCTGTGGGCGCCGTCGATCCGGGCGAGACCGCGCGGGTGTTCACCGTACCCGTGGCCGGATCTCACGGCCCCGGCCAACCGCGCCACCGTGGTCCATCCCAGCGGCTACCGGGGGCCCGCGTTCCTGGTGGAGTCGGCCCTCGTCTGGGGCTTCACGGCCGGGGTGATCGACCGGATCCTGCACTTCGCGGGGTGGGAGCAGCCGTGGGACAGGAGGAAGCAGGTCCCACTCGACGCGCGTGCATGACAGGGTGGCAGGACAGGTGACGGCCGCACCCCGCGGCCGTACGGGTACGGGGTGACCGGCCCCAGGGCGGCCGGCGATGATCTGTGAGGCTCATGACGGTGAACGTGCTGGACATTCTGCTGCTGGTCGCCGCCGTGTGGTTCGCGATCGTCGGGTACCGCCAGGGGTTCGTGGTCGGCATCCTGTCCGTGGTCGGCTTCCTCGGCGGCGGCCTCGTGGCCGTCTACCTGCTGCCGCTGGCCTGGGGGCCCCTCACCGGGGACGCGGAGGTGTCGACGACCGCCGCGATCATCGCCGTCGCGGTGGTGCTGATCGCCGCCTCCGTCGGGCAGACCCTCACCACGCACCTGGGCAACAGGCTGCGCGGCCACATCACCTGGTCGCCTGCGCGCGCCCTGGACGCCACCGGAGGCGCTCTCGTCAACGTGATGGCGATGCTGCTGGTGGCCTGGTTGATCGGTTCGGCCCTGGCCTGGACGTCCGTGCCGACCGTGGCCAAGGAGGTGCGCAGCTCCAAGGTGCTGCTGGGGGTGGAGCAGGTGATGCCCGCCCAGGCGTCCACGCTGTTCACGGACTTCACCACGGTGCTGGCCCGGAACGGCTTCCCGCAGGTGTTCAGCCCGTTCGCCAACGAGCCGATCGCCGAGGTACAGCCGCCCGACCCGGCGCTCGTCAACAGTCCCGTCGCGGCACGCGCACAGCGGTCGATCGTGAAGGTCGTCGGCACGGCCCGCAGTTGCGGCAAGGTCCTGGAGGGCACGGGCTTCGTGTTCGGGGAGCGCAGGGTCATGACGAACGCCCACGTGGTGGGCGGGGTCGACGAGCCGACCGTCCAGATAGGCGGTGAGGGGAGGCTGTACGACGCGACGGTCGTCCTCTACGACTGGGCGCGGGACATCGCCGTGCTGGACGTGCCGGACCTCAGGGCTCCGGCACTGGAGTTCACCGAGACGGACGCGCGCAGCGGCGACGGTGCGATCGTCGCGGGCTTCCCGGAGAACGGCGCGTACGACGTGCGCTCGGCGCGTGTCCGGGGTCGCATCAACGCCGACGGTCCGGACATCTACCACCGCGGAGAGGTCCGGCGCGACGTGTACTCGCTGTACACGACGGTCCGGCAGGGCAACTCCGGCGGGCCGCTGCTGACCGAGGACGGGAAGGTGTACGGCGTGATCTTCGCGCGGTCCCTGGACGACCCGAACACCGGCTACGCGCTGACGGTCGACGAGATCCGCGAGGACATCGCGCTGGGCCTGAGCGCCGGGCAGCAGGTCGACAGCCAGGGCTGCGCCCTCTGACGCGGCCGTCCGGCGCGGCGGCGGGACTCCGTGGGTGCGGTCCCGCCGCCGGCGGCGGCTCTCGTGGGCCGTACTGCGGGTCCCTGCGGCCGGTGTGCCGAGCGGTGTCGGCGTCGTGCGGGCGACGGCCGCCCGGGCTGCCGACGGCGGCAGCGGTCAGGAGACCCGAGGACGTTCACACCGACCGCGCCGGCCTTGCCGACCGTACGTCGGCCTCCGACGGGCGGGACGTGCGGCGCGGCCTCGCCGGCCGCCCCGCGCCTGCGGGACGGTCAGCCGCGCGGATGGTGTCGCAGCCGGGCGGAGACCCACCGTGCCCGGCGGCGCAGGATGCGGGGGATCCCGAGATGGCCGTCCGACACGGCCTCCTGCGGCCCGCTCCTCTCGGGAGTCGGCGCGGCGGATGCCGAGCGGCGGTCGTGTGCGGCGTCAACATGGTCGTGCGTCCAGCCCATACCCCGACGTGTGCCCGTGCCCCAAGGTCGGTAACCGCCTGAGGGACAGCCAATTGGCCTATGCGGACGGCATTTGGCTGTTCGTAGGACAACCGTTCCTGCGGCTTCGTGCGGCTTCCGCCGTGCCCCGGACGGGAAGCGGTGCGGTGGTGCTCAGCGATCGGGTTCGGGGTCCTTGAGCCAGCCGACGAGTTCGGTGGAGAAGGCCATCGGGTCCTCCTCGTGCGGGAAGTGGCCGAGCCCGTCGAACAGCCGCCAGCGGTAGGGTGCTTCGACGTACTCACCCGACCCCGCGGCGCTGCGCGTGCGCATCACCGGGTCCTGCGAGCCGTGCAGATGCAGCGTGGGAACCCGCACGGGACGCTTCATGCGCCGGTTGAACTGGTAGCCGTCCGGGCGTGCCATGGACCGCACCATCCACCGGTACGGCTCGATCGAGCAGTGCGCTGTCGACGGGATCGTCATCGCCCGCCGGTAGACGCCGAGTGTCTCGTCGTCGGGGGTCCGCGCCCCGGACCACTCCCGGATGAGTTCACCGACCAGTGCCGCGTCGTCCGCGACCAGCTTCCGCTCCGGCAGCCACGGGCGCTGGAAGCCCCACACGTAGGAGCCGGCGCGGGACTGGCTCACGTCCGACAGCATCGCGGAGCGCCAGCGACGCGGGTGCGGCATCGAGGACACCACCAGGCGCCGCACCAGCTTCGGCCGCATCACCGCCGCCGTCCACGCCAGGTAGCCGCCCAGGTCATGGCCCACGAGAGCGGCGTCGGGCTCACCCAGGGACCTGACGACCCCGGTGATGTCGAGCGCCAGGTTCGCGGGGTCGTAGCCCCGGGGCGTGCGGTCGCTGCCGCCCACCCCGCGCAGGTCCATGGCCACCGCCCGGAAACCGGCTTCGGCCAGCGCGGTCAGCTGGTGCCGCCAGGTCCACCAGAACTGCGGGAAGCCGTGCAGCAGCAGGACCAGCGGACCGTCACCCAGCTCCGCGATGTGGAAGCGCGCCCCGTTCGCGGCCACGTCGCGGTGGGTCCAGGGGCCCTCGATCCGCACGGGGTGGCCGGACGGGCCGGGAGGGTTGCCGGTGCTGCTCTCAGGGACGGTCATGCAGACGAGCGTGCCACAGGCTCGGCCTTCTCCAGTGCCGGACGGCTGTCGGGGCGCGGGTGCGGCCTGGCGTTCTGCAGCACCGCGGCGGTCTCCTTGACGGATGCGGCCGTCTTCTGCGGACCCTTGCCCTGCTTGGCCTTCTTCATCAGGGAGACCCCGACGAGCCCGCACACCACGGCGACGACGACGTTCACCGCGAACGACAGGAGGAAGCAGACGGACAGGTGCCAGCCGGTCCACGCCTGGAAGCCGTACGCCAGCGCGAAGCTGAGCATCGGCAGCGAGAAGAGCAGCACGGTGGCGGCGGCCACCAGCCCGGCGCTGCCGGCGGCGCCGCGCTTGACGTCCTGCCGCAGCTGCGCCTTGGCCAGCGCGATCTCGTCGTGCACCAGAG
This sequence comes from Streptomyces sp. CC53, assembly GCF_001865245.1. Classification (GTDB taxonomy): domain Bacteria; phylum Actinomycetota; class Actinomycetes; order Streptomycetales; family Streptomycetaceae; genus Streptomyces. Next base: position 56,179 of record NZ_MKXB01000151.1, on the reverse strand, counting down.
CGGACATCTCGGTGGTCGCGGAAGCGACCAGCTGCCCCAGCGTCGGCTGACCGCCGTTCAGGTCCGGCACACCGCTCGCGCCCGGCGCGGCGCTGTTCTCGCGGGTGGCGAACGCGGCGCTGCCGGCCCTCGCGGTCTTGTCGGCGGGGTCGCTCATGTCTAGCTCCCTCTCTCCTGGTACGGCCTGTGGGTCGGCCCTTCCGGCGGGTGCACGGCGGCCCGCGTGCGGCTGCCGCGGTCCGGTCGGGGCCTGCGGCCCGCCGCGTACGGCGTCCTGCGTGCGGTGCCCCGCCTCGGGGTCCGACCTCAGATCATGCCGGACCGTCGGCGTCGCCGCGCGATGCCCCCGTGTCGTCGGCCTGCCGCCCGTTCCCTGCGGCCTGCTGCGCGGCCTCGTCGGCGTGCTGCGCCGCCTCCTCGGCCTTCAGCCGGTGCTGCTCCGCCCGCCGCCGGTGCTCGGCGGCCTTGCGCTCGTAGATCTCGGCGAGCCTGCGGTGGTGCTCCGGGTCTTCCGCCTCGTAGACGTCGGGGATGCCGCTCATGTCCTCGTCGCGCTCCTCCACCTCGACGAGGGCCTGGTACTTGCGCACCCGCAGCTTCAGCAGGACCGTGGCGAGCAGTGCGGCGATGAGCGAGCCGATGAGGACGGCGGCCTTGACCTCGTCGGTGAGCGTGGAGTCGCCCTCGAAGGCGAGTTCGCCGATGAGCAGCGACACCGTGAAGCCGATGCCGGCCAGTGTGGCGACGGCGAAGAGGTCGGCCCAGGCCAGGTCCGGGTTGAGCTGTGCACGGGTGAAGCGGGCCGTCAGCCACGTGCCGCCGAAGATGCCGAACGCCTTGCCGACGACCAGGCCGAGGACGACGCCGAGCGTCTCCGGCTTGGTGAAGACGTCACCGAGGGCCTCGCCGGAGACGGACACACCTGCGGAGAACAGCGCGAACATCGGGACGGCGAAGCCGGCCGACAGGGGGCGCACCTGGTGCTCGATGTGCTCACCGGGGGACGCCTCCTCGCCCTCGCGGCGGTGGCAGCGCAGCATCAGGCCCATGGCGACACCGGCGATGGTGGCGTGGACGCCGCTGTTGTACATCAGGCCCCAGATCACCAGGGCGAGCGGCACGTAGATGTACCAGCCGCGCACCTCCAGGCGCCGGAGCAGCCAGAAGACGACCAGACCGGCGACGGCTCCGCCCAGGGCGGCGAAGTTCAGGTCGCTGGTGAAGAAGACCGCGATGATCAGGATTGCGAACAGGTCGTCGACGACGGCCAGCGTGAGCAGGAACGCGCGGAGCGCCGAGGGCAGCGACGTGCCGATGACGGCGAGCACGGCCAGGGCGAACGCGATGTCGGTGGCGGTGGGCACGGCCCAGCCGCTCAGGGAGCCGCCGCCGGTGGTGTTGACCACGACGTACACGAGGGCGGGTGCCACCATGCCGCAGAGCGCCGCGACGACCGGGAGGGCGGCGGCCCTGGGGTCGCGCAGTTGGCCCGCCACGAGTTCTCGCTTGAGCTCGATGCCGGCGACGAAGAAGAAGATCGCGAGCAGTCCGTCGGCAGCCCAGTGCTGGAGTGACAGGTCCAGGTGGAGCGACTCGGGGCCTATGTGGAAGTCGCGGACCGACTCGTAGGTGTCGCCGAGCGGGGAGTTCGCCCAGATGAGTGCCGCGACCGCGGCGAGGAGCAGCAGGACGCCGCCCACCGTCTCCGTGCGGAGGGCCTCCGCGACGAACGTCCGCTCGGGGAGGGAGAGACGGCCGAGGAACTTGCGCTCGGAGTTGTTGTTGGTCGTCTTGGGCGCGGCCACGGTCCAGGGACCTCCGGTCGTGTCAGTAAGCGGGCATGACGAAGCACATGCCGACCAGACTTCCCGGCACCCCTTGGACTCTTTATCGATTGGTTGATGCGACCCATACCCTACAAGGCGAGCGCAAGGGAATTTCGGACAATATGCACTCTAGCCACAAAATGACCACCCGGCGCGCTGGCGCCGGGTGGTCTCGGGTGGTTTTGTCGCGCTGGGGCGGTGCTGTGTCCGCGCCGGTGAAGGGTGGGTCGGAGTGCCGTTCGCGCATCCGACGTGCGGGTTGTACGGCGCGTGGCCGGCCCAGTGCGCCCCGCCGTCATGGCTGCGGGCGCACCTCCGGGCGGACTCAGCCCTCGCTGGGCGCTGCGGGCAGCTTCGCCTGAATAAGGTCCATAACGGAGGAATCAGTCAGAGTGGTCACGTCCCCGAGGGCCCGGTTCTCCGCGACGTCCCGCAGCAGCCGGCGCATGATCTTCCCCGAGCGGGTCTTCGGCAGCTCCGCCACCGGAAGGACCCGCTTCGGCTTCGCGATCGGACCGAGGGTCGCGCCGACGTGGTTGCGCAGCTCGGTGACGAGCCCCTCTGCGTCGGACTCCGCCTGGGCCGCCGCCGCGCCGCGCAGGATCACGAACGCCACGATCGCCTGGCCCGTCGTCTCGTCCGCCGCGCCCACGACCGCGGCCTCGGCGACCTTCGGGTGGGAGACCAGCGCCGACTCCACCTCCGTGGTGGAGATGTTGTGGCCGGACACCAGCATCACGTCGTCGACCCGGCCCAGCAGCCAGATGTCGCCGTCGTCGTCCTTCTTGGCCCCGTCGCCCGCGAAGTACCGGCCCTCGAAGCGGGACCAGTAGGTGTCGATGAACCGCTGGTCGTCACCCCAGATGGTGCGCAACATCGACGGCCACGGCTCGGTGAGGACGAGGTAGCCGCCCCCGCCGTTCGGCACCTCGCGCGCCTCGTCGTCGACGACGGTGGCCGCGATGCCCGGCAACGGGCGCTGGGCCGACCCGGGCTTCGTCTCGGTCGCACCCGGGAGCGGAGAGATCATCATCGCTCCGGTCTCCGTCTGCCACCACGTGTCGACGATCGGACACCGCCCACCGCCGATGTGCTCCCGGTACCAGACCCACGCCTCCGGGTTGATCGGCTCGCCGACCGACCCCAGGATGCGGAGGCTGGACAGGTCGAACTTGGCGGGGATGTCATCGCCCCACTTCATGAACGTGCGGATCGCGGTCGGCGCCGTGTAGAGGATCGTGACGCCGTACTTCTCCACGATCTCCCAGAACCTGCCCTGGTGCGGCGTGTCCGGGGTGCCTTCGTACATGACCTGCGTGGCGCCGTTGGCGAGCGGCCCGTAGACGATGTACGAGTGGCCGGTGACCCAGCCGATGTCCGCAGTGCACCAGTAGACGTCGCTCTCCGGCTTCAGGTCGAACACCGCGTGGTGGGTGAACGCCGCCTGCGTGAGGTAGCCGCCCGAGGTGTGCAGGATGCCCTTCGGCTTCCCGGTGGTGCCGGAGGTGTAGAGGATGAACAGCGGGTGCTCCGCGTCGAACGCCTCGGGCGTGTGCTCCGCGCTCTGCCGCCCGACGGCCTCGTGCCACCACACGTCGCGGCCCTCAGTCCAGGCCACGTCCTGCCCGGTGCGGCGCACCACGAGCACCTTCTCGACCTGCGAGACCCGGCTGAGGGCCTCGTCGACCGCGGGCTTCAGCGCGGACGGCTTTCCGCGCCGGTAGCCGCCGTCCGCGGTGATCACGAGCTTGGCGTCGGCGTCCACGATCCGTGCGGCGATCGCGTCAGCCGAGAAGCCGCCGAAGACCACGGAGTGCAGGGCACCGATGCGGGCGCACGCCAGCATCGCCACGGCCGCCTCGGGGATCATCGGCATGTAGACGGCGACCCGGTCGCCCTTCTGTACACCCAGCTCGGTCAGCGCGTTCGCCGCGCGGCTGACCTCGTCCTTGAGCTCCGCGTACGTGATCGCCCGGCCGTCGCCCGGTTCGCCCTCGAAGTGGATGGCCACACGGTCGCCCAGACCCGCCTCCACATGGCGGTCCACGCAGTTGTACGCCACGTTCAGCTTGCCGTCGGCGAACCACTTCGCGAAGGGCGGGTTCGACCAGTCGAGGGTCTCGGTCGGCTCACTGGCCCAGCTCAGCCGACGCGCCTGCTCGGCCCAGAAGGCGAGCCGGTCCGCCGTGGCCTGCTCGTACGCCTCCGCCGTCACGTTGGCGTGCGCGGCCAGCTCGGCAGGCGGTGCGAACCGTCGCTCCTCCTTGAGGAGGTTGGCCAGGCTCTCGTTGCTCACGACATCTCCCATTCCCAGGGCGTCCGTTGTGTCCCGGCCCATAGCTCACCAGCCGGATGCCCGGGTGACAAGGGGTTCCCGGCTATTGGTTTAGACCTCTGTCTCGATGGGTGGGGGTCCTTGGCGGGTGCGGGACCCGGCGCGGAGCCGGCCGGTGACGCGGTGGACGGACTGTACGGTCAGGTGGACGGCCCCGCCGACCCGCGGCGAACCGGACCACCACACCCACCCTCACGTCTCCGCACCCCGAGAGGTTCACCGCCACCACGGCCCCGCACGCGTGCGTTCCTCCGGTCGCGGCGGCGGGTACCCGCGCGGCACGCGACTGCCGGCCTCTCGTCGCGCCGCTGCCTCCCGGATGCCGGCCTCATCGGGCACGCCGGCTTCTGGCGGCTCGGGCTCGCGGCCCGCGGCCTGGCCGGCCTCCCCCGGCTCGTGGCCACGCCGCCGGCCCAGGGCTCGGGGTCCGGCCGGCGCCTGGCGGCGTGCCGCCTGGAGGGCGCTGGAACGCTTCAGCCTCCTGCCGCTCGGGCGTGCCGACGGCCCACCGGTGCTGCCCGGCACCGGTGCTGCCCGGCACCGAGCGGCTTGCCCGCTGCCGGGCACCGGACAGTTCGGCTGCCGCCTGCGCCCCGGTTGTCTGCCGGTTGCCGCCTGCCCCAGGGGCCGTACGTCCGTCTGCGGCCGGGGCACCCGGAACCTGCTGCTGCCCGTCGGCGAGCCTGACAGTCCGCCGCCCCCGGGCCGGGGCGTTTCGGCGCCTGCCCCTCCCTGCGCGTCATGGGGCGGGGCCACCGCCCCGGGCCCGGTGCACCCGGGACGGCGTCCGCCCGAGACGCGCCCTCGGGTGGACCCGGCTCACGCAGGTGCCTCCTCCCTGCGCGGCAGCTCCGCCGCCGGCACGTGCTCGAAGACGCCGTGTCCGTCCCCGGTGCGCGTCAGCAGGTACGCCTGTGCCTCGCCGACATGGAAGTACATCCCGTGGAGTTCCAGGGAACCCTCGGCCACCCTCCGCGCCACACACTCGTGGGTCATCAGATGGTCCAACTGCTGCACCACGTTGTTCAGGCACAGCTGCTCCACCGCGTCCGCCGGGCGTCGCCCGGACAGCCGCACCCGGCCGGGATCGCCGCTCCCCATGCGCTCCAGGCTCGGCAGCCCGTGCCTCAGCCAGCGGGACAGCGGGGTGGAGGTTTCCTGACGGCCGGCCGGGGCGCCCGCACCGGGCCGCGTCACGGGTCCGGCGGGCGGCGGGTTCGTCAGCAGGGCCTGCATGGCCCCGCATCCACTGTGCCCGCACACGGTGACGGACCGGACGCGGAGCACCTCCACGGCGTACTCGATCGCTGCGGCCACCGAGTCGTCGCCGCTCTCCTCACCGGGCAGCGGAACCAGATTGCCGACGTTGCGCACGGTGAACAGGTCGCCCGGCCCGCTCGACGTGATCATGCTGGTCACGAGCCGTGAGTCGGCGCAGGTCAGGAAGAGCTGCGACGGCCGCTGCCCGTCGCGGGCGAGCCGCGCCAGCTCGTCCCGTACGAGAGGAGCGGTGTTCCGCTGGAAGGAGCTCAGGCCGCTCGCGAGCTGATGCCCCGTCGTACGGGACGGCTCCGCGGGATGGTCGCCGCAGTGGTGGTTGCGCCACGGCGTCCAGGGGCGGCAGCAGCTGTTCCTGCCGGTCGACGGTTCGGCGATGCGGCTCCCCGAACGGCCGGTCAGCCGCACCCGGCCCCCGTGCGCCACATGGGACATCTGCCAGTCCTGGAGCGTGTCGTAGGCGGCGTGGTCCATGAAGGAGCCGTCCAGCTCGACGACCACGTCGGCGTCGCCCGGGATCTGGTGGAGGGCGCGGCTCAGCCGCGGGACGGCGAGGAAGGTCAACTGGCCGCGCACCCGCACGTGCTCGGTGCCGCCGTGCCGTTCCCGGGTGATCCGTGTCCTGGCGAGCCGGTGCAGGGACACGCCAGTGGCGACGACGATGCCGAGGGCCACGCCCTGCAGGATCCCGATCAGGACCACGCCGAGGACCGTCGTCGCGTACACGAGGGCTTCGCGGTGCCGGGTGACGCTGCGGATGTGCGTGATGCTGACCATCTGGATGCCGATGACCATGACGAGGGCGGCCAGGGCAGGAAGGGGGATCAGGTCGATCACGGGTACGAGGACCAGGGCGGCGAGCACCACCCACACGCCGTGCAGGATCGTGGAGTTCCTGCTCACCGCGCCCGCCGTCACATTGGCCACGCTCCGCACCGCGACGCCGGCCACGGGGAGGCCGCCCAGCGCGCCGGACGCGATGTTGGCCGCCCCGAGTCCGGCCAGTTCGCGGTCGAGGTTCGCGCGGGGCACCCGGGTCGAGGGGTTCTTGCGCGCCGCCACCAGCTTGTCGATGGCCAGCGCGGAGAGCAGCGACTGCACGCTGGTCACCAGCATGATGGTGAGCACCCCCGCGGCGAGACCGAGCACGGGTCCCTCGGGGAGTCCGGGCAGGGCGTGACTGCTCCACGACGGAAGATCGACACGGGGCACGTCCAGGCCGGCCGCGAAGGCGAACAGGCTGGCCACCGCCACCGCCGTGAGCGCGGCGGGCGCCTTGCGCGCGATCCTCCCACCGCGTCCGGGCAGCCGCGGCCAGAGCAGCAGCACGATGATGGTGAGCGCGCTGACCGAGAGGGCGGCCGGATGGACGGCAGCCAACTGCTGCGGCAGTTCGACGAGGTTGTCGACGACGGAACTCTGCGGTGTGCCTCCCAGGACGATGTGCAGCTGCGCCAGGGCGATGGTCACGCCGATGCCGGCCAGCATGCCGTGCACGATGGCCGGCGACACGGCGAGCGCCGTACGGGCGACCCGCAGGGAGGCCAGTCCGAGCTGGGCGAGACCGGCGAGCACGGTGATGGCGCAGGTCGTGCGCCATCCGTAACGCTGGATGAGTTCGGCCGTCACCACGGTCAGTCCGGCCGCCGGCCCGCTCACCTGCAGGGGTGCGCCACCGAGCCGACCCACGACGATGCCGCCCACGGCGGCCGCCACGAGTCCGGCCTGGAGCGGGGCTCCGGTGGCCAGGGCGATGCCCAGGGACAGTGGCAGCGCGATCAGGAAGACCGCGATCGAGGCCGAGACGTCGGCACCGGCGATGCGAAACCTCCGGCCCGGGGGCGGGGGGCTGTGCTCCCGCGGTCGATGTGAGGTGTCCGGCGCGCGGCTGCCCGCCGGCTCCGATGAGGAGGACGGAGCGGGCGGGTCTGCTGCGTTCGTGTGCGGGGGCATACAGGACGTCATGGCTGCCGTCTCCTCGAAAGTGCGGTTGCCGGAAAGGTGAGGCGGTCGGCTTGCAGGGGCGTTGCTCACGGCGTACGGGCTCGACGCCACCCGGGCAGGGGCCCGGGCGAGACCGGGCAAGGGCAGAACGCCGGCGGATGCCGTCAGGCGTCAACTAATCGGTCTGCCAACTCTCAGTAAACGAATCGTAATGCAGAGTAAAGACGCTGGCATGACATTCCGCGCAAATGGTGCATCCGTTCACCCGTAAAGGTGATTAGTCGTCTTATCTCGGCCCGGCATGCCTCCTGCCCTGCCCCCGTGATGCGACGTTGGCGGCCCGATCACAGGCACCTGAAGCACGGAAGGGCGGGTCGATGACGGCCGTCAGGAACACGATTACGGCCGGTGCTGTCGCAGCAGCGCTGGTCGGAGGGCTTGCCGGATGCGCGGACGCGGGCGATGCGCGGCAGGCCGAGGGCGCTGCGGGGGCCAAGCGGGTCGCCGAGCCGCCGAAGAACGCCGTGCGTCTCATCGGGGACGGCTCGACGTCGTTCACCGGGCCGCAGCCCGGGCTGACACCGCCGAAGCGGATGAAGCCGGGCGAGCGGCCGCCCCAGTTCGTGGTCTTCTCGTGGGACGGAGCAGGGGAGGACAGCCAGAAACTCTTCTCCCATTTCCGGAGCGTCGCCAAGAAGTACGGCGCCACCATGACGTACTTCCTCAGCGGCGTCTACCTGCTGCCTGAGGACAAGGCTTCCCTGTACCGCCCTCCGGGTCACGCCCCCGGCAGCTCCGACATCGGCTTCAACGACGCCGAGGGCATCCGCGACACCGTGCGGGAGCTCCGCGGTGCCTGGCTCGAGGGCAACGAGATCGGCACCCACTTCAACGGCCACTTCTGTGGCCCGGGGCGGGGCGTGGGCACGTGGTCGGTGGAGGACTGGAAGAGCGAGATCGCCCAGGCCAAGTCCTTCGTGAAGAACTGGAAGACCAACTCCGGACTGACAGCGGAGAAGCCCCTGCCGTTCGACTACGACAAGGAGCTGATCGGCGCGCGTACTCCCTGCCTGGAAGGCCGCAAGAACTTCGTGCGGGCCGCCGCGGAGCTGGGGTGGCGCTACGACACCAGCGGGGTCAACGACCAGGTCTGGCCCAAGCGGAAGGAAGGCCTCTGGGACCTTTCGATGCAGCTCGTCCCTGTCCCGGGGCGTGACTTCCAGACCCTGTCCATGGACTACAACTTCATGGTCAACCAGTCGGGCACCACCAAGGGCGACCCGTCGATGCACCGCTTCTGGGGGAACCAGATGCGCGACGGACTCATCCAGGCGTTCAACCGTTCCTACCAGGGCAACCGGGCCCCGCTGATCATCGGCAACCACTTCGAGTCGTGGAACGGCGGCACGTACATGCGTGCCATCGAAGAAACGATTGCTCACATGTGTGTGCAGTCCGAGGTGCGCTGTGTGTCCTTCCGGCAACTCGCCGACTGGCTCGATGCCCAGGACCCCGCCGTGCTGGCGAAGCTCCAGAGCCTGAAGGTCGGTCAGGCCCCGCCCGACGGCTGGGCGCGCTTCCTCGCTGCGAGGCCCGACGCGCCGGCCACCTCCTCCACGGCGGGGGCCGGCCCCCGGAAGCCGGCTGCCGCAGTGGGACAGGCCAGCTGAACCAGGCGCCCCTGTGGAGGAGTGGCTGGTGCCGCGAGCCCGCCCGGCCCGCCCCGGGCTGATCGGGCGGACCCGAACCTCCACTCCTCCGGGGCCCGCGGTCCGATCCGGACCGTACGCCGAGGCTCTTGCACCGGACCGTGATCCCCTCAGGCGAGGCAGCTACCGCGGGCACGGGCCCAGGCGGTGCGGCGGCAGTACCGCGGGCGGGGACGGGCATTGACGGGTGACGGCTGAGGGTGCCGGCGGCGCGGGGAAGATGCGTGCCCTGGCGGCGGTTGCCCGTCGGCGCGGGGGCGGGCCGGAACGCTGCCATGCGGCGGCTGTCCGTGCGGATGATCGGGTCAGCACCAGGCGTGCTGGGGCACCGGCTCACGCAACACGAAGTCGGGGTCGACCTGCTCGGCGAGATCCACCCCCGCCTTCGCACTGCCCCAGCTCCGCGCGTTCCTGAGGTGGAAGTGGACCATCTGTCGCGTGTAGCGCTCCCAGTCGCGGTGCTTGTACGCCGCGTCCGCCGCGGCCTTCAGCTCGCTGAGCGCTGTACGTACCTCCTCCTCCAGTGCGGCGAAGGGTGCAGGACGGCCCTTCTCGGCCGAACGCACCCAGCCGGAGTGGGCCACCGTCGCCAGCAGGTCGTCGCCCACCTCGGCGCGCAGGAAATCCACGTCGTCCTGCCCCTGGACCTTGTTGCCCACCACCTTCAAGGCGACCCCGAAGTCCTGCGCGTACGCCTTGTACTGGCGGTAGACGGACACACCCTTGCGGGTCGGCTCCGCGACCAGGAACGTCATGTCGAAGCGGGTGAAGAGCCCCGACGCGAACGAGTCGGACCCCGCTGTCATGTCGACGACCACGTACTCCCCGGCGCCGTCCACCAAGTGGTTCAGATACAGCTCCACCGCCCCGACCTTCGAGTGGTAGCACGCCACCCCCAGGTCCGCCTCGGTGAAGGTCCCCGTCACCATGAGCGTGACTGCGCCGGGGTCGAGTGTGACCGGCCGACCGCATGCCGCGTGGACGGCGTTGTCCTCGTGGACCCTCAGCAGCCGGGAACCCGCGCCCGGCGGAGTCGTTTTGATCATGGCGTCGGCCGAGGAGATCCGAGGGTTGGCGCCCCGCAGGTAGTCCTTGATCAGTGGTAGGTGGCCGCCCATCGAAGGAAGGGACGCCGCCTCGTCCTCGTCGAGGCCGAGAGCGGTGCCGAGATGCTGGTTGATGTCCGCGTCGATCGCGACCACGGGGTCTCCGGTGGCCGCGAGATGGCGGATGAAGAGGGAGGACAGCGTCGTCTTGCCACTCCCGCCCTTCCCCACGAAAGCGATCTTCATGCTCACCTAGGGTAGTGGTTCGCGTGCCTCAGGTTGCCGAACCGTATGAGGAAGGCCACTCAGGGGTGAGGGCGGGTGGCGCGGGCGCGTAGCCTCGCTACCTATGAGTACGCATGCCGCTGACCCGCTGGCCGCCCTGGGGGCGCTTCCGGGGGTGCCCGACACCGTGGAGTCCGTCCGCAAGGCCGTCGATCGGGTGTACGGGCACCGAGTGATGCGCCGCCGTAGCAACGAGGTCTCTTCGGAGGCGGCCCTGCGTGCGGCGCGCGCGTCGGCGGCGCTCTCCGGAGCCGACTGGGCCCTGGAGGAAGTGCGGCGGAGGAGCGACTTCGGCGCCGGCCCGGAGGCGCGTGCGGTCGGCGCCGCGTTGAGGCTTACCGCCGAGGCCGGGCAGTTGCTGTCCGTTTGGCGGCAGTCGCCGCTGCGCGTGCTGGCCCGGCTGCACCTGGTCGCGGTCGGCGACGCAGGTGACTCGGTCGGACGGCCGCGGCAGGAAGGCGAGACCGTCGACGAACCGCTGATCGAGGCGCCGTTGCCCGGTGCGGACGAGGTCAACGGCAGGCTCGACGGCTTGTCGGCACTCGTCGTCGCGGGCAGCGCCGCTCCCGCTCTGGTGGTGGCCGCCGTGGTGCACGGCGAACTGCTGGCGCTGCGGCCCTTCACCTCAGGGAACGGTCTGGTGGCGCGGACGGCCGAGCGCATCGTGCTGATCGGCAGTGGACTGGACCCCAAGGCGGTCTGCCCGGCCGAGGTCGGTCACGCGGAGCTGGGGCGCGCGGCCTACGTGGCGGCCTTCGAGGACTACTGCTCCGGCACGCCCGAAGGGATGGCCCGCTGGATCGCGCACTGCGGACGCGCCGTCGAACTGGGCGTCCGCGAGTCGACGGCCGTCTGTGAAGCGTTGCAGCGCGGCGCCGCCTGACCTCTCATCGAGCCCCGCCCGCCGGCCTGCCAGGGTTGGTGGCCGGGGCGACATCCCTTGACGCTCATGGGGAAAAGGGCTGCTCACGAGCCCGTACAGGGTTGCGGCGGTACCGGATCCGGTACCGCCGCTGGCACGTCCGCCGAGTTACCATGCGTCCTCGAAATGTACCCATCAGGCGGGGAACTTGGCCCTACGCCTGGTGCGGCTGGCCCGTAATCGACGGGTCGACGTCGCGTGGGTACTCGGCTTCCGTGTTGTTCGGTCCGTGGGGCCTTCTTGCTCAACAGGAGATCCTCTCGGATGCCCTAGGTCTCGCGGGCCGTACCTCCTTTGTACCTCCGCGCGCGGGACGGGGAAAGTCCTGGTCCGACTTCTTTACTTTTCGCCGTCACATCGGGACAACCCGGACGCTCGCCCTGCGGGTCGTCGCTGCGTTCGCGGCCGCAACGTGCCGACGCCGACTGGCGTACCAGACGAGGCCGGCTGCGGCAGCCGCCCCCACGGCTGCCGCCGCGATCAGGGTGGGTCGCGGCGGCAGAGAGAACGAGGACAGTCGCTGCTTCAGTCGTACCGGGCGGGTGAAGACGAGAATCGGCCATTCCCGGGTGATCGCCTCCCGCCGGAGTGCACGGTCCGGATTGACCGCGTGCGGATGTCCCACCGCCTCCAGCATCGGGACGTCCGTGATGGAGTCGCTGTACGCGTAGCAGCGCGCCAGGTCGTACCCCTCGCTCTCCGCGAGCTCGCGGACGGCCTCCGCCTTGGTCGGGCCGTACGCGTAGTACTCCACCTCGCCGGTGTAACAGCCGTCGTCACCGACGACCATCCGTGTGGCCACGACCCGGTCGGCTCCCAGAAGCTCTCCGATCGGTTCCACCACCTCGGCCCCCGACGTGGAGACGATGACCACGTCCCGGCCTGCGGCATGGTGCTCTTCGATGAGCGACGCCGCCTCGTCGTAGATGATCGGGTCGATCAGCTCGTGCAGGGTTTCCGCGACCAGCTCCTTGACCTGTTGGACGTTCCAGCCCTTGCAGAGCGCCGAGAGGTAGGTGCGCATCCGCTCCATCTGGTCGTGGTCGGCAGCGCCGGCGAGGAAGACGAACTGCGTGTAGGCCGTGCGCAGCGCGGCGCGGCGGCTGATCAGCCCGCCTTGGTAGAAGGACTTGCTGAAGGTCAGTGCCGAGGACTTGGCAATGACCGTCTTGTCCAGGTCGAAGAAGGCCGCTGTGCGAGGCGAGGAGTGGTTTTCCACGAACCCGAGCATAGGTGCCGCCATTCGGTGTACGCCGGGGCCTGTGGGTTTGCTTGAGAAGGCTCTCGGGTACACCATTGAAGTCACGGATCGTTCGCGACCGTGCTAACCCGGACCGGCTCCTCCCCCCCCGAGTCGGCCGGAGAGACGACCCCCGCTCTCCCCCCCGGCGGGGGTCGTCGCATGTCCGGACGCGTTTCCGCTGGCCCAGGCGGCTTGATGCGCGCATCGCCACCCCTTCCCCCTGTGGAGGCGCGGGTGGTGACCCCTCCCGCGATTCATTACTCAGCGTAGCTGAAAGGCTGCGTAGTGGAAGTCGCCGGTATGGGTGAGCGGGATATTCACAAGCGGGCGGTTGTCCACAGTTTCTGACCAAGATCCACTCGATTTCCGGAACCCCGCCACCGTGATTCCGAACGGCCGGACCGCGGCGCCGGAAACGCAGATCTCCCGACGCGGCCCGGACGGGTGGAGGTGGCGCGAACGCGCGCCGAATGACTCGTGGACGAGCCGTGTCCGCCCGCTTACAACGCGTACGCGGAAGGCACGGCGGGCGGAAGAAAGGGGGCGGACCCGTGGTGGCACCCATCACCACCGGGCGGACACCGACTGCGGAAGGGCAGCGGCCCGCACCGCTGATCGTGAGCGACGACCCGGTACTCCTCGACGACCTGCTCAGACTGTGCGCGGCCGCCGGCGCGCACCCCGACGTCCATCCCGCTCCCCCGTGCGGGAGAGCGGCCTGGGACGCGGCGCCGCTGGTTCTGGTCGGCGCCGACGCCGCGGTGCGCTGCCGCGATGTCGCCCGCAGGCGCGGAATCCTGCTCATCGGCAGGGACCAGGATGATCCGGACGTCTGGCGGCGCGCCGTCGAGATCGGCGCCGAGGACGTGCTGTGCCTGCCCGACGCGGAAACCCGGCTCGTCGACCGGATCGCGGACGTGGCCGAAGGCGTCGGGAGGCAGGCCCTGACCGTGGGAGTGCTCGGCGGACGCGGTGGGGCAGGCGCGTCGACGCTCGCCTGCGCCCTGGCCGTCGGAGCGGCACGGACCAGCCGGCGAACGGTTCTGGTGGACGCCGATCCGCTCGGCGGGGGCCTCGACGTCCTTCTGGGCGGCGAGCAGGCGGACGGGATGAGATGGCCGGATCTCGCCGCCTCCACAGGCCGTGTCGCCGGTACGGCTCTTGAGGAGTCACTGCCTCTGCTGCACGGTGTGCGCCTCCTGAGCTGGGACCGCGGGCAGTCGGTGGCGTTGCCCCCCGAAGCAGTCCGCTCCGTGCTCGCGGCGGCCCGACGACGCGGCGGCATCGTGGTCGTCGACCTGCCTCGGCGCACCGATGACGCCACCGTCGAAGCGCTGGCCCAGATGGACTTGGGGCTGCTCGTGGTGCCCGGCGAGCTCAGAGCCGTCGCGGCCGCCCGGCGCGTTGCCGAGACCGCGGCCATGGTGCTGGGGGACCTGCGCCTCCTCACCCGAGGCCCCTACACGGCAGGCGTCGACCCCGAGTGGATGGCCCACGTGCTCGGGCTGCCGCTCGCCGGCGAAGTGCCTGAGGAACCTCGTCTGCCGGTCGCACTGGACGAGGGCCTGCCGCCGGGAGGCGCGGCCTCCGGCCCGCTCGGGCGGTTCTGTGCCGCCTTCTGGCAGCGTGCCCTCGTCGGGAGCGGTGCCTCATGACCGCCGCGCTCCTCGAAGCAGTACGGCAGACCTTGGCGGAGAGCGGCACGGAGCCCACCCCTGCGGGGGTTGCCGCGGCCTTGCGGGCGCAGGGCAGGCTGCTCGGCGATGCCCAGGTCCTGGGCGTCACCCGGCAACTGCGGGGCGAGCTCGTGGGGGCCGGCCCGCTGGAGCCCCTCCTGGCCGACCCCGCGGTGACAGATGTCCTCGTGTCGGCCCCCGATCGGGTCTGGGTCGACCGGGGTGACGGCCTGGAGCTGTCCGCTGTCACGTTTCCGGACGCGGCCGCCGTACGCCGCCTTGCCCAGCGGCTCGCCGCGGTGGCGGGACGGCGGCTGGACGACGCCCGGCCCTGGGCCGATGCCCGGCTCCCGGACGGCACGCGCATGCACGCGGTGCTGCCCCCGGTGGCCGTCGGCTGCACCTGCCTGTCGCTGCGCGTCGTACGGCCCCGGGCCTTCTCCCTCGACGAACTCACCGCGGCGGGCACTGTGCCACCCGGCGGCGACCGCATCCTGCGTGCACTCGTCGAAGCGCGGGTGTCGTACCTGGTGAGTGGTGGGACCGGCTCAGGCAAGACGACCTTGCTGTCGAGCCTCCTGGGCCTTGTGGGGCCGCGGGAGCGGATCGTCCTCGCGGAGGATTCGGCAGAACTGCGGCCGGACCACCCTCACGTGGTACGGCTCGAAGCCCGCCCCCCGAACCAGGAGGGCGCGGGCCGCGTCACCCTGCGGGACCTGGTGTGCCAGGCGCTGCGGATGCGCCCGGACCGGCTCGTCGTCGGAGAGGTGAGGGGCCTCGAAGTAACCGAACTTCTGGCCGCGCTCAACACGGGCCACGAAGGCGGCTGCGGGACCGTGCACGCCAACACCGCGGCCGACGTGCCCGCCCGGCTGGAGGCCCTCGGAACGGCGGCGGGTCTCGACCGGGCGGCCCTGCACAGCCAGCTCGCAGCAGGTCTCACCGCCGTGCTGCACATGGTGCGGGGTCCCCACGGGGTGCGCCGGGTGTCCGAAGTCCACGTCCTGGAGCGGCGCGGCGACGGCCTTGTGGCCACGGTGCCCGCGCTGTGCTGGGCACCCCGGGGCTTCGTCCGGGAGGCCGGCTGGGAACGTCTGCGCGACCTCCTCGGGGGTGCGCCGTGGTGACCGGGCAGCCGTGGTACGCGGCAGCGCTTTGTGCGGGCGCAGCGGCCTGGTTCTGCGCGGGCGGCAGCGCACATCGGCGGCACCTCGTGCTGCCCGGGGGAGGCGTGTCCGTGGCGGCGCGGGGCCGGACGCGGTGGCGTGGGGCGGTCAGGCGATGGCCCGCGCTCGGCCCGAGGCTGCGGGCGCGTGCCCGGCCCGAGTGGTTGTGTCTGGCCGCGGCGCTGGTGCTCGCCGTACTGGGTGAGTCGCCGCTGCCGCTCGTCGCCGGGGTGGTCGCGGTTCCCCTGGTGGGCCGGCAGCTGCGGGCGAGGGCACGGCGACGGGACCGCGTCCGGCGGGAGGAAGCGGTGATCGACCTGTGCGGGGTGGTCGCGGCGGAGCTTCGTGCCGGTTCCCAGCCCGGCCAGGCACTTCGGTTCGCGGTGGACGCCACGGGAGCGCTGGGCGCTGACGAAGCCGCTGTGCTGGCTGCCGCGCGCTTCGGTGGGGATGTGGCCGAGGCGCTCCGTGTGGCGGCGCGTGCGGACGGCGCCGAAGGGCTGGCAGGGCTGGCCGCTTGCTGGCAGGTGGCTGTGGACGGTGGCGCGGGACTGGCCACCGGGCTCGACCGGGTGGAGTCGGCGCTGCGTGACCGGCGCGATCAGCGGGAGCGGCTGCGCGCCCACCTGTCGGGTTCGTGGACGACCGTCGTGCTTCTGGCGGTGCTGCCGCTGGTCGGTCTCGTCATGGGGGCGGCTTTGGGTGCAGAGCCGCTGCGGGTACTCCTCCACACGCCCGCCGGCCTCGCCTGCCTGCTGCTCGGAGGGGCTCTGGAGGCCGTGGGGCTCTGGTGGGCCGGTCGGATCGTACGGGCGGGTGAGGGGCCTTGAGTGGCGACCTTTTCCACGGCCTGTGGACAGCGGCCGTGTGTACGGCGGCGGTGTGGGCCGTTCGGGCACTGGGCGAGACGCGACGGAGAAACCGTGCACGGTCGCGCCTTGGAGGACGCACCGCCGCCGACCGGGCGGGCCCCCAGCGCGGCCGGAAGCTGCCGGCTCTGCCCGCTCTGCCGGCGGGCACCCGCCGGTGGGTGCCCGCGGTGGCGGGCGCGCTCCTGGGCTGGGCGATGGTCGGGTGGCCTGTCGGATGGGCGGTCGGGGCCGCCGCGGGCTATGGCCTGGGCAGATGGCGGCGGCTCCCCCGCCCCGGCTCCGCGGGGGGCGGTGCGGCCGAGGGGCTGCCGCTCGCAGCCGACCTCCTGGCGGCGTGCCTGTCCGCAGGAGCCGGACCCCGCGAGGCAGCCGAGGCGGTGGGCGGGTCCTTGGGGGGCCCGGTCGGCGGGCGGCTGAGGTGGACGGCGGCGGAACTGGCCCTGGGCGGGGACCCGGCAGAGGCATGGGGCCGGCTCGGCGAGGTGCCGGGGGCGCAGCCGCTGGCCCGCTGCCTCGAACGGGCCTCCGCGTCAGGAGCCCCGGCCGCGGTCCCCGTCGCACGGCTGGCAGCCGGACTGCGGGCCGACGGGGCGAGAGCCGCAGCAGCGCGGGCCCAGCGCGCCCAGGTGCTGATCACCGCGCCCGTCGGGCTCTGCTTCCTTCCGGCCTTCCTGGCCGTGGGCGTGGCGCCCGTCGTCATCGGACTGGCGGCCCGGCTCCTGTGAGCGGCGGACCTGACGGCACGCACACGGACGGCATGTACACGGACGACACGAACGCAACCGTACGAGAAGAGGAGGCCGCCATGTGGCGGTGCGTGAGGAACTGGACCGGGACCGCCTGGGAGGCGATGCGGACGGCCGCCCGCCGTGATGCGGGCATGAACACCGCCGAGTACGCCATGGGCACGATCGCTGCATGCGCCTTCGCAGCGGTCCTGTACAAGGTCGTCACGAGCGACGCCGTGTCCTCCGGGGTGCAGGCCGTCATCGGGAGGGCACTCGATGCGCCGTTCTGACGGCGGAGACGGGGACGGGAGCCGCTGCGGGCGGGCACGGAGGCCGGGGAAGCCAGCGCCGGTGCTCCTGCCACGGGCACGCGGCGCGGCCCCCCGGCCGCGGGGACCGGCCGACCGCGGGTCCGTGACGGCGGAGGCGGCGGTGAGCGTGCCTGCGTTGATGGCGTTCGCGCTGGCGCTCCTGTGGGGGCTGGCCGCCGCGGCCGCCCACATCCAGTGCGTGGACGCCGCCCGTGCGGGTGCACGGGCGGCAGCGAGGTCCGAGGCGGCGACCTCGGTCGTGGCCACCGCGCGGGCGGCCGCACCGCAGGGCGCGCGGGTGGCCGTACGGAGGGACGGGGAGCTCTGGCGGGTCCGCGTCGAGGCTCCTGCCCCCGGACCCGCCGCCTGGACGTTGACACTGACCGCCGAGGCGGCCGCCCTCGCCGAGGACGCGGTGGGATCCGAACCGGTGGAGGCGCTGTGATCGCCTGGCCGCGGGGGAAGCCCACAGGTGACGGGGGCTCGGCGACGGTGTGGGCCACGATGGTCACGGGGACGCTGTGCTTCGTCTTCGCCGCGGTCCTCGCTCTCGGGCAGGCCGTGGCGGCCCGGCACCAGGCGGGCGGCGCGGCGGACCTGGCCGCGCTCGCCGCGGCCGACACGGTGCTGCGCGGCCCGGCTGCCGCCTGCGCGGCGGCTGCCCGCGTCGCCGAGGCTCAGCGCACGGAGCTGGTCCGGTGCACCGTCCACGGCGAGGTCGCGGACGTGACGGCCCGGGCCCGTTTCGGCCCCTGCACGGCCGACGTCAGGGCGAGGGCGGGCCCTGCGGATCCGGAGGCACAGGCGGTTCCCGTTCCGGCAGCGCGGGCTCCGACAGGCCCGAATGTGCAGGACATCCGGCCTCGGACCGGCGGGCGCGCGCCCCCCGAGGCTGGGGACTGCGCCGCCCTGCCTGACCCAGGCACGGCGTCTGGCCAGGGCGGCACCGGGCCACGTGGCCCAGGTACGGCGTCCGGCGGGGCCGGCAGCAGGCCACCTGCCTCGGCTACGGCGTCCGACGGCGGGGGCGGCACCGCCCCGCCTGTGTCGGCGACGGCGTCCGGCAGGAACCGCAACGCCCCGCCCGTGTCCTGGACACGCGTCCGGTGGGGCCGGCGCCGGGCCGCGTGCCCCGGACACCTCACCCGGGTGAAAGGCGCCCCACCACGTCGTCCGGACACCCCGTCCGGCGGCACCGGCTCCGCGGCCCCGGTGCCCGGTCCTCAGGGCTGCGGGCGCTGCCTAGGAAGAGCCTTCGGGTGACTGTGGGGCGCCCCGCAGCAGCTCCGTGAGGAGGCGTACGGCGCCGCGCTTGTGCAGAGGATCGTTGCCGTTGCCGCACTTCGGGGACTGGATACAGGAAGGGCAGCCGGCCTCGCACTCGCAGGACGCGATGGCCTCCCGGGTGGCCGTCAGCCACGACCGCGCCGTGTGGAAGGCCCGCTCAGCGAAGCCGGCGCCGCCGGGGTGGCCGTCGTACACGAACACCGTCGGCAGCAGTGTGTCGGGGTGGAGCGGCACCGACACCCCGCCGATGTCCCAACGGTCGCAGGTGGCGAAGAGCGGCAGGAGGCCGATGGAGGCGTGTTCGGCGGCGTGCAGGGCGCCGCCCAACTGCTCCGGGTTGACCCGGGCGGCGTCGAGCTGGTCCTCGGTGACCGTCCACCACACGGCGCGGGTGCGCAGCGTGCGGGGTGGCAGGTCCAGCTTGGTCTCACCCAGCACCTCCCCAGTGATGAGGCGGCGGCGAAGGAAGGAGACGACCTGGTTGGTGACTTCGACGGAGCCGTAGCAGAGCCGGCCGTCTCCCCAGGGGATCGCGGTCTCGGTTTCGAGGACGGAGATGGAGGTGGTGTCCCGGGCGGTGGTCGAGTACGGCGGACTGGCCTCCTCGACCAGTGCGACGGAGTCCTTCAGGTCCAGGTCTCGCACGAGGTAGGTGCGGCCCTGGTGGAGGTGCACGGCGCCTTCGTGGACGGATGTGTGCGCGGCCGACGCGTCCACGGTGCCCAGCAGCCGTCCCGTGGCGGCCTCCACGACCCGTACGGGGCTGCCGCCCCCGCCGCGGATGTCCGCCAGGTCGGCGGCGCGCTGACGGCGGGTCCAGTACCAGCCGGAGGAGCGTTTCCGCAGCAGGCCGGCTGCCTCCAGCTGCGGCAGCAGACCGGGCGCGGCCGGGCCGAACAGGGCCAGGTCCGCTTCGGTCAGGGGCAGTTCGGCGGCTGCCGCGCACAGGTGTGGGGCGAGGACGTACGGGTTGTCGGGGTCCAGCACCGTCGATTCCACGGGCTGCCGGAAGAGTGCCTCGGGGTGGTGGACGAGGTAGGTGTCCAGGGGGTCGTCGCGGGCGACGAGGATCGCGAGGGCGCCTTGCCCGGCCCGTCCGGCGCGGCCGGCCTGCTGCCACAGCGAGGCGCGGGTGCCGGGATACCCGGCGATCACGACCGCGTCGAGGCCCGAGACGTCGATGCCGAGCTCCAGGGCGGTGGTCGCCGCCATGCCGAGCAGTTCACCGGAGTGGAGGGCCTGCTCCAGGGCGCGGCGCTCCTCGGGCAGGTAGCCGCCCCGGTAGGCCGCGACGCGGCGCGCCAGCGAGCGGTCGACTTCGGCCAGGCGTTCCTGGGCGATGACCGAGATCAGCTCGGCGCCGCGCCGGGAGCGCACGAAGGCCACGGAGCGCACCCCCTGCACCGTCAGGTCGGTGAGCAGGTCGGCGGTCTCGGCGGTCGCTGTGCGGCGCACCGGAGCGCCGTGTTCTCCGTGCAGTTCGGTCAGTGGCGGCTCCCACAGGGCGAACAGCAGCTCGCCGCGGGGCGAGGCGTCGTCGGCCACCTCGTGCACGGGCACTCCGGTGAGGCGTCCCGCGGCGGCGGACGGTTCGGCGGCGGTGGCGGAGGCGAGCAGGAAGACCGGCGCGGAGCCGTAGCGGGCGCACAGTCGGCGCAGTCGGCGCAGGACCTGGGCGACGTGCGAGCCGAAGACGCCGCGGTAGGTGTGGCACTCGTCGATGACCACGAAGCGCAGTGCGCGCAGGAAGGAGGACCAGCGGGCGTGTGAGGGCAGTATGCCCCGGTGGAGCATGTCGGGGTTGGTGAGGACGTAGTTGCCGTACTGGCGGACCCACTCCCGTTCCTCGACGGGCGTGTCGCCGTCGTACACGGCCGGGCGGACGCGGGTGCCGAGAGGTGACGCGAGGGCCGCCACGGCGCGCCGCTGGTCGGCCGCGAGCGCCTTGGTCGGGGCGAGGTACAGCGCTGTGGTGCCGCGGCCGTTGGGCGCTTCGGAGCCGTCCAGGAGCGTGGACAGCACGGGCGCGAGGTAGGCGAGGGACTTGCCGGACGCCGTGCCGGTGGCGATGACCACCGACTCGCCGTCCAGGGCGTGCTCGGCGGCGGCTGCCTGGTGTGCCCACGGATGGTCGATCCCCGCCTGGTGAATGGCGTTGATCACTTCTGGGCGGATGCGATCGGGCCAGAGGGCATGCCGACCCGCTCTGGGGGGCAGGTGCTCCGTATGAGTGATGCGCGCAGCCCGGTTTGCCCCTGCGGTGAGCCGGTCGAGCACCGTGCCGGGGGAGGGGCTGCTCACCCCGCTCTGGGCGGGGTGACGGGGGCGGTGATTCCTTGCCATCGGCACCGAGTGTGTCACCGGCATGACGGACAATGCTCCCAAGGCGTCGTGCATGGCTGCTGGTAAGTGATTGAATGCCATGGCGGCTGGCGATCCGTCCCCAGGCTCCGTCGGGGAGACCCGGGGGGCGGCCGCTCGATAGCAAGGTGCTGGAGGATCCGTGGACCTGTCCCTGTCGACTCGCACTGTGTCCGGCCCGGGTGGCGACCGCACGGTCGTCGAGGTCGGTGGCGAGATTGATGTGTATACCGCGCCCAAGCTGCGCGAGCAGTTGGTCGAGCTGGTGAATGACGGCAGCTACCACCTGGTCGTCGACATGGAGGGTGTGGATTTCCTGGACTCGACCGGCCTCGGCGTGCTCGTGGGCGGTCTGAAGCGCGTACGTGCCCATGAGGGTTCGCTCCGACTGGTCTGCAACCAGGAGCGCATCCTCAAGATCTTCCGGATCACGGGCCTGACCAAGGTGTTCCCGATTCACACGACCGTCGACGAGGCGGTCGCGGCCACCGACTGAGGCGGTCGGCCGACGCGGCCCGCAGTGCGCGTCGTCGAACGGCCTTCCGGACGATGTCCCGAGCTGGATGGATCACCCGGTTCGGGGCCCGGTCGGCGGGCCCGAACGCCGTGAACCGGGCGGGCGGGGCGAACCAGCCTTGCCCCGCACCGGTCACCGGCCTTTCCACCGACCGGTCCGCCGGTCGTGGTGGCGAGGCGGTCAAGGGTCGGCCGGGTCGTCCCCGGGTGATCCTGCGGTGAGGCGCGCAGCGGTGCGGCGGATCCACCTTTCGCGGTCCGCGGACGCGTCGGCACGGGGTCGCGGGGACCCGAGAGGGGCCCCGGCCCCACGTGCGGGGCCGCACGCGGGCGGCCCCGACGCGCCGGATACCCGGGCACGCCCGGGCGGTCCGGGAGGAACGGCGGAGGGACCCGGAAGCGCACCCGGACCTTCCGAGAACCACGCTCGTAAGCCCGAGGGGGACAGCATGGCCACCGTGGAACTCCGCATCAGCGCCCAGCCCGAGCACGTCAGGACAGCGCGGCTCGTGGCGGCCGCCGTGGCGCGCATGGCCGGGGTGGACGAAGCCGTCCTGGACGAGGTCAGGCTCGCCGTCGGTGAGGCCTGCTCCCGGGCCGTCGGGCTGCACCGCAGCAACCACGTCCTCGCGCCCGTGCGCGTGCTGCTGACCGAGGAGGAGAAGGCGTTCTCCATCGAGGTCGGCGACGAGGTGCCCGGCGCCGGAGTCGCCGCGGCCGACGCCGCCGGGGTGCCGGGGGAGCGGGGGCACGCGTCGCAGCCCGACTTCGACGACGCGGAAGGCGAGGACGAGATGGGCCTCGCCGTCATCAGCGGCCTCGTCGACGACGTGGAGGTCTCCGCCGGAGAGCGCGGCGGTGTCATCCGGATGAGCTGGCCCCGGTCCGGTTCCGCCGCACGCGCCTGACACGGTTCGCGCGACGCACGCCCGGGACGAGAAGCCCGGTGAGGCCCTGCTGAGCAGGGCCTTTTCCCTGTCCGCCGCCCAGCGCACCGGAGGCGCGCGTTCCGCCGCTCGGCCGCAGCCCCCGGCCGCGGTTGCGGCGAGCGTTTGCCGAGCGACGCGCCGCGGCTGATTCTGTTCCTCATCGCCCCGTTCCATCCGGATGCCGCCGGATGCCGCTCACGCGAGACGCCAGGGAGGACGCATGGCGGGACTCCTCGACCCACCGCCTCTCGCGGCCGCGGAGCTCACCTCGGGGAACCGGGTCATCGTGCTCGTCATCGCGGGTGTCGCCCTGCTCGCTCTGGTCGTCGCCCGACTGCTGGTCCGTCAGGTGCTCGCCGCGGGCGAGGGCACGGACGCGATGAAGAGGATCGCCGCAGCCGTCCAGGAGGGCGCCAACGCCTACCTGGGGCGGCAACTGCGCACCATCGCCGTCTTCGCCGTCGTGGTGTTCTTCCTGCTCATGCTGCTTCCCGCCGACAACTGGTCGCAGAGAGCTGGCCGCTCGCTCTTCTTCCTCGTGGGTGCGCTGTTCTCCGCGGCCACCGGGTACATCGGCATGCGGCTCGCCGTACGCAGCAACGTACGGGTCGCCGCCGCGGCACGGGAGGCCACGCCCGGGGCCGGAGAACCCGAGAAGGACCTGACGGCCGTCTCGCACCGGGCGATGAAGATCGCTTTCCGGACCGGCGGCGTCGTCGGCATGTGCACCGTCGGGCTCGGGCTGCTCGGTGCCGCCTGCGTCGTGCTGGTCTACGCCGCGGACGCGCCGAAGGTACTGGAGGGCTTCGGCCTGGGCGCCGCACTCATCGCCATGTTCATGCGGGTCGGCGGCGGCATCTTCACCAAGGCGGCAGACGTCGGAGCGGACCTCGTCGGCAAGGTCGAGAAGGGCATCCCCGAGGACGACCCGCGCAACGCCGCCACCATCGCCGACAACGTGGGCGACAACGTGGGCGACTGCGCGGGCATGGCCGCCGACCTCTTCGAGTCGTACGCGGTGACGCTGGTCGCCGCGCTGATCCTCGGCACCGCCGCCTTCGGCGACCTCGGCCTGGCCTTTCCGCTGGTGGTGCCGGCGATCGGCGTGGTCACCGCGATGATCGGTGTCTTCGCCGTCGCGCCGCGCCGGGCCGACCGCAGCGGGATGACCGCCATCAACCGCGGCTTCTTCCTCTCCGCGGTGATCTCCCTGGCGCTCGTGGCCGCCGCCGCCTTCGTCCTCCTGCCGGCCACGTACGCGGAGCTGGACGGCGTCACCGACGGCGCCGTGCTCGGCCATGCCGGAGACCCACGGGTCCTCGCCGTCGTCGCCGTAGCCGTCGGCATCGTCCTGGCCGCCCTCATCCAGCAGCTCACCGGTTACTTCACGGAGCCAGGGCGGCGCCCCGTCAAGGATGTCGGCAGGTCCTCGCTGACCGGCCCCGCCACCGTCATCCTCGCGGGCGTGTCCCTGGGCCTGGAGTCCGCCGTCTACACCGCCCTCCTCATCAGCCTCGCCGTGTACGGGGCCTTCCTGCTGGGCGGTGCGTCGATCACGCTGGCGCTGTTCGCCGTCGCGCTCGCCGGAACGGGACTCCTCACCACCGTCGGCGTCATCGTCGCCATGGACACCTTCGGTCCCGTCTCCGACAACGCCCAGGGCATCGCCGAGATGTCCGGCGACGTCCGCGGCGCCGGCGCGCAGGTCCTCACCGACCTCGACGCCGTAGGCAACACCACCAAGGCCATCACCAAGGGCATCGCCATCGCCACCGCGGTCCTCGCGGCGTCCGCGCTCTTCGGCTCGTACCGGGACGCCATCGCCACCGCGGTCGCGGACGTCGGCGCCAGGGCGGACGAGCTGACGCTCAGCATGGACATCTCGCAGCCCAACAACCTCGTGGGGCTGATCCTCGGCGCCGCGGTCGTCTTCCTCTTCTCCGGGCTGGCCGTCAGCGCCGTGTCCCGCTCCGCGGGCTCCGTGGTGTACGAGGTGCGCCGCCAGTTCCGGGAACACCCGGGGATCATGGACTTCAGCGAGAAGCCCCAGTACGGGCGCGTCGTCGACATCTGCACCAAGGACGCCCTGCGCGAGCTCGCCACCCCCGGGCTCCTCGCGGTGCTGGCGCCCATCGCGGTCGGCTTCACCTTCGGCGTGGGCGCGCTCGGCGCGTACCTCGCGGGGGCCATCGGCACCGGCCTCCTCATGGCCGTCTTCCTGGCGAACTCCGGCGGCGCCTGGGACAACGCGAAGAAGCGGGTGGAGGACGGCCACCACGGCGGCAAGGGGAGCGAGGCGCACGCCGCCACCGTGATCGGGGACACCGTCGGCGACCCTTTCAAGGACACCGCCGGTCCGGCGATCAACCCGCTGCTCAAGGTCATGAACCTGGTCGCGCTGCTGATCGCCCCGGCCGTCGTCCGCTTCGGCCACGGTGACGACGCCAGCCCTGCGGTACGGGCGGTGGTGGCGGTCGTCGCGATCACCGTCATCGTGGCGTCGGTGTACGTCTCCAAGCGGCGGTCCGTAGCCGGGGACGACGGCGGTCCGCCCGACGGGCCCCGGCAGGCCGCGGGATCCCCGGACGAGGCGCCCGTGCCGTAGCCCCGCTTCCGGTGAGCCCCTTGCGATGCCCAGTCCGTACCGCCCGTCGCGGCACTCGGCGCCCCGGGACGGGGCCCACTTCGGGGGGCGATGCGGTGGTGCTCACGTCGTGAGCCTTGTCTCTCTTGGTGCAAATGGCTTCAATGGGGTACGAACCGGGCGTACGGCCTGCGGGCTCGACCTACCGGGCGTGTATGTTCCGGGGCCGAGAGCCTTGGAAGGGACCGATCCGGTGAACAAGAAGCTTGCAGCCGCACTGTCCGGCGGCGCGGTGCTGGTACTCGTGCTGTCGGGTTGCAGCGACGACGGCGACGACGGCAAGGCGGACGCCTGGGCCAAGACGTTCTGCGACCAGGCCAAACCGCAGTTCCAGAAGCGGGCCGACGCCCAGCAGGCCATCATCTCGACCCACGCGGACAGCAAGCCCGCCGAGGTCCAGGCCGCCGACTCGAAGGCGTTCCAGGACATCGCGGACACGGAGAAGGCACTCGCCAAGGCCGTGCAGAGCGCCGGTGTCCCGCCGATCGAGAACGGCGAGCAGCTCCAGAAGGACGCGATCAAGGAACTCGGCGCCACGGCCACGGCGTACGAGGGACTGCGCAAGCAGGTCGACGCCCTGGACCCGAAGAACCAGCAGGCGTTCGCCGACGGCCTGCAGGACGTCGCGGCCGGCCTGAAGAAGATCGAGAAGATGGACCAGGACGCGCTGGCCAAGCTGCAGTCCGGGGAACTGCGGGACGCCATGGCCCGCCAGCCCGGCTGCCAGAAGGCCACCCCCTCCGCGGTGCCGTCCGCGTCCGCCGACGCGGAGGCCAAGCCCGGAGCCGGGGCCTCGTCGCCCGCGGCCAAGGCGCCCGCCTCCGGCTCCCCGTCCGCCAAGGCCGCGGAGTCGGCGAGCGCGAAGCCCGAGTAGCCGCCGGACGCCGAACCGTACGGGCCGCCGGGCACCCGCGCGGCGGCCCGGTTGTCCACAGGCAGCCGGGCCGTTTCGCCGTCTGTTCGTGGCGGCGGTCACAATGAGCGGGTGAGTACGACCAGCCAGACCACCAGCCTCCCGGTGCCCGATCGCGCCGACCGCCTCCGTGCGGCGTTCCTCGCCGCCGGCTTCACCGCCGACGGGCTGCTCGACCGGCTCGGCGCCCCGGCCTACGCCGCCCTCGCCCGCAGCGAGACGGTCCCCGCCCTGCGCGCCACCAGCGGCACGGGGCCCCTGGACTCCCTCGTACGGCTGTTCCTGCTCCAGCGGTCCGTCCCGCTGGAGCAGGCGAAAGCCGCTCTCCCCCTGGACGAGGCCCTCGCCGACGGATGGGTGGTGCGGGACGGCGACGGCGCCGCGGAGACCGTGCGCGCAACCGTCGACGTACGGCCGCACGGCGGTCCGCAGGGCCAGGACTGGTACATCGTCTCCGACCTGGGCTGCGCCGTGGGAGGCGCCGGCGGGGCGGGCGGCCGGGGCGAGGGCGTGGTCCTCGGGGTCGGCGGCGCCTCCACCACACTCGCGGGCCTCACGGTGCGGACGCCCGTGGCGTCCGTGCTTGACGTGGGCACCGGCAGCGGCATCCAGGCACTGCACGCCGCCCAGCACGCCACGCGGGTGACGGCCACCGACCTCAACCCGCGGGCCCTCGTCTTCACCCGGCTCACCCTCGCCCTGTCGGACGCGCCGGAAGCCGAGCTGCACACCGGTTCGCTCTACGAGCCCGTGGGCGCGCGGACGTACGACCTGATCGTCTCCAACCCGCCGTTCGTGATCTCGCCCGGGGCCAGGCTGACCTACCGGGACGGCGGCATGAGCGGCGACGACCTGTGCCGCACCCTCGTCCAGCAGGCCGGGGAGCGGCTCAACGAAGGGGGGTACGCGCAGTTCCTCGCCAACTGGGAGCACGTGGAGGGCGAGGACTGGAAGGAACGGGTCCGCTCATGGGTGCCGCGCGGGTGCGATGCCTGGATCATCCAGCGGGAGTTCCAGGACGTGACGCAGTACGCCGAGCTGTGGCTCAGGGACGCGGGGGACCACCGCGCCCTTCCCGAGGAGTACGCGGCGCGGTACGAGGAGTGGCTCGACGCGTTCGAGGCGCGACGGACCCGGGCGATCGGCTTCGGCTGGATCACCCTGCGCAAGGCCGCCGCCGAGCGGCCGTCGATCGTCGTGGAGGAGTGGCCCCATCCGGTCGAGCAGCCGCTGGGCGACACGGTCGTGGCGCACTTCGCGCGGCAGGACTACCTGCGGAGGCGGGACGACGCGGCGCTGCTCGCCGACCGGTTCGTCCTGGCACCGGAAGTGGTCCAGGAGCAGGTGGGCCGGCCGGGAGCCGAGGACCCGGAGCATGTGATCCTCCGGCAGAACCGCGGCATGCGGCGCGCCACCAGGGTCGACACCGTGGGCGCGGGCTTCGCGGGAGTGTGCGACGGCAGTCTGACGGCGGGGCGGATCCTGGACGCGATCGCCCAGCTCATGGGCGAGGACCCCGTCGTCCTGCGGGACCGCACGCCCCAGGCGATCCGCCTCCTGGTGGAGGAGGGCTTCCTGACCCCGGTCGACGAGCCCGCTCACCCCGCCGCGTCCGTCTGACGGCGAGCCCTGCGGGCACCGGGGGCCGGAACCCCGCCGGTGGGGCCGCCCGGGCCACGTGGGGCGGGGTGGGCTCCGCCTGTGTGGCGACCGGCTCCGCCCGGCGGCTGGGCCCGCGCCTGCGGCCGTACCCGGGGCGGGCATCCCGGCCGCCCGCGCGTCGCCCGCGTCCGCAGGCGTGCCTTCCGGCAGCCTCCTCGCGCGAGCCCTCCGGCAGCCGACGCACGAGGCCGCGGTCGGGGAGCCGCAGCCCGTGGTTCCGGGGCGCCGGTGAGGAGTCGGACGGCCGCTCGCGGGGGCGTCCACAGCGCCTCAGGACCCGTGGTGTCGGTCCAGTCGGGTGAAGGGCGGCGGCGGGTCCCGCGCCGTTCACCCGCAATTCGTGCTCCCGACGCACGGAAGTGCCAGCCTCGGCCCCGGGGGGACCCGCGGCCGCCGCCCGGCGGCGGCGCGCGGGGTGCCCATGACGCGCATCACAGACGGAACGGGGTACGGGCATGGAGAGCGGACCGGCCATTTTCGCCGGCGCGGCGTTCACGCTGTTCGGGGCCGGCCTGCTGGTGTGGACCGCCGCCCGCGTGCGGCACCGCGCCCCCGTCGCGCACGGGGTGGACCCGACGACCGCGGCCGTGTTCGCAACAGCGTTCGGCGCCGTGCTGCTCGCGCTCGGCGTGTGGTGCTTCGGCCGCGTCTGAGCAGCTCGCCTCACGGGGACGGACCGGTCGGAGAGGGCGCGGCCCTCCCTGTCCTCGTCGGCCGCGAGTCGCTTGCGGGCACGCCGCCGGTCCCCCTCTGCGCTTCCGACGGGACCCGGGCGCACCGCGGCTGAGGGCCCTGCTCACACCGGGCGCCCCGCCGGTCGCGCACCCGGGCGGGAGACCTCCGCGGCCGCTCGCCGGAACGTGGCCCTCCGCGCCGTGAGGAGACTCCGGGCGGCAGGAATGCCAGAAGTCGGGTTACCGTTCGAGTGGCCGTTGCGGGCTTTTGCCGTTTGACACGGGGGCGGGTTGTACCGTCACACTCCGCAGCGACAGCAGCGCCACAGCCGTGGCGCAGTGCCCGCGGTGTGCGCGGAAGCCCTCGTCACGGGGCACGCACCGCGTCGCACGTGCCACCGAGCGTCGACCGGAGAGAAGAGCGAACGTTGTCCCCGACCAGCGAGACCGCGCAGGGCGGCCGCCGACTCGTCATCGTCGAGTCGCCTGCCAAGGCGAAGACGATCAAGAGCTACCTCGGCCCCGGCTATGTCGTCGAGGCGAGCGTCGGGCACATCCGCGACCTTCCGAACGGGGCCGCGGAGGTCCCCGAGAAGTACACCGGCGAGGTGCGCCGCCTCGGCGTGGACGTCGAGCACGACTTCCAGCCGATCTACGTCATCAACGCCGACAAGAAGGCCCAGGTCCGCAAGCTCAAGGAGCAGCTGGCCGCCTCCGACGAGCTGTACCTCGCCACCGATGAGGACCGCGAGGGCGAGGCCATCGCCTGGCACCTCATGGAGGTCCTGAAGCCCAAGGTCCCGGTCCACCGGATGGTCTTCCACGAGATCACCAAGGACGCCATCCGTCAGGCCGTGGCCAACCCGCGCGAGCTGAACAAGCGCATGGTCGACGCCCAGGAGACCCGCCGCATCCTCGACCGCCTCTACGGCTACGAGGTGTCCCCGGTCCTGTGGAAGAAGGTCATGCCGCGGCTGTCGGCCGGCCGCGTCCAGTCCGTCGCCACCCGCCTCGTCGTCGAGCGTGAGCGCGAGCGCATCGCGTTCCGCTCCGCCGAGTACTGGGACCTGACCGGCACCTTCGGCACCGGCCGCACCGGCGACACCTCCGACCCGGCGGCGTTCGCGGCCCGGCTCACCGCCGTCGACGGCCGCCGCATCGCCCAGGGCCGCGACTTCGGCCCCGACGGCCGCCTGAAGGGCGCCCAGGTGCTGCACCTCGACGAGGCGAACGCCCGCGCCCTCGCGGCGGCCCTCGCCGACACGGCGTTCAGTGTCCGCTCCGTGGAGTCCAAGCCGTACCGCCGCTCGCCGTACGCGCCGTTCCGCACCACGACCCTCCAGCAGGAGGCCAGCCGGAAGCTCGGCTTCGGCGCCAAGGCGACGATGCAGATCGCGCAGAAGCTGTACGAGAACGGCTTCATCACGTACATGCGTACGGACTCGACGACGCTGTCCGACACGGCCGTCGCCGCGGCCCGTGCGCAGGTCACGCAGCTGTACGGCGCCGACTACCTGCCCGACGCCCCCCGCACGTACGCGGGCAAGGTCAAGAACGCGCAGGAGGCGCACGAGGCGATCCGTCCCTCGGGTGATCGTTTCCGCACGCCCGCCGAGACGGGACTGACCGGCGACCAGTTCCGGCTGTACGAGCTGATCTGGAAGCGGACCGTCGCCTCTCAGATGAAGGACGCCGTCGGCAACTCGGTGACCGTCAAGATCGGCGGCCGGGCCGCGGACGGCCGTGACGCCGAGTTCAGCGCGTCCGGCAAGACGATCACCTTCCACGGCTTCATGAAGGCGTACGTGGAGGGGGCCGACGACCCGAACGCCGAGCTCGACGACCGTGAACGCCGCCTCCCGCAGGTCGCCGAGGGCGACGCGCTGGCCGCCCGGGAGATCACGGCGGACGGCCACGCCACCAAGGCGCCGGCCCGCTACACCGAGGCGACGCTGGTCAAGGAGCTGGAGGAGCGCGAGATCGGCCGCCCGTCGACGTACGCGTCGATCATCGGCACGATCCTGGAGCGCGGCTACGTCTTCAAGAAGGGCACCGCCCTCGTCCCGTCGTTCCTCTCCTTCGCCGTGGTCAACCTGCTGGAGAAGCACTTCGGCCGGCTCGTCGACTACGACTTCACCGCGAAGATGGAGGACGACCTCGACCGCATCGCCCGCGGCGAGGCCCAGGCCGTGCCGTGGCTGCGGCGCTTCTACTTCGGCGAGGGCGAAGGCGCGGGCACGGGCGGCGCCGCCGACGCAGGGAACGGCGACGGCGACCACCTCGGCGGCCTGAAGGAGCTCGTCACCGACCTCGGTGCGATCGACGCCCGCGAGATCTCCTCCTTCCCCGTCGGCAACGGCGTCGTGCTCCGCGTCGGCCGCTACGGCCCGTACATCGAGCGCGGCGAGAAGGACACCGAGGGCCACCAGCGCGCCGACGTGCCCGCCGACCTCGCGCCCGACGAGCTGTCCGTCGAGTACGCGGAGGAGCTGCTGGCCCGGCCGAGCGGCGAGTTCGAGCTGGGCAACGACCCGCACACCGGGCACGCGATCGTCGCCAAGGACGGCCGCTACGGCCCGTACGTGACGGAGATCCTCCCGGAGGGCACGCCCAAGACCGGCAAGAACGCCGTCAAGCCGCGCACCGCGTCCCTCTTCAAGTCCATGTCGCTCGACACGGTGACCCTGGAAGACGCGCTGAAGCTGATGTCGCTGCCGCGCGTCGTCGGCACCGACGCCGAAGGCGTGGAGATCACCGCGCAGAACGGCCGCTACGGGCCCTACCTGAAGAAGGGCACCGACTCGCGCTCCCTGGAGGCCGAGGAGCAGCTCTTCACGATCACGCTGGACGAGGCCCTCGCGATCTACGCCCAGCCGAAGGCGCGGGGACGGGCCGCCGCCAAGCCGCCGCTGAAGGAGCTCGGCAACGACCCGGTCAGCGAGCGTCCGGTGGTCGTCAAGGACGGCCGCTTCGGGCCGTACGTCACGGACGGCGAGACCAACGCGACCCTGCGGTCCGGGGACAGCGTGGAGACGATCACCCCGGAGCGGGGCTTTGAGCTGCTGGCGGAGAAGCGGGCCAAGGGGCCGGCCAAGAAGACGGCGGCGAAGAAGACCACCGCGAAGAAGACCGCCGCCAAGAAGACGGCGGCGAAGAAGACCACCGCGACGAAGACGACCGCCAAGAAGACGACGGCCGCCAAGACGGCCGGCGCGGCGAAGAAGACCGCCACGAAGACCGCCGCCAAGAAGACGGCCGCGGCCCGCTCCGCCGGTTCCGAGGACTGACGCGGCACGGCGCCCCGGATCACCCCGGGGCGCCCCCGCCGAACCCCGGCCTCGCCGCACCTGGCTTCCGCCGTACCCGGCTCCCGCCGGCCCCCGCCCACGGTGGCGGACGGCGCCGGGGTGTCGGCGGGGCCGGATAGGCTGAGGGGATGACGCGAGCCGAGCAGCCAGCCGAGCAGCAGACGGGCCCCGGCGCCCCCTCGGACGCCGACACCGGCGCCGACGCCGCGCTGACCGCGGACTCCCGCGAACGCGCGGTGCGGGCGCTCCTGCGCAACCAGCCGTTGCGCAGACTGTGGAGCGCCCAGGCCGTCAGCGGCACCGCCGACGCCCTCGCCCTGCTCGTCCTGGTGATGCTCGCCGTACGGGCCGCCGTCACACAGGAAGCCTTCGGCCCCGGCCTGCGGGGCGCCGCCTTCGCAGTGACCGCCGCCTTCGGTGCCCGCGCCCTGTCCACGCTGCTCTTCGGGGCCGTGCTCCTCGGCCCGATGACCTCGCTCATCGCCGCCGGCGGGCCGCTCGACCGCCGCTGGACCATGGTCACCGCCGACGGCCTGCGGGCCGCCCTGCTGGTCGTCGCCCCCCTGTGGATCGTCTGGACCCCCGGTCTGGCCCTCCCCTTCGTGCTCCTCACCGTCTTCCTGACCGGCACCGCCGAGCGGTTCTGGACCATCGCCAGGGAGACCGCCGCCCCCGCGCTGCTGCCCGCCCCGCCCCCAGAAGGCGCCGCCGTGCGGCCCCTTCCCGACCACCTGGGGGCGCTGCGCAGGCTGTCGCTGCGCACGGCCTTCGCGTGCATCCCGGCCGCCGCGGCCGTCCTGCTCGCCGCCTCCCTCGCCGGGAAGCTCCTGGGCCTCGTCGTGGACTGGTTCCAGATCCACCAGGCCGCGCTCCCCTCGTACGTCGCGGCCGGTCTCTTCGCCGCGTCCGCCTCCGTGGTGTCCGCCCTGCGGCTGCCCGGCACGCCCACCCCGCGGCCCCGCTCCCCGCTGGAGGGCCTGCGCCGTCCGAGCACCGGCACGGGGGCCGAGCGGGGCCGTACGGGGGCCGTGCCGCTGCTCGTGTCGGCGTGCGCCGCAGTGGCCGCAGCCATCGCCTCCGCCGCGTCCGTCGCCGTGCTGCACGCCGGTGAGCTGGACGGTGGCCCCGCCGCGTACGCCCTGCTCGTGCTCGCCCTCGTCGGCGGTACCGGGCTCGGCATCCGCGGTGCCGAATCCGTGCTGCCCGCCCTCTCCCGACGCAGGCTGCTGGCCCTCGCCCTCACCGCGACGGGTGTGGGGCTGCTCGTCATGGGCCTGGTCCCCGACACCACGACGGTGGTCCTGCTGGCCCTGACGGCCGGTTTCGCCGCCGGGGTCGCCGCGCACACCGGTCACGCCCTGCTCGACCAGGAGACGGAGGAGTTCCGCAGGCCCCGCGTGACGGAGCACCTCCAGGCGGTCGTGAGGCTCGCCATCGGACTGGGCGCGCTCACCGCGCCGCTGATCGCCGCCGCCATCGGCGCGCACCGCCTGGCCGCGGGAAGCCTGGTCTTCGCGCACGGCGGTGCGGCGTTCACGCTCATGCTGGTCGGCGCGCTGCTGCTGCCCGTCGCCGCGCTGGTGCTGGCCAGGACCGACGACCGCTCCGGTGTGCCGCTCCGCCGCGACCTGCGCGACGCGCTGCGCGGCTCCGACCCCGTGCAGGCCCCCGCACCGACGGGCTTCTTCATCGCGCTGGAGGGTGGCGACGGCGCGGGGAAGTCCACACAGGCCGCCGCACTCGCGGACTGGATCAGGGCCAAGGGCCACGAGGTCGTCGTCACCCGGGAGCCGGGCGCGACCCCCGTCGGCAAACGGCTGCGCTCGATCCTGCTCGACGTGTCGTCCGCCGGGCTCTCGCACCGGGCCGAGGCCCTGCTGTACGCGGCCGACCGCGCCGAGCACGTCGACTCCCTGGTCCGCCCCGCGCTGGAGCGCGGCGCCGTCGTCATCTCGGACCGGTACATCGACTCGTCCGTCGCGTACCAGGGAGCGGGCCGGGACCTCTCCTCGACGGAGATCGCCCGTATCTCGCGGTGGGCGACCGGGGGACTCGTCCCGCACCTCACCGTCCTGCTCGACGTGTCGCCGGAGACCGCGCGGGAGCGGTTCACCGAGGCCCCGGACCGGCTGGAGTCCGAGCCGGCCGAGTTCCACCAGCGCGTACGGGCCGGCTTCCTGGCCCTGGCGGCCGCCGACCCCGCCCGTTACCTCGTCGTCGACGCGGGTCAGGAGCCTGAGGCCGTCACCACCGTCGTACGGCACCGGCTCGACTAGATGCTGCCGCTGTCCGAGGCCGAGGTGAAGGCACAGGAGGAGGCCCGCAAGGCCGCCGAGGAGGAGGCCCGCCGCAGGGCCGAGGAGGAGGCCGCCCGCAAGGCCGAGGAGGAGCGGCTGGAACGCGAGCGCCAGGAGCAGCTCGCCCGGCTGCGCGCCGAGGAAGAGGGGCGCAAGCGCCGCGAGGAGGAGGAAGCCCGGCGCCGCGAGGCCGAACGGCAGGCCGAGGAGGCCCGCCAGCGCGCGGCCGAGGCCCGTCGCCTCGCCGAGGAGGAAAGGCGGCGGCGCGAAGCCGAGGAGAAGGCGCGCGAGGAGGAGCAGGAGCGGCTGCGCCGGGCGGCGGAGGAGGAGGCCCGGCTGCGGGCCGAGGCCGAGGAGCGCCGCCGGGAGAAGCAGCGGAAGGCCGAGGAGGCGCTGCTGCGCGCGGAGGAGGCGCGCCGCCAGGCGGCCGCTGAAGCCGAGGCGGCGGCAACGGCGGCAGCGGAGGCGTCGGCGCCCCCCGTGTCGCCGCACGACATCACGGTGCCGACCCCGGTCGTGGACCCGGACGACCTGACCGTGCCGACGCCAGTCGTCGATCCGGACGAACTCACGGTGCCCACCCCGGTCGTCGACCCCCATGACGTCACCCAGACCGTGCCGACGCCCCGGATCAGCTTCCGCAAGGACGACGAGGACCCCGAGAGCCGCGCGGGAGGCCCGGCGGGTGCCGGTGCCGGGGCCGACAGCGCCCGTGGCCGCGTCGACATGCGCAAGGACGACGCCGAAGCCGGCGGCGCGACCCGCGGCCCGGAGCCTGCCGCACGGCCCGACGACGAGACCCAGCGCATCAACCCCCGCAAGGAGGACTGGCCGGCGGGCGACGCCGCGGAGACGGCCGTCCTCCCGCCGGTGCGCGGTGAGGGCCCGGCCGACCGGGTGCCGCGCGGCTTCTTCCGGGACGAGGCGCGCCCGCCGGCCGGCGGCGGCGCCCCCGGCGACGACGACCGCACGCGTGAACTGCCCCGCGTCGGCCAGGAGGGCCGCCCCGGGCGGCCCCGGCCCGACTGGGCGGAGGAGACCCCGCTGGACGACCTGCCGACCCTCGCCGACGAACTGCTCGGCCCGCACGACGGGGACGACGACCCGGGGGATCCCCGCCGGGGCGGTGGTCGCCGCTGAGGCCGGGACTGTCAGACCCCTGCCCCACAATGGGAAGCCACGCACGACCCGCAGCCGAGACACGCCCAGGAAGGCGGTGACCCGTGCCCGTATGGGACGACCTGGTCGGCCAGGACCGCATCCGGACCCAGCTCGCCGCCGCCGCCCGGGACGCGGACGCCCTGGTCACCGCCGAGGCGAACGGGGAGGCGCAGCCCGACGCCTCCAAGACGACCATGACCCACGCCTGGCTGTTCACGGGCCCGCCCGGAGCGGGCCGGGACACCGCTGCGCGGGCCTTCGCCGCCGCCCTCCAGTGCGTCAGCCCCGACCGGGTGCTCGGCGGAGAACCCGGCTGCGGGTTCTGCGAGGGCTGCCACACCACGCTCGTCGGCACCCACGCCGACGTGGAGGTCGTCCGCACCGACCTGCTCTCCATCGGCGTCAAGGACACCCGTGACCTGGTCCGGCGGGCCCAGCTCTCCCCGGCCGGGCGGCGCTGGCAGGTCATCGTGCTGGAGGACTCCGACCGCCTCACCGAGGGCGCTGCGAACGTGCTCCTCAAAGCCGTGGAGGAGCCGGCGCCCCGCACGGTGTGGCTGCTGTGCGCCCCCTCCTTGGAAGACGTGCTGCCCACGATCCGCTCCCGCTGCCGCCACCTCACGCTGCGCACCCCGCCGGTGTCCGCCGTCGCGGAGCTGCTGGTGCGGCGCGACGGCATCGCACCGGAAGCCGCGGCGGCCGCGGCCCGGGCCACCCAGGGCCACATCGAGCGGGCGCGTCGGCTCGCCACGGACGAAGGCGCACGCGCCCGCCGCGCCGCCGTGCTGAAGGTGCCGCTGCGCGTCCAGGACGTCGGCGGCTGCCTCAAGGCGGCGCAGGAGCTCATCGACGCCGCCGCCGAGGACGCCAGGCAACTCGCCGAGGAGGTCGACACCAAGGAGACCGACGAGCTGAAGGCCGCGCTCGGCGCGGCGCAGGGCGGCAGGATGCCGCGCGGCACGGCGGGCGTGATGAAGGAACTGGAGGACCGGCAGAAGCGCCGCAGGACCCGCACCCAGCGCGACACCCTCGACCTGGCCCTGCGCGACCTGACCGGTTTCTACCGGGACGTCCTCGCCCTTCAGCTCGGCTCCGCCACGGCGATAGCCAACGACGACGTGCGGGACGCCCTCGACCGGATCGCCCGCGAGTCGACGCCCGAGGGCACGCTGCGCCGCATCGACGCGGTCCTCGCCTGCCGCGAGGCCCTCGACCGGAACGTGGCCCCCCTGCTCGCGGTGGAGGCCATGACCGTGGCGCTGCGCGCCGGCTGAGCGGCGCCGGGCCGCCGACCGCACCTCCGTCCGCGAGGCGTCCGGCGGAGCGGCGGGAGGTCGCGGCACCGGCCGTGTTCGCTGCCGCGGGGCCGGGGAGGAGCCCGTGAACGCCGCGGGGACGACAACCCGGGCGCGGGCCGCCGCCGGGCGGCCGCGCGAGCCGCCACCCGACGAAGCGCCTTCGGCGGTCGCGGCCCCTCGGCACGTTGCCGAGAGCAGGCCGCACTGCGGAGAGCGGCGACCCGCAGGACGGGACGCCGCGGGGCCGGGACGGTCAGCGGTCGGGACGACCCGGGGGCTGGGCCCTCAGCGGGTAGGGGCCCCGGGCGCCACGGCTGCCGAAGCCGTCGCGGTGCCTGCAAGCGCCCGTCCGCGCTCGACATCGACCGTGGGGGTCCGCCGGCGCTCGTCCACTCAGAAAGCCCTCGCCCCCCAGCGCGTTGGCCCCTGCCGCGACCCGTCACCGGTGCCGCCGGGCACCAGGCCGCGCCGCACCGATCCGGCCGCGACGGAACCGAGGGGCGCCTCACCCGAACGGACGCCGAAATCCAACGGTGCGTCATGACGCCGTTACGCTCCGGGCATGCCTACACGTCGCCTGCTGCGCACCTCCACCCTCACGGCCGCCGCGTTCGGACTGCTCCTCGCGGGCTGCACCGGGAGCTCGCCCGCCCCGACCGCGTCGGCGTCCACGCCGGGACCCGCCCCGGCCGCCGCGCCGGCCGCCGCCCTCAGGCCGTACTACGAGCAGCGGCTCGCCTGGCGCGACTGCGGAGCGCCCGGCTTCCAGTGCGCCACCCTGAAGGCCCCGCTCGACTACGCGAAGCCGCAGGGCGAGCAGGTGAGGCTGGCGGTCGCGCGGGCCGCGGCCACCGGCCCCGGCAAGCGGCTCGGCTCGCTCCTCGTGAACCCGGGCGGCCCCGGCGGCTCCGCGGTGGGCTACCTCCAGGGGTACGCAGGCATCGCCTACCCGGCCCCGGTGCGCGCCCGGTACGACATGGTCGCCGTCGACCCCCGCGGTGTCGCCCGCAGCGAGCCCGTCGAATGCCTGGACGGCCCGGCCATGGACGCCCACACGCAGGTCGACCAGACCCCGGACGACACCCGTGAACAGGACCGGCTCG
Source organism: Streptomyces sp. CC53 (assembly GCF_001865245.1). Taxonomy (GTDB): domain Bacteria; phylum Actinomycetota; class Actinomycetes; order Streptomycetales; family Streptomycetaceae; genus Streptomyces. The sequence continues at coordinate 18,685 of NZ_MKXB01000151.1, read as the reverse complement.
CCGCGGCGTTCAAGACGTTCGCCGCGGGCTGCGCCCAGCGGTCCGGGCGGGTCCTGCGCCATGTGTCCACGGTCGAGGCGGCCCGCGACATGGACATCCTGCGGGCGGGGCTCGGCGACGAGAAGCTCACCTACGTCGGCGCGTCGTACGGCACGTTCCTCGGGGCGACGTACGCCGAGCTCTTCCCGTCCCGGGTGGGCCGGCTGGTCCTGGACGGGGCGATGGACCCGTCGCTGACCGCCGAGGAGCTCAACCGCGACCAGACCGCCGGTTTCGAGACCGCCTTCCGCTCGTTCGCCGCCGACTGCGTGGAGCGCCCCGACTGCCCGCTCGGCACCACGTCCCCCGAGGACGCCGGAGCGCGCCTGCGCCGGTTCTTCGCCGCCCTGGACCGCGAACCCGTCCCGACCGGGGACGCCCGCCCCCTGGGAGAGGCGCTCGCCACCACCGGGGTGATCACCGCCATGTACGACGAGGCGGCGTGGCCGCAGCTCCGCGAGGCCCTGACGCGGGCCACGGGCGGGGAGGGCTCCGCGCTGCTCGCCCTGGCCGACGCCTACTACGAGCGGAGCCCCGACGGCACGTACTCGAACCTGATGGCCGCGAACGCCGCCGTGAACTGCCTGGACCAGCCGCCGGCCTTCCGCAGCGCGGCCGCGGTGGGCGCCGCCGTGCCCGCCTTCGAGAAGGCGTCCCCGGTCTTCGGCAAGGGCCTCGCCTGGGCGTCCCTGAACTGCGCGTACTGGCCCGCCGAGGCCACCGGCACCCCGCACCGCATCACCGCCGAGGGCGCACCCCCGATCCTCGTCGTCGGCACGACCCGTGACCCGGCGACCCCGTACAAGTGGGCCCGCTCGCTCGCCGCCCAGCTGTCGTCCGGCACCCTCCTGACGTACGAGGGCGACGGCCACACCGCCTACGGCCGGGGCAGCGACTGCATCGACACCGCCGTGAACCGCTACCTCCTGGAGGGCAGCCCGCCCCCCGCGGGGAAGCGCTGCCGCTAGCCGCCGGAGCCCCGCCGAAAGGGTGTGCACGAGCACCCCCGCCACCTGTGTAGACTTGGGGTCGCCGCCGCACCCGCCACGGGTGGAAGCGGCGCGCCGCCTTAGCTCAGTTGGCCAGAGCAACGCACTCGTAATGCGTAGGTCTCGGGTTCGAATCCCGAAGGCGGCTCAGAGAAACCCCAGGTCAAATAGCCCGTGACCTGGGGTTTTCTGTTGCTCGGGGCATGACGCGTCACACGGCCGAGGTGCCGTGGATTTGCTTGCGTGAGCGATGCGTGAGCGGAGGGACCGTCAGCCCTTCTTGGCGGCCTTCTTGGCCTTGGCCTTCTTTTTCCGCTTCGCCTTCGCCTTCGCGGCCTTCTTCGCTTCCTCGGCGGCCTGACGGACCTGAGCTTCTTGCTCGGCCTTGCGCTGGAGGGGGACCAGCTTCGCGGTGGCCTCGGCAGCGCTCTTGCCGACGTGGGGGAGCACGCTTTGGTAGATGTCGCGCGTGATCCGGGTGTCGCTGTGCCCGGGCGTGTCCGACACGATCTTGATGTCGATGTCGGCCGCTAACATGAGCGTGGCGGCGCCGTGGCGCAGGTCACGCAGCGGGATCGGCGGGAGGCCGGAGGCGGTGACAAGGCGCTCGAAGAGGTCGGTGACCTTGCCCGGATGGAGCCAGGATCCGTCCTCCTGGGGGAAGACGAGCCCGGTGTTCACCCAGGCCGAGCCCCACTCCGCGCGGTCGGCCTCCTGCTGCTCGCGGTGCCGCTTCAGGACATGGACGGTGTCGTCGTCCAAGGCCACGACGCGGAAGCCGCTGTCCGTCTTCGGCTCGGACGCCTCGACCTCCCAGCCGTCCTGGACAAGCTGGCCGGTGACCGTGAGGGAGTGCCGGTCGAGGTTGGTCTCCGACCAGGGCTGCCCGCACGCCTCGCCTCGCCGCAGGCCGCGGAAGGCGATCAGGTGCCACATCGCGTACAGCCGGTCCTCGGAGACGAAGTCGAGGAAGGCGCCGGTCTGTTCCGGCGTCCAGACCATCACGGGGGACGGCTTCTCGCCGGTCTGTTCCCACTTGGCGACCCGCTCGTCCGTCCACACGAGCGCCTTCGGCTTGCGTACCGGGTCGATCTCGACGTGGGCCGCCGGGTTGAACATGATGATCTGCTGCCCGACGGCGTCGTTCAGGGCCGCGCGGAGGGTGGCCTTGATGTGCTGGCGCGTGGCCGGTCCGGTGACCCGGCGGAAGGGCGGCATGCGTTGCGGAACCGGGTGGGATCGGCCCATGCCTTGAGGAGCAGCGGACGTCCGTCGAAGGTTCCGGCCGTGACGACCACCGAGGCGTGTCCGGCGTCGTGGTAAGCCCCCAGCGTGAGCTTCCAGCGCTCCGCCGCGCGCTCCATCAAGGTGGGCACGGCGTCGAGCCAGCCGGAGACTCCCGGGCCGTAGTGCGTGACCAGCCGCCGCTGGCATTCCTCGGAGACCTCGCCGAGCGTCCGCTTCTCCATCAGCTCAGCACGATCCCGTCGGAGACCAACTCGTCCGTGAGGGCGGGGAAGCCCTCCAAGGATTCGGCGACGAGCGCCTGAACCTTGTCAGTCTCGACCTCCGGGGAGGACAGCCGGACCAGGATCCGCCACGGCTGGTCGAGGCGCTGGCCGGTGGTGCTGACGAGGTGCACCTCCGCGTGCCCGTCGGTGGCCTCGTGCAGCCGCTGGGCCATGCGCTGGGCGGCGATGTTGTAGAGCTTGCCGACGTGGTAGACGGGGTTCTTGCCGTTGGCGCCCTCCAGGTTCATCGGCCGCAGGAGCGTGATGAGGCCGTTGACGCGGTTGCCGCGGCCGACGACGCCCTCGTCGCCGGACTCGATCGAGCTGCCGGTGTAGGTGAGGTACAGCTCGTCCTTCTCCGGTACGTCGCGCGCGTTGAGCCGGAAGCGCGTCTCGGCTCCGGGAAGACGGAGGCCGGCCAGCCTGTGGCACTCGGCGAGGACGCTCTCGGTGTTCCGCACGTACTCCGCGCGGCTGGCGACGAGCCGCGACTTCTGCGGGACGCAGAGGACGACATCTGCCTGCTCGCCGTCCCAGTAGCCCATGAGCTTCACGTCCGATCCGCACCACGCGTGCGAGAGGGTGAAGTCGCTCTCCCCGGAGAAGTGGTCCACCAGCTCGCGGACGAACGACTCGAAGGGGTTCTCCGGCGCCCAGCCGGTTCCGAGGGAGGTGTCGTTCGACAGCCGGACCCTGCGCTCACGCAGGTCGTCGATGGAGCGGGGGTTGAACCAGCGGGTGCGGTCCGGCACCGCGTCACCGGTGAGGACCGCTCCGGGGCTGGAGTTGCTGGTGATGTTGAAGGCGATGTTGAGATGCTGCGACACCTCCGGGAGCCGCTCGGCGAAGAACGCCCTGACCTCGGCCTCGACGATCCCCTCGACGGGGATCTTCTCGCCCCCGCACATGGGCGCGGCCCGCCCGTTGACCAGGACGCGCACAGGGGCTGTCATGCGGCCGGCGCCGTAGCGGACCTCGCTGGCACCGCCGAGGAGAGCGAGCTTGTCGAAGTTGTGGTGCAGCACCGCGCCGAAGCGCTCGACGGTGTAGCGGCTGTACGCGCGGGACAGCCGCTCGGCGAGGTGGTCGGCCAGGGTGTCCGGGTGACCGAGCCCCTTCCGCTCAACGATCGTGGTCGCGTCGGGCTTGGCGGTGTCCGTCTCAATGGACAGGTAGCCACCCTCGGTCGTGATGGTTTCGCGCATGACAAACTCCGATCTCTCGGCCTGAGGAAGACGGGTGGGACGGATGAACGTCCTTGGCCAAAGCCGGTTGCCACGGGCTGAGTTGCTCCCATCGCCCTGCGGCGTTCTCGGTCTGCTGCGACAGTAGCCAGGGCACCCCAGGGCTCCCCGGAAAATCCTTCCGGGGTCCACTTCGGCCACGAGGTGATGATCAGGACATGCGCGGGATGACACAGAACCTGACCATCGGGGAGCGCGTCGCCTGGTACCGGCGTCGGCGCGGCCTCTCCCAAGAGGTCCTGGCCGGCCTTGTCGGCCGGACGACGGACTGGCTGAGCAAGGCGGAGAACAACAGGATCGAGCTTGATCGCCTTTCGGTGATCACCTCACTCGCCGACGCACTCGATATCTCCCTCGGAGACCTGCTTGCCGAGCCGACCGTCATGGAGTGGTCGGCCGACAGCGGGCGCCGGACCGTCCCTGCGCTGCGCGAAACACTCATGGACTACAAACAGCTCACCCCTTTACTGAGCCTCGCAGCCGAGGATGAGCCACCTGCCCTGCAGGACCTTCGAGGCAACGTGCGCGATGTGCTCGATGCCTACCAGGCATCCCGGTACGGCTTTGCCACCCGCCGTCTCCCCCTTGTCCTGGCCGATGCCCTCGCCGCATCCCGCGCCTACTCGGGGCACGAGGCGGAGGAAGCCCACGCGCTGCTCGCTCTCGCCTACCACGGGGCGGCCATGGTGCTGGGCAAGCTGGGAGAGCCCGAGCTGGCATGGATCGCCGCGGACCGGGGCCTGGCAGCAGCGCAGTCCAGCGGCCGCAGCGAGGTTACGGGTTCGCTCTTCCGAGCAGTCACGCACTGCCTCCTGGCCACTGGGCGCTTCACAGCCGCGGTCCAGCTGGTGAACGACGCGGCAGCCGTCATGCAACCGGAGTTGGGCGCCGCCAATCACGAGTACCTCTCGGTGTACGGCACGCTGTTCCTCGCCGGCGCGATGGCTGCCGCGCGGGCGGATGACCGGGCGACCACGCAGACCTTCCTCCGCGAAGCCGACGAGGCCGCGCAACGAATCGGCGCCGACGCCAATCACATGTGGACGGCCTTCGGTCCGACCAACGTAGCCATCCACTGCGTGGCCACCGCCGGCGAACTCGGCGACATCCAGATCGCCGCAGATCTGGGCTCACGCATCGACACGAGCGCCCTGCCGGTGGAGCGGCGCGTACGACACAGCCTCGAAGTCGCCAGGGCGCTGAGCTCCTGGAACCGCACCGACGAAGCCCTGGCCGTCCTGCTGGAAGCCGAACAGGCGGCCCCCGAGCAGGTGCGCCACCACTACCTGAGCCGGGAACTGGTCATCGGCTGGATACGTGGCACCAGAGGCCGGCCTGCCCATCCCGTGGCAGACCTGGCCCGCAGACTGGGCGTCGTCGCGGGCAGCTAGAGTCCGAACCGTGAGCGAGAACGAGCACGAAGCGAAGATGGCCCGCCCCCGCATGGCTGCCGGCGCTCTCTTCTTCGACGAATCCGATCGGGTCCTCCTCGTCGAGCCGTCCTACAAGGACTACCGCGACATCCCTGGGGGCTACGTCGAAGAAGGGGAGTCGCCTCGGCAAGCCTGTGTACGCGAGGTCCAGGAGGAACTCGGCATCGCACCACACATCGGTCGACTCCTCGCCGTCGACTGGGCGCCGAACCAGGGAGAGGGCGACAAGGTCCTCTACCTCTTCGATGGCGGTCGCCTGAGCGTTGAGCACCGGGAGCAGATCGCACTGCAAGCGGACGAGCTCCGCGGCTACGACTTCCACAACCCAGACCAAGTGTCCGGGCTCACCATCCCCCGCCTCGCACGCCGAATCGCAGCAGCCATCCAGGCCCGAACAAGCGGCCTGACCGCCTACCTCGAACACGGCCAGTCGCCGGAACCAAGGCCCTGACTGGTCCCCGTCTCGGCCACGGGGAATGCGAAGCACGGCCCGCGGCGTGGAACCCCGTCGGCATGCGGATTGAGGTCGCCCTATCTGTCCAATTCCCTTCTGCTTACTGATCACGTCCTCCTAGACTGTGTGCCTTCGACACAGCCGAGGCGGCAATGCTGTCAGGCGCCACGAGGATGGAGTAGCTGGTGGGGGACATGGATGATCGGCTGCGGAAACTGGCGAAGTCCTCTCCGAACTTCGGCATCCTCTACCCACTGAAGCCCCTGCTGTCGCTATACGGCGCACAGGCCGAGGCGACGGTCTTTACGAACCCGAACTCCTCGCTCGTCCAAGCGGGCCAGTTCGGCGAAGTCCTCGCAGAGGAGCTCATTACTCGGATCGGCATGCGGGTAGAAGGCGATCGGCAGATCGACCGGTTGACCGCCCTGACCCGAGCCGGCGTCCTGATTCCTGAGACACGGCGGGATTTTGACCAGCTGCGGGTGGACCGCAACAAGGCCGCCCATGCCCACCTGTTCGATACGGCACGGGCGCTGGACGCTGTCCGCGTTTGCCACAAACTCGGCCTGTGGTTCCACGACGCGATCTCCGGGCGCCGCACGGTCGTGGAGTTCGTGCCGCCTACGGATCCGCAGGCGGTTGAGCGCCTCTCGGATCCGGATGAGGTCGCGGAACTGAATGAGGCCCTGGACGGCCACCGCCAGGCCCTGACTGACGCGCGCACGCGCCTCACGGAGTCCACGAGCGAGCTGGAGGCCGAGCGAAAGGCTCGGGCCGAGGCGGAGCGCCTCATCGCCAGTGCCAGTGCGAACAACGCGGAGCTCCTCGCGCGAATCGAGCAGCTGGCAGCACAGGTCGCCGAGATGCGCGTTGCTCAGACGTCCGCGTACGAAGAGGCCCGCCAGGCCCCGCGGAAGGTCGATCCGGCGGCTCGCGACGCGATTATCCATCGTGCGCAGCGAAAGGCTCCGCTCAACGAGATTGAAGCGCGCAAGGAGATCGACAAGCTGCTGCGCGCTGCCGGCTGGGTGGTGCAGGACCGCAGCGAGGTCAACCCCATGTCTGGTCGGGGCGTGGCCGTGCGAGAGTTCACGCTTGCCACGGGACGGGCCGACTACGTCCTGTACGTGGACGGACAGATCGCCGGCGTCATCGAAGCCAAGAGTGAGGGCACGCACCCGGCCAGTGCGGTCGCGCAGAACGACCGCTACGCAGGCGGAGTGCTCAAGGAGCACCGGCTCGCCGTGTGGCGCGAGGAGGAGCCGTTCGCGTTCCGATACGCCACCACAGGCACGGAGACGTACTTCATCAACCGGCTGGATCCCGAAGCGCGCTCTCGTGAGGTATTCGCCTTCCACAAGCCGGAGACCATCGCCGACTGGATGCGCCGCGCCGAGGAGTACCCGGCGGCCCCGACCTTCCGCGCCGCACTGCGCAGTGTTCCGGAGCTGCACCGTAACGCCCTGCGGCCGGCGCAGTTCGAGGCGATCAAGGAGCTGGAGAAGTCGCTCGCCCTGGACAAGCCGAGGGCCCTGATTCAGATGGCTACCGGCGCGGGCAAGACCTACACCGCCGTCTCCCAGACATACCGGCTGCTCAAGCACGCCCGAGCCCGGCGCGTGCTGTTCCTGGTGGACCGAAACAACCTCGGTAAGCAGGCGCTGGACGAGTTCCGGAAGTTCACGACCCCGGACGACGGCCGCAAGTTCTCCGATATCTACAACGTCGAGCGCCTGGGCGCAGCGGGACTCCAGGACAGCAGCTCGGTAGTGATCTGCACGATCCAGAAGATGTACCGCCTGCTGACTGGTGAGCAGCTCGTCGACGATGACCCGGCAGATGAGGTGAACGACGACAAGGCGTACGGCGACAAGGCGTACGAAGCGTCATACGCCGCAGACAAGCCCATCGAGGTGGGCTACAACCCGGCCGTGCCGATCGAGTCCTTCGACCTGATCATCGTGGACGAGTGTCATCGCTCGATCTATGGGCTCTGGCGTGCGGTCCTGGAGTACTTCGACAGCCACCTCGTCGGGTTGACCGCTACTCCGACCCTCCAGACCCTCGGCTTCTTCGGGCAGAACCTGGTCTCCGAGTACACCTACCCTCAGGCAGTAGCCGACGGCGTCAACGTCGATTTCGACATCATCCGCATCCATACAGATTTGCGAGAGAACGGCGGCGCGACCATAGAAGAGGGCACAACGGTCAAGATCCGTGACCGGAAGACCCGATATCAGCGCTATGAGCAGTTGGCGGACGACTTCACCTACACCACACGTCAGATCGGACGCTCTGTGGTGACCGTCGATGAGATCCGAGCTGTTCTCACCGCCTATCGGGACAACTGGCAGCGGTGGTTTCCCGGCCGCAAGGAAGTCCCCAAGACGCTGATCTTCGCGGTCGGCGAGGACCATGCTGAGGATGTACTTGCTCAGGCCAAGGAGGTCTTCGGGCGGGGCGACGAGTTCGCCAAGAAGATCACGTATAAGAGCCGCAAGGCCGGCGAGGACCCGGATGAGCTGATTCGTGCCCTGCGGACGTCCCCACGCATGCGGATCGCCGTGACCGTCGACATGATCGCGACCGGCACGGACGTCAAGGCGTTGGAGTGTGTGATCTTCCTGCGGGAGGTGCGCAGTGCGGTCCTCTTTGAGCAGATGAAGGGACGAGGCGCCCGCACTATCGACGCCACCGAGCTGCGCGAGGTGACCCCTGGCGGTGATGAGCGAGTGCGCAAGGAGCGCTTCGTCCTCGTGGACGCAGTCGGCGTCACCGATTCCCCACTCGTGGACGCACGGCCGCTCGTTCCGGCCGGGGAGCGCCAGGTCTCCCTGGCCAAGCTCCTCGACAAGGCCGGCACCAAGTCGATCAGTGCCTCGGAGGCGGAGATCCTCGCCGGTCGTCTCGCCCGTCTGAACCAGCAGCTCAACGACGGCGAGCGTGATCAGCTCACTAAGGCTGCTAGCGGGCTCACCCTCTCGGACATTGCGGGAAAGATCGTCCAGGCCGCCGATCCTGACAGGCAGGACCGGGCCGTAGCGGAGGGCGGCGAGAAGGCAGCCCACGCACTGATCGTTTCTGCCATCGCCCCGCTCACCGCCAGCCCCGACCTGCGCCGGCTGATCATTGAGATCCGCCGGGATAAGGACTACGTGATGGATGAGACCACTGCGGTCGCCGTCACCAACGTTCACGCGATTCCCCGCGAGGAGCGGGCACGCGAGCAGGTCAATCGCTGGAGTCGGTTGCTCGAGGATGAACGCGACAAGATCGCCGCGATCTCCATCGCTCTCTCCAGCCCCCGCTCGGTCGCTCCGACAGAGGCGTATGCGGCGCTCAAAGAGCTGGCGGACAAGATCCGACGTCCGGACTTCGCCTGGACCCCGCAGGTCCTGTGGACGTACTACGAGGACCTGGGCCATGCCATCGAGCAGCCGGGTAAGGAAGCCGGCGTGCCTGACCTCATCTCGCTCATCCGGTACGAGCTCGGCGTGGATTCGGAGCTGAAGCCGTACCGTGAGACGGTAGAGGAACGCTTCGAAGGCTGGCTGCTCCGGCAGCGGCAGGCCGGCGTGGAGTTCACGGAGGATCAAATGTGGTGGCTGGAAGCCATCCGCGACGTCGTCGCCAGCGACGTGGGCATCGCCCCACCAGACTTCCGAGCCGAGCCGTTCATTAGCCGCGGCGGCGGCAGGGGGCTGGCGTTGGCTTTCCCAGGGCGTAACCCGCACGACTTCCTGAATGAGCTGAATCGAGAACTAGCTTGAGCAACACAGCGCTCCCCCCGGGATGGGCTTGGGCAGCTTTGGCAGATCTAGGCACTTGGTACGGCGGAGGCACGCCGTCCAAGGCTCGCCCTGAATTCTGGCACGGCGGAACGATTCCCTGGCTCTCGCCTAAGGACATGGGGACCGCGGTGGTCTCAGCAACGAAGGATCGCATCACGGAAGCGGCTCTATCTGGCTCCTCTGTGCGCTTGGTTCCTGCTGGTTCGGTGGCCATTGTCATGCGATCGGGGATCCTGGAGCGTACGGTCCCAATCGCTTCTGTCCCATTCGCGACAACGCTTAATCAAGACATGAAGGCGCTGTTCCCTCACGAGGGAATCTCACCGCAGTGGGTTGCCTGGGCCCTGCGCTCCATGGAGCGCAGGATCATGGAGAAGTGCAGAAAAGACGGAACAACGGTCGCCTCTCTCTCGACAGACGCGCTCATGGACTTGAAGGTTCCGATTGCGCCAATCGCCGAGCAGTGCCGAATCCTCGAAACCCTTGATGATCATCTGTCCCGCCTGGATTCGGCAAACGCCTTGTTGGCTCACGCGAAGTCACTTTCACCGATTCAATCGCGATCCCTATATACCGCAGCTTCGGAGGGGCGGGTGTCCGGAACTCCTCGGGACCTTGTCCCGGATTTTCGTGGAATCCGTCAGGGGCTCTGGGATTCGGCGAATTCGAACAAGAAGTACAAGGCTCCCGCCGCTGCCGACCTTTCCGCTGCCCCGCACTTGCCTGAAGGGTGGGCGGTTTACAGCCTCGAAGAGTTGACGGATCCGATCCGGATCATTCGGTACGGAATCTTGATGCCCAAGGTTAAGTCGGCGGGGGTGGTTCCGTATGTCGAGGTAAAGGATCTAGGGGGGTGCACTCTCAGAGGTAAAGAACTCCACCGTACAAGCAAAGAATTGGACGAGAAATTCGCAGGCGCGAGGGTCGTCTCCGGTGACGTCCTTTTGGCTGTGCGAGGGTCATATGACCGCTCTGCGGTCGCGCCGGACACGCTTGCAGGAGCGAATGTAAGTCGCGATGTTGCGCGGATCGCACCTCTTCCTGGGATCGATTCCGAATACTTGCACATCTATATCCAGAGTCACTTCGCGCAGCAGTATCTGAAGAATCATGCCCGTGGGGTTGCGGTAAAGGGTGTAAATATCGCTGCAATTCGTGCGATGCCTGTAGCGGTTCCTCCGCTCTCGACACAGCGGGAAATTGTTGAAGTGGTTCAGCAGCGGAAGGTGGTTGTGGACGTGGCTATTGCTGCAGTTGCGCGTTCATCCCACAGGAGTGTAGCGCTGCGCCAAGCCATCCTTACCCGGGCATTTTCTGGTCGCCTTGTGGAGCAGGATCCGGGTGATGAGCCTGCATCCGTTGTGCTCCAACGAATTAGTGTTGAGCGAAAGCGCGTAGTATCCAGAGGTGCGGTCAAGGCTTCAGCGCGCAGTCGACGGCAAACTCATACAGAGCCCGTAGCGCCCAAGCCTTCATTGAATTCTTCAAAGTCCGCCCTTGGCGAAATGGTTCAGCAGGAGTTCGAGCTCTGATGAGCGATATGGAATCTACCCAAATCGCGTCCGGTCTCACCGGCGCACAAACTAGCGCGCTCGTTGCTAAGCTCTGGAGCTATTGCAATGTGCTGCGCGATAATGGTCTGTCGACGATTGAGTACGTGGAGCAGCTTTCTTATTTGCTGTTCCTCAAGATGGCCGACGAGCTGGCCGCTGATCCGTTCGCGGAGGAGGCTGCAGCGCCGATCGTTCCGTCCGATTTGGACTGGCAGTCGCTTGCCTCCAAGCGTGGTGAGGAGTTGGAGGTCCATTACCGCAAGGTACTCACCGAACTCGGTAGGCACCCCGGCACGACGCTCGGCACCGTCTTTGCCAAGGCTCAGAACCGGATTACGGAGCCCGCGCTCCTCGAAAAGCTGGTCGTTGAGCTGATCGGCAAGACTGACTGGGTTCTGGAGGGCACCGACCTCAAGGGCGACGCGTACGAGGGCTTGCTTGCCAAGGGAGCTGAGGACACCAAGACCGGCGCCGGCCAGTACTTCACGCCGCGTCCTCTGATCGATGCCATGGTGCACGTGATGCAGCCGGGTCCCAAGGATCGGATCACTGACCCGGCCTGCGGCACTGCTGGCTTCCTCGTCGCCGCACACAGTTACATCCGTGAGCACCATCTCAAGGGCCTCTCCCGCGAGCAGCGCCTCGCGCTGGGGCAGGGCACGATCTGGGGCAACGAACTTGTCCCCGGCACGGCCCGCCTGGCCGCAATGAACATGCTTCTCCATGGCATTGGTGAAGCCGGCGGTGAGTCCCTCATCACAACGAGCGATGCACTCGCCAGCGCTCCCTCTCGGCGTGCCTCGCTCGTTCTGGCGAACCCGCCTTTCGGAAAGAAGTCGGCCATCACCGTCGTCGGGACGGACGGTAAGACTGACCGGGAAGACATCACCTACGACCGGACCGACTTCCGGGCGACGACCACCAATAAGCAGCTGAACTTCCTGCAGCACATCATGTCGCTGCTGGAGATGGACGGACGTGCGGCAGTCGTCCTGCCCGACAACGTCCTGTTCGAGGGCGGGGCTGGCGAGAAGATCCGGCGGCGCCTCCTCCAGGAGTTCAACCTCCACACGATCCTGCGCCTGCCCACGGGCATCTTCTACGCCGGCGGAGTGAAGGCGAACGTCCTGTTCTTCGAGAAGAAGCCCCCGCGGGCTGACGACGTACCCAACACGTCCGAGGTCTGGGTGTACGACTTCCGGACCGGGATGCACTTCACGCTCAAGCAGCGTCCCCTCCGGCTGGCCGACCTGGCCGACTTCATCGAGGCGTACAAGGCGGACGACCGCTCTGCGCGCAAGGAGACCGAGGACGGCCGTTTCAAGCGGTTTACGTACGAGGAGCTCATCGCCCGCGACAAGGTCAACCTGGACGTCACCTGGCTGAAGGACCCGGCGCTCGACGACGCCGACAGCCTGCTCCCTCCTGAGGTCATCGCCCAGGAGATCGTGGAGGACCTCCAGGCCGCCCTCGCCGAGTTTGAGGCGATCGCCGAGGCGCTTGGTGGCGAGGTCAAGCCGGACATCGCAGCCGAGGAAGTTATCGCAGAAGCGTAGTTCTCCGCGACGCCTATACACCGACATGACCGTCCAGCTGCCAGAGACTCCGGTCGGTGCGCCTGCCACGCGTGGCAGGCGCACCGCAAGCCAACAGGCATCAACGGCCGTAGACCTTCCAGATAAGGGGGAGGCGTGAACCCATTCGAACTCCGCCGGACCGAGCGGGAGCTCCGCGAGGCGCTGCAAGGGACCGCATTGGCCTGGGTGCTCGACGATGTCGATGCTGCGATTGCAGCAGGCGTGCCGGAGGAGAAGATTCTGCGCCGCCGTCCCCAGCGCCGCGGTGATGAGACTCGTGGGGAAACGCCGGCGGCGGCAGCGCTCCGCTACGAGGCTGTCGATCGGAACCTGCTTGGTGCCAGCGAGTATGAGGCGTCGCGTAAGCGAGGGACGCTGGTTATTGCTACGCGGGCCATGACGGACCAGGAACGTGTCCAGCTTCTACTTGATGCGGTGAGGCGGGTACTTGTTGAGTTGCCTGAGATCGAACGCGCGATACTAAAGACGCTCTGGGCACAGCCTGACGGTGACGACGGTCGTCGCAGCGTGGCTGAGGGAGTCGTCTTCGAACCAGCCGAAGGCGCTCGGTCAAGTCGCAGTCGGACGGAGATCATGGCGGACCGGGTGCCTGTGGAACGCCGCGAGCGTGTCAGCCACCTGGTAGCTGAAGTGTCGAGGGAGGTGCAGGGATGACTGCGGTCAATCAGCTGATCGGGGAGATCAAGGGATTTCTGGCCGCAGGGGGGCTTTCGTACAATGCAGCCTCGAAGCCGTCCGATGTCTATGAAGGCTTCATCTTCTCACTGATTGTGGCTACTGCGAGTCGGCATGGTGCCACAGTCAGGTATGAAGACGTCTACGGGGCTCAGGTCAGCAACCTCGTCTTCCGGACAGGGCCGGGCCATCTCTACGGGGACAGCCAGCCCTTTACTCACGCTGTGATCGAGTTCGACGGTGCTCCCGCTCTCGAAGTCCACCTTGGCGTCTTCGTGACGGGCTCATCAGGGGTCCTCCACGAATGTGACGTTTTGGTGCTGCCTGCCGAGGAAGCGGCGTTGAGCCGTGAGCAGGACGTCGCGCCACGGGGAAGTCAGAGCATCCTCATCGTCGAGTGCAAGTACTACGTGTCCAACCTCGGCATCGGGCTGGCACGGAACTTCGAGGGTCTGCGAGCTGACATCCGTACCCAGAGCGAGCTCTTCGTCTCCAACATCGGGTCGCCAAGCATCGTGAGGTACCTCGATGCTCGGAAGCGAGGCTTCGAGCGTGATGTAGTGCCCAACTCACCGCAGGCGGGGTACCTGCAGGGAGAGATCAGAAAGACCTTCAAGAGCTACCTGAACAAGCACTCGCCCTCAACGGTGATCTGAAGCAGTCGATCGATCCTGCGTCTGTTGCGATCTGCGTGAGCGCTGCGTGAGCGGACTGGGTGGCACTAGGGGGGACCCAGCATCATGGTGATCACAGTCGAACGTCTCTGACCTGGGGAAACGGGATTCTGCGGCACCGTCCGACACCATCCGGGATGATCTTGCGGGCCCTCGTAATGCGTAGGTCTCGGGTTCGAATCCCGAAGGCGGCTCAGCCGAAGGCCAGGTCAGATTCTCTCTGACCTGGCCTTCTTCCGTTTCCGGGGCGTGCCCTCGCCGAGGCGCCCCGGAGTCCGCCCGGTCCGGTTGCTGTGAGGCGGCAGGCGTGGGGCGGAGCCGCTGGGCCGTCGCGGTCCGGACGCCCGCTTCCGGCCCGTGTGGAGTCGCGGCCGCGGTCGGCTCGGCGGCCCGGGCGAACGCGAGCACGTGGTGAGGGGCCGGGCGGCCTGCCCGGCGGGTCGTCTCGGTGGGCTTCTCGGCCTCGTGGGCCCCGGCGGGGACGGTGGCCGACGGCCTGTGCCAGTTCGTCCTTGTGGGCGTGCGAGGGCAGTGAGGGGGCGCTCTCCCACCAGGCGATGCCCGCCTTTGCCACCGGTCGGGAGCGGGCCGCGTCGGTGTGCGTGCCGCCTGGTCGGTTGCCGTCCGTGTCGAGGGCGCGGCCGCGCCGGGCGTCTCGCCGTGCTGTCTGCGCGGTGGGCGTGCGGGGATCGCCTTTCCCCGGCCGCCCGGCACGTGCCGTTCCCTCCGCGGGCGACGGCGCTCGCCTCGCCTGGGAAGAGGCCGCCGCCGGGTGCCCGGGGCTCGGCGTGACGCGGGAGTCGCGCAGTGCCGGCGTCGTGCCACGTCGGGCGCTGACCTGACGGGCAATCAGTACCGGAAGGATGTTCCTGTCATGTAATGGTCAGTTCTCGGCAAGGAAAGCGTGCCGGGCAAGATCACTAGTGGTCAGCGATCGCCTCAAAAGCGCACAATCGGCATGTTTCTGTGCAGTAGCTTTCCGTCGCGCCCTGCATGCAACACGACCAACCAGGGCGGATACATCAAACGGGATATATAGTGCGCAAGTTGACCACCGGCGTTCTCGCCGCCGGTCTCTTCCTCGTGGGCGCGACCTCAGCGGTGGCTGCCTCGTGGAGGACCATTCCGACCATGACCACCAGCGGCGCGTCCTTCACCGGCGGCCAGTACACCTTCCACCCCGCGGGTGTGAACCACGGTGCCTTCCAGTGGAAGGGCAAGCTCAACGACACCAACCACCGTGACGGCCACAACGTCTACATGCAGGTCAAGGTCGAGGGCTACGCCTGGAGCCGGTACAACGGCAAGCAGAAGTCGTCCGTGTCGCTGAACCGGCTCAACTGGGACGGCGCCCAGCGCTACACGGACGACGCCTACATCCGCGTCTGCCGCGACAAGGGTTCCTTCAACCCGGACAACTGCTCGCCGACCAAGCACTACCGGCCGTAACGAGCCGTAGCGAACATCCGACGCCGGGCCCCGTGGTGCACACCGGGGCCCGGCTCGTCGCCTCCTGGGGGAACCATCAACACGTCAGAGATCCTCACCGCCGAAGGGGTCCACCTCTCCTACGGCAGCCAGACCGCCGTCCGCGACGCCCACCTCTCGGTCGCCAGAGGCGAGGTCGTCGCCATCACCGGGCAGAGCGGATCCGGCAAGTCCTCGCTGCTGTACTGCCTCGCCGGTGTCCTGCCCACGACCCTCGGCCGGGTCCGCTTCGACGGCAGGGTCCTCGGCGGCCTCGGCGACGAGGAGATCAGCGCCCTGCGCCGCGAGCAGTTCGGCTTCGTCTTCCAGTACGGGGAGCTGCTTCCCGAACTCACCATCGAGGAGAACACCGCGCTCCCCCTGCGCCTGGCCGGCCGGCGCAAGAAGCCGGCCCTCGCGGCAGCCGCGGAAGTGCTGGAGAGGCTCGGGCTCGGGGACCTCCGGGGACGGCGCCCCTCCCAGGTGTCCGGCGGTCAGAGCCAGCGCGTGGCCGTCGCCCGCGCCCTCGTCCACCGGCCCGCCGTCGTGTTCGCCGACGAGCCCACCGGGTCGCTCGACAGCACCAACGCGGGGACCGTGCTGGCCGAGTTCCTGGAGCTCGCCCGCTCGCAGGACACCGCGGTCATCCTCGTCACCCACGACCACGCCGTCGCCGCCCAGGCGGACAGCCGCTACGTGATGGCCGACGGTGTCCTCACCTCCCGGGGAGCGGCCGCGTGAGGGACTTCCTGCTCGGCCTGCGCCTGTTGCTCGGCGCCGGCCGCAGCAACCGCATCCGCTTCCTGCTCATGGCCGCAGGCAGTTCCGTCGGCGTGTGCTGCCTCGCCCTCGTCCTGACCATCCCGTCGATCCTCGACGCCCACGACGGCCGTGCCGCCGCCCGCGAACCGAGGACCACCTCCGCCCGGTCGGCGCAGGCCACCCTGATCGTCCAGCGTTCCGACCCGTACGGCTCCCGTCCCTTCACCCGTGTCTTCGTCGCCCCGGGGCAGGGCGACCCCCGGGGCCGGGACGCCGCGCCCCCCGGCATCGACCGACTGCCGGGCCCGGGCGAGCTGTTCGTCTCACCCCGCGTACACGACCTGCTGCGCGACGAACCCGACGTGAAGGCGCTGCTCCCGGGGAACGAGGCAGGAGTCATCCGGCCCGCCGGCCTCGCGCACCCCGACGAACTCCTCGCCTACGTCGGCACGACGCCCGACGCCTCGCCGGCGAAGGGCGCGCCCTGAAGGGCTTCGGCTACGACTACGCGCCCTTCCCCGCGGTCGAACCGGGCACCCTGACCATCCTGCGCTTCGCGCTCGGCACCCTCGTCCTCCTTCCCCTCGCCCTCTTCCTCTCCGTCTGCGCCCGCCTGTCCGCCGCGACCCGCACCCGCCGCCTGGCCTCCCTGCGCCTCCTCGGCCTCAGCGCCCGCAGCACCCAGCGCGTCAACGCCGCCGAGAACGTCGCCGCCGCCCTGCTCGGGGCCCTCCTCGGCCTCGGCGAGTACGAGGTCCTGAACCAGGTGATGACCCGTACCGGTCTGCCGAGCCTGCGCTGGTACCCGGAGGACGGTGACCTCTCCGCGGCCACGGTCGCCGTCTGCCTGCTCGGCTGCCCGGCCCTCGCCTGGTTCGCCGGACGGGCCGGCGCCCGCGCCGCTGCCACCACCCCGCTCGCCGTGCGCCGCGTCGCAGCTCCGGCACGGCCCGCTGCCCGGGGTGGCCTGCTCCTGCTCTGCGGGCTCGGCATCGTCGTGGGCTACTGCGGCCTCGCACTGGCCGGCCGCCCGGCCTCCAGTACGGGACCCAACGCCTTCCTCGTGCCCGCCGGCGTGCTCCTCACGGGGCTGGGACTGGTGCTGAGCCTCCCCCTCGTCTCGTACGTGCTGGCCCGCCGTGTCGCCGACCGCACCGGTTCCCTCACCCTGAACCTGGCCATGCGCCGCAACGAGGTCGAACCGGGGAGCACCATGCGGGTCGTCAGCGGCCTCGTCGTCCTCGTCTTCGCCGCGTCGCTCGCCCAAGGCGTCCTGATCCAGCTGGAACAGGTCACCCGGCCGTCGAGCCCGGTGCAGGACTACTCCCTCGCCCTGCGCGGCCTGACCCCCCAGCAGCAGCACGACCTCAGCCGGGTGCCCGGCGTCCGTGCCCACGCGCTGCTGATGGACTCCTGGGTCGACCTCGACACCCTGCCGGACGACGCGGTCCCCGACCAGGCCACGGCACTCGTCGCCACCTGCGGCCAACTCGCGGCGCTGGTACGGCACTCCGAAGGCTGCGTCGACGGCCGGCCCATGCGGCTCACCGACCCCAACTCCAGTGTCGGATCCGATCTGGCGCCCGGCACCCGCTTCACCTTCCGTATGGACGGCGACGGCGACGGCGGCAAGGGCACGGGGAGGACGGTCGACGTCGTCCTGCCCGCGGAACAGGTCGTGTACAGCGCCCACACGCCGTCCGCGGTCGGCAACGCGGCGCTGATCGTCCCACCGTCGGCGCTGCCGGCCGGCGCCGGCCCGGAGGCGGGCCTGCTCGTCCTCGCCGGAAGCTCCGAACCCGCGCAGGTGAGGCAGGTGCTCGACGGCATCGCGGCCGTCACCCCCATCGCGGAGATCGAACTGGTCGGTGTCAACATCCAGGGCCTCCAGCAGATCGCTGTCATAGAGACCCTGCTCGCCCTCGGGATGATCATGGGTTTGGTCATCGGCGTCGGTGCGTTCCTGGTGTCGGTGACGGACCGGGCCGTGGAACGGCGTGCCCACGTCACCGCTGTCACGCTGATGGGCGCCAGGCCTCGGACGCTGCGGGCCGTGCAGGTGGTGCAGGTCGTCCTGCCCCTGGCCGTCGGCCTCGCACTGGCCCTCGTCTGCGGCAAGCTCGCCGAGTCCAGCTACCTCATCACCGGCGGGAGCGAGATCCAGTGGGACACCGCCGGCCTCCCCGTCCTCGCCGCCGCGTCGGTCGGCGTCGTGGCCGTGGCCGTCCTGGGCACCCTGCCGCTGGTGGGCCGCCGCATCGACCCCGAGCTGATCAGACGCGACTGACCGCGCCCCTCGGTACGGGACCGGCAACCCCTATGGGTACGCGACTGACCGCGCCCTTCGGTGCGGGACCGGCAACGCCCGTCGGCCGCGTGCGAACCGCCTGCCGGCACGCGCCGCGCCGCCCGCTGGGGCCCACTGCGCGCCGCCGCCCGGCCCGCCGTCGGCCCGGCCATGCCCCGACCGGCGGCCGGCGGCGCCCCCGGTCGGC
>NZ_MKXB01000150.1:45377-78516 GCF_001865245.1 Streptomyces sp. CC53 | reverse complement strand
GCCGCGCCCGAAGGGCGACCTCGTCACGGGCCTCCGCGTCCTGGCCCGCCGCCAGGAACGCGGAGGCCGTCATCACCATGTGGTCGACGTACAGCCCGGCGAGCATCAGCACGTCGTCCGGCCGCCACCCGGCCGTCTCCGGCTGTCCCTCCAACTCCTCGGCCACCTCCCGGGCGAACTGTTCGAGCTGCGCCGCGATCGCGTCCCGCACGGCCCGTACACCGCCGTGCTGCTCCCGCGCCACGAACCGCACGTGCGCGGGGAAGTCCCGGACCAGCGCCGCGATCAGCTCCACCGTTCCGGCGATCCGCTCCTCGCTGTCCCCGGTCGTCGCCAGCGTCGTGCGGATGGTGCCGTGCAGACTGCCGAGCGCCTCCTCCACCAGAGCCACCCCGAGGTCCGCGGTGTCGCGGAAGTGGCGGTAGAAGGCCGTGGGCGTGATCCCGACCGCCCGGGTCACCTCCCGGAGGCCCAGGCTGCTCAGGCTCTGCTCCTCCAGCAGTCCGAGCGCCGCGTCGAGGAGTGCCTGACGGGTCTTCTGCTTCCGGGCCTGCCGGACCCCCGTGGTGGCGGTGATGTGACTCATGCCATGCAGTAAACAACTGTTCTCCGAAGGGTTCCAGCGGCGAAACCACCTAGACTGATAAGTCAGTGCACAGTTGTCACCTCATCGTCTTCCCGGGAGGCAACCCGATGCTCTTCCTCGTGGCCGCCCTGCTTCTCCTCGGCACCTTCATCGGCACCCCGGCGTTCCTGCCGCTGCCCGCCACGGCCGCCGCCGCGACCGCGGTCGCCCTCTGGCTCCTGGTCTTCGCGGCCCGGGAGCGCCGTACCCGTACGCGCCGCACCAGCTGACCCACGCTCCGGAGGCCGTCGTGAAGACCACCGCAACCACCGCACTCCTCGTCAGCCCCTCGTCCGCCGGGCCCGACCGTGATGCCGCGTCCGGGGTGCCCGTCACTCGGGACGGGGCCGCCGCGCCCCCGTCCGCCGGAGCGTCCGGTGCACCGGCCACCGCCCGGAGGCGGGACGCCGACGGCATGGCCGTCGCCTCCTTCGTCCTCGGCCTCGTCGGGCTCGTCGCCTTCAACCTCCTGCTCGGCCCCCTCGCCGTCGGGCTCGCCGTCCTGGCCCTGCGCCGCCGCACCCGCCGGACGGGAAGGGCCCTCCTCGGCCTGGCCCTGGGCGTCGCCGACCTCGCCGTCCTCGCCGTGCTCGTCACCGCCAACGACACCGTGTCCTGGAGCATCGGCTGACGCACGGGCACGAGGCGGTGACGGAATGGCGCGATCCGGCACGTCGGGCCGACCCCGGACCCGTAGAATCGGCGGCACCATGGTTTACCTCGACCACGCCGCGACCACGCCGATGCTTCCCGAGGCGATCGAGGCGATGACCGCCCAGCTCGCCACCACGGGGAACGCCTCTTCCCTGCATGCCGCCGGCCGCCGGGCGCGCCGCACCGTCGAGGAGGCGCGCGAGGCCCTCGCCGAAGCGCTCGGGGCGCGGCCCAGCGAGGTCGTGTTCACCTCGGGCGGCACCGAGGCCGACAACCTCGCTGTGAAGGGCCTGTACTGGTCCCGCAGGGACGCCGACCCGCGCCGGGTCCGGGTCCTCGCGAGCCCCGTCGAG
Source organism: Streptomyces sp. CC53 (assembly GCF_001865245.1). Lineage (GTDB taxonomy): Bacteria > Actinomycetota > Actinomycetes > Streptomycetales > Streptomycetaceae > Streptomyces. The sequence goes on along the minus strand of NZ_MKXB01000150.1, from coordinate 76,884 downwards.
CACCACGCCGTCCTGGACGCCGTGCACTGGCTCGGCGAACACGAGGGCGCCACCGTCGAGTACCTCCCCGTCGACGCGTACGGACGCGTCCACCCCGACGCCCTGCGCGAAGCCATAGCCCGCGACCCCGCGAGCGTCGCCCTGGCCACCGTCATGTGGGCCAACAACGAGATCGGCACGGTGCTGCCGGTCAGCGAACTCGCCGACGTGGCAGGCGAGTTCGACGTGCCGCTGCACTCCGACGCGGTGCAGGCGTTCGGCCAGCTGCCGGTGGCCTTCGGCGACTCCGGGCTCGCCGCCCTGACCGTGAGCGGGCACAAGGTCGGCGGCCCGTACGGCATCGGCGCGCTCCTGCTCGGCCGCACCCACAGCCCCGTGCCCGTGCTGCACGGCGGCGGCCAGGAGCGCCACGTCCGCTCCGGCACCCTCGACGTGCCCGCCGTCGCCGCCTTCGCCGTCGCCGGGCGGCTCGCCGCCGAGCGCCGCGAGGCGTTCGCCCGCGAGATCGGCGCCCTGCGCGACGAACTCGTCGACGCCGTCCGCTCGGCCGTGCCGGACGCCGTCCTCGGCGGTGACCCCGCCGACCGCCTCCCCGCCAACGCCCACTTCAGCTTCCCCGGCTGCGAGGGCGACTCCCTGCTGCTGCTCCTGGACGCGCAGGGCATCGAGTGCTCCACCGGGTCCGCCTGCACCGCCGGGGTCGCCCAGCCCAGCCACGTCGTCCTCGCCACGGGCACCGATCCGGAACTGGCGCGCGGCACACTCCGCTTCTCCCTCGGCCACACCACGACCCGCGCCGACATCGAGGCCGTCGCCAAGGCCATCGGCCCGGCCGTGGAACGCGCCAGGACCGCCGGCCTCAGCTGACCGCGCAGCCGCCGGCCTGAACGGCGGCGGCCCACCCCTCCGTACCCGGCGACGCCGGACCCCGGCGGCCCGTCCCCGCACCCGGCGGCGGCCCGCCGACACCGGCCGGCGGCCCACCGCCTCCGGGCCGCGCCCGGCGCCACCGGTGCAGCCCGTCGCCCCCGTACCACACGCGGCGCGGTCGCCGCCGAAAGCAGTCCACCGCCTCCGCGCCCGGCCACGCCTGATCACCCGCAGGAAGACGCACGCGGTGGCCCGCCACCCGGCGCAGGACGCTGCCCCCGGCAACCTCACGAGGACACCCGCCCGTCCGGTCGGGCGCCCGAGCCCGCGCAACAAGCCGCCGCCCGGCGGCCCTCAGGCCCCCGCGGCGCCCGCCCCGGGAGGGGACGGCGAGGGCGACGGCGGGTTCGCCGCCGCCTCCCGCACCAGCTTCAGGTACCGGTCCCAGTCCCAGTGCGGCCCCGGGTCCGTGTGGTCCGTGCCCTCCACCTCCACGTGCCCGATGATGTGCTCCCGGTCGACCGGTATGCCGTACCGCGCGCAGATGTCCGCCGCCAGCCGCGCCGACGCCGCGTACATCTCCGCGGTGAAGTCCTGCGGCCGGTCCACGAAGCCCTCGTGCTCGATGCCGATGCTCCGCTCGTTCATGTCCCGGTTCCCCGCGTGGAAACCCACGTCGAGCTCGCGGATCATCTGCGCGATCCGCCCGTCCTTGCCCACCACATAGTGCGCGGCCGCCCCGTGCAGCGGGTTCTTGAACACCCGCAGGGCCGTCGCGTAGCTGCCCTGCACGACGTGGATCACGATCCGGTCCACCGCGTAGTCGTCCGGCCGGTCGGCCCGCCGCCAGTTCGCCCGCGACGCCGCCGTCCACACCGCGCCCGCGTGGTCGAGCTCACCGTCCTTCCGGGGCTTCTCCGTGCCCGGCAGGAGCCACCACATCCGCTCCAGCTCGTCCCAGCCGGCCACCACCCCGCCCGCGAGCGCGGCGCCGCCGCCGATCAGCAGGGCCCGCCGTCCCAACCGCTTCCGCCCGCCGTCCGGGCCCTGACCACTCCCCATGTGACCATGAACGCACACGCCCGCCGCGACGGTTCCCGCGGCCCCGTACCCTGGTAGGGCTATGACTGAGACCTCCTCCCGCCCCCTCCGCGTCCTCGCCGCCATGTCCGGCGGTGTGGACTCCGCCGTCGCCGCCGCCCGCGCCGCCGAGGCGGGCCACGACGTGACCGGGGTGCACCTGGCGCTCTCCGCGAACCCGCAGTCCTTCCGCACCGGCGCCCGCGGCTGCTGCACCATCGAGGACTCCCGCGACGCCCGCCGCGCCGCCGACGTGATCGGCATCCCCTTCTACGTCTGGGACCTGGCGGAACGCTTCCGCGAGGACGTCGTGGAGGACTTCATCGCCGAGTACGAGGCCGGGCGCACCCCCAACCCCTGCCTGCGCTGCAACGAGAAGATCAAGTTCGCGGCGCTCCTCGACAAGGCCCTCGCCCTCGGCTTCGACGCGGTCTGCACCGGCCACTACGCGCAGGTCGTCACCCGCCCCGACGGCACGCGCGAGCTGCACCGCGCCTCCGACATGGCCAAGGACCAGTCGTACGTCCTCGGCGTCCTGGACGAGCGGCAGCTCGCCCACGCCATGTTCCCGCTGGGCGACACCGTCACCACGAAGGACGAGATCCGCGCAGAGGCGGAGCGCCGCGGCCTGGCCGTCGCGAAGAAGCCCGACAGCCACGACATCTGCTTCATCGCCGACGGCGACACCCAGGGCTTCCTCGCCTCCCGACTCGGCAAGGCGGAGGGCGACATCGTCGACGAGTCCGGCACCCGGCTCGGCACCCACGACGGCGCGTACGGCTTCACCATCGGCCAGCGCAAGGGCCTGCGCATCGGCCACCCCGCCCCCGACGGCAAGCCCCGCTATGTCCTCGACATCTCCCCGGTCGACAACACCGTCACCGTCGGACCCGCCGAGGCCCTCGACGTGATCGCCCTCACCGCGGTCAAGCCCCGCTGGTGCGGCCGCGCCCCCGAGGGCCCCGGCACGTACACCGCGCAGCTGCGGGCCCACGGCGGAGAGACGGAGGTCACCGCGGAGGCCGTCGACGGCGAACTCCGCGTCACCTTCACCGACCCCGTCCGCGGCGTCGCCCCCGGCCAGGCCATCGTCCTCTACGACGGGACGAGGGTCGTCGGCTCCGCCACCATCGCCACCACCACCCGCCGCCCCCGCTCGGCCGCCGTCAGCCGCTGACCCCCGCGCCGCCGCCCTCCGGGGCCGCGTCAGCGAACCGGCGTGCGCACACCACCCCCGCGATGTGCGCTAACGTCTCCTGCTGCGCGGTTGCGAAAGCAAGGCGTCATGGCAGGTCCGCATGGCGAATCGAGGGAACCGTAGGTGGAGTACTCGCAGCGGTGGCAGGAACTGTTCGACCTGCCGCCGGGGCAACAGGGCCGGGCGCGGACGGTCCTCGCGTCCACCGACAGCGGCGGACCGGGCGGTGCCGGCGGCGGCCAAGGCACCCTGCAGCACATGAAGGGCCCGTGGAGCAGCGCGTCCGCCACCGCCTCCGAGCTGCGGACGAACACGGAGAAGAGCCGCACCCGCCTCGCCCCCGGGCACACCGGCGTCACCTCGGGCGGCGCGGGCCTCGCGTCGGCGGCGGCCCTCACGGCCGTGCTGACGTCCTGGGAGGACCGGCTCACCTCCGTGCGCGACGAGTGCGACCACCTCGACGGGGCCCTGCTGAAGGTCGCCAAGGAGATGGGCGAGACCGACCTCGCGGTGAAGGACTCCCTCACGCCGGTGCGGAAGTCCGGTGAGACGCCGTGACCAGCACCCTCACCTGGCAGCAGCTCCGCGACCTGAAGCGCAGCGTGTTCGAGGACGCTGGCGACCGGTGGAACGAGGTCTCCAGCCGCTCGGCGACGGACCGCACACGGGTGGAACGGGCCATGTCCCAACGGCTCCGCGACACCCAGGAGAGTGAATCCGCGGAGAAGGCGTTGACCCGCCTGCAGCGGCTCAGCCGCAACTTCCAGTACCTGCACTCCGAATGCGGCCTCGTGCGGACCGCCCTCAACGGCCTCGCGGCCGACCTCGCCGCTCCCCAACGCCGCCTCAAGCATGCCCTCGAAGACGCCGCGAGCCACAACCTCACCGTCCACGAGGACGGTTCCGTCAGCTTCCCGGCCGCAGAGGTCGAGAACATCGCCGGGGAGAAGCGGCAGGTGCCCGGCGGCACGGTGCGGGGCGGCCGGCTCCCCCTGGACCCGCAGCCCCTCGACGGCCCGGGCCTCCCGTCCCCGTACGCCGACAGCGCTCCCGGTCTCCGGCTCGTCAACCCGCACGCCGTGAAGGCCGAGGACGTCGCCCACCGCATCACCCAGGCGGTGAACGCGGCACGCGAGGTCGACGCCCGCTACGCCAAGGCGCTGAACGAGCTGAAAGCGGAGAAGGGGCTGGAGGTCACGGCGGCGATGCTGAAGGACGCCGCGCACGACACCGCCGTCGTCCGCGACGCAGCCGACGCCTACCTGGCCCGGAACATCCCCGAGGACAAGACCCCCGCCGAACGCAAGGCGTGGTGGGAGAACCTCGCCGACGAGCAGCGCCAGGAGTACCTGAAGATCGCGCCGGACCTCATCGGCAGCCTGGACGGCATCCCGGCCACCACCCGTGACGAGGCCAACCGCACGTACCTCCCCGTCCTCATCGCCGAACTCGCCCAGCAGAAAGGCGACGACGACGCGCAGACGAAGCTGGACGCCCTGCGGATGATCCAGGACAAGCTGAACCAGCCCAGTAACCCGCCCATGTACTTGCTGGGGATCGGGGACGAGGGGAACGGACGGGCCATCGTCTCGTACGGGAACCCAGACACATCCCGACACGTGTCGGCGTACGTACCGGGTCTGGACACCAGCCTGAACGACACGTTCGTCAAGGAGACCATGGTCCGCGCCCAGAACACCGCCATCGGCGCACGGAAGTACGACCCTTCAAGCGCCGCCATCGTCTGGCTTGGCTACGACGCACCACAGCTGACGAACATGCATGTGCTGAGCACGGGCGACGCTGAACGGGGAGCACCCGCCTACAGCTCCTTCATGGACGGCCTCCAAGCCACGAACCGTCACTCTGACCCGCACTTGACGGCCATCGGGCACTCGTACGGCTCCCTCACCGTGGGTACGGCTGCCAGGGAGCCCGGGGGCATCCCGGGCGTCGACGACGTCATCCTGGTGGGCAGCCCTGGCGTCGGGGTGGACAAGGCGGAGGATCTCGGCGTCGGCAAGGAACACGTCTTCGTCGGGGCGGCGGACAACGACCTCGTGACCCACCTGCCGTCGAAGACCCAAGGGGGAGCCGCTCTGGTCGGTGCCGGTGTCGGTTCCCTCGCCGGGCCGGTCGGGACGGTGATGGGGACGGTGATCGCCGGCGAGATCAGCGACCCTGGGAGTGACGACCTCTACTTCGGTAAGGACCCTGCCAGCGAAGCGTTCGGCGCCCAGCGCTTCCAGACCCTGACCGGCCCCCACCCCGTCTCCAGCGGAGCGCCGTTCCAGGCGCACTCCAACTACTTCACACCGCGCGGCGTGGACTCGGACCCCGTTTCCGCTTCCAACATCGCTCTGATCGTCGCCGGGAGATCCGACGAAGTGGTCAAGGAGGAGTACCGATGACACGCGGGACGCGGACGCTACGAAGGTCCTGCGCGCTCTTGCTGGCGGCCCTGGTCGTCGCGGGGTGCGGAGCCACAGGCGGAGGAGCAGAAGCCATGAACATGCAGGAAGCCGCGGAACGCGCGGACTCCATGCTGGACGCGACGATCAAGGCGGTCGTGCCGGAGATCCAGTGGACGCACGACACCACGACAGCATCAAGCTGCGAGGTGTGGCGCCGGCGCACCGTCCTCACGATCATCTCCGACGCGCGCCGCGGCAACTTCCTCGGGGTGGTCGAGCGCCACTGGAAGAAGAGCGGCTACCGCATCAGCGCCGTCAGGAAGAGCGCTGACGTGCCGGCCGTCTTCGCCCAGTCCGCCGACGGCTTCCAGATCACCCTGGAGTTCGGCCACAAAGGCCAAGCCTTCTTCGAAGTGGCCACCCCCTGCGTGGAGGAGTCCGCCGTGGCTGACCCCGCATCGCAGCCGAACGGCCCCGCCTACGCCCCCGGTGAGATCCCCACGCCCAACGTCCGCTCCGACTTCTGGTCGGCGACGGGCCCGGCCGTCCCCCCGGCCGGTCAGCCCTCGTCCTCCTCGTAGAAGCAGAAGTGGTCCTTGATGGAGGCCACTTCGGGCTTCGGGTCCGGGTAGGCCCACACCGCGTCGGGGCGGCCCGGCAGGGACCAGTACGAGGCGGTGCCCTTGAACGGGCAGTACGTGCGGGTGTCCGACGGCGTGAGCAGGTCCTCGCGGACGTCCTCCGGCGGGATGTAGCGGCGGGTACGGCACCCCGTCTCGCGGAGGGCCAGTGCGCGGGTCGTGTCGGCGACCACGTGGCCGTCGCGTGCGACGCGGACCGGCTCGGTGGCCGGTTCGACCGTGATGTGGTGCCCGGGAGGCGTCCTGTCGCTCATGACGGGTGAACGGCGGGCGGCCCGCCGGTGTTCCCGTACCGTTGCGCCATGGACATCTGCGTCTTTCTCTCCGCCGCCGACCTGGACGAGCGCTACACCGCACCCGCCCGGGAGTTCGCCGCGCTGCTTGGCAAGGGCGGCCACACCCTCGTGTGGGGCGGCTCCGACGCGGGGCTCATGAAGGTCGTCGCGGACGCGGCGGAGGAGGCCGGCGGGCGGCTCGTAGGTGTGTCGGTGCAGTTCCTCCACCACAAGGCCCGCCCGGGGGTCGACGAGATGGTCATCGCGAAGGACCTCGCCGAGCGCAAGGCGGAGCTGCTCGCGCGGGCCGACGCCGTCGTCGTGATGGTGGGCGGCACCGGAACCCTCGACGAGGCCACCGAGATCCTGGAGCTGAAGAAGCACGGCCTGCACGACAAGCCGGTGGTGCTGCTGAACACGGAGGGCTTCTACGACGGGCTGAAGGAGCAGTTCCGCCGGATGGAGGCGGAGGGGTTCCTGCCGCTTCCCCTCGCCGACCTGGTGTTCTTCGCCGAGGACGGGGTCTCCGCCCTCGCTTACCTGGAGGAGGCCGCCGGGATCGGGTGACCGGCGCGCCGGGTGCGAGGATGGCCCGTATGGCTACTCATCTGATCACCGGCGCCGGCTCCGGCATCGGCGCCGCCGTCGCGCGCCGGCTCCACGCGCGCGGAGACGAGCTGATCCTGCTGGCCCGTGACGCCGGGCGGGCCAGGGAACTGGCCGCGGCGCACCCGGGGGCGAAGACCCTCGTCGGTGACCTCGCCAACCCCGACCGGCTGTCCTGGGCGTTCTCCCACCAGACGCTCCCCGACCGGCTCGACTCCCTGATGCACGTCGCGGGCGTCGTCGAGCTGGGCACGGTGGGCGAGCTCGGCCTGAAGGCGTGGCGGAGCCAGCTCGACGTGAACCTCCTCGCGCCCGCCGAGCTGACCCGGCTGCTGCTTCCGCAGCTCCGCGCCTCCCAGGGGCACGTGGTGTTCGTGAACTCCGGCGCCGGGCTGAACGCGCACGCCGAGTGGGCGGCGTACGCCGCCTCCAAGCACGGACTGAAGGCCCTCGCCGACTCCCTGCGCGCCGAGGAGCACGGCCACGGGGTGCGCGTCACCTCCGTGTACCCGGGCAGGACCGCCAGCCCCATGCAGGCCAAGGTGCACCACCAGGAGGGCAGGGCGTACGACCCCGCCCGCTGGATCGACCCCGAGTCGGTGGCCACGACGATCCTGATGGCGCTCGACCTGCCGCGGGACGCCGAGGTCAACGACCTCACCGTGCGGCCGGGACGGTAGGCCCGTGCGCGTACCCTTCCCGGGTGAGCGAGAACATCCCTAGCGAGGACGTCATCTGGGGCCCGGCCACCGGCGTGGGCTCCCTGCCGGGCGGCGACGCCCGCGAGGCCGCGAGGACCGTCACCGGGTCCTTCGAGGACTTCGTCCACCTGCCGGAGCTGCCGGCCCGCGGCCCCGGAGCGGACATGATCGGCCGGACCGCCGGGATGCTGGTCGACGTGTACGCGCACGTCGAGCCCAGCGGCTGGCGGATCAGCGACCGGCCGGGCCGCGACACCCGGCGGGCCCGCTCGTGGCTCGGGGAGGACCTGGACGCGCTGGAGGAGTTCACCCAGGAGTACGACGGGACGCTGAAGGTGCAGGCCGTCGGCCCGTGGACCCTCGCCGCCGCCCTGGAGCTGCGCGGCGGCGAGGCCGCGCTCGCCGACCCCGGGGCCTGCCGGGACCTGGCCGGCTCCCTCGCCGAGGGGCTGCGCGGTCACCTCGCGGAGGTTCGGCGGCGCGTGCCGGGCGCCCGCGTCGTCCTGCAGCTGGACGAGCCGTCGTTGACCGCGGTGCTCCGCGGCCAGGTGAGGACCGCCAGTGGCTACCGCACCTACCGGGCCGTTGACCGGCAGGTCGTGGAGGCCGGCCTGCGGGATGTCGTCGCGGCCGCCGAGGCCCCCGTGGCCGTGCACTCCTGCGCCCCCGACGTGCCGTTCGCGCTGCTGCGCCGCGCCGGCGCCGCAGCCATCTCGTTCGATTTCGGGCTTCTCACCGAGCGTGACGACGACGCGGTCGGGGAGGCCGTCGAGGCCGGTACGAGGCTGCTGGCGGGCGTCGTGCCCTCCGTTGACGGCCCGTTGTCGGACCCGGCCGGTAGCGTCATGGGGGTCAGGACGCTGTGGCGCAGGTTGGGTCTGCATCCGGGCACGCTCGCGCACGCCTTGGTGATCACCCCGACGTGTGGTCTGGCGGGCGCCTCGCCCGCCTACGCCCGCCGCGCGCTGGCGCACTGTGTCAAGGCGGCGAAGTCCCTCGCGGACAACCCTGAGTAACGGGAGGATCGACGTGGCGGTCGAACAGGACGGTCAGGACCGGCAGGACGCGCAGAGCGGTCGGGGGCGACAGCTGGGGCAGGACGACGCCGTTCCGGCGGAGGCCAGGGAGAAGCACGCCCGGCTCGCCGAGCAGGTGGAGGAGCACCGCTTCCGGTACTACGTGAAGGACCAGCCGGTCGTCAGCGACGCCGAGTTCGACCGGCTCCTGCGCACCCTGGAGCGGCTGGAGGAGCAGCACCCCGGGCTGCGTACCCCCGACTCCCCGACGCAGAGGGTCGCGGGGGCGTACGAGACGGAGTTCACGGCGGTCCAGCACCGGGAGCGGATGCTGTCCCTGGACAACGCGTTCGACGACGAGGAGCTGGCCGCCTGGGCCGAGCGGGTGGCGCGCGACGTCGGTGCCGCGGAGCACCACTTCCTGTGCGAGCTGAAGGTCGACGGCCTGGCCGTGAACCTCACCTACGAGAAGGGGCGGCTCACGCGCGCCGCGACCCGTGGCGACGGCCGCACCGGCGAGGACATCACCCCCAACGTGCGGACCATCGCCGACATCCCCGACCGGCTGAAGGGCGACCGCGTCCCCGAACTGGTGGAGATCCGGGGCGAGGTGTACTTTCCGATGGACGCGTTCCAGGAGCTGAACGCGCGCCTCGTGGCCGCCGGGGACAAGCCCTTCGCCAACCCGCGGAACGCGGCCGCCGGCTCACTGCGCCAGAAGGACCCGAGGGTCACGGCGACACGGCCCCTGCACATGGTGGTGCACGGCATCGGCGCGCGGGAGGGCCTGGCCATCGACTGTCTGTCGCACGCCTACGAACTGCTGCGCGAATGGGGTCTGCCCACCGCCCGGCACAACCGCGTGGTCGGCGACCTCGACGGCGTGCGGGAGTTCATCGCGTACTACGGGGACCACCGGCACTCGGTGGAGCACGAGATCGACGGCGTCGTCGTCAAACTCGACGAGATCCCCCTCCAGGGGCGGCTCGGCTCCACGTCGCGCGCGCCGCGCTGGGCCATCGCGTACAAGTACCCGCCGGAGGAGGTCAACACCAAGCTGGTGAACATCCGGGTCGGGGTGGGCCGCACGGGCCGCGTCACCCCGTACGCCCAGGTGGAGCCGGTCACCGTCGCCGGTTCCGAGGTGGAGTTCGCCACCCTGCACAACCAGGACGTGGTGAGGGCGAAGGGCGTGCTCATCGGCGACACGGTCGTGCTGCGGAAGGCCGGTGACGTCATCCCGGAGATCCTCGGCCCGGTCGTCGACCTGCGGGACGGCAGCGAGCGCGCGTTCGTCATGCCGTCGGCGTGCCCGGAGTGCGGCACGCCGCTGAAGCCGATGAAGGAGGGCGACGTCGACCTGCGCTGCCCGAACGGCCGGACCTGCCCGGCGCAGCTCCGGGAACGGCTGTTCTACCTCGGCGGGCGCAAGTGCTTCGACATCGAGAACTTCGGCTACGTCGCGGCGGCCGCGCTGACCCGCCCGCTGGAGCCGGCCGAGCCGCCCCTGGTCGACGAGGGCGGCCTGTTCGACCTGACGATCGAACAGCTGTTGCCGATCAAGGCGTACGTCCTCGACCAGGACAGCGGTCTGCCGAAGCGCGACCCGAAGACCGGCGAGGAGAAGGTCGTCACGGTCTTCGCCAACCAGAAGGGCGAACCGAAGAAGAACGCCCTGGCCATGCTGAAGAACATCGAGGAGGCCAAGAGCCGCCCGCTCGCCCGGGTCATCACGGCGCTCTCCATCCGTCACGTGGGGCCCGTCGCCGCGGAGGCCCTCGCCCGCGAGTTCCGCTCCGTCGACCGCATCGAACAGGCCACGGAGGAGGAGCTGGCGGCCGTGGAGGGCGTCGGCGGGGTCATCGCCCAGTCGCTCAAGGAGTGGTTCGCCGAGGACTGGCACCGCGAGATCCTGCGCAGATGGCGGGCCGCGGGTGTCCGGATGGAGGAGGAAGGCGCCGGCGAGGAGGAGGGCCCGCGCCCGCTGGAGGGGCTGACCGTCGTCGTCACCGGCACCCTGGAGAGCCACACGCGGGACGGTGCCAAGGAGGCCCTGCAGGCGCTCGGCGCCAAGGTGACCGGTTCCGTCTCCAAGAAGACGTCCTTCGTCGTGGTCGGCGAGAACCCGGGCTCGAAGTACGACAAGGCCATGCAGCTGAAGGTCCCGGTGCTGGACGAGGCCGGTTTCGCGGTGCTGCTGGAGCAGGGCCCCGACGCGGCCCGGGACATGGCCGTCCCGGTCGAACAGTAGAGCGGCATTCGGCGTCACTCGGAGGGGGACGGGGGAGCGGCAGGCGCAGTACGAGGCCCAAACGGCCGGAAAAGGTCACCCGTTCGGCCCATATCGGCTGCATACGGGTGGCTGGGTCGCATTCGGGCAAGAGCAGTAGAGCGCTGCCCGCGGAAGCCCTCCGCGGCCTACTGTTGAGCTGTGCGCCTGTCGTGCACGGCCGCGTGGGGACACTCCCGCCGTGGTGACATGACATGAGGCCACCACCACCAGGCAGAGGCAACGGCACCGCCGGCTGTGAGAGGGACGGAATGAAACCGACCGAGAGTGCCGACCCGGTCGCCCGGCCGCGTCCGTACGCGCCCGTCGGCGCGGCCTGCGCGGGACTCGTCGCCCAGCTGCCCGTCATCGTCGTGGCGCTCGCCGCGGTCGCCCTCGCGACCGGGTTCTACCGCGCCGTCAGCCACGGCCACGCACTCTTCCCCGGCGGCGCCACGGGCTGGTCCCTCGCCGTCCTCACCGGCATCGTCGTCGGCCACCTCGTGGCCCTCGGCCGCGACCGCTGGTGGGGCGGCACGGGCTCCGGCGCCGCCCTCACCCTCGCCGTCCTGCTCCTGTACGGCTGGGTGCCCGCCGGCCTGGTGAGCCTGGCCGTCGTCGTCCTCGTCGGCGCCGCCCGGCGGCACCGGTGGAGGCAGGGCCTCCTGCACGGCGCCGCCGACGTCCTCGGCATCGGCTCCGCCGCCCTCGTCCTCGCCGCCTTCGGGGACGTCCCGTCCGTCGAACGGCCCTGGGAGCCCCTCGAATGGGGGATCGCCGCCGTACCGGAGGTCGCGCTCGCCGCGGGCACCTACCTGGTGGTGACCCGGATCGTCCTGTGGTACACGCTCGCCCCGCCCGCCGGCGGCCTGCCCACCGCGGCCCGCACCGCGCTGCTCCGCCAGGGGCTCGTCGCCGTCGCCCTGCTCGGCATCGCCCCGCTCATCTGCGTCGTGGCGGTGTCCCTGCCGGTGCTGCTGCCGCTCTTCGCCGTGCCCTTAATCGCCCTCGACTCCACGCTGTGGATCGCCCGCGCCCGCGCCGAGGAGCAGCTGCGCGACCCGCTGACCGGACTGCCCAACCGGCAGTGGCTGCTGGAGCGCACGTGGACCGCACTGGAGGCCGCCGAGGCCGACGGCGTCCGCTCCGCCCTGGTCCTCATCGACCTCGACCGCTTCCGGTCCGTCAACGACACCCTCGGGCACCTGGCGGGCGACCGGCTCCTCCTGCAGATCGCCGAGCGCCTGCGCCTCGCCCTGCCGCGGGGCGCCGAAGCCGCCCGCCTCGGCGGCGACGAGTTCGCCGTCCTCCTGCCCACCGCCGACTCCCCGACGAGCGCCCAGCGGGTCGCCCGCCTGCTGGCGGCCGAGCTGTCCTCACCCCTCGACCTCGACGGCCTCACCCTCGTCCTGGAGGCCAGCGCCGGCGTCGCCGTCTTCCCCGACCACGCGCCCGACGCCGAGGGCCTCCTCCAACGCGCCGACGTCGCCATGTACCAGGCCAAGCGGGACCGCACGGGCGTCGAGGTGTACGAGTCCAAACGCGACTCCAACACCCCCGACCGGCTCGGCCTCCTCGGGGACCTGCGCCGCGCTCTCGACGCCGGCGACGTGGAGCTGCACTACCAGCCCAAGGTCCGCTTCGACGGCCACGTGGCCGGACTCGAAGCCCTGGTGCGCTGGGTGCATCCCGAGCGGGGCAAGGTGCCCCCGGACGAGTTCATCGCCATCGCCGAGTCCTCCGGCCTGATGCCGCACCTCACCGAGTACGTCCTGGAGACGGCGCTCGGCCAGGTCGCCCGGTGGCGCGCCCAGGGACTGAACGTGCCGGTCGCCGTCAACGTCTCACCGCGCGACGTGCACAGCCCCGGTTTCGCGGGCGCGGTCGCCGCCCGGCTCGCCCGCCACGGCGTCCCGGCGGGAGCCCTCCAGCTGGAGATAACGGAACACGTGCTGCTGGAGGACCCGCAGCGGGCCGCGGACACCCTCGCGGGGCTCACCGGGCACGGCGTGAAGATGTCGCTGGACGACTTCGGCACCGGCTACTCCTCGCTCGTCCACCTGCGCCGGCTGCCGGTGAGCGAACTGAAGATCGACCGGTCGTTCGTCGCGCGGCTCGCCGTGGACAACGAGGACGCCGAGATCGTCCGTTGCACCGTGGACCTCGCGCACTCCCTGGGCCTCCTCGTCGTCGCCGAGGGCGTCGAGGACGACGAGACCTGGGAGCGCCTGCGGGACCTCGGCTGCGACGCCGTGCAGGGCTGGCTGGTGGCCGCCGCCATGCCGCCCGCCGAGACCACGGCGTGGCTCCGCGCCCGTGGGAAGCACGGCTGGCGCCGGCCCACGGCCGCCCTGCCGCCGTCCCCCTCCGACCAGCCGTCCGGCCAGATCGTCACCTGAGCCCTCCGCCGCGGCGGACCGGGCCCCGTCCGGAGCCGGCCGTGCCCTGCCGGCGGCCTGTCCCCCCGCCCGGCGCAGGGGCGTGCCTCCGGGCCGGCCGGCCTTCGGCACGTCCGTGGGCCGGCCCGCGGACGTGCCGGCGGGCGGGACCCGCGGGACGCCGACGGCCCGGGGCGGCGGCGACGGGCAAACCGTTTAACGGGTGAGGGGCCCCGCCCCATAGGATTGGGCCAAAATCCACACACTCACCCCTGAGGATCGCTGCATGCCTGGCATCACGCGCGAGGAGGTCGCCCACCTCGCCCGGCTGGCGCGTCTGGAGCTGAAGCCCGAAGAGCTCGACCACTTCGCAGGCCAGCTCGACGACATCATCGGCGCGGTCGCCCGCGTCTCCGAGGTCGCCGACCAAGACGTCCCGCCGACCTCCCACCCGCTGCCGCTGACCAACGTCATGCGCGCGGACGAGGTCCGTCCGTCGCTCACCCCGGAGCAGGCGCTCTCCGGTGCCCCTGCCCAGGAGCAGCAGCGTTTCAAGGTGCCGCAGATCCTGGGGGAGGACTGACCGTCATGACGGACACCCACATCATCAAGCTCACCGCCGCCGAGATCGCGCAGAAGATCGCGTCCGGTGAACTCACCGCCGTCGAGGTCACCGAGGCGCACCTCGCGCGCATCGCCGCCGTGGACGAGAAGGTCAACGCCTTCCTGCACGTCGACCGCGAGGGCGCCCTCGCGCAGGCCCGCGCCGTCGACGAGAAGCGGGAGCGCGGCGAGGAACTCGGCCCGCTCGCGGGCGTGCCGCTCGCCCTGAAGGACATCTTCACCACCCAGGACATGCCGACCACCGTCGGCTCCAGGATCCTGGAGGGCTGGCGCCCGCCGTACGACGCGACGCTCGTCAGGAAGCTGCGCGCCGCCGACGTCGTCATCCTCGGCAAGACCAACATGGACGAGTTCGCCATGGGGTCCTCCACCGAGAACAGCGCCTACGGGCCGACGGGCAACCCCTGGGACCTCAGCCGCATCCCCGGCGGCTCCGGCGGCGGCTCCTCCGCCGCCCTCGCCGCCTACGAGGCGCCCCTCGCCATCGGCACCGACACCGGCGGCTCCATCCGCCAGCCGGCCGCCGTCACCGGCACCGTCGGCGTCAAGCCGACGTACGGCGCGGTGTCCCGCTACGGCATGGTCGCCTTCTCCTCGTCCCTCGACCAGGGCGGGCCCTGCGCCCGCACCGTCCTCGACGCGGCCCTGCTGCACGAGGTCATCGCCGGGCACGACCCGATGGACTCCACCTCCATCGACGCCCCCGTCCCGCAGGTCGTCGAGGCCGCCCGCAACGGCAGCGTCGAGGGCATGCGCGTCGGTGTCGTCAAGCAGTTCCGCGGCGAGGGCTACCAGGCCGGCGTCGTGCAGCGGTTCGACGAGTCCGTCGCGCTCCTCAAGGAGCTCGGCGCGGAGATCGTCGAGCTGGACTGCCCGTCGTTCGACCTCGCGCTGTCCGCGTACTACCTGATCGCGCCCTCCGAGTGCTCCTCCAACCTCGCCCGCTTCGACGGCCTGCGCTACGGGCTGCGGACCGGCGACGACGGTTCCCGCTCCGCCGAGGAGGTCACCTCCCTCACCCGCGAGGCCGGGTTCGGCGCCGAGGTGAAGCGGCGCATCATGCTCGGCACGTACGCCCTCAGCTCCGGCTACTACGACGCGTACTACGGCTCCGCGCAGAAGGTCCGCACCCTCATCAAGCAGGACTTCGACCGGGCCTTCGAGCAGGTCGACGTGATCGTCTCCCCGACGACCCCGACCACGGCCTTCCCGATCGGCGAGCGCGCCGACGACCCCATGGCCATGTACCTGGCCGACCTGTGCACCATCCCGACCAACCTGGCCGGCAACGCCGCCATGTCCGTGCCGTGCGGCCTCGCCCCCGAGGACAACCTGCCGGTCGGTCTGCAGATCATCGCCCCCGTGATGAAGGACGAACGCCTCTACCAGGTGGGCGCCGCCGTCGAGGCCGCCTTCGTGACACGCTGGGGCCACCCGCTGCTGGAGGAGGCACCGTCGCTGTGAGCGCAATGACCAAGGCCAAGGGCTTCAAGAAGTCGAAGACCGGCACGTACCTGTCCATCGGCACCACCGCGTTCGGCGCCGTCAGCGTCATCAAGCAGGCCCGCAAGGCCCGGACCGAGCACGACACGCTGCAGCTCGTGGACGCGGTCGTGTCCGCCGCTGCCATCGTCACCGGCCTCGCCATCCTGGTGCGCGAGCTGAAGCGCATCGGTGACGACGACGTCCTGTTCGGCTGAGAGGGAAGTTTCACCGTGACCGCCACGACTGACCTGGTGTCGTACGAGGACGCCCTCGCCACCTTCGAGCCCGTCATGGGCCTGGAGGTGCACGTCGAACTCGGCACCAAGACCAAGATGTTCTGCGGCTGCGCCACCGAGCTCGGCGCGGACCCGAACACCCAGACCTGCCCGGTCTGCCTCGGCATGCCCGGCGCGCTGCCCGTCGTCAACGCGACCGGCGTCGAGTCCGCCATCCGGATCGGTCTCGCGCTGCACTGCGAGATCGCCGAGTGGTGCCGCTTCGCCCGGAAGAACTACTTCTATCCGGACATGCCGAAGAACTTCCAGACCTCCCAGTACGACGAGCCGATCGCCTTCAACGGCTACCTCGACGTGCAGCTGGAGGACGGCGAGGTCTTCCGCGTCGAGATCGAGCGCGCGCACATGGAGGAGGACACCGGCAAGTCGACCCACGTCGGCGGTGCCACCGGCCGCATCCACGGCGCGCAGCACTCCCTGCTCGACTACAACCGCGCGGGCATCCCGCTCATCGAGATCGTCACCAAGCCGATCGTCGGCGCCGGCGACCGCGCGCCCGAGGTCGCCAAGGCGTACGTGGCCGAACTGCGCTCCCTGATCCGCGCCCTCGGGGTGTCCGAGGCCCGCATGGAGATGGGCCAGATGCGCTGCGACGTCAACCTGTCGCTGCGCCCGGTCGGCACGGAGAAGTTCGGCACCCGCAGCGAGACCAAGAACGTCAACTCGCTGCGCTCCGTGGAGCGGGCCGTCCGCTACGAGATCCAGCGGCACGCCGCGGTCCTCGTCGGCGGCGGCACGATCATCCAGGAGACCCGCCACTTCCACGAGGACGACGGCTCCACCACGTCGGGCCGGGTCAAGGAGGAGGCCGAGGACTACCGGTACTTCCCCGAGCCCGACCTCGTGCCGGTCGCCCCGTCCCGCGAATGGGTCGAGAAGCTCCGCGCCGAGCTGCCCGAGCTGCCGCGGCTGCGCCGCAACCGGCTCCGCGAGGAGTGGGGCGTCTCCGCCCTCGACATGCAGGCCATCCTCAACGCCGGGGCCATCGACCTGATCGTCGCCACGATCGACGCGGGCGCCCCGGCCGACCAGGCCCGCAAGTGGTGGATGGGCGAGCTGTCCCGGCAGGCCAACGAGTCCGGCACGTCGCTGGACGAGCTGGCCATCACCCCGGCGCAGGTGGCCCGCGTCACCGAGCTCGTCGCGTCCGGCGACCTCAACGACAAGCTGGCCCGCCAGGTGATCGAGGGCGTGCTGGCCGGCGAGGGCGACCCGGACACGGTCGTCGAGCAGCGCGGCCTGAAGGTCGTCTCCGACGACGGCGCCCTCGGTGCCGCCGTGGAGGAGGCCATCGCCGCCAACGCCGCCATCGCGGACAAGATCCGCGGCGGCAAGGTCGCGGCGGCCGGCGCGCTGGTCGGCGCGGTCATGAAGGCCACCCGCGGCCAGGCCGACGCGGCCCGGGTCCGGGAACTGATCCTGGAGAAGCTGGGCGTCAGCGAGGGCTGACCCCCGCGTACCGCGAAGGGGCGGCGCACCGGCAGGGACCGGCGCGCCGCCCCTTCGTCGTACCGCTGGTCGGGGCCGGCGGTACGGGAGGGCGGCCGGGGGGCCGCGGCGGCAGTGGTCCCCGGCAACCGGCGGCCGGCCGCCGAACGCCACAGGGTCCGGACCGGGAGTGTGCGCCCCGTACGGTCCGGCGGGCCCCGCCGCCGTCCGCCCTGTGAGTAAGCCCACGAAAGGGGCAAATGATCTCTTTTGGCTGTCAGCATGGCAGATCAGCAGGTCATGTGTTCTTACGGGATCTTCCCGGCGCAGAACCACGAACCCTTCAGGGAGCGACCCTTTGGCAGCCCTCGCCCGGTGGTGCATGCACCACCGCCTCGTGACCGTACTGCTCTGGCTCGGCGCGCTCGTCGGCGTGACGGCGGCCGCCGGTGTCGCCGGGTCCGCGTACTCGAACGACTACGACGTGCCCGGCACCGAGTCCGGCCGCGCCGCGGCCGTGCTCCAGGAGAGCTTCCCCGGTCAGGGCGGCAGCAGCGGCACGATCGTCTGGCACACCGAGACCGGCACGGTCCGCGCCGCCGCCGTCGAGCAGCGGATGACGGCCATGCTGGACGAGGTCGGCGAGCTGCCCGGCGTCAGCTCCGTGACCGGCCCGTACGGCTCCGCCGCCGTCCCCGAGGCCACGGGCGGCATCGACGCCTCCCGCGCGGGCGACGCCGACCCGCAGTCCGCCAGGACGGCGCAGGCGGCCGAGGCCGACGCCCACACGTCCGGCGGGTACAGCGGCCAGATCAGCGAGGACGGCCGTACCGCGTACGCCACCGTCGCCTTCGACCAGACCTCCGACGACATCCCGCGCGAGCAGGCCCGCACCTTCGTCGACACCGCCCGCGCCGCGGCCGGGGACGGCCTCGACGTGGAGGTCGGCGGGTCCGTCGCCGCGCTCACCGAGAGCGAGAGCGCGCCCACCGCGGAGATCGTCGGCGTCGCCGTCGCCGCCGTGGTCCTCTTCCTGGCCTTCGGTTCGCTGGCCGCCAGCGCGCTGCCCATAGCCACCGCCCTGGTCAGCGTCGGCACCGCCTACTCCGGGATCGCCCTGCTCGGCCACGTCATGTCCGTCGCCGACTTCGCACCCATGCTGGGCATGCTCATCGGTCTCGGCGTCGGCATCGACTACGCGCTCTTCATCGTCACCCGCCACCGCAAGGGCCTCAAGCGCGGCCTCACCGTCGCCGAGGCCGCCGAGAGCGCCGTCGCCACCACCGGGCGGGCCGTCGTCTTCGCCGGTGCCACCGTCTGCATCGCCCTCCTCGGCATGCTGATCCTCGGGCTCGGCTTCCTCAACGGCGTCGCCATAGCCGCCTCCCTCACCGTCATCCTCACCGTCGCCGCGTCCGTGACGCTGCTGCCCGCGCTGCTCTCCTTCATCGGGATGCGGGCCCTGTCCCGCCGCGAGCGCCGCCGCCTCACCGAGCACGGCCCGCAGCCCGAGCTGCCCACCGGCTTCGCGGCCCGCTGGTCCGCGTTCGTCGAGCGGCACCCGAAGAAGCTGGGCGCGGTCGCCGCCGTCGTCATGCTCGTCCTGGCGCTGCCGACGCTGTCCCTCCGCCTCGGCACCTCCGACCAGGGCAACGACCCCGCCTCGGCCACCACCCGCCAGGCGTACGACCAGCTGGCGGAGGGCTTCGGGCCGGGTGTCAACGGTCCGTTGACCCTGGTCGCCGAGCTGGACGGCGCCGCCGACCGGGTCGCCATGAACGAGCTGCCCGGCCAGCTGCGCGCCACCGCCGGCGTCGACTCCGTCGGCCCCGTCACCTACAGCGGCAACGGCAGCACGGCGACGGTCACCGTCGTCCCGGACTCCGCGCCCCAGTCGCAGCAGACCAGCGACCTCGTGGAGCGGCTCCGCACCGACGTCCTTCCCGCCGCCGAGCAGGGCACGACTCTCGACGTCCACGTCGGCGGCATCACGGCCGCGTACGACGACTTCGCCCAGGTCATCATCGGCAAGCTGCCGCTCTTCGTCGGCGTGGTCATCGCGCTCGGCTGCCTGCTGCTCCTCCTGGCCTTCCGGTCCCTCGGCATCCCCCTGAAGGCCGCCGCCATGAACGTGGCCGCCGTCGCGTCGGCCTTCGGCATCGTCGTCGCGATCTTCCAGTGGGGCTGGGGCAGTGAGCTGCTCGGCCTCGGCAGCGCCGGACCCATCGAACCCTTCCTGCCGGTCATCGCGGTGTCCGTGCTGTTCGGGCTCTCCATGGACTACCAGGTCTTCCTGGTGAGCCGGATGTACGAGGAGTGGCTGGAGACCCGGGACAACCGGCGTGCCGTCCGCGTGGGCCTCGCCGAGACGAGCCGGGTCATCAACTCCGCCGCGGTCATCATGATCGCCGTGTTCCTCGCGTTCGTGCTGTCCGGCGACCGGGTCATCGCGATGTTCGGCATCGGCCTCGCCGCCGCCGTCGCCCTGGACGCCTTCGTCCTGCGGACCCTGCTCGTACCGGCCCTGATGCACATGCTGGGCGGTGCCAACTGGTGGCTGCCGCGCAGCCTGGACCGGATCCTGCCGAAGATCAGCATCGAGCCCCCCGAGGCCCGCGTGCCGGCCGCCCGTGCGAGGATTCCGCAGAAGCGCACGAGCGGCGACGGAGAGCTCGTGCCGTAGCCCGCCCGGAGGGCGGGGATCGGGGTGAGCCCGCGATGGTGTTCGCGATGTCCCTGGGAGACGACGGAGCCGAACTGTGCCCGCTGGAGCCCTGGCAGGCCGAGGAGTACCTCGCGCACATCGACCGGGGCCGGGACTTCATCGGCCGGTACATCGGGCTGCCGGACGTGTGCAAGGACCTCCCGTCGGCCCGGGCGTTCCTCCAGAGGTACGCCGACAAGACGGCCGCCGACGCGGGGCGCCTCTACGCGATCCGGCTGGACGGCACCCTCGTCGGCGGCGTCATGTTCCGCACGATGGACACCGCGATGGGCGCCTGTGAGGTCGGCTGCTGGCTGGAACCCGCCGCCGTGGGACGCGGCCTGGTCACCCGAGCCGCCACAGCGATCATCGACTGGGCGGTCGAGGTGCGCGGCATGCACCGCGTCGAGTGGGTGGCGGCCCCGGCCAACACCGACAGCATCAACGTCGCCAAGCGCCTCGGCATGACCCGGGACGGCGTCCTGCGCGGCGCCTACGTGTACCGCGGTGAGCGGCAGGACAGCGAGGTCTGGTCCGTCCTCGCTCCGGAATGGCGCGCCCACCGGGCGGCCGCAGGAGCCCTGCCCGGCAGCTGAGGGGCCGGGAGCCCGGCGCCCGCGCCGTCCCGGTCCGACCCCGGCGCCCGTCGGCGGGGGCGCCGCACGGGACGGCGGGCCGGGTCCGGAGACCGACCGAGCGCCGCCTCCCGTCGCCCGCACGGGGCCGGGGTGCCCCTGCGCACTCGCTGCCCCGTCGCCCCGGCCACCCGGAGAAGTCCCCGTCCTGCGGACGAGTGGCCGTCACCCGTACGGCCACCACGGTCTCCCCGCGGGCCGCCACCGTCTCCCGTGGGCGACCGCAGTCCGCTCGCGGGCCGCCGCCGTCCGCCCGCGGGCCGCCGTCCTCCGTCACCTGGCCCGCGGGCCCCTCACCCGACCGGGCGGGCACCTCTCACCGCACCTCCAGCAGCAGGATCCTGTCGTCGCCGGGCTCCGGCGTCCCGCGGCCGTCGGTCTCGCTCGTGACCAGCCAGAGGCGGTTGCCGCCCGCGGCCAGGACCGTGCGCAGCCGCCCGTACTCGCCTTCGAGGAACGCCTGCGGCGCCGCGGAGGGCTTGCCGCCGGCCAGCGGGATGCGCCAGAGCCGCTGGCCGCGCAGCCCGGCCATCCACGCCGAGCCCGCGGCCAAGGCGAGACCGCTCGGCGAGGCCTCGGCCGTGTCCCACTGCGCCACCGGGTCGACGAAGTCGCCCGACCCGCCGTCCTTCCCCTCCACGTCGGGCCATCCGTAGCTGCGGCCCGGCTGGATCAGGTTGAGCTCGTCCCACGTGTTCTGACCGAACTCCGACGCCCACAGCCGCTTCTCGCTGTCCCAGGCGAGGCCCTGGACGTTGCGGTGGCCGTACGAGTACACGACGGAGTCCTCCCGCGGGTTGCCGTGCAGGGGCTGCCCGTCGGGGGTCATCCGCAGAATCTTCCCGGCCAGGGAATCCCTGTCCTGGGACAGCCCCTGCTCGCCGGTCTCGCCCGTGCCCGCGTACAGCATCCCGTCGGGCCCGAACGCGATCCGGCCGCCGTTGTGGATCGTGCCCTTGGGGATGCCCCGCAGGACCGTGTCCGGGGCGCCGAGCTGCTGCCCGGCCGGACGGCTCTCGTCGTAGATCATGCGGGCGATGCGGTTGTCGGACGCGGTGGTGAAGTACGCGTAGACCAGCTGGTCCTCCCCGTACGAGGGGGACAGGGCGAGGCCGAGGAGCCCTCCCTCGCCGCCCGGGTCGACCCCGGGCACCTCGCCGACCACGGTGAGTTTCCCGGTCTCCGCGTCGACCCGGGTGATCGTGCCCTCGTCCCGGGAGGACACCAGCAGGTCGCCGCCCGGCAGCTCGGCCAGACCCCACGGGGACGTCAGGCCCTCGGCGACCGTCCGCACCACCCGGACGGATCCCTTGGCGGGCGGGGCGGACGGGGTGGGGGAGGCGGACGGGGAAGGCGCGCGCGTCGCGGACGCGGACGGCGGCGGCGTCCCGGTGGCGCCCGGCGGGCTCTGCCCGTCCGCGGCGCAGCCGGTCGCGGCCAGCAGGGCGGAAACGACCAACAGGGCGGTCACGGTGGGACGTTGCACGGGTGGGATTCCTTCCCCCAGCGGTGTCGCGAGCAGCATGCCCAGCCTAGGCCCCCGGGCCGGCCGCCGCCCTTCGCCACCTGTATGTCGGCACCCTCCGACCCCGTGAGTGGGCCCGCCGCCGGTCGCCTGCCCGCCCGGCGGCGCGACGCCGGTCCTCTACCCGTCCGGCGGCCGGGCGCCCGCCCACCGACGTCCTCGTCGCCCTCGCCCACGGCCCTCTGCCCGTCCGGTGCCAAGCGCCCGCCGCCGGTTCAGTCCCAGGAGTCGAGGGCGGGCGGAAGGCCCGCCAGTTCCGCCAGGTCGCCGGCGGTCAGGCGCAGGGCCGCCGCGCCCGCGTTCTGCACCGCCCACTCGGCCCGCTTCGTGCCCGGGACGGGCACCACGTGGCGCCCCGCGGACAGCACCCACGCCAGGGCCACCTGCGCCGGGGTGACGCCCGCGTCCGCGCCCCCGTGGCGCTCCGCCACCCGCCGCAGCCCCGCCACCAACGGCTGGTTCGCGGCCATCATCTCCGCCGTGAACCGCGGGTGCCGCGCCCGCATGTCCTCGGGCTCGAAGCCGCCGCCCGGCGTCAGCGTGCCCGTCAGGAACCCGTTCCCCAGGGGCATCGCCGCGAGGAAGCCGACACCCCGCGCCGCGCACCACGGCAGCAGCCGGGCCAGCGCCTCGCGGGACCACAGCGACAGCTCCGCCTGCACCGCCGCCACCGGGAAGACCTGCTGGACGCGTTCCAACTGCCGGATCGTTCCGTCGTACAGGTCGTGCGGGCCCCGGCGCCCGCCCCGCACGCCCACGGCGCACAGGCCGAGCGCCCGCACCTTGCCCGCCGTGACCAGTTCCGCCATCGCCCCCCAGGTCTCCTCCACCGGGATCTTCGGATCCGCCCGGTGCAGTTGGTAGAGGTCGATGGCGTCCGTCTGCAGGCGCCGAAGCGAGGCGTCGCACGCCCTCCGCACGTACGCAGGCCGGCCGTTCGCCACGATGTGGCCGTCGCCGACCACGAGACCGCACTTCGTCGAGACGAACGCCTCCGCCCGGCGCTCCCTCAGCACCCGGCCCAGCAGCAGCTCGTTCGTGTACGGGCCGTACATGTCGGCCGTGTCCAACAGGCTCACCCCGGCGTCGAGCGCCGCGTGCACGGCCCGCAGCGAGCGGTCACCGCGCCGCTGGGAAGCGCTGTAGGCCCAGCTCATCGGCATGCAGCCGAGGCCGACCGCCCCCACGTCCAGCCCGGTCGCACCGAGTGTCCTGCGCTCCAACTCCCCGTACCTCCCTGTGCAGCGCACCCCAAACTAACCAATGGCGGACCGGCGTCTTCGCCTAGCCTCCTGGGCATGACTACTGATGTGTGGCTGCCGATCGCGGCCGACGAGATCGACGGGCTGCCCGCGGCCTCCCCGGCCGGGCTGACCTACCGCTTCTGGGACGGCGGGCCCGACTTCCCGGCCGACCCCGCCGACTGCGCCTTCTACGTCGTCCCGTACATGAAGGGCATGGAGACGGCGATACGGCCGCTCGCCGCCATGACGTCGCTGCGGGTCGTCCAGACCCTCTCGGCGGGCGTCGACCACGTCACGCCCGGCCTCGGGGACGTGCCGCCGGGTGTGACCCTGTGCAACGCCCGGGGCGTCCACGAGGCCAGTACCGCCGAGCTCACCCTCGGCCTGGTCCTCGCCTCGCTGCGGGGCATCCCCGGCTTCGTCCGCGGCCAGGAGCGCGAGGAGTGGCGGGCCGGCTTCTACCCGGCGCTCGCCGACAGATCCGTGCTGATCGTGGGGTACGGCTCGATCGGCGCCGCCATCGAGGACCGGCTCGCGCCCTTCGAGTGCGCCCGGATCATGCGCGTCGCGCGCTCCGCGCGCACCGCCGAGCGCGGGCCCGTGCACGCACTCGGGGATCTGCCCGCGCTCCTCCCGGAGGCGGACGTGGTGATCCTCTCCACGCCGTTGACCTCCGACACCCACCATCTCGTGGACGCCGCGTTCCTCGCCCGGATGAAGGACGGTGCGCTGCTGGTGAACGTCGCCCGCGGTCCGGTCGTCGACACCAAGGCGCTGCTCGCCGCGGTGGAGAGCCGCCGCATCACGGCAGCCCTGGACGTCACCGACCCCGAACCGCTCCCCGCCGGGCACCCCCTGTGGCACGCCCCCGGCGTGCTGATCAGCCCTCATGTCGGTGGATCCACCTCCGCGTTCATGCCCCGCGCCAAGCGGCTGATCGCGGATCAGGTGGGCCGCTTCGCAGCCGGTGAGGAGCTCCGGAACGCCGTCCTCACCACGTAGCGCGCGCGTGGGCCCTGCCCCGGGCACGTACCGGGGCGGGGTGACTTCGGCGCATGCCTTCGGCCGATGCCTGCGGGAGGGCTCCCGTGGCTTATACGCTCGGGAGTGATATGTGCGCCCTGTGTGCCTATAAGAAGCTTGATCGCTACGGACTGTACACATCCCCTGTCCCTGAGTGACGAACCTGGTGTATCGTCGCATCTTGGGGGCACGTCGGAAGGCGGCAAGCAGCGCCGGGGACGACGTGATTGCCGACGAGATGGCTGATCGGAACGCAAGGGGGGCGACAGATGATGCGCGGTCGACGCAGCACGGATGCGCAGCGGCAGGACAACCGCAGGTGCGGAGTCGCCGGGGCGGATCAGTCGGGGGTCTTCCGATGAGCGCCCCGGGCATGCTCATCGACCCCCGGTCCCTGCCCGGGGCGGGCGGGCCCGGCGGCGGCGGAAGCGCCGGATCGCCGCCCGGAGGTGCCGGCGGAACGGCCGCCCCGCTGCTCCTCGCCCTGGCCTGCGGCGGTTACGCGCTCGGTGCGCTGCTCGGTTGGGGCTCCAGGGAACTCGCGCTCATTATGGGGGACTTCGGGCTGAGCGCCGCCGCGCTGGCCGCCTCCGTCTCCTGCTTCCTCTACGCGCGGGCGCACGGCCGCCGCATGCGGCCCGCCTGGCTGCTGTTCGCCTTCTCCTCCGCTATGGCGGCCGCCGGCAACGCCGTCTGGGGGTACTACGAGGTCGTGCAGGACCGGCCGGTGCCCAGCCCGTCCCTCGCCGACGTGTTCTTCCTGCTGTTCGCGCCACCCGCGATCGTCGGGCTGCTCGTCCTCGCCAAGCGCCCGGTCACCCGCGCCGGATGGGTCTGCCTCGCCCTCGACTCCTGGCTCCTCGCGGGCTCGCTCCTCACCCTCTCCTGGAGCCTCGCCCTCGCGCACACCGCGACCTTCCGGGGCGAGAGCGTCGCCCGCGCCGCACTGTCCCTGGCCTACCCGCTGCTCGACATCGTGCTTGTCAGCATGGTCCTCGCGCTGCACTTCCGGCGCTCCAAGGGCAACCGCTCGGCCGTCCACACGGCCATCGCCGCGCTCGCCCTGACCGTGCTGTGCGACGCCCTGTTCACCTCCCCCCTGCTGCGCGACACCTACCGGTCAGGTCAGCTCCTGGACGCCGGGTGGTTCGCGGGCTCGCTGCTCCTGGCCTACGCACCCTGGGGTGTGCGCCGCGCCACCGAGGCCCCCGCGCCGCCCCGGGGGGCTCCCCGCCCCTCCAGCAGGCCCATCGCCGGATCGCTCGCCGCCCTCACCCCCTACCTGGCGGCCGCGGTCTGCACCCTCAGCATCCTGTACAGCGTCATCGAGGGCCGCCGAGTGGACCGCGTCGTCGTCTTCACGGGCTGTGCCGTGGTCCTCGCCCTCGTCGTCCGGCAGGGCATCATGCTGCTCGACAACATCACCCTCACCCAGGAACTGGCCCAGAAGGAAAGCCACTTCAGGTCCCTGGTGCAGAGTTCGAGCGACGTCATCATGATCGCCGCCCCCAGCGGCGTCCTGCACTACGTCAGCCCCGCCGCGACCGGCGTGTACGGGCGGGACGCCGACGACCTCGTCGGCACCGAGCTCGCCGCCCTGATCCATCCCGACGACCTGGGGGCCGTCGTCCACGAGGTGCGCCGCTTCCTGGCCGGCCCGCCCGCGGAGGAGCCCACCACCCGCATCGAGTGCCGCTTCCGGTCAGGGACCGGCGACTGGCTCCACGTCGAGTCCACGGTCAACCGGCACCAGGGCGGGCTGATCTTCAACAGCCGGGACGTCACCGAGCGGGTCCGCCTCCAGGCGCAGCTCCAGCACAACGCCGAGCACGACCCGCTCACGGACCTGCCCAACCGCGCCCTGTTCACCCAGCGCGTCCGCCAGGCCCTCGGCGGCCGCCGCGCCGGCGACTCCGGCACCGCCGTGCTCTTCATCGACCTCGACGGGTTCAAGGGCGTCAACGACTGCCTCGGCCACCAGGCCGGCGACGAACTGCTCGTCCAGGCCGCCCGGCGCCTCCAGGAGTCCGTGCGGGCCGGGGACACCGCCGCCCGCCTCGGCGGCGACGAGTTCGCCGCCCTGATCGCCGGAGACGGCGGTCAGGACCCGGCCGCCCGCGAGTTCCAGGTCCACGAGATCGCCGACCGGCTGCGCCTCACCCTGTCCCGCCCCTACGACATCGAGGGTGCCGAGGTCCGGGTCGCCGCGTCCATCGGCGTCGCCTTCGCGGAGCCCGGCATCAGTGCCGGGGACCTGCTGCGCAACGCCGACCTCGCCATGTACCGCGCCAAGGCCGGCGGCAAGAACCGGGTGGAGATGTACGCCCCGCAGATGCAGGCCGAGGCCGTCCGCCGCACCGAACTGCAGGGCCGGCTCCGCAGCGCCCTGCACGACGGGGCGTTCGCCCTGCTGCACCAGCCCGTCGTCGACCTGGCCACCGGCCGCGTGGCCGCCGTCGCCGCCCAGCCCCGGTGGCGCTCCGCCCAGGGTCTCCTCTTCACGCCCGCCGAGTTCCTCCGCGTCACCGACGACGGCGGCGAGCGGGCCGCGGAGCTCGGCCGCTGGATGCTGGAGAAGGCCGTGGAGCAGGCCGCCGACCGGCACCGCGCCGGCCACCGGGTCCCCGTGTTCGTGCGGGTTCCCGCCCGGCGGCTGCTCGACCGGTCCCTGCCGCCGGCCACCGTCGAGGCGCTGCTCGGCCGCTACGGCCTGCCCCCGGCGGAGCTCGTCCTGGAGGTCTCCGACAGCGACCCGCGCATCCCCTTCGACGAACTGGAGCAGCGCGTCACCGCCCTGCGTCGCATGGGCGTGCGCATCGCCCTCGACGGATTCGGCGGGGGATACGGAGCGGTCGCCGCCCTGCGCCGGCTCCCGGCCGACATACTGAAGTTCGACCGCGGCCTCGTCGAGGGCATCGTCGAGTCCACCCGGCTCCACACGATCACCGGCGGTCTGCTGAGGATCGCCCGCGACCTCGGGCTGCAGGCCGTGGTCGACGGTGCCGACGTCCCCGAGCAGGTCCTCGCGCTGCGTGTCATGGGCTGCACCCACGCCCAGGGCATGGCCTTCAGCGGCCCGCTCGACGAGCACCGGCTGCGCCGGGCCCTGAACAGGGGCGGATTCCCGCTCCCGGGCACCCTGCCCGGTGGAGGTGCGGCGCGTGGCCCCGGCAGGGCGGCAGGAGGCGGCGTGAGGCCGCTGCCCGTCTTCAGCGGCGGTCCCGGCGGCGCGGCCGCCGGCGGGCCCCCGGAAGGCCGCAGCGGCTGCGCAGGCGGCCACGGTGGCGCCGTCCTTCCCCCGATGCGCTCACATAATGAGACGCGTGTCCCACCCACTTGACACTGACGGTGCGCCGGGTGGAGGGTCAATGCCATGCGCACCCGAATTCTCGTACTTGGAAAGCGCGTCGGCTGAGCAGGTCCCGACATGGCCCTGCGGACCCACACCGGCGCGCTCCCCTCGCTTGCCTCACGGCACGAGGGGTTTTTTGTTGCACCGGTGCCTCCGGGCAGACGCTGACAGACACTGACAGACCCGCTGAAACTCTCGCCCAACCCTCAGCTTCGAGAAGAGAATGCCGATGACCGAGCAGGCCACCGGGGCCCACCACCCCCAGCCGCGGCCCCGCAGCGGCGGACCGCAGGCTTCCGCCACCGTTGAGCACGTCACGGGCGCCCAGTCCCTGATCCGCTCTCTTGAGGAAGTCGGCGCCGAGACGGTATTCGGCATTCCCGGTGGGGCCATCCTGCCCGCGTACGACCCTATGATGGACTCGACCCGGGTCCGCCACGTCCTGGTCCGTCACGAGCAGGGCGCCGGCCACGCCGCCACCGGCTACGCCCAGGCCACCGGCAAGGTCGGCGTCTGCATGGCCACCTCGGGCCCCGGCGCCACCAACCTGGTCACCCCGATCGCCGACGCCCACATGGACTCCGTCCCGCTCGTCGCGATCACCGGCCAGGTCTCCTCCAAGGCGATCGGCACCGACGCCTTCCAGGAGGCGGACATCTGCGGCATCACCATGCCGATCACCAAGCACAACTTCCTGGTCACCAACGCCGACGACATCCCGCGGACCATCGCCGAGGCGTTCCACATCGCCTCCACCGGCCGCCCCGGCCCGGTCCTGGTCGACATCTCCAAGGACGCCCTCCAGGCGAAGACCACCTTCACCTGGCCGCCGCAGACCGACCTGCCCGGCTACCGCCCGGTCACCAAGCCGCACGCCAAGCA
Source organism: Streptomyces sp. CC53 (assembly GCF_001865245.1). Lineage (GTDB taxonomy): Bacteria > Actinomycetota > Actinomycetes > Streptomycetales > Streptomycetaceae > Streptomyces. Next base: position 48,238 of record NZ_MKXB01000150.1, on the reverse strand, counting down.
GATCCGCGAGGCCGCCCGGCTGATCACCGAGGCCAAGCGCCCCGTCCTGTACGTCGGCGGCGGCGTCATCAAGGCCGGCGCCACCGCCGAGCTGAAGGTCCTGGCCGAGCTCACCGGCGCCCCGGTCACCACCACCCTGATGGCGCTCGGCGCCTTCCCCGACACGCACCCGCTGCACGTCGGCATGCCCGGCATGCACGGTGCCGTCACCGCGGTCACGGCCCTGCAGAAGGCCGACCTGATCGTCGCCCTCGGCGCCCGCTTCGACGACCGCGTCACCGGCAAGCTCGACAGCTTCGCGCCCTACGCGAAGATCGTCCACGCCGACATCGACCCGGCCGAGATCGGCAAGAACCGCGCCGCGGACGTGCCGATCGTCGGTGACGCCCGCGAGGTCATCGCCGACCTGGTCCAGGCGGTCCAGGCCGAGCACACCGCCGGCAGCAAGGGCGACTACACCGCCTGGTGGAAGGACCTCAACCGCTGGCGGGAGACCTACCCCCTGGGTTACGACCAGCCCGCGAACGGCTCCCTCGCCCCGCAGCAGGTCATCCAGCGCATCGGCCAACTCGCCCCCGAGGGGACGGTCTTCGCCGCGGGTGTCGGCCAGCACCAGATGTGGGCTGCCCACTACATCGACTACGACAAGCCGGCCACCTGGCTCAACTCCGGCGGCGCCGGAACCATGGGCTACGCCGTCCCGGCCGCCATGGGCGCCAAGGCCGGCGTGCCCGACCGCACGGTCTGGGCCATCGACGGCGACGGCTGCTTCCAGATGACCAACCAGGAGCTGGTCACCTGCGCACTCAACAACATCCCCATCAAGGTCGCCATCATCAACAACGGCGCCCTCGGGATGGTCCGCCAGTGGCAGACCCTCTTCTACAACCAGCGCTACTCCAACACCGTGCTGCACTCGGGCCCCGAGGCCACCGGCAAGGAGCCGAGCGCCGGCACCCGCATCCCGGACTTCGTGAAGCTGTCCGAGGCCATGGGCTGCGTCGCGATGCGCTGCGAGAACCCCGAGGACCTGGACAAGGTCATCGCGGAGGCCAACGCCATCAACGACCGGCCCGTGGTCGTCGACTTCATCGTCCACGAGGACGCCATGGTGTGGCCGATGGTCGCCGCCGGCACCTCCAACGACGAGATCATGGCCGCCCGCGACGTCCGCCCCGACTTCGGCGACAGCGAAGACGACTGAGAGAGAGCCGAGTTCCCGAACATGTCCAAGCACACGCTCTCCGTCCTGGTGGAGAACACCCCCGGCATCCTCGCCCGGATCGCCGCCCTGTTCTCCCGCCGCGGCTTCAACATCGACTCGCTCGCCGTCGGCGTCACCGAGCACCCCGACATCTCCCGGATCACCATCGTGGTCAATGTGGAGGACCTGCCGCTGGAGCAGGTGACCAAGCAGCTCAACAAGCTGGTCAACGTCCTGAAGATCGTCGAACTCGAGCCCGGCGCCGCGATCCAGCGCGAGCTCGTCCTGGTGAAGGTCCGCGCCGACAACGAGACCCGCTCCCAGATCGTCGAGATCGTCCAGCTGTTCCGCGCCAAGACCGTCGACGTCTCCCCGGAGGCCGTCACCATCGAGGCCACCGGATCGAGTGACAAGCTCGAAGCCATGCTGAAGATGCTGGAGCAGTTCGGCATCAAGGAGCTCGTCCAGTCCGGCACGATCGCCATAGGGCGCGGCGCCCGCTCCATCACGGACCGCTCCCTGCGGGCGCTCGACCGGTCGGCCTGAGCCGCACCCGAGTCCCCGGCCCGCGGCCCGCGTCCGCGTGGCGAGACCCGTCGACTTCCACCCTCATCCCCCGCGTACGGTGGGACGCACCACCAGAACATCCAAGGAGAAGACCCAGTGGCCGAGCTGTTCTACGACGACGACGCCGACCTGTCCATCATCCAGGGCCGCAAGGTCGCGGTGATCGGTTACGGCAGCCAGGGCCACGCCCACGCGCTGTCGCTGCGCGACTCCGGCGTCGACGTCCGCGTCGGTCTGCACGAGGGCTCCAAGTCCAAGGCCAAGGCCGAGGAGCAGGGCCTGCGCGTCGTCACCCCGGCCGAGGCCGCGGCCGAGGCCGACGTCATCATGATCCTCATCCCGGACCCGATCCAGGCCCAGGTCTACGAGGACTCCATCAAGGGCAACCTGAAGGACGGCGACGCGCTGTTCTTCGCCCACGGCTTCAACGTCCGCTTCGGCTTCATCAAGCCCCCGGCCGGCGTCGACGTCGCCCTCGTCGCCCCCAAGGGCCCGGGCCACCTGGTGCGCCGCCAGTACGAGGAGGGCCGCGGCGTCCCGGCGATCGCGGCCGTCGAGCAGGACGCCACGGGCAACGCGTTCGAGCTGGCCCTGTCGTACGCGAAGGCCATCGGCGGCACCCGTGCCGGCGTCATCAAGACGACCTTCACCGAGGAGACCGAGACCGACCTGTTCGGTGAGCAGGCCGTGCTGTGCGGCGGCACCGCCGCGCTGGTCAAGGCGGGCTTCGAGACTCTCGTCGAGGCGGGCTACCAGCCGGAGATCGCCTACTTCGAGTGCCTCCACGAACTGAAGCTCATCGTCGACCTGATGTACGAGGGCGGCCTGGAGAAGATGCGCTGGTCGGTCTCGGAGACCGCCGAGTGGGGCGACTACGTCACCGGCCCCCGCATCATCACCGACGCCACCAAGGCCGAGATGAAGAAGGTCCTCGGCGACATCCAGGACGGCACCTTCGCCAAGAACTGGATGGACGAGTACCACGGTGGCCTGAAGAAGTACAACGAGTACAAGACGCAGGACTCCGAGCACCTGCTGGAGACCACCGGCAAGCAGCTGCGCAAGCTGATGAGCTGGGTGGACAACGACG
>NZ_MKXB01000150.1:20332-45136 GCF_001865245.1 Streptomyces sp. CC53 | reverse complement strand
GGGGCGCGACCCCCGCCCCCGCCGCGTCATCCGCGGCGAGGTGCCGCACCCCGTTCGCGGCTTGTCCACGGCGTCCAGCCACGTGCGGGTGACAGTGCCAACGAGGCGCAGAATTCAAGCCCCGCCACTACTAGACTGAGCGCGGCACTGCACACCCGTACGCGTCAGGCTCACAGCGTCGTGCGTCTTCCACGCGACAAGCCCCTCCACCGCCTGCGGCCGTCGGGACGGCCGTCCGCACTGGACTTGTGAGGACCTTTCGTGAGCTCGCACCCCCAGAAGAAGCCGGTAGTTCTCATCGCCGAAGAGCTGTCGCCCGCCACCGTCGACGCACTCGGCCCGGACTTCGAGATCCGCCACTGCAACGGCGCCGACCGCGCCGAACTGCTTCCCGCCCTCGCGGACGTCGACGCCATCCTCATCCGCTCCGCCACCAAGGTCGACGCCGAGGCCATCGCCGCCGCGAACCGGCTGAGGGTCGTCGCCCGTGCCGGCGTGGGCCTGGACAACGTCGACGTGTCCGCCGCCACGAAGGCCGGCGTGATGGTCGTCAACGCCCCGACGTCGAACATCGTGACGGCCGCCGAGCTCGCCTGCGGCCTCCTCGTCGCCACCGCCCGCAACATCCCGCAGGCCAACACCGCCCTGAAGAACGGCGAGTGGAAGCGCAGCAAGTACACGGGCGTCGAGCTCAGCGAGAAGATCCTCGGCGTGGTCGGCCTCGGCCGCATCGGCGTCCTCGTCGCGCAGCGCATGTCCGCCTTCGGCATGAAGGTCGTCGCCTACGACCCGTACGTGCAGCCGGCCCGCGCCGCGCAGATGGGCGTGAAGCTGCTGACGCTGGACGAGCTGCTGGAGGTCGCCGACTTCATCACCGTCCACCTGCCGAAGACGCCGGAGACCCTCGGCCTCATCGGCGACGAGGCCCTCCACAAGGTCAAGCCGACCGTCCGCATCGTCAATGCCGCCCGCGGCGGCATCGTCGACGAGGAGGCGCTGTACTCGGCGCTGAAGGAGGGCCGCGTCGCGGGCGCCGGCCTGGACGTGTACGCGAAGGAGCCGTGCACCGACTCCCCGCTGTTCGAGCTCGACCAGGTCGTGTGCACCCCGCACCTGGGCGCCTCCACCGACGAGGCCCAGGAGAAGGCCGGCATCGCGGTGGCCCGCTCCGTCCGCCTCGCCCTGGCCGGCGAACTCGTCCCCGACGCCGTCAACGTCCAGGGCGGCGTCATCGCCGAGGACGTCAAGCCGGGCCTGCCGCTCGCCGAGCGCCTCGGCCGGATCTTCACGGCGCTGGCCGGCGAGGTCGCCGTGCGGCTCGACGTCGAGGTGTACGGCGAGATCACCCAGCACGACGTGAAGGTGCTGGAGCTCTCCGCGCTGAAGGGCGTCTTCGAGGACGTGGTCGACGAGACCGTCTCGTACGTCAACGCCCCGCTGTTCGCGCAGGAGCGCGGCGTCGAGGTGCGGCTCACCACCAGCAGCGAGTCCCCCGACCACCGCAACGTCATCACCGTGCGCGGCACGCTCGGCGACGGCGAGGAGGTCGCGATCTCCGGCACCCTGGTCGGGCCCAAGCACATCCAGAAGATCGTCGCGGTGGGCGACTACGACGTGGACCTGGCGCTCGCCGACCACATGGTCGTGCTGCGCTACGAGGACCGCCCCGGCGTCGTCGGCACCGTCGGCCGCATCCTGGGCGAGGCCGGCCTCAACATCGCCGGCATGCAGGTGGCGCGCGCCGAGGAGGGCGGCGAGGCGCTGGCCGTGCTCACCGTCGACGACACCGTGCCGCAGTCGGTCCTGACCGAACTCGCCACCGAGGTCGGCGCCACCTCCGCGCGCTCCGTCAACCTCGCCTGACGGCTCCCGGCATCCGGTGCCCCCATCCGCCCCCGGGCGGCTGGGGGCACCGTCGTCTCGCGCCGAGGCGGGCACCGCGGCCCCGCGCGGAAGCCGCTTCCGGCCGCGTGGGGAGCCGGGCCGTCAGCGCCCTTACGTGCGACTGCCCGGCCCGCACGCACCCTCCCGGCCGGCCCCGCGAGGCGCCCCTGGCGCATCAGGGGAGCACTCACCCGGCGCTGCCTGGCCGCACGAGGTGCCGCCCGGGGCACGACGGGCTCCCGTCCTCACGCGGGGCGCGGCCCGGCCGCCGCATGCGGTGTCTCCCGGCGGCATGAGCGACCCCGTTCGCGCGCGGGGCGGGGGCCCCGATCACGTGGGCGGTCCGGCACCGCGGGTGCCATCAGGCCGTGCAGGGCGCCGCCTGGCCGCACGAGGTGACCCCGGCGGTATGAGGGGGACTTCCAGGGCCCTGTCGGCGCTGCCCGGGCCGGTGGCGGCACCCAGCGGGCACGCGGGGCGCGGCCCCGCTCACGTACGCCGCACGGCTCGCCGTGATCCCGGGCCGCGGGACGTCAGAGCCGCCGCGCCTTCAGCGCCATGTGCAGCAGCAGCCGGTCCTCACCGGAGTCCAGGTCCAGGCCCGTGAGCTGCTCCACGCGGGACAGCCGGTAGTAGAGCGTCTGGCGGTGGATGCCGAGGACCGTGGCCGTGCGGCCTGCCTGGCCCGCGCAGTCGAGGTACACCTCCGCCGTACGGGCCAGCTCCGCGTGGTGCGGGGCGAGCAGGGGGCGCACCGCCGGGTCCCCGGCCGGAGTGCCCGGGCCGGCCGGGTCCGGCAGGCCCGTGAGGAGCCGGTACGGGCCGATGCCCGACCACGCGGCGACCGGCCCGAGCCGCGGTTCGGCCAAGGCGGCGCGGGCCGCGCCCACCGCTTCCCGCCAGGCCGCGGCCAGGTCCGTGAGGCCCCGCCGGGGCTCGCCCACCCCCGCACCCGTGCCGGTTCCCGCCGCGCCCTGGAGGCGGGCGCCCGCGGCGAGCGCGGGGGACAGCGCCTCGGCCGAGCGGAGCCGTACGAGCGCGCCGAGCGCGCCGCGGTCGGAGGCCCGCCACGGCACCGTGCACAGGGCCGCCGCGCCCGGGACCGTACGGGCGGACGGGGCGTCGGCCTCCGGCCAGGGGGCCACGCACACCAGCGCGTGCAGGCCCTCCGCGCCCGGGCCCAGCGCCGTGCGCAGCGCGGCCAGCGCCGCCTCGCGGCGGCCGTCGCCGTCCGCCGTCAGCACGGCCCGCAACTCCCGTGACAGGTCGGCGCCCGCCTGCTTCTCCTCCGCCAGCAGCGCGCCGATCCTGGCGGCCACCTCCATCGCCGCGTCCAGCCGCTCCGGTGGCGGGCCGGGCTCGGCGTCCAGCAGCCACACGTAGCCGAGGACGACGCCGCGGTGCCGCACCGGCAGGCAGAGGCGGTCCCGGTACACCCCCGCTTCCGGGGAGGCGGGGATCCTCACCGGGCCGGTGGCCCGGGCGATGCCGAAGCCCTCGAACCAGCTGCGCACCGCCGGGGTGGACCTGCGGGTGAGGATCGAGCGGGTGCGGACGGGGTCCATCGCGGTGGCGTCGTCGCTGTCGTGCGCCCCGAAGGCGATCAGCCCGAAGTCCCGGTCCTCCAGCGTCGCCGGGGCGCCCAGCAGCACCGAGATCTCGTCGACCAGTTCCTGGTAATCGCCCTGCACCCGGACAGTGTCCCACGCGCTTCAGACAGATGTATGAGATCTGCGGCACGGACGCGTGACACGTGTCGATGGCCGATGCCGGGGCCGATCCTTAGGTTTCACGGTGGTTCCCCGTGCCGTTTCCGACAGGTCGCCGCCTGGCCGGAATCCGGTCACCCGTACCGCTTGTTCCGCCGTTCCCGATAGCTCCGACCCCTGTTCGTGGAGGTGCCCCGTGCTGGGTCCCGTGATCCTCGCCGCGTCGCGCAGCGACAAGATGCGCCGTCTCGTGTCCGCGGCGCCGGTGACCAAGCCGGTCGTCGACCGGTTCATCCCCGGTGAGACGGTCGACCAGGTCATCCCCATCGTCCAGGAGCTGGCCGGGAAGGGTCTGGAGGTCACCCTCGACGTCGTCGGCGAGGACATCACCACCGCCGAGCAGGCCACGGCCGCCCGGGACGCCTACCTCCGGCTCGTCGAGCGCCTGGCGCCACTGGGCCTGGGTGCCGGCGCGGAGATGTCCGTCAAGCTGTCGATGTTCGGCCAGTCGCTGGAGGGCGGCCACGAGCTGGCCCTCGCCAACGTCCGCCCGGTCGTCGAGGCGGCCGCCGCGATCGGCACGACGGTCACGCTGGACGCCGAGGACCACACCACCCTCGACTCGATGTTCGCCATCCACGAGGAGCTGCGGAAGGACTTCCCGCAGACCGGCTGCGTGATCCAGGCGTACCTGTTCCGCACCGAGGACGACGCCCGCCGCCTCGCCGCGAACGGCAGCCGCGTGCGCATCGTGAAGGGCGCCTACAAGGAGCCGGCCTCCGTCGCGTACCAGGACAAGGCCGAGATCGACAAGGCGTACGTCCGCATCCTCAAGATCCTCATGGCGGGCGAGGGCTACCCGATGATCGGCTCGCACGACCCGCGGCTCATTGCCGTCACGCAGGAGCTCGCGCGCCGCCACGGGCGCAAACTGGACGAGTACGAGTTCCAGATGCTGTACGGCATCCGCAGCGAGGAACACGTCCGGCTGGCCGCCGAGGGCCACCGGATGCGCGTCTACACGGCGTACGGGACCGACTGGTACGGGTACTTCATGAGGCGCCTCGCGGAGAAGCCGGCGAACCTGCTGTTCTTCGTACGGTCGATGATCACCAAGAACTGAAACCCCCGGAAACCCCGGAGAAACCGGCTCCCGGACCCCTTCGGGAGCCCCCGGAACCCCTTCCCGACACCCCGGAACCCCCAGGGCAGAGCCCCCACCTCACCAGAAGGAGCAACGGAACTCATGGACGCTGTGACCCAGGTCCCCGCCCCGGTCAACGAGCCGGTGCACGGCTACGCCCCCGGTTCCGCGGAGCGCGCCCGCCTGGAGGCCAAGCTCAAGGAGCTGGCCGAGAACCCCGTCGACCTGCCGATGACCATCAACGGCGTCAAGCGCATGGGCGGCGGCGAGCGGGTGGACGTCGTGCAGCCGCACAACCACGGTGCCGTCCTCGGCACCTTCGCCGGCGCGACCCGCGAGGACGCGCAGGACGCGATCGACGCCGCCCTGGCCGCCGCGCCGGGCTGGCGCGCGATGTCCTTCGACGACCGCGCCGCGATCTTCCTGCGCGCCGCCGACCTGCTGGCCGGCCCCTGGCGCGAGACGCTGGCCGCCTCCACCATGCTCGGCCAGTCCAAGACCGCCCAGCAGGCGGAGATCGACACGCCCTGCGAGCTCGTCGACTTCTGGCGCTTCAACGTGTCGTACGCCCGCGACCTGCTCGCCGAGCAGCCCCCGGCGAACTCCCCGGGCGTCTGGAACCGCCTGGACCACCGCCCGCTGGAGGGCTTCGTCTACGCGATCACGCCGTTCAACTTCACGGCCATCGCCGGCAACCTGCCCACCGCCCCCGCCCTCATGGGCAACGTGGTCGTCTGGAAGCCGTCCCCGACGCAGACCCACGCCGCCGTGCTGCTCATGGAGCTGCTGGAGGAGGCCGGCCTGCCCAAGGGCGTCATCAACCTGGTGACCGGTGACGGCATCGCCGTCTCCGAGGTGGCGCTGGAGCACCCGATGCTCGCCGGCATCCACTTCACCGGCTCGACGAAGACCTTCCAGCACCTGTGGAAGACGGTCGGCAACAACATCGAGAAGTACCGCTCCTACCCGCGCATCGTCGGCGAGACCGGCGGCAAGGACTTCGTCGTCGCGCACCCGAGCGCCGACCGCGCCGTCCTGAAGACCGCGCTGACCCGCGGCGCCTTCGAGTTCCAGGGCCAGAAGTGCTCCGCCACCTCGCGCGCGTACATCCCGGCCTCCCTCTGGAACTCCGGCTTCAAGGAGGAGTTCGCGGCCGAGGTCGACGGCATCGCGATGGGCGACGTCACCGACCTGACGAACTTCATCGGCGCCGTCATCGACGAGCGCGCCTTCGCCAAGAACAAGGCCGCGATCGACCGTGCCAAGCAGGATCCGGCCTGCACGATCGTCGCCGGCGGCACCTACGACGACTCGGTCGGCTACTTCGTCCGCCCCACGGTCATCGAGTGCACCGACCCCGAGAACGAGGTCTTCCGGGACGAGTACTTCGGCCCGATCCTCGCCGTGTACGTGTACGAGGACGACCGGTACGAGGCCATGCTGGAGCAGATGGAGTCGGTGTCGGCGTACGCCCTGACCGGCTCGGTCGTCGCCAGGGACCGCGCGGCCGTCGCGTACACGATGGACAAGCTGCGCTACGCCGCCGGCAACTTCTACATCAACGACAAGTCGACCGGTGCCGTTGTCGGCCAGCAGCCCTTCGGCGGTGGCCGCGCCTCGGGCACCAACGACAAGGCCGGCGCCCCGCAGAACCTGATGCGCTGGACGCTGACCCGCGCCATCAAGGAGACGCTGGTCCCGCCGACCGAGTACGGCTACCCGCACATGGGCTGACGGCTCCCGCCCTCCCGTAGACACCGCCCCCCTCCGGCCCCCACGCCGGACGGGGGCGGTTCTCGTGAACGGCTCGTTCCCACCCTTGCGACTTGTCGCGTACGCGTCAGACTTCTCCGTCGGTACCTCCCCACCCCCGCTCCTCCCCCCACCGACGAAGGAGTCCCGGAATGAGACGCACCACCCGTGCGCGCATCGCCACCTCCGTCCTGCTCGTCGCCGCCTCCCTCGGCCTCGGCGCCGCCCCCGCCGGAGCCGCGGACGAGTCCGGCGCCGCCGCCCCCGCCCGCCTCCACGCGCTCGACGCCGCCGTCGAGCGGGGCCTGGGCGACGAGAGCGCCGGCACCTACGTCGACGCCGCGACCGGCGAGCTCGTCGTCACCGTCACCACGGAGGCCGCGGCCGCCAAGGCCCGCGCCGCCGGAGCCGTCCCCCGGCGCGTCCAGCGCAGCGCCGCGCAACTGGACGCCGCCGTGGCCGCGCTGGAGGCCCGAGCCAAGATCACCGGTACCTCCTGGGGCCTGGACCCGCGCACCAACCAGATCGCCGTGGAGGCCGACTCCTCCGTCTCGGCCAGGGACATGGCGCGGCTCCGCAAGGTCGCCGCCTCCCTCGACGGCGCCGTCCGCGTCACGCGCGTACCGGGCGAGTTCCGCCGCGAGGTCGCCGGCGGCGACGCGATCTACGGTGGCGGCTCCCGCTGCTCGGCCGCCTTCAACGTCACCAAGAACGGCACCCGGTACTTCCTGACGGCCGGGCACTGCACGAACATCTCCGCGAGCTGGTCCGCCACCTCCGGCGGCGCGCAGATCGGCGTGCGCGAGGGCAGCAGCTTCCCGACGAACGACTACGGCATCGTCCGCTACACCACGACCACCAACACCGGCGGCCGGGTCAACCTCTACAACGGCAGCTACCAGGACATCGCCTCCGCCGCCGACGCCGTCGTCGGCCAGTCCCTCCGCAAGAGCGGATCCACCACCAAGGTGACCAGCGGCACGGTCACCGCCGTGAACGTCACCGTCAACTACAGCAGCGGGCCCGTCTACGGCATGGTCCGCACCACCGCCTGCTCGGCCGGCGGGGACAGCGGGGGAGCCCACTTCGCGGGCAGCGTCGCCCTCGGCATCCACTCCGGCAGCTCCGGCTGCTCCGGCACCAACGGCTCCGCCATCCACCAGCCGGTGCGCGAGGCCCTCGCCGCGTACGGCGTGGCCGTGTACTGAGCCGCGGGCGGTCGCCCCGGCGGGGTGCCGGCGCCTCCCCGCGGCGTGGGCGGCACCGGCGGCCCTCCCGACGGGGGCGACCCGCCGTCCTAGGACCGCATGCGGACCCCGTCCGCCGACCGCCCGCGCCGGATGGCGGGCGGCGGACGGCCGCGCGGTGCGACAGTGGACGGTATGACCGACCGTCTGCGCACCGCGCACACCTACGAGTTGAAGCCCGCCGTGCTCGACGCGTTCCGGACCCTCCTCCTCGACGCCTTCCACGGCGACTTCGGCGACGAGGACTGGGAGCACGGGCTCGGCGGCGTCCACGCGTACGTCGAGGACACCGAAGGGCGGATCGCCGCCCACGGCAGTGTCGTCATGCGCCGCGTCGTGCACGCGGGCCGCGCCCACCGCGTCGGGTACGTCGAGGCGGTGGGCGTACGGGCCGACCGCCGCCGGCAGGGCCTCGGCGGCCGGGTCATGGCGGCTCTGGAGGAGGTCGTCGACGGGGCCTACGACTTCGGCGCCCTCTCCTCCTCCGCCGACGGCGTGCCGCTCTACCGCGCGCACGGCTGGCAGCTGTGGAACGGCGCCATCGGCGCGTACGGCCCCCAGGGCGTCGTCCCGCTCCCCGACGAGGAGGACAGCACCTACCTCCGCCCCGGCGCCGGCCGCCCGCTGCCCGCGCCAGAGGCGGGCCCGCTGCTCTTCGACTGGCGCGACGGCGACCTGCTCTGAACAGGGGCGGGGCAGGGGGGCCGGGGCCCGGCGGGCGGCCCGGACGGCCGCCCGTCTCAGATAGTAGGAAGTCCGAGTAATTGTGGAGACAGAGGCGTCCGGCTCCCTTAGCTTGGTAGGAGCCGAACGTCTCGCTCCATCAGCGAACGGCGGTCGAGCGCGCAACGCCCCCGGCAGGTCACCCCTGCGGCAGCGCCTCCCGCCCCTTCCGGCACCTTCACCCCGCCCTCGCCCGAGGGACCCTCATCTGAAGGAGTCGATCCGCCATGTCCGTCGCCACCGCCCCCCGCGCCGCCCGCGTCCGCCACGCCGCACGCCCCACCGACGCCGAGCGGAGGAACGCCGCGGCAGCCCTGCAGCGCGCCCTCGACCGCCGCGACAACGGCGGCTCCACCGGCCACTGACAGCCGGGGACGCCGCCCGCTCGTCCATATGGCGGACGGTCGGTGTCAGGCAATGGGACGAAGAGTAGGGTGCCGCCATGTCTCGCAGCATCAATCTCGCAGTGATCCCCGGTGACGGCATCGGCCAGGAGGTCGTGGCCCAGGGACTCAAGGTCCTCCGCGCCGTCCTTCCGCAGGATGTGAAGCTGGAGACCAAGGAGTACGACCTCGGCGCCCAGCGCTGGCACCGCACCGGGGAGACCCTCCCCGACACGGAACTGGAAGCCCTCAAGGGCCACGACGCCATCCTGCTCGGCGCGATCGGCGACCCGTCCGTGCCGTCCGGCGTCCTGGAGCGCGGCCTGCTCCTCAAGCTGCGCTTCGCCTTCGACCACTACGTGAACCTGCGGCCGTCGAAGCTGTTCCCGAACACCGCGACCCCGCTCGCCGGGCGCCCGGACATCGACTTCGTCGTCGTCCGCGAGGGCACCGAAGGCCCGTACACCGGCAACGGCGGCTCCCTGCGCACGGGCACCGCCGCCGAGGTCGCCACCGAGGTCAGCGTCAACACCGCCTACGGCGTCGAGCGCGTCGTCCGGGACGCGTACGAGCGGGCGAACGCCCGGCCGCGCAAGAAGCTGACCCTGGTCCACAAGAACAACGTGCTCGTCTACGCCGGCCACATGTGGAAGAAGATCTTCGACAAGGTCGGCGAGGAGTACCCCGAGGTCACCACCGACTACCTGCACGTCGACGCCGCGACGATCTTCTTCGTCACCCAGCCGGAGCGGTTCGACGTCATCGTCACCGACAACCTCTTCGGTGACATCCTCACCGACCTCGCCGCGGCCGTGACCGGCGGCATCGGCCTGGCCGCCTCCGGCAACATCAACCCGACGGGCGCCTTCCCGTCCATGTTCGAGCCCGTGCACGGCTCCGCGCCCGACATCGCGGGCACCGGCAAGGCCGACCCCACCGCCACGATCCTGTCCGTGGCCCTGCTCCTGCGCCACCTCGGGTACGACGCCGAGGCCGCCCGCATCGAGGACGCGGTCGCCGCCGACCTCACCGAGCGCACCGGCGCCGCCTCCCGCACGACGGACGAGATCGGCGACGCGCTCGCGGTACGCGTAGCGAGCTGACCCGCCGACTGGAGACCGCTGGACACCACCAGACACACAGCCGCCGGGTCGCTTCCCCGCACCCGGCGGCTTCTCCTGTGCGGCCGCGGGTGCCACCATCGAACCAGGACCGCGGTCACACCCGTTTCCCCGTCCCGGCCCCCCGAGCGATAATCGAACGCGGGGCCGCGGCATGCGGTGATACTCGGACGTCCCAGCAGCGCTGCCCACAGGCTGCCGGGGCGCCGTGAGCGCGGTCCGTCACACACAACCGGTGAAGGACAAGCACTCATGACGACGCTCACGACGATCGAGCTCAAGCCCTCCGCGCACCCGCTGCCGACCGCCGAGCGGGAGGCGATCCTCGCGAACCCCGGCTTCGGCCGCCACTTCACCGACCACATGGTGGTCATCAAGTGGACCGAAGGCCGCGGCTGGCACGACGCCGAGCTCGTTCCGTACGCGCCGCTGTCCATCGACCCGGCCAACATGACCCTGCACTACGCGCAGGAGATCTTCGAGGGGCTCAAGGCGTACCGCCGCCCCGACGGCTCGGTCTCCCTCTTCCGCCCCGAGGCCAACGCCGAGCGGTTCCAGCTCTCCGCCCGCCGCCTCGCCATGCCCGAGCTGCCGGTCGAGACCTTCGTCGCCGCCTGCGCCGCCCTCGTCAAGCAGGACGCCGCCTGGGTGCCGCCGCACGGCGGCGAGGAGTCCCTCTACCTGCGCCCCTTCATGATCGCCAACGAGGTCGGGCTCGGTGTCCGCCCGGCCAACGAGTACCTCTTCATCGTGATCGCCTCCCCGGCCGGCGCGTACTTCCCGGGTGGCGTCAAGCCGGTCTCCGTCTGGCTGTCCGAGAACTACGTCCGCGCCGTCCCCGGCGGCATGGGCTTCGCCAAGACCGGCGGCAACTACGCCGCGTCCCTGCTCGCCCAGGCCGAGGCCGCCGGGAAGGGCTGCGACCAGGTCGTCTGGCTCGACGCCCTGGAGCACAAGTGGGTCGAGGAGATGGGCGGCATGAACCTGTACTTCGTGTACGGGGACAGGATCGTCACCCCCGAGCTCACCGGCTCCCTGCTCGCCGGCATCACCCGCGACTCCCTGCTCCAGGTCGCCCGAGACCTGGGCTTCTCCTCCGAGGAGGGCCGCATCTCCACCGAGCAGTGGCGCCGCGACACCGAGAACGGCACGCTCACCGAGGTCTTCGCCTGCGGCACCGCCGCCGTCATCACCCCCGTCGGCACGGTCAAGTCCACCGGCGGCGAGTGGACGCAGGGCGACGGCACGCCGGGCGAGGTCACGCTGAAGCTCCGCAAGGCGCTGCTGGACATCCAGACCGGTGCCGCCGAGGACGCCCACGGCTGGACCCGCCCGGTCGCCTGACCCCCGGACCCCCGGAAGGGCCCGGCCCGCAGCGGAGGATTCCCACCGGACGCCTCCCGCACGGGGCGGGCCCTTCTGCCAGTTGTGCGCCTGTGCAAGTGGCCCCCGAACGGGCCCTGTGCCGTACGTGCCGGAGGCGTCCGTGGCCGGTCCTCCGCACGGGGTGCGGGCGAGCCCGGCCCCAGGGCCTGCGTCCGGCGGCCTCCGGGCAGGGCACCTGCGACGCCTCTCGCGCCACGGGCGCGGGGGCGCCACCTGCCGGGCTGCGCCGCCCCGGGGGTCGCTTACCTCAGCCGCGGGCTTCTCAGGTCCGCGGCTGCTTCCGGAGCGCGTGCGGACGCCGCGCTCGGCGCCGACGCCGTTCCTCGCGGCACGCCAGGAGGTCGACGACGACGTCCGCGGTGTGCACCAGGACGCCGACCACCGTCCTCAGTGCTCGTACTGCCACGCCCGCGATCTCTTCCGCCCGGGTCCTCCCGTCTCGTGCCCCTCGTGTCGGCTCACCCGGGGTGAGCCGGACCGCTCGGCGGTGCCTCGGGTCGCAGCCCCCGTGGCGGGCTCCCGGGGTGGATCGCCTCCCCCCGTGCCGCAGCAGGTCGCCGCCCGCCGACAGCCCCCGTCGCCGGCGGCGCCGGCCGCCCGCGCGTGGCGCCGGCGACACCCCCGTGGTCGCCTGCGACACGTGCACCTGCCGGCCGCGGACGCCGCCGGTCCACGCCAGGAGACGCCGCCGCCGACCTGCCGGTTGAGCCGTCAGGAAGCTGCCTGCCCTGCCGCTCCCGTCCAGGGGCGCTGCCCCTGCCACCCGCACCCGGTGAGCGACGAGGGGCCGTCCGGTCACCCGGCCGCCCGGTCGAACTCTCGGGCCCGGTCGTTCGCCCGCCGTTCCGGGTGCCGGGCCTCGCGTTCCCGCCGGCCCTGATGAGGCCCTGCGCCGGGAGCGCGGGTCGAGGCGTCGAGCCACCCCCTTCGCCGGCCAGGGCTCGGGCGCCTGCGTCCGTGGCGAGCCCAGGGCGTTCTTGGGGCGGGCCTGCTGCCGGGTGGGCGACAGGCCCGCGAGCCCGCTCGCAACTGACTGTTCTCCCCGACTGCCTCCTCCTCTTCGGGGCTTCCTCCGCCGATCGCCTCTGCCCGCCCCCACACGGTGGGCATTTGAGCAACACTCTATGCAGCACATCCTGCTCGACCAGTCAACGCTGTCCTTGTGGGCGCACTCAAGTTAGAGTGGCGCTCAAATATGCAGGCAAGTGCGCGCCCAGGAGGTGTGAACGACGTGCGACTGACCCCTACGGAACGCGACCGGCTGCTGCTCTTCGGCGCTGCCGAACTCGCCCGGGCCCGCCGCGCCCGCGGACTGCGGCTGAACGTCCCCGAGGCCACGGCCCTGATCGCCGACACCGTGTGCGAGGCCGCCCGTGACGGGCGGCGCCTCGCGGAGGCGATCCACGCCGCCCGGTCCGTCCTCGGCCCCGACGACGTCCTGCCGGGTGTGGCCGATGTCGTCACCGAGGTCCATGTCGAGGCCGTGTTCGACGACGGCTCCCGGCTCGCCGTGGTGTCCGACCCCATCGGAGCGCGCCGCTCCGGAGAGGACGCCCCCGGCGCCCTCCTCCCCGGCCCCGGCTACACCGAAGCCGCCCCCGAGGTGCAGCTCACCGTTCGCAACACCGCCGCCGTGCCGATCAGCGTGACCTCGCACTTCCACTTCTTCGAGGCCAACCCCCGGCTCCGCTTCGACCGCGCCGCCGCGTACGGCATGCGGTTGTGCATCCCGGCCGGCTCGTCCATGCGCTTCGACCCCGGCGGCGAGGCCGAGGTCGGGCTCGTGCCGATCGGCGGCGCCCGTGTCGCCGTCGGCTTCGCGGGCCTCGTCGACGGCCCGCTCGACGCACCCGGCGCCAAGGCGGAAGCCCTCCGCAGGGCGGCGGCCTGCGGCTACCTGGGCGCGGACGCGCCACCGCCGGCCCCCGCGCCGCTGCCGGGAGCCGCCGCGGCGGCGAAGGCGGCGGCGGGAGAAGCCGCGGCGGCGGCCCTCGGCGCCGGACCGGCCGCGGCGGCACCGGCCGCGCGGGTGCAGGCACCCGGGACCGGAGTGGAGGAGAACGACTGATGGACCCCTACGAGTACGCATCCGTCCACGGCCCGCGCACCGGCGACCGCGTCCGCCTCGGCGACTCGGGGCTCACGGTCCGCGTCGAGTCCGACGCCCAGAAGCCCGGCGACGAGTTCCTCGCGGGTTTCGGCAAGACCGCCCGCGACGGACTGCACCTGAAGGCCGCCGCGGTCCGCGACACCTGCGACGTCGTCATCAGCAACGTCCTCGTGATCGACGCCGTGCAGGGCATCCGCAAGGTGTCCGTCGGCATCCGCGAGGGCCGCATCCACGCGATCGGCCGCGCAGGCAACCCGGACACCCTCGACGGCGTGGACGTCGTCGTCGGCACGGGCACCAGCATCGTCTCCGGAGAGGGCCTGATCGCCACGGCGGGAGCCGTCGACACCCACGTCCACCTGCTGTCCCCCCGCATCATGGAGGCGTCCCTCGCCTCCGGCGTGACCACCATCATCGGGCAGGAGTTCGGCCCCGTCTGGGGTGTCGGGGTCAACTCCCCGTGGGCCCTGAAGCACGCCTTCAACGCCTTCGACGCCTGGCCCGTCAACATCGGGTTCCTGGCGCGCGGCTCCTCCTCCGACCCCGCCCCCCTGGTGGAGGCCCTCGCCGAGGGCGGTGCGTCCGGCTTCACGGTCCACGAGGACATGGGCGCCCACACCCGTGCCCTCGACACCGCCCTGCGGGTCGCCGAGGAGCACGACGTGCAGGTCGCCCTGCACAGCGACGGCCTCAACGAGTGCCTGTCCGTCGAGGACACCCTGAAGGTCCTGGAGGGCCGGACCATCCACGCCTTCCACATCGAGGGCTGCGGCGGCGGGCACGTCCCCAACGTCCTCAAGATGGCGGGCGTCCCCAACGTCATCGGCTCGTCCACCAACCCCACCCTCCCCTTCGGACGGGACGCGGTCGCCGAGCACTACGGCATGATCGTCTCCGTCCACGACCTGAAGACCGACCTGCCCGGAGATGCCGTCATGGCCCGAGAGCGGATCCGCGAGGGCACGATGGGCGCGGAGGACGTCCTGCACGACCTCGGCGCGATCGGCATCACGTCGTCGGACGCGCAGGGCATGGGACGGGCCGGCGAGACCGTACGCCGGACCTTCGCCATGGCCGGGAAGATGAAGGCCGAGCTGGGCCCGCTGGACGGCGACGGCGACGGCGACGACAACGCCCGCGTCCTGCGGTACATGGCCAAGCTCACCATCAACCCGGCCATCGCGCACGGGCTCGCGCACGAGGTCGGCTCGATCGAGGTCGGCAAGCTCGCCGACATCGTGCTGTGGCGGCCGGAGTTCTTCGGCGCGAAGCCGCAGCTCGTCCTGAAGGCCGGGTTCCCCGCGTACGGGGTGGTCGGCGACCCGAACGCCGCCACCGACACCTGCGAACCCCTCGTACTGGGGCCGCAGTTCGGTGCCCACGGCGCGACCGCGGCCGACATCTCGGTGGCGTTCGTGTCCGGGGCCGCGGCGCAACTTGGCGGCGACGGCATGCCGACCCGCCGCCGACGCGTCGCGGTCCGCGACACCCGGGGCATCGGCCCCGGGAACCTGCTCCTCAACTCCCGCATCGGAGACGTGGCGGTGGACGCCCGCACCGGCCTGGTCACGCTGGACGGCGACCCGGTCCGCTCGGCCCCCGCAGACTCGGTGAGCCTGAACCGCCTCTACTTCCTGTGACGCGCGACGCGTCGACGCCGGGCGCTCCGAGTCCCGGGGCCGAGGACTCCCGGCCGCGGAGCCCTCGGCCCCGGGCGCTCCAGGACCTGAGGCTGATGGCTCTCGGCCGCGGCGCTCCGGCACCTGAAGCCGAGGGCTCTCGGCCGCGGGCCTTCGGAGCCTGACGCTCCGGGACCCGGAGCCCCGTGGACCGGCGCGTGACGCCTCCCCGCCTCCCCCTCCCGACATCCCCGACACCTCCGAGGACACCTCCATGACGTCGAGTACGCCCGCCGGCTTCCGCATGCCCGCGGAATGGGCCCCGCACGAACGCACCTGGATGGCCTGGCCCAGCCGCAACCCGACCTTCACCGACGCCGAGGAGCTGGCCGAGGCGCGCACGGCCTGGGCGGACGTGGCCCGCGCGGTCCGCCGCTTCGAGCCCGTCACCATGATCGTGGCACCGGGCGACACCGCATCCGCCCGCGCAGCCCTGGGCCCGGACATCGACCTCCTCGAACGGGACCTGGACGACGCGTGGATGCGCGACATCGGCCCGACGTTCGTCACCAACGGCACCGAACTGGCGGCCGTCGACTGGGTGTTCAACGGCTGGGGCGCCGCGGACTGGGCGCGCTGGGAGCACGACGCCAAGATCGCCCGCCATGTCGCCGGCGCCGCGGGCGTGCCCGTGCACAGCAGCCCCCTCGTCAACGAGGGCGGCGCCCTCCACGTCGACGGCGAGGGCACCGTCCTGCTCACCGACACCGTCCAGCTCGGCCCGGAACGCAACCCCGGGTGGAGCCGAGCCCAGGTGGAGGCCGAGATCCACGCCCGGCTCGGCACCACCAAGGCGATCTGGCTGCCCCGCGGCCTCACCGGCGACTACGGCATGTACGGCACCCGCGGCCACGTCGACATCGTCGCCGCCTTCGCCCGCCCCGGAGTCGTCGTCGCGCACACCCAGCCCGACCCGGCCCACCCCGACCACGAGCTGTGCAAGGCGAACGTCGCCCTCCTGCGCTCCCAGACCGACGCGAAGGGCCGCACGCTGGAGGTCGTCGAGGTCCCCGCGCCCACGGTCCTCAAGGAGGACGGCGAGTGGGTCGACTACTCCTACATCAACCACTACCTGTGCAACGGCGGCGTCGTCCTGTGCGCCTTCGACGACCCGCGCGACGAGATCGCCGCCGGCATCTTCCGCCGCCTCTTCCCCGACCGCACCGTCACCCTGGTGGACGCCCGCACGATCTTCGCGGGCGGCGGCGGCATCCACTGCATCACCCAGCAGCAGCCGAAGGTCTGACGGCGGGCCCGGCCGCCGGGCCGTAAACCCGCTGGTGGGTGCACGGGTCCGGCTGCGACTCTGGACCCGTGCCCGGACCGCCGACGCCCCCCGAGGGCTACACCGTCACCCACCACTACTGCCTGCCCGAGGACGCCTGGCACCTGGAGCTCCACCACTGGGACGTCCGGTCCCTGCTGACGGCGGTCATCCCGGACGAGGACCCGAAGCGGCAGCCGTCGTTCCGCTTCTACGACCCGGCCGGGAGCCACGAGGTGCCGTACGAGGTCATGCGCTGGTTCATGGCCTACGTGGCCGACCACGTCGGCCGCATCCGCGCCTGGATGTCCCTGCCGACCGACACCGTCGACACCATCGTGAGCCTCCGCGAGGTCAGGTACACCGACTGGGGTGAAGGCGACCACGAGGCGGCGCTCGTCCTGCTGGCCGACACCCTGCCCCACGACCAGGCGGCCGCCGTCGTCGCGGAGCTGCTGAGCGACGCGGACCGCGCCACCGTCCTGTCCGACCTGGCGTGCCCGCCCGAGGTGGCCGCCGACCGGGTGGAGGCACTCCGCGCACGCATGGCCGAAGCCGGCTGGAGATCAGGTACAACGTACGAGTGAACGAACCCCGCAAAGCCGCCACCGCGAGGCGCCGCAACGCCGCCCCGCCCCGCGAGGAGGTCCTCGCCGCCGCCATGGCGATGATCGCCGAACGGGGCCTGGACGGCCTCACCATGGCGGGGCTCGGCCGCGAGGTCGGCATGAGCAGCGGCCACCTCGTCTACTACTTCCGCTCCAAGGACGAACTGCTCCTGCAGACCCTGGAGTGGAGCGAGGGCCGCCTCGGCGCCGACCGCAGCGCCCTGCTGTCGCAGCACGCGCTCCCCGTCGCCGACCGCCTCGCGGCGTACGTCGGGCTGTACGTCCCCGACGGCCCCCGCGACCCGCACTGGACGCTGTGGCTGGAGGTCTGGAACCGGTCGCAGAACGCCGACGCCGACGCCCGCGCCCGGCAGGCGGCCATCGAGGGGGCCTGGCACCGCGACCTGGTCGCCCTGCTCGCCGAGGGCGTCTCGCGGGGCGAGCTGCGCCCGGTCGACCCCGACCGCTACGCGACCCGGCTGCGCGCCCTCCTGGACGGGTTCAGCGTGCACGTGGCGGTGGGGATACCGGGCACCGGCCGCGACCAGGTCCTCGCCCACGTACGGGAACACCTGGCGCAGACCGTGCTGACCGCATCGTGAGACCCGTGCCCATGCCTCGGCCCGCCTGTGGCAAACTGCCGCCGTGCTCGCAAACCCGATGATTATCGGCAGCAGCGCGCCGGTCCGCAGTGACCGCTGAACCCGACGCCACCGACGTCGTCACAGCGGACACCGTGTCCCAGACCCGCGCGCAGACCTCTCGCACCCGCGAGGGGTCTTTTCGTTTTCCGGGCCCCCACCCTCGGGCACGGAGGGCGGCGCGCGAAGATGGGGACAAGTGGATCCGTTCATTCCGGAACCCGGAGCCACATCCCACAGGAGCAGGACAGCAGCCATGACCACGGTTCAGCCCGTCGACGACACCTTCCACGTGTTCGACACGACACTGCGCGACGGCGCACAGCGTGAGGGCATCAACCTCACCGTCGCCGACAAGCTGACCATCGCCCGGCACCTGGACGAGTTCGGCGTGGGCTTCATCGAGGGCGGCTGGCCGGGCGCCAACCCCCGGGACACCGAGTTCTTCGCCCGCGCCCGCGCGGAGATCGACTTCCGGCACGCGCAGCTTGTGGCGTTCGGCGCCACCCGCCGCGCCGGCATCCAGGCGTCCGAAGACCCGCAGGTCAAGGCCCTGCTGGAGTCCGGCGCCCCGGTGATCACCCTGGTCGCGAAGTCCCACGACCGTCATGTGGAACTGGCCCTGCGCACCACGCTGGACGAGAACCTCGCGATGGTCCGAGACACCGTCGCGTACCTCCGCGAGCAGGGGCGCAGGGTGTTCGTCGACTGCGAGCACTTCTTCGACGGGTACAAGGCGAACCCGGAGTACGCGAAGGCCGTCGTCCGCGCGGCCCACGAGGCGGGCGCCGACGTCGTCGTCCTCTGCGACACCAACGGCGGCATGCTCCCGCCCCAGGTGCAGGCCGTCGTCTCCACCGTCCTGGCGGACACCGGCGCCCGGCTCGGCATCCACGCCCAGGACGACACCGGCTGCGCGGTGGCCAACACTCTCGCCGCGGTCGACGGCGGCGCGACGCACGTCCAGTGCACGGCCAACGGCTACGGCGAACGGGTCGGCAACGCGAACCTGTTCCCCGTGGTGGCCGCGCTGGAGCTCAAGTACCACAAGCGCGTGCTGCCCGACGGCTCCCTCCAGGAGATGACGAGGATCTCCCATGCCATCGCCGAGGTGGTCAACCTGACTCCCTCCACCCACCAGCCGTACGTCGGCGTGTCCGCGTTCGCGCACAAGGCGGGGCTGCACGCCTCGGCGATCAAGGTGGACCCGGACCTGTACCAGCACATCGACCCCGAGCAGGTCGGCAACACCATGCGGATGCTGGTCTCCGACATGGCCGGCCGCGCGTCCGTCGAGCTGAAGGGCAAGGAGCTGGGCGTCGACCTCGGCGGCGACCGGGAACTGGTCGGCCGGGTGGTGGACCGCGTCAAGGAACGCGAACTCCAGGGCTACACGTACGAGGCGGCCGACGCCTCCTTCGAACTCCTCCTCCGCGAGGAGGCGGAGGGCCGCGCCATCCGCTACTTCCGCACCGAGTCGTGGCGCGCGATCGTCGAGGACCGCCCGGACGGCACCCACGCCAACGAGGCCACGGTCAAGGTGTGGGCCGACGGGGAACGGATCGTCGCCACCGCCGAGGGCAACGGCCCGGTCAACGCCCTCGACCGCGCCCTGCTCGTCGCCCTGGAGCGGATCTACCCCCAGATGGCGAAGCTGGAGCTGGTCGACTACAAGGTCCGCATCCTGGAGAGCAGCCACGGCACCGAGTCCACGACCCGCGTCCTCATCACGACGAGCGACGGCGAGGCCGAGTGGTCGACCGTGGGCGTGGGGGAGAACGTGATCGCCGCGTCCTGGCAGGCCCTGGTCGACGCGTACACGTACGGGCTGCTGAGGGCGGGCGTCGAGCCGGCGAAGGACGGAACGCCACGGTCGTGACCTTTCCCCCGTTTGGGGTAATGTCGATGATATGAGGACGAGGCCGCTCTCGGTGGTGGCGGGTCTGGTACTGGCGCTTCTTCTGGCGCTGGCGCCCGCCGCTCTGGCGAGGGCGGCCTCGGACGCGCTACAGGACGCCGGATCGGCCCTGCGGCAGGATCCCGTCTACGTCCACCCGGACGCGCGGGCGCAGCTGACG
Source organism: Streptomyces sp. CC53 (assembly GCF_001865245.1). Lineage (GTDB taxonomy): Bacteria > Actinomycetota > Actinomycetes > Streptomycetales > Streptomycetaceae > Streptomyces. The sequence goes on along the minus strand of NZ_MKXB01000150.1, from coordinate 25,407 downwards.
CCCTCCGCGGAGCGGGCGCTGGAACAGAAGATCCTCCAGGCGGACAAGCCCCTGATGATGGCGGTCCTCCCGGCGACGGAGGACTTCCCGCCCGACGGACTCCTCCAGGACCTGCGCACCTTCACCGGCGTGACCGGCGTCTACGCGGTCCGCCTCGGCGACGCCTTCGACGCGGGCGCGGACCGTGCGGTCATGCCGCAGCAGGCGGTCCAGAACCTCGTGTCGGCGGTCCGGCAGCCCGGTGTGGACACGGAGACCGAGCTGAACACCTTCGCGGACCAGGCCCTGCCGCAGATGCGCGGCTCGGCACCCTCCTCCTGGGCGGGCGTCCCGGACGGCGAGGTCCCCGTGGGCGGGCTGATCACGGTCGGCACCCTGCTGGCCGCCACGGCGGCGGGAGGCACGGCCGTCGCCCTCCGCAGGCGCACCCGCAGGCGGGAGGAGGAACAGGAGTCCCTGGCGAAGCTCCGCACGGTGGTCGACGAGGACATCACGGCGTTCGGCGAGGAACTGGACCGCCTCGACTTCCACCCCGGCGACCCGTCGGCGGACGACGCCATGCGCGCCGACTACGAGCACGCGCTGGACGCCTACGACCGGTCCAAGTCCCTCATGGCGCAGGCCCGCCACCCCCACGACGTCCGCGACGTCACCGAGTCCCTCGCGGACGGCCGCCACGCGCTGGCCGTCCTTGCCGCCCGCCGCGAGGGCCGCCCGCTTCCCGAGCGGCGGGCACCCTGCTTCTTCGACCCCCGCCACGGCCCGTCGGTGACCTCCCTGCAGTGGACACCGTCCGGCGGCACCCCGCGGGAGGTCCCGGTCTGCGCGGCGGACGAGTCCCGGCTGAAGGCGGGCGAATCTCCGGACGCGCGCACCGTCGACACCCCCCAGGGCCCCCGCCCGTACTGGGAGGCCGGCCCCGCCTACGGCCCCTGGGCCGCCGGCTACTACACCGGCGGCATCCTGCCGGGCCTCCTCGTCGGCACGATGCTCGGCTCCATGCTGTCCACCCCCGCGTACGCGGCCGAGTACGGCGGCGCCGACTTCCAGGGCGGCGACTTCTCCGGCGCCGACTACAACCCCTCCGACTTCGGCGGCGACTTCGGGGGCGGCGGCGACTGGGGCGGCGGCGGCTTCGGCGGCGGGGACTTCGGGGGCGGGTTCTGAACCGCCGAGCCCGGGCCGGCCGTCAGCGTCCCCCCGCTCTCAGCCCGTACGCGCCGGCTCGCCCGACGGCCGGCCGGCCGCAGCGGGTGCCGGGGGCCGGGGCACCTGCGGGCCGGCGCCGCGCAGCAGGCGTTCCAGCGGGTGCTCCACCCCGTGGTAGGCCAGACCGGACAGGGCCTGGCTGACGACGATCACCAGCAGCCAGACCAGGGCCGTGTCCACCAGGCCCTCCGGGCGGCCGTAGGCGCCCAGCCAGGAGCGGATGACGATCTCGTGGATCAGGTACCAGGCGAACGACCAGTGGCCGAGCCGGACCGCCCAGCGGCCGCCCAGGCCGGTCCGGCGGCCGTCGAGGTCCGCGCGGGCGGCGGCCGCGACGAGGAGAGCGAAGACCGGCGTCGACAACAGCTGTGAGGCGTGGTAAGGGCCGTACCAGTCGGCGTCCGAGGTGTACCACGACCACGGGATCAGGACGAGGTGCCAGCCGGCGGTCAGCGCCACCGCCGACCACAGGCCGACGGGCGGGCGCCAGCCGCGGGCCACCGCGAGGCCCGCGGCGACCCCGAGGACGAACTGGAGCATGCGGGACAGCGGCAGGTAGTCCAGCGCCCACACCCGCGTCGACCCGGGCTCGATCAGCGCGCCGGCCATCCACACCAGGACCACGCCGACGCAGGTCAAGGCCCATATCCAGCGGCGGCCGCGGCCCGAGCGGAACGCCGGGAGCGCCATGAGCAGGGGGAAGACGAGGTAGAACCACGCCTCGTCGCTGAGCGACCAGGCGGCGGGGTTGGCGCCCTTCACGGTGTCCGGCATCCAGGCGTGCACGAGGAGCAGGTTCGTGATCACGGCCTTCGCCGACACCATCGCCGTCTGGCCGAGCCACACCCAGACGGCGACGGACAGGGCGCCCGTGGCCACCATGAGCGGCCAGATGCGGGCGAAGCGCCGCCAGAGGAAGACCTTCGCCGGGACGGCCTTGCCGTCGTACGTCCACGCCAGGACGAACCCGGAGAGGACGAAGAAGAACGTCACCCCGCTGCGGCCGTACCACACGGTGTCGCTGACGTACGGTATCTCCCCGACCTGCCGGGACAGGTGGTAGAGCACGACCAGGAGGGCGGCCCAGAAGCGGAGGCCGGTGAGGGACGGCAGTCTGTCCCTGCCGGAGAGATCCGCCGCGGGCGCGCGGCGGGCCCGGGGGCGGGCGGGGTTCGCTTGTCGCATCAGGAGATTATCGCCGCGCCCGCGGCGCCCCCTCGCCCGGGGATCATCACTGCCGTGACCGTTTGTAGGACCCCTCTAGGCCATCCGGGTACAACCCTGGTACTTCGGCTGCACCGGGAAGCGGTTCTGTCCAGGAGGTACAGCAGAACACTCCCGAGACTGTACGGAGTCGACGGCGGGATTTCCTTGGTCGGCTCCGTAGGGTCGGTGCATGACCGTTGTGGACGAAACCCAGGGCGAGGCCACCGACGCCCGCGGGCGGGTGGCCGAGCTGCACGCCCTGCGCGAGGAGGCCAAGCGCGGCCCCAGTGAGCGCGCCACCGAGGCGCAGCACGCCAAGGGCAAGCTGACCGCACGCGAGCGCATCGAGCTGCTGCTGGACGAGGGGTCGTTCCGGGAGGTCGAGCAGCTGCGGCGGCACCGCGCGACCGGGTTCGGGCTGGAGAACAAGAAGCCCTACACCGATGGCGTCGTCACCGGGTGGGGGACCGTCGACGGCCGCACCGTGTTCGTGTACGCGCACGACTTCCGCATCTTCGGCGGCGCCCTCGGCGAGGCCCACGCCACCAAGATCCACAAGATCATGGACATGGCCATCGCGGCCGGCGCCCCGCTCGTCTCGCTGAACGACGGCGCCGGCGCGCGCATCCAGGAGGGCGTCTCGGCGCTCGCCGGCTACGGCGGCATCTTCCAGCGGAACACCAAGGCGTCCGGGGTCATCCCGCAGATCAGCGTGATGCTGGGCCCGTGCGCGGGCGGCGCCGCCTACTCGCCGGCGCTCACCGACTTCGTGTTCATGGTGCGCGAGACCTCGCAGATGTTCATCACCGGTCCCGACGTGGTCAAGGCCGTCACCGGCGAGGAGATCACGCAGAACGGGCTCGGCGGCGCCGACGTGCACGCCGAGACCTCCGGTGTCTGCCACTTCGCGTACGACGACGAAGAGACCTGCATCGCCGAGGTGCGGTACCTGCTGTCCCTGCTGCCGTCCAACAACCGGGAGAACCCGCCCGTCCACCCCACCGGCGACCCCGCCGATCGGCGCGGCGACGCGCTGCTGGACCTGGTGCCCGTGGACGGCAACCGGCCGTACGACATGCACAAGGTCATCGAGGAGCTCGTCGACGACGGCGAGTTCCTGGAGGTCCACGAGCGCTGGGCCCGCAACATCGTCTGCGCCCTGGCGCGGCTGGACGGGCAGGTCGTCGGCATCGTCGCCAACCAGCCGCAGACGCTGGCCGGCGTGCTCGACATCGAGGCGAGCGAGAAGGCCGCCCGGTTCGTGCAGATGTGCGACGCCTTCAACATCCCGATCATCACGCTGCTCGACGTGCCCGGCTTCCTGCCCGGCGTCGACCAGGAGCACGGCGGCATCATCCGGCACGGCGCCAAGCTGCTGTACGCCTACTGCAACGCCACCGTGCCGCGGATCTCGCTGATCCTCAGGAAGGCGTACGGCGGCGCCTACATCGTCATGGACTCGCAGTCCATCGGCGCCGACCTCACCTACGCCTGGCCGACCAACGAGATCGCCGTCATGGGCGCCGAGGGCGCCGCGAACGTGATCTTCCGCCGGCAGATCGCCGACGCCGAGGACCCCGACGCCATGCGCGCCCGCATGGTCAAGGAGTACAAGGCCGAACTGATGCACCCGTACTACGCCGCCGAGCGCGGGCTCGTGGACGACGTCATCGACCCCGCGGAGACCCGGGAGGTGCTCATCAGGTCCCTCGCCATGCTGCGCACCAAGCACGCGGACCTGCCCTCCCGCAAGCACGGCAACCCGCCCCAGTGACCGAGGAGTCCCCGTGACCACACCCACCGTCGACCCTTCGCTCCTCCGGGTGGAGAAGGGCCACGCAGCCCCCGAGGAGCTCGCCGCGCTCACCGCGGTCATCCTCGCCCGCGCCGCGGCCCGGCCCGCCGCCGGAGCCGCCGGCCCCGCCCGCTCCACCGCCGGCTGGCGGCGTCTGGAGCGCCAGTCCGGTTTCCGGGCGCCGCACTCCTGGCAGGGCTGAGCCCGCACAGACACCCGGAAGGCCCCCGCACTCGCCGCGTCACCGCGAGTGCGGGGGCCTTCCCCGTGCCCGGGGAGGGGCGCGCGGCAGCCCCCGCCCGGCCGGCCGGCAGGTCCCCCGCACACCAGCCGCCCGCGGGGCCCCACCGCACCCGGGCGCGCACCGCACACGCGAGAGGCCCGCGGCACCGGAAGGGTGCGCGGGCCTCTCGCGGAAACGCTGCCTGCTTACCGCAGTCGGGCCATGAGTGCGTGCTCGACCAGGGTGATGAGTGCGCTCTTGGCGTCGGCGCGGTGGCGGGCGTCGGTGGTGATGATGGGGGTGTCGGGGCCGATCTGGAGGGCTTCGCGGACCTCGTCGGGGGTGTAGGGCTGGTGTCCGTCGAAGCCGTTGAGGGCGATGACGAAGGGGAGGCCGCTGTTCTCGAAGTAGTCGACTGCGGGGAAGCAGTCGGCGAGGCGGCGGGTGTCGACGAGGACGACGGCGCCGATGGCGCCGCGTACGAGGTCGTCCCACATGAACCAGAAGCGGTCCTGGCCGGGGGTGCCGAAGAGGTAGAGGATCAGGTCCTGGTCCAGGGTGATCCGGCCGAAGTCCATGGCGACGGTCGTCGTCGTCTTGTCGCCGGTATGGGTGAGGTCGTCGATCCCCGCGGAAGCGGAC
>NZ_MKXB01000150.1:19396-20322 GCF_001865245.1 Streptomyces sp. CC53 | reverse complement strand
CGCCGACGAACGTGGTCTTGCCCACGCCGAAACCACCCGCCACCACGATCTTCGCGCTTGTGGTTGAGCGGGTGGCACCGCCGCTAGAGCTTGCGAAGTCCACTGAGCACCCTTTCGAGCAGTGTCACGTCTGGCTGGCCGCCGGCGGCCTCGTCACCGCCGGGCTGGTGGATGGCGACAAGTCCGGCCTCGGCCAGGTCCGCGACGAGGATCCGGGCGACGCCGAGGGGGATGGAGAGAAGTGCCGAGATCTCGGCCACCGACTTGATCTCGAAGCACAGTCGGCAGATCCGCTGGTGCTCGGGCAACTGCCCGTGCAGCCGGGACGGATCGGCCGTGGTCGACACCAGCGCCTCGATGGCGAGCTGGTACCGGGGTCGTGTCCGGCCGCCGGTCATGGCGTACGGACGGACCAGGGGGTTGTGCGCACCCGTGCCGCCGCCCGCCGGCGCGGAGCGGTGCCGCTGCGTCGGCTGACTGCGCACGTGCTGCTGCGGCTGCTGGTAGGGGTCCTGGTAGGGCTGCTGGTAGCCCTGTCTGCCCGGCGCGGAAGGGAAGTTGAAGCGGTCCGCTTCACCCTGCGACAGATGCGCACCGTCGTACGCCTGATGTCCGCCTGGTGTTGCCACGTTTCCTCCTCCGACTGCCGATCGCCGGTCCATGTCCCTTGAACCGCGCCACCGCACCTTAAGGCGCGGTGGCGAGAAACGCACGGTTCATCTACTAGTTGAGAAGACTGCCTTGCAGTTCCGCGCGGAGGTCCGGGGTCAGGACGCTGCCGGCGCGGTCCACCAGCAGCGCCATCTCGTAGCCCACGAGGCCGATGTCGGCGTCCGGGTGGGCGAGGACGGCCAGCGAGGACCCGTCGGAGATGGACATGATGAAGAGGAAGCCGCGCTCCATCTCCACGACCGTCTGGTTGACCA
>NZ_MKXB01000150.1:5707-19386 GCF_001865245.1 Streptomyces sp. CC53 | reverse complement strand
GGAGTCCGTCGGCGGAGACCACCACCGTGTGCGACACCCCGGGGGTGTTGTCCACGAAATTGGTGATCAACCAGTTCAGATTCTGCGCCGCCTGGCTCATCGGGCTCACACTAACGCTCCTGGTTGTAGGTACTACCCGGGCCACTGTGTCGATCGTAAGTGGCCGGTCCGTTCATGTCCGTCCCCGCGTTGCGTCCCTGAAGGACACCCCGCCGCAGGTTGCTCAACCTGCCGCGGACGTCCTCGGGGGCGCGGGAGACCTGTGGGCCGCCCTGCGGGGTCTGCTCAGCGGTCCCCTCCATCAGGTTCGCCTTGGGGACCCGCCGGGGCAGTCCGGAGGCCGTCACTCCACCGGCCTTCGGATCCCTCAGCCTGGTGGCCCGCTGCCAGCGTTCGTCGTTCGCCGAACGCCAGTCGTCGGAGCCGCCCGCCTCGCTCTGCGTCTGCGGTTCCTGCTGGACCTGCTGGGCCTGCGGGGCCGGTTCGGCCCGTGTGCCCGGCACGTCCTGCCGGTCCCGGTCCTGGTCCTGGCCCTGGTGGTCCGCGGGACGCCGGCTGCCGCGGCGCGGCAGGCCCGCGCCGGTCAGCTGGTGCTCGTGGTCGGTTTCCTGGGCGGAACCCGGATGGTCGAAGCCTACGCGGTCCCGGTCGTTCGCGGGAGCGCCCTGGGCAGATTCCGTATCCGCACCGTAACCGCCCGCATAGCCGCCGGAGTAGCCGCCCTGGTCCTGCCAGTCACCCTGGTGGGGCGGGGAGCCGAAGCCGCCGCCGTACGACTGCTGACCGGCGTCGGAGGTACCGAAATCGCCTTCCGCATATGCCGAGGGCCGGGGGTACTCGCCGGAGCGCTGGGCGCCGCCGTCCTGGTAGCCGTCCGCGGCGCGGTGGCCGTCGCCGTACTGGCCGCCGTCCCGGTAGCCGTTGCCGCCGCCGTACGCGGCCTCCGCGGAGGCCTGGTAGCCGCCCTGGGAGCCGTACTCGTCGTAGCCGGCACGGTCGCCGTAGCCGCCGTCCGGGCCGTAAGGGGCTTCCTCGCGGCCGTACGCCTGGTCGTCCGGGCCGTCCTGGCCGTCGCCGTTCCCGTACGGCGCCTGGCCCCCGTAGGGCTCCTGGGAGCCGTACGGGCCCTGTGCGTCCTCCTGGAGGGCGCCGTGCTGCCCGTAGCGGTCCTGCTCGTGGCCCTCGGGGCCGTAGTCCTCCGGCTCCCGGCCGTACGCCTGGTCCTGGCCGTAGCCGTCCTGGCTCCGGCCGTACGCCTGCTGCTGCGGGTCGCCGCCGTCCTCGTCGTGGTCCTGCAGCTGGGCGCCGAGCGTGGCGCGGCGCTCCTCGCGCATGAGGGAGCGGCCCACCGGGTCCAGCCCGGCGCCGTCCTGCTGCTCGTACCGCGAGTCGTCGAAGCCGAGCTCCGCCGCTGTCCGCATCGGGGCGGCCGGGGCCTCGTAGCCCTGTTGCTCGGGGATCATCTGCGAGACGGTGAAGTCGTCCATCACGGGCTCGCCGCCACCGCCGTGGGTGATCGCGTCCGGCAGCATGACGAGCGACGTCGTGCCGGCCTGTTCGCCGGACGGGCGCAGCTGCACGCGGATGCCGTGCCGGGCGGAGAGGCGGCCGACCACGAACAGGCCCATGCGCTGGGACACCGCGGCGTCCACGGTCGGGGGGTTGGCGAGCTTGTGGTTGATGTCCGCGAAGTCCTCGGCGGTCAGGCCGATGCCCTTGTCGTGGATCTCGACCATGACGCGGCCGTCGGGCAGCCGGGTCGCGGTCACGCGCACCTTGGTCTGCGGGGACGAGAACGTCGTGGCGTTCTCCAGCAGCTCGGCCAGCAGGTGCACGAGGTCGGTCACGGCCTGGCCGTGGATCTCCGCCTCGGGGACGCCCGACAGCTCGATGCGCTCGTACTGCTCCACCTCGGAGGCGGCGGCCCGCATGACGTCGACCAGCGGGACCGGCTGGTCCCAGCGCCGGCCCGGTTCCTCGCCCGCGAGGATGAGGAGGTTCTCGCCGTTGCGGCGCATGCGCGTCGCGAGGTGGTCGAGCTTGAAGAGGTTCTCCAGCTGGTCCGGGTCGGCCTCGTTGTTCTCGAGGTCGGTGATCAGGGTCAGCTGTCCCTCGATCAGCGACTGGTTGCGCTGGGAGAGGTTGGTGAAGATCGCGTTGACGTTGCCCCGCAGGAGGGCCTGCTCGGCAGCGAGCCGGACGGCCTCGCGGTGCACCTGGTCGAAGGCGCGCGCGACCTCGCCGATCTCGTCCTGGGTGTCGATCGGGATGGGCTCCACCCGGGTGTCGACCTTGCCCGGATCGGTGCGCGACAGCTGGTCGACCAGCATCGGCAGGCGCTGCTCGGCGATGCCGAGGGCGGCGTGCCGCAGCCGGCGCATCGCGTGGCTCATCTGCCGGGCCATGACGCCGGCCAGGATGAAGGCGGCGAGCAGGGCGACCACGACGATGCCGCCGTTGACGAAGGCGTCGTTGCGGGCCTCGTCGGCGATCGCGGCGGCCTCGTTCACCGCCTTGTCGAGGAGCTCCTTCTCCACTTCGGAGTAGCCCTCGAACTTGCCGGTCGCGACGGCCATCCACGCCTCGGGGGTGACGCCGCCGTTCTTGCGCTTCTTCAGCGCCTCGATGTCGTCGGCGTTCTCGGCCAGGCCGATCGCGTTGGCCATGCCGTCGAACACGGACTTCTGCCCGGAGGCGTTCTCCGCGACCGGCGGCTGCACACCGGCGGTCTGGAGGTCCTTGGCGCCGTCCTGGGCCTTGCGGGTCATGACCTCGGTGAGCCGCTGGACGTCCTCCTCGGTACCGCCGGAGACGAACTCGCCGATGGCGATGTTCTCCAGGTACTTGTACGAGTTGAACGCCTTGGACTGCTCGCGGAACACCGCGTCGTCCTTGCTCGGGCGCAGCAGCAGGTGCATGCCGATCGAGCGCTGCAGCGACTCGGCGGCCTTGGCGAGCTGGATGGCGTAGACGGTGCGGCCGTAGCTGGTGACGTTGCCGGTGCCCAGACCGAGTTCGTTGGCGAACTCCATCAGGTAGTGCTGGACCTTGACGTAGCCCTCTTCGGTCTGCACCGGGTCCAGGGCCTTGGTGTACGCGGCCTTGCGCAGGTCGCCGAGGGTCGGCTCCTCCTTGCGGAAGAGGTCGAGGCGGCGTTCCAGGCCCTGCCCGGAGGGCATGTCCTGGACGGCGGTGTCGAACTGCAGCTTGGCGGCGTCCGTGGCGGCGTACGCCTCCGTGACGGCCGCCGACTCGCGGTCGGTCGAACTGCTCGCCGTGAGGAGCGGTTCGGCGGTGAGGTCGCGCTCGTCGAGCAGCGCGCGGCCGTACTCGGCGGCGGCCTGGACGATCCGCGCGGTCTTCTCCGCGTCACGGGCCTCCTGCCAGGTGTCGACCGACGCGGACACCTGGAAGCCGCCCATGACCAGACCGACCAGCACGGGCACCAGCAGGATCGCGTTCAGGCGGGTGGCCACGTGCCAGTTGCGCGGGGACAGCCGGCTGGCGCTGCCGCCGCTGCCGCCGGCGGGGCCGGCCGGTGGGGGCGTTACGGGCGCGTCCGCAGGCGACGCCGCCGCGCGGGGGGTGAAGTTCCCCCGTGCCTGCTGCTCAGCGGCGCTCTTCGTGCTTCGCCTCACTCGACCAACAACCTCTCGGCGTCGGCACCTAGGTTGTGCCGTTCTTCTGTTCAGAGCCGTACTACTCGGAAGTTCGTGCATTGCAGCACGTAAAGCTGCTGCGCTCCAAACAGCCCGATCGGGGGATTACCCTCGGTCCACAGGGCCGATAAAACGGGCATAAAGAGCGAGCCCCGCCAAAAGGCGGGGCTCATGTGAGCGCAGCGGCATCGGATGGCTGCGGGTCGTGTCCGACCTGCCGCAATTCTCTGTCGAAACGTTATGAACGCGGCGGCGGGCCGTGTCCGAGGACACAGCCCGCTCACTGAATGCCTACGACAACTTCCGTATATGTACGTCTACTTGACTATCCGCTCCACGGAGTCGCCGAAGCCGGTCGCCCTACTTCAGCCTGGCCATGAGTGCGTGCTCGACCAGGGTGATGAGTGCGCTCTTGGCGTCGGCGCGGTGGCGGGCGTCGGTGGTGATGATGGGGGTGTCGGGGCCGATCTGGAGGGCTTCGCGGACCTCGTCGGGGGTGTAGGGCTGGTGTCCGTCGAAGCCGTTGAGGGCGATGACGAAGGGGAGGCCGCTGTTCTCGAAGTAGTCGACTGCGGGGAAGCAGTCGGCGAGGCGGCGGGTGTCGACGAGGACGACGGCGCCGATGGCGCCGCGTACGAGGTCGTCCCACATGAACCAGAAGCGGTCCTGGCCGGGGGTGCCGAAGAGGTAGAGGATCAGGTCCTGGTCCAGGGTGATCCGGCCGAAGTCCATGGCGACGGTCGTCGTCGTCTTGCCCCCGGTGTGCGTCAGGTCGTCGATCCCGGCCGACGCCGAGGTCATGACGGCCTCGGTACGCAGCGGGTTGATCTCCGAGACGGCGCCGACGAACGTGGTCTTGCCCACGCCGAAACCACCCGCCACCACGATCTTCGCGCTGGTGGTCGACCGGCCTCCCGTGGCCGTGCCACCGCTAGAGCTTGCGAAGTCCACTGAGCACCCTTTCGAGCAGCGTCACATCCGGCGTGCCGCCGGCCTCTCCATTGCCTGGCTGGTGGATCGCCACCATGCCCGCCTCCGCCAGGTCGGCGACGAGGATCCGGGCCACTCCGAGCGGCATCGACAGCAGCGCCGACACCTCGGCCACGGACTTCACCTCACGGCAGAGGTGGCAGATCCGCTGGTGCTCGGGCAGCAGCGTGGACAGGTGCGCCGGGTCGGCCGTGGTCGACACCAGCGCCTCGATGGCGAGCTGGTACCGGGGCCGGGTCCGGCCGCCGGTCATCGCGTAGGGACGAACCAGCGGCTGATCGCCCTCGTCCCCGTACGACGCGTCGTGCAGCGACGCGCCGTAGGGATCGTGAGAGGCGGTGGGCGGGGTCATGAATCCTCCGGTCGTGACAGCAGGTGGTCTGATTGCCGTCTGACTGGGCCGGTGGGGGGCCGGATGGGGCGGCCGACGGGTGGTAGCGAAGACGACACAAGACAACAGGCGGGTATGGATGGGGCATACCCGCCTGGTCCGCTAGGTGATCAGGTTCCCCTGGAGCTCCGCGCGGAGGTCCGGGGTCAGGACGCTGCCGGCGCGGTCCACCAGCAGCGCCATCTCGTAGCCCACGAGGCCGATGTCGCACTCGGGGTGGGCGAGCACGGCCAGCGAGGACCCGTCGGAGACGGACATGATGAAGAGGAAACCGCGTTCCATCTCCACGACGGTCTGGTTGACCGGGCCGCCTTCGAAGATCCGGGACGCGCCCTGGGTCAGCGAGGTCAGCCCGGAGGCGACGGCCGCCAGCTGGTCGGCGCGGTCGCGGGGGAAGCCCTCGGACATCGCCAGCAGGAGTCCGTCGGCGGAGACCACCACCGTGTGCGACACCCCGGGGGTGTTGTCCACGAAGCTGGTGATCAACCAGTTCAGATTCTGCGCCGCCTGGCTCATCGCGCTCAAAACTCACGCTCCTGCGGGTGAGTGTTGCCGACACTGAAACTGCCCGTGTTGCCGGAACCGGCCTGACGCCCCTGCTGGATACCGCGCCGCAGGTTGGTCAGGCGGCCCCGCACGTCGTCGGGGGCCCGGGACACCTGCGGACCGGTCTCCTGCGGAGTGTCCTGGGCGGTGCCCGGTACCAGGTTGGCACGGGGCACCCGGCGGGGGAGACCCGAGGTGGTCACCCCGCCGGCCTCGGGCTTGCGCGCGCGCTCCGCCTGGCGGCTCAGCTCGTCGTTGGGGGTGATCCGCCACGAACCCGTGGTGGACGCCGCGTCGGAGCCGTGCGCCTGGCCGTTCTGCTGCGCGCCCGGGCCGTGCTCCTGGCCGAACGCCCGTCGCCCGGCGGGACCCGCGCCCTGCCCGAACCGGTCGCGGCCCAGCGGTGCGGGGCGGCCGCCGGCCGGGGCCGGCAGCGACGGTGCGGTACGGCCCTGGGCCGGCTGCTGGGGCAGGGCCGGGGTCGGCATGGTCTGGTCGTGCATCGGGTACCGGTCGTCACCGCCCGGCCGGCCCTGGCCCTGCGGCGCGGGGCGGTCCTGGCGGCCGGGGCCGGACTGCGCCGGGCCCTGCTGACCGGGCTGGCCCTGCTGGCCCTGCTGGCCGTGGAACCAGTTGGTCTCCAGGGTGTCGTACAGCGGCGTGCGGCCCTCGGAGGGGTTCCCCGCCGGGGGCAGCGCACGGCTGTCGTCCTGCGGGGCGCCGAAGTCGGCGCGCGGCAGCGCGGCGGTGGACGCCGGGTTGCCGGCCTGGTCGCCCCGGGCGCCGTTCTGGTCCGGGCGCGGGCCGTCGAAGTCGGGACGCGGGAACTCGGCGGTGGAGCCGGGACCCTGCGTCTCGGCCGGGAGCTGGGCGAACCGCCCGGTGGAGCCGGCCGGCTCCTCGTGGCCCCGCGGGCCCTCGGGGCCGCGCTGGTCGGTGCCCCACCCCGCGGCCCCCGGCTGAGCCGAACGCTGCGGGTGCCCGCCACCGGGCTGCCCGCCGCGGCCGCCGGCGGCCCCGGGCATCGGCTGCCGGTCCTGGCCGCCCTGCGGGTGCTGCGCGTTCTGGCCGCCCTGCCACATGTCGGGTCGCGACTGCGTGCCGCCGCCCGCGCCGGCTCCGGCCTGCGCGCCGCGCCCCGCGGTGTCGCCGAAGGCGCCCGCGTCACCGTACGACCTGCCGGGGTCGCCGTACGAGCCGCCCGCGAAGCCGCCGCCCTGGCCCTGGCGCTGCGGGTCGCGCGGAGGCTGCTGCGGCTGCCGGCCGGGCTGGCCGCCGCCCTGCATGCCGTTGCCGCCCTGCACGCCGCCGCGCTGGCCGGCACCCGGGCCCATGCCCGTACCCGTGCCGGAGCCCGCGCCGTACCGGTTCTGGGAGCCGGGCCCGCCGGCACCGGGACCGCCCGTGCCGCCCGGCAGGCCGGCACGCGAGCCGCCCGGAGCACCGGCCAGGCCCGTGCCGCCGGGGGCACCGCCCGGACGGGCCTGGCCGCCCTGACCGCCGGGGACCGCGGGGGCACCCGGAGTGCCGGGGGCCGGCTTCTTGCCGCCCTGCGTGACGTCGACCGGCAGCATGACCAGCGCGGTCGTGCCGCCCGAGTCGGACGGGCGCAGCTGGATCCGGATGCCGTGCCGCAGCGACAGGCGGCCGACCACGAACAGGCCCATGCGGCGGGAGACGGAGACGTCCACGGTCGGCGGCGAGGCGAGCCGCTCGTTGATCGCGGCCAGGTCCTCGGGGGAGAGGCCGATACCGGTGTCGTGGATCTCGACGAGCACCCGGCCGTCGGGCAGCGCGTGACCGGTGACGCGCACCTTGGTCTGCGGCGAGGAGAACGACGTGGCGTTCTCCAGCAGCTCGGCCAGCAGGTGGACGAGGTCGTTGACGACCCGGCCGGCGACCTCGGTTCCCGGGACGGAGGCCAGCTCGATGCGCTCGTACTGCTCCACCTCGGAGGCGGCGGCGCGGAGCACGTCGACGAGGGGAACGGGCCGGGTCCACCGGCGGCCGGGCTCCTCACCGGCGAGGACGAGCAGGTTCTCGCCGTTCCGGCGCATGCGGGTCGCGAGGTGGTCGAGCTTGAACAGCGAAGCCAGCTGGTCGGGGTCGGCCTCGCGGGACTCCAGCTCGGAGATCAGGGACAGCTGGCGCTGGATCAGACCCTGCGAGCGGCGCGAGAGGTTGGTGAACATCGCGTTGACGTTGCCCCGCAGCAGGGCCTGCTCGGCGGCGAGGCGGACCGCCTCGCGGTGCACGTCGTCGAAGGCCGCGGCCACCTTGCCGATCTCGTCGCGCGAGTGCACGCCGACGGACTCCACGGACGTGTCCACGTCCTGCGGGTCGGCCTCGGACAGGTGCTTGACCAGCTGGGGCAGCCGCTCCTGGGCGACCTTGGTCGCGGTGTCCTGGAGGCGGCGCAGCGACTGGACCATGGAGCGCGCCACGACGAAGGCGCCGACGAGCGACACGCCGAGGACGAGGAGGATCAGCGCACCGTTGATGATGGCGTCGCGCTGCGCCTCCTGGCGGAGCTCACGCGCCTTCTCCTCCACCTTGCTGAGGAGGGTCTCCTCGATGGTCGTCATCATCTTCAGCTTGGTGTCCGACTCGTCCGTCCAGTCCAGGAACGAACGGGCGGGCATGTTGCTGAGGCCGTTCTGACCGCGCAGCACGCGGCCGGCGTACTCGTCGGCGGCCTGGATCGACGGGTTGCCCGAGTTCAGCGGGGCCAGCAGCGTGGAGGCGTCGCCACCCGCGGACTCGTAGATCGAGCGGAACGACTTGAGCTGCGCGTTCTCGTTGACGCGGGCGTCCTCGGCGTACTGCCGGTCGTTGACGTTGAGCTCGCGGTTCTTGCCCGAGACGGCCGACTTGGGGAGCGCGGCGGCGATGACGGCGCGCTGGATCGAGGCGTACTCCTTGGCCGAGGAGAACGCCGCAAGCGCACGCGTGCGCTTGATCATGTCGGGGTTGCTGGTCGCCTGAGCCATGTCCTGGGACAGCGTCAGCAGCGACTCGATCAGCCGGTTGTACTTGCCGACCGTCGCGGAGCTCATCCGGCCGTCCGCGTAGGCCTCCTTGCGGATGGAGCCGATCGTGACGACCTGGTTGGCGATCTGGGTGACGTTGGCGCGGATGCTCGACAGCGCCTCGTCGTCCTGGGTGTCGCCGATCTCCTGGGTGGCGTCCAGGAACGCGCGCTGCGCCGCGTCGGTCTCGCCGCGCGGCTGGGTGATCTTGAAGTCCGTGACCGGGTAGCCGTTGGCGAGCGGACCGGCGGTCAGGTCGCGCTCGCTCTGGAGCGCCTGGGCGAGGTAGTGCGCCTCACGGGTGAGCTTGGTGAGCAGCTGCATGTGGTCCAGCTGCTCCATGTTCTCCATGGACTCCTGGATGCGGAGTCCGCCCAGCGAGGTCGCGGCGACCACGGGGAGGGCGAGGAGGGAGACCAGTCGGGTGGAGATGCGCCAGTTGCGCAGGGCTATTCGGGAGCCGGTGTCACCGGGCGCCTTGCCCTTGCCGCCCTTGGCCGGCTTCGAGTTCTTGGCGTCCTTGCCGCCGCCCTTGCCGTCCTTGCCGTCCTGCGCGGCCGTGTCGGCGGACTGGCCCGGACCCTTGGGGAGCGCGGGGGGCGCCGAGTCGGGCCGGGACTTGCCGGCCGCCCGGGCGGCCCGTCCTGCGCGTGCGGCCTTCAGCGCGCCTGCCGCGCCCGTCGCCTCGCGCCCGCCGGTCGCCCCGCCGGGGGAGCGTGCGGCGCGGTCCCCGCCGTCGCCGGCAGGTGCCGGTCCCGGGTACGGGGAATGCTGGGGCGAAGTGCCGCGGTCGGTCCCGCCGCGCGGCTCCTGCTCCGCCGCAGCGCTGCCATCCCTCTTGAAACGTCCCTGCACTAGCGTCGCAACCTCTGGACCAGGCGTCCCTCCGCGCGAACGGAGAAGACGGTGTCGGCGTTCATCGGGGGCGTGTGACCACGCCCTTCCGTCTGGGTGACCGGCGCCGGAATCCCCCCTTCCCCGCCGCCGCTCGGCGCTGCCTCGCGCCCCAGCTCGCCGGTCTCCATCCGCGGCGGTGCGTGGAATTCCAGCACAGTGCCGGATCTCCAACAAGGGCGGCGGGTACCCCCGTGGGTGCCATCACCTCCTGTGAGGGTGGGGTCACCTGCGGTAGAGGTCTTTCACGGAGGAAACGGACTTTTGGTGCACGCGTGAGTGACTCAGGACGTGCCCCAGTCGAGATGATCAGCGGCGGAATGGCAGATTCAATGGGGTGATGTCCGTTTTCGACGGTCTGTTCGGGCGTCTGACATGTCCGTTTTGGGCAATGAGTGGTGAGCAAACTCACACGCCGAGCACCATTTGTTCACGGTATTGGCAGGGAATCCGGTGTTTAGCCTGACGCCCTAGAGTGACGGGCGTCCGTCAACCGGCGCTCTTCCAGCGGCGCCCCGCACCCCGAGGTCTCAGCCCACCCATGAAGACGACGAGCTCCAGCATCGCCAACCCCCGCCGCACCACCCTCGCCCACCTGGCGGACGCCTCCGGACTCGGGCGCGGCACGGCCCCCGAGCACGCGGCCGAGCTGCCGGCCTCCACCGCCAACCCGCGCCGCACCGTGCTCGACACCGCCCCCGCCCCGGCCGCGGGATAACGGGGCAGGTGGGCGCCCCCTCCCGCGTTAGCCTGGAGCGTCAGACTCCAGTCAGCGGAAAGTAGGGGGCGCAGGCACCCGTGCGCATCGCCAGGTTCTCCATCGACGGCCATGTCGCCTTCGGCGCGGTGGAAGCGGTCAAGGGCGACGACGTCGCCCCCGGCACAGCGGCCGAGGGCGACCTCGTCCTCAACATCATCAAGGGCATCCCGTACACGGACTTCGAGCTCAGCGGCACCAGGGTCCCCCTGAACAAGGTCCGCCTCCTGCCTCCCGTGCTCCCCAACAAGGTCGTGGCCATCGGCCGCAACTACGCCGAGCACGCGGCGGAGCTCGGCAACGAGGTGCCCGAGGTGCCCGTCGCCTTCTTCAAGCCCGCCACCTCCGTGATCGGCTCCGGCGACGCCATCGAGTACCCGTCGTTCTCGAACGAGGTGCACCACGAGGCCGAGCTCGCCGTCGTCATCGGCCGCATGTGCCGCGAGGTCCCCCGCGAGCGCGTCAAGGACGTGGTCTTCGGCTACACCTGCGCCAACGACGTCACCGCCCGCGACGTCCAGCAGCGGGAGAAGCAGTGGGCCCGTGCCAAGGGCTTCGACACCTCCTGCCCGCTCGGCCCCTGGGTGGAGACCGAACTCGACCCGCACGACCTCACCATCCAGTGCACGGTCAACGGCGAACAGCGCCAGCTGGGGCGCACGAGCGACATGATCCGCTCCATCGAGGACCTGGTCGTCCACATCACCGAGGCCATGACGCTGCTCCCGGGCGACGTCATCCTCACCGGCACCCCCGCCGGGGTCGGCCCCCTCACCGTCGGCGACGAGGTCGCCGTCACCATCGAAGGCATCGGCACTCTCACCAACAAGGTGATCAAGCGTGGTTAACTCCCCCGACCGCTCCGTCCGCGTACGGTTCTGCCCGTCCCCGACGGGCAACCCCCACGTGGGCCTGGTCCGCACCGCCCTGTTCAACTGGGCGTTCGCCCGGCACCACGGCGGCACCATGGTCTTCCGCATCGAGGACACCGACGCGGCCCGCGACTCGGAGGAGTCGTACCAGCAGCTGCTGGACTCGCTGCGCTGGCTCGGCCTCGACTGGGACGAGGGCCCGGAGGTCGGCGGCCCGCACGCCCCGTACCGCCAGTCGCAGCGCATGGACACCTACCGCGACATCGCCGGGAAGCTCCTCGCCGGCGGGTACGCCTACCACTGCTACTGCACCACGGAGGAGCTCGACGCGCGCCGCGAGGCCGCCCGCGCCGCCGGGAAGCCCTCCGGCTACGACGGCCACTGCCGCGAGCTCACCGCCGGGCAGACCGCCGCGTTCGAGGCGGAGGGCCGCAGCGCCATCGTCCGCTTCCGCATGCCGGACCAGCCGATCACCTTCCGCGACCTGGTCCGCGGCGAGCTCACGTTCACCCCGGACAACGTCCCCGACTACGGCATCGTCCGCGCCAACGGCGCCCCGCTGTACACCCTCGTCAACCCCGTCGACGACGCACTCATGGAGATCACGCACGTCCTGCGCGGCGAGGACCTGCTGAGCTCCACCCCGCGCCAGATCGCGCTGTACCAGGCGCTGATCGAGCTCGGCGTCGCCAAGGCCGTGCCCGAGTTCGGCCACCTCCCGTACGTGATGGGCGAGGGCAACAAGAAGCTCTCCAAGCGCGACCCGCAGTCCTCGCTGAACCTCTACCGGGAGCGCGGCTTCCTGCCCGAGGGGCTGCTCAACTACCTCTCGCTCCTCGGCTGGTCCTTCTCCGCCGACCAGGACGTGTTCACCGTCCCCGAGATGATCGGGAAGTTCGACATCGCGGACGTGAACGCGAACCCGGCCCGGTTCGACCTGAAGAAGGCCGAGTCGATCAACGCGGACCACATCCGCATGCTGGACGAGAAGGAGTTCGCCGCGCGCTGCGAGCCCTGGCTGCGGGCCCCGCACGCGCCCTGGGCGCCGGAGGACTTCGACCGGGACGCCTGGGAGCGGATCGCCCCGCACGCCCAGACCCGTCTGACGGTCCTGTCCGACATCACCGCCAACGTCGACTTCCTGTTCCTGAAGGAGCCCGTCGAGGACGAGGTGTCCTGGCAGAAGGCCATGAAGGGCGAGCCGGCCGCCCTGCTCACCACCGCCCGCGCCAGGCTGGAGGCGGCGGACTGGACGAGCCCCGAGTCCCTGAAGGACGCCGTCCTGAAGGCCGGCGAGGAGCACGGCCTGAAGCTCGGCAAGGCGCAGGCCCCGGTCCGCGTGGCCGTCACCGGCCGCACGGTCGGCCTGCCGCTCTTCGAGTCCCTGGAGATCCTCGGCAAGGACCGCACCCTGGCCCGCATCGACGCCGCTCTGGCCAAGCTCACCGCCTGAGCGTCCCCGCCGTACGCCCCCGTGGGCGGCGCCCACACGGGCCGCCGCCCGCGGGGGCGTCTCCGCAGGCACCCCCGCGTGCCGCCGCTCAGTGGGCCGGCCGTGCCGTACGGGCCCGTCCCCGCACCTGTCCGGTCCTGCACAAACGCAGGACCCGTCCGCACCCCCGGCGGTACGGTCGCAGCATGGCCATCCGCGCCGTCCTCTGGGACATCGACGACACGATCTTCGACTACGCGACCGCCGACCGCGCCGGCATGCGACGCCACCTGCGCGACGAGGGACTCGACGACACGTTCGGCACCGTCGAGGAGGCCCTGATCCGGTGGCGGGAAGCCACCCTGGAGCACTGGGCGCGGTTCTCGGCAGGGCAGGTGACCTGGGAGGCGCAGCGCCGCGACCGGGTGCGGACGTTCCTGGGCCGGGTGCTGGCGGACGAGGAGGCCGACGCCTGGTTCGCGCGCTACCTGGCGCACTACGAGGCCGCCTGGGAGCTCTTCCCGGACACGCTCCCGGCCCTGGAGCTCCTCGCGGGCGACTACCGGCACGGCGTGCTGTCGAACTCGTCCCTCCACAACCAGGACCGGAAGCTGCGCGTCCTGGGCGTACGGGACCGGTTCGAGGCCGTCGTGTGCGCGGCCGACATCGGGATCTCCAAACCCGAGGCCGCCGCCTTCCACGCCGCGTGCGACGCGCTCGGCCTGGCGCCGTACGAGGTCGCGTACGTGGGGGACCAGCCCGACATCGACGCGCGGGGGGCCACCGAGGCGGGTCTGCTCGGCATCTGGCTGGACCGCGCGGGGGCGGGCGGGAGACCCGAGCTGCAGCGGATCACGGGCCTGGAGCAGCTGCCCGCGCTGCTCCGCGGTGATACCCGTTTTGGAGCGCAGGACACCTTCGGGTAATGTTCTTCCTGCGCCGAGGGGAGCGGGCCGAGAGGCCGGAAACCCGAAGCGCAAGCCGAGCAAAAATCCCCCAGGGGGTTGCGTTCCGGTGGCCTATGGTGTAATTGGCAGCACGACTGATTCTGGTTCAGTTAGTCTTGGTTCGAGTCCAGGTAGGCCAGCGGGATCATGAGAATGGTCCAC
>NZ_MKXB01000150.1:995-5697 GCF_001865245.1 Streptomyces sp. CC53 | reverse complement strand
TGGCAGCACGACTGATTCTGGTTCAGTTAGTCTTGGTTCGAGTCCAGGTAGGCCAGCTCGCAGAGCTTATCTGCAAAGCCCCCGTTGTGTAGCGGCCTAGCACGCTGCCCTCTCAAGGCAGTAGCGCCGGTTCGAATCCGGTCGGGGGTACAGATCCTTCCCGCGGTACCACCAGGGTCGCTCCCGGTGGCGCCGATGCAGGATCGCTAGGGCCCCCGTTGTGTAGCGGCCTAGCACGCCGCCCTCTCAAGGCGGTAGCGCCGGTTCGAATCCGGTCGGGGGTACAAGACGGAGAAGCCCTCCCCACACTGGGGAGGGCTTCTCCGCGTGCGTTCCGTCCCTCTCGCGGTCATCCGGGTCTCCGAGCCGCCGGGACCTTGCCTCGGAGCAGGTGGAACCACGACCAGGGCAGGACGGGCCCCGTAGAACAGAACAGAGACACCACACCGGCCCGACCGCTGCGGCGTTGAAGCGGGGGACCGGTGCAGGTGGACGTACGCGGCTCAGCCGGCCCGGCGCAGTGCCTCCGTGAGGCGGCCGGCCGCGTCGATGACCGCCTGCGCGTGCATGCGGCCCGGGTGGCGCGTCAGGCGCTCGATCGGGCCGGAGACGGACACGGCGGCCACCACGCGGTTGGAGGGCCCCCGCACGGGCGCGGAGACGGACGCCACGCCCGGTTCCCGCTCGCCGATCGACTGGGCCCAGCCCCGGCGGCGCACGCCTGACAGCGCCGTCGCCGTGAAACGGGCGCCCTGCAGGCCCCTGTGCAGCCGCTCGGGCTCCTCCCAGGCCATGAGGATCTGCGCCGACGAGCCCGCCTTCATGGTGAGCGTGGAGCCCACGGGGACCGTGTCCCGCAGGCCGGAGAGGCGCTCGGCTGCCGCCACGCAGATGCGCATGTCGCCCTGGCGCCGGTAGAGCTGCGCGCTCTCGCCGGTCACGTCGCGCAGGTGCGTGAGCACCGGGCCGGCCGTCGCCAGCAGGCGGTCCTCGCCCGCCGCGGCGGCAAGCTCCGCCAGCCGGGGGCCCAGGATGAACCGGCCCTGCATGTCCCGCGCCACCATCCGGTGGTGCTCCAGCGCCACGGCCAGCCGGTGGGCCGTGGGCCGGGCGAGTCCGGTCGCCGCTACGAGCCCGGCGAGGGTGGCCGGACCGGACTCCAGGGCGCTCAGAACCAATGCTGCCTTGTCGAGAACGCCTACGCCGCTACTGTTGTCCATGCAACGATACTCGCGTCTCACTCTGTGAAACGCAAGTTCAATTTTCCCGGGAACTTGCCAACCTGGAGGGGCGGCCCCGGGATCAACGGGTCCGCTGCCGGCGTCCAGCACGTGGGATCACGTGGCTTCACCTATGAGACCAGGGCGTGGGCGCACGTGTCTCTAGATCGCCGGCACACCACGCCGGCCGGAGGGAAAGCGATGGGTAGGACACTCGCGGAGAAGGTCTGGGACGACCACGTCGTCCGGCGCGCCGAGGGCGAGCCCGACCTCCTCTACATCGATCTGCACCTGCTGCACGAGGTCACCAGCCCCCAGGCCTTCGACGGCCTCCGCAAGAGCGGGCGGCAGGTCCGCAGGCTCGACCTGACCATCGCCACCGAGGACCACAACACCCCCACCCTCGACATCGACAAGCCGATCGCCGACCCCGTCTCCCGCGCCCAGCTGGAGACCCTGCGCAAGAACTGCGCCGAGTTCGGCGTCCGCCTGCACCCGCTCGGCGACGTCGAGCAGGGCGTCGTCCACGTCGTGGGCCCCCAGCTCGGCCTGACCCAGCCCGGTACGACGGTGGTCTGCGGCGACTCCCACACGTCGACCCACGGCGCCTTCGGCGCGCTCGCCTTCGGCATCGGCACCTCCCAGGTCGAGCACGTACTGGCCACCCAGACGCTGCCCATGTCCCGCCCCAAGACCATGGCGATCACGGTCGACGGCGAGCTGCCCGAGGGCGTCACCGCCAAGGACCTGATCCTGGCGATCATCGCCAGGATCGGCACCGGCGGCGGCCAGGGCTACGTCCTGGAGTACCGCGGCTCCGCCATCGAGAAGCTCTCGATGGAGGCCCGCATGACCATCTGCAACATGTCCATCGAGGCCGGCGCCCGCGCGGGCATGATCGCCCCCGACGAGACCACCTTCGCCTACCTCAAGGGTCGCGCCCACGCCCCCGAGGGCGAGGACTGGGACGCCGCCGTGGCGTACTGGAAGACCCTGCGGACCGACGAGGACGCCGTCTTCGACGCCGAGGTGGTCATCGACGCCGCCGAGCTGTCCCCGTTCGTGACCTGGGGCACCAACCCCGGCCAGGGCGCGCCGCTTTCGGCTAAGGTTCCCGACCCCGCCTCGTACGAGGACGCCTCGGAGCGCATGGCCGCCGAGAAGGCCCTGGAGTACATGGGCCTCACCGCCGGGCAGCCGCTGCGCGACATCAAGGTCGACACCGTCTTCGTCGGCTCCTGCACCAACGGCCGCATCGAGGACCTGAGGGCCGCCGCCGACATCCTGCGGGACCGGAAGATCGCCGACGGCCTGCGGATGCTGGTCGTCCCCGGTTCCGCCCGCGTCGGCCTGCAGGCCGTGGACGAGGGCCTGGACAAGGTCTTCAAGGAGGCCGGGGCCGAATGGCGGCACGCCGGCTGCTCCATGTGCCTGGGCATGAACCCCGACCAACTCGCGCCCGGTGAGCGCTCCGCGTCCACCTCCAACCGCAACTTCGAGGGCCGCCAGGGCAAGGGCGGTCGCACCCACCTCGTCTCGCCGCAGGTCGCCGCCGCCACCGCGGTCCTGGGCCACCTGGCCTCCCCTGCCGACCTGTCCGACGCCGACGCCACCACTCCCGCGGGGGTCTGAGGAACCATGGAAGCCTTCACCACGCACACCGGCCGCGCCGTCCCGCTGCGCCGCAGCAACGTCGACACCGACCAGATCATCCCCGCCCACTGGCTCAAGAAGGTCACTCGGGACGGCTTCGAGGACGGTCTGTTCGAGGCCTGGCGCAAAGACCCCGAGTTCGTCCTCAACCGGCCCGAACGGCAGGGCGCCACGGTCCTGGTCGCCGGCCCCGACTTCGGCACCGGCTCCTCCCGCGAGCACGCCGTCTGGGCCCTGCAGAACTACGGCTTCAAAGCCGTCGTGTCCTCCCGCTTCGCCGACATCTTCCGGGGCAACTCGCTGAAGAACGGCCTGCTCACGGTGGTCCTCGACCAGAAGACCGTGGACGCCCTGTGGGAGCTGGTCGAAGCCGACCCCACCACCGAGATCACCGTCGACCTGGAGAACCGCCAGGTCCGCGCCGAGGGCATCACCGCCGACTTCGAACTCGACGAGAACGCCCGCTGGCGACTGCTGAACGGCCTGGACGACATCAGCATCACCCTGCAGAACGAGGCGGACATCGCCGCGTACGAGGCCGAGCGCGCCTCCTACAAGCCGCGCACCCTCCCCGTCTGACCCGCTCCGCCCCCTCGGGCTCCGGGCACCCGGATCAGAGCTCGCACCGCGGGCCGGAGCACGGTGCCCGGTCCGCGAACGAACCCCCGACGCCCCCGGCCGACCTTCCGGCCGGGGGCGTCGCCGTGTCCGCTCCCGTCCGGAGGCGGCACCAGGGGAGTGCTGCGGCACGGCCGCCGCAGTGGCGAGAAACCGCCCCTCAGTGCGGGCGATCGGTTGTGCGGAACGACCCCGCGCGGCCATCCGGCTGACGGCGCCGGGCGCCTGGCGCCGTGCCCGTCGCCACCGAACACCACCATCCCCCGAAGGGGGCAATCCGGTTTGCGCCGCAGGTAGTTGGGCATGCGAGCCCTACCGGAACGGGCGCCTCCCGCCAGGGACGCCATCAGCGCCGGCAGAGGCCAGTTACCCCCTACGGAGGCGACAACTCGCCCCAGATGGCACAATCGGCGCATGGAACGCGACAGCCAACTCGAACTCTACGAGGCCGTCGCGGCCCGGCTGAAAGAAGCGCACGCCCGAGTGCGCGCACTGCAAGTCCCGGAGGGCGTAAGGATGGCGCTGTCCCGGAAGCTGCTGGTCGTCACGGCAGCGGCGAAGCACGATCTCGCGGACGCGGCAGAGCGTCTCGACCGGTTGTTGAAGGACCTCGACGAGGGCCGATTCCCTGAAGGGGACTGACATCCGAAGTGC
Source organism: Streptomyces sp. CC53 (assembly GCF_001865245.1). GTDB lineage: Bacteria > Actinomycetota > Actinomycetes > Streptomycetales > Streptomycetaceae > Streptomyces. Next base: position 1,552 of record NZ_MKXB01000150.1, on the reverse strand, counting down.
TCCGCAGCGTACTGCGTTGCGGCACAAGGGTGATTAGCCCGTTTCGTGTTTGATTTGCGGTATATATCTGCCTAACGTGCGAAAACGCTTGAACAGTTTCGTTCCGGCAATGTCTCCGAAGGGGAAGACGTGAACAAGGCGCAGCTCGTAGAAGCGATTGCCGACAAGATGGGCGGCCGCCAGCAGGCCGCCGACGCCGTGGACGCGGTGCTGGACGCCATCGTCCGCGCGGTCGTCTCGGGCGACCGGGTCTCGGTCACCGGCTTCGGCTCGTTCGAGAAGGTCGAGCGTCCGGCCCGCTACGCCCGCAACCCGCAGACCGGCGAGCGCGTCAGGGTCAAGAAGACCTCCGTTCCGCGCTTCCGCGCAGGCCAGGGCTTCAAGGACCTGGTCAGCGGCAGCAAGAAGCTGCCCAAGGCGGGCGAGGTGTCCGTCAAGAAGGCGCCCAAGGGCAGCCTCACCGGCGCCACGGGGACCGCCGCGAAGAAGGCCGCGGCGAAGAAGGCCGTGACGAAGAAGGCCGCCGCGAAGAAGGCGACGCCCGCCAAGAAGACCAC
>NZ_MKXB01000150.1:0-747 GCF_001865245.1 Streptomyces sp. CC53 | reverse complement strand
CGACCGCCAAGAAGGCCGCTCCCGCCAAGAAGACCACCGCCGCCGCCACGAAGAAGACCGCGGCGAAGAAGACCGCCCCGGCGAAGAAGACCACCGCCAAGAAGGCGCCCGCGAAGAAGACCACGGCGCGCAAGACCACCGCCGCCAAGAAGACCACCGCGAGGAAGAAGTAGCCCCGGGACCGTCCCGGTAGGCGGCGCGGCCGCACGGAACCACTCGCGCGCGGGGCCGGACTCTCCTGGGGGGAGCCCGGCCCGCGGTGCGTCCGCCCCCGACGGACCGCATCCCCCCGCGGAGCCGGGCTCCTTCGTGGGGCCGGGTGCCGTACGGGAACCGGGGATACGTGAGGGAGCGCCTTACGGGGCCCGAACCCCGCACAGGGCGGGGCATCCATGCGGAACCGGGCCGGCATGCGGGACTTCGCCTTCGTTTCGCGGCCAGGCTCCCGCACCTGACCTCGCATCCCCCGCTTCCCGGCTGTCGTACGCGGCCGCGCGCATCTGAGGGCGGGCCTGCCGCGCGGGACTGCGCGCGCAGCCGGTGACCGGCCGACGTGCCGGGGCCGGAGCCCCGTACGGGAGGGGGAGTTCAGAGCGTCTGGAGCGTCACCAGCGTGATCCGCAGTGCCGCCCCGCTGCCCTCCGTCTCGATCCGCACCCGCTGGCCCGGGCGCAGCAGCAGCAGGCCGCCCGCGTCGAACGCCCCTGCGCCGAACTCCACCGGGGTGCCGTCGTCGAGGAGCACGCT
>NZ_MKXB01000149.1:7087-8078 GCF_001865245.1 Streptomyces sp. CC53 | reverse complement strand
GAGTTGACCGGTACTAATAGGCCGAGGGCTTGTCCTCAGTTGCTCGCGTCCACTGTGTGGTTCCCGGGTTGCGAACAGTCGCACCGGCACACCACATCACCATTATTCAAGTGAATAGTGTGCTTGTTCGCTAGAACCCTTTAGGGTTTCGGTGGTCATAGCGTTAGGGAAACGCCCGGTTACATTCCGAACCCGGAAGCTAAGCCTTTCAGCGCCGATGGTACTGCAGGGGGGACCCTGTGGGAGAGTAGGACGCCGCCGAACAATCTTTCAAGGACCCTCGGTCCCAGCGTACATGCTGGGACCGAGGGTCCTTTTTGTTTTCGTTTTGCTCGAAGCGCGGTGGCACGCCGACTGCGCGAGAATGAAGTGCGGTACCCCGCAGACAGGAGCCACACCGATGTCCACCAACTCCTCCGACGACCGTCCGGAGCGTGAGCCGCGTCGTAGGGACGGAGGCGATCGGGGCGGCTACCGCGGCGACCGTGACCGCGACCGGGGCGGCTTCCGCCGTGACGACGACCGCCGGGGCGGCGGCTTCGGGCGTGACGACCGCCGCGATGACCGGCGTGACGACCGCCGTGGTGAGAGGCCTCCCTTCCGGCGTGACGACCGTGACCGCGATGTCCGCGACCGGGACAGGGACCGCGGGAGCAGCCGGGGCGGTTTCCGGCGCGACGACGACCGCCGGGGCGGTGGCTTCCGGCGCGATGACCGGCGTGACGACCGCCGAGACGAGCGTCGTGACGACCGGCCGGGCTTCCGCCGCACCGACGACCGCGACCGGGACAGGAACGTCCGTGACCGCGACTCCCGGGACCGGGACCGTGGTGGGTTCCGACGCGACGGCGACCGGCCGTCGTGGCCCCGTGACGACCGTGCGCCGCGCCGTGACGACCGCCGTGACGACCGCGGTCCGCGTCGTGACGACCGTGCGCCGCGTCGTGACGACCGCCGTGATGACCGTGGTGCGTTCCGTGGGCGCGATGAT
>NZ_MKXB01000149.1:0-7077 GCF_001865245.1 Streptomyces sp. CC53 | reverse complement strand
GTGACGACCGGCGCGATCAGGGCGGTAGCTTCCCCCGCGACGACCGCGCACCCCGCCGTGACGACCGCCGCGACGACCGTGGTGGCTGGCGTGATGACCGTGGTGCGTCCCGTGGGCGTGACGACCGCCGTGACGAGCGCGGCGGGTTCCGTGGGCGTGACGACCGGCGCGATCAGGGCGGTAGCTTCCCCCGCGACGACCGCGCACCCCGCCGCGATGACCGCCGCGACGACCGTGGCCCCCGTCGTGACGACCGCCGTGACGACCGCCGCGGCGGTGGGTTCCGGCGCGGGGACGACCGGCCGGGTGGGCCGCGTCGCGACGACGAGCGGGGTGGGTTCCGGGGCGACCGGGACCGCGGCGGGTTCCGGGGCGAGCGGGGCGACCGCGGTGGCTTCCGGCGACCGGAGCGGGAGCGCACCCACGACCGTGAGCCCGTCAAGCGGCTGCCCATTCCCGAGGACGTCACCGGCGACGAGATCGACAAGGACGTGCGGCAGGAGCTGATGAGCCTGCCGAAGACCCTGGCCGAGGACGTCGCCAGGAACTTGGTGATGGTGGCCCGGCTCATCGACGAGGACCCGGAGGGGGCCTACGGCTACTCGCGGGTCGCCCTGCGGCTGGCCTCGCGCGTGGCCGCCGTACGGGAGGCCGCCGGCTTCGCGGCGTACGCCACGCAGAAGTACGCGGAGGCGCTCGCCGAGTTCCGGGCGGCACGGCGGATGACCGGAGGCGTCGAGCTGTGGCCCGTCATGGCCGACTGTGAGCGCGGCCTCGGCCGCCCTGAGAAGGCGCTGGACATGGCCGGTGCGCCGGAGGTCAACAAGCTGGACAGGGCCGGCCAGGTCGAGATGCGGCTCGTGGCCGCCGGGGCCCGGCGCGACATGGGACAGCTGGACGCCGCGATCGTGACCCTCCAGTCCCCTGAGCTCGCCTCGCACTCCGTGCAGCCGTGGACCGCGCGCCTCCGGTACGCCTACGCGGACGCTCTCCTGGCGGCCGGCCGGGAGGACGAGGCCCGCGAGTGGTTCGCCAAGGCCCTGGAGTCGGACAAGGACGGTTCGACCGACGCGTCCGACCGGCTGGCCGAGCTCGACGGCGTCGAGTTCGTGGACGCCTTCGACGAGAGCGCAGAACTCGGCGAGAGCGCAGAACTCGACGAGAACGCGGAACTCGATGAGGCCGACGAGCCCGACCGGACCAACGAGGCCCCGCAGGTGGACGACGCCGACGCCGGGGAGGACCCCGATGCGCCTGGACGGGAAGCCCGTCAGGAGGGCGGCACCGAGGGCGACGGCCACTGAGCCGTAGGCCGGCTGAGTGCACCGCGCAGCACACGAAGGGCGGCACCCGTCAAGGGGTGCCGCCCTTCGGCGTTCAGTCCAGGGTGAGGCTGCGCAGGACCAGGCCGGTCGCGGGCTTCGGGCCGAACGACGTCGACTTGCGGGGCATGGTGACGCCCCGGCGCGCCAGGTCCCGTACGACCTCCTCCCGCACCGGGTGCATCAGGACGGCCGTACCGCCCCGGCGCTCCGCCTGCTCCACGGCCGCCGCGGCGTCGTGGATGTACGCGATGTGCTCCGGCGAGTCGGGGATACGCCACAGATGTTCCAGCATCGAGGCGTGCAGGACCGTGGCGTCCAGGGTGCGCCACGGCTCCGGGCGGTCCGCGGGGACCGTGCGGGCGAGCAGTCCCGGGTCCGGGCGGTCGACCAGGTGGAAACGGCCGTCGCCGGCGAGGACGAAGGCGTTCCCGCCGCCCCCGGCCGTGTCGGCCAGCACCCCCAGGGCCGACGTGAGCGAGGCGCCCTCCAGCGTCCGCACCCGGAACGACCCGTCGAGCGCGGCCGCGGCGTCGGCCACCGGCAGGTTGTTCAGGAGGCGGTGGATGGCGCGGACCTGCAGCGGGTACTCCGCCGTGTCGATGAGGAGGACGAGGCCGTGGTTCCAAGGCCCGGGCCCGGACTGCTCCTCGCGCAGGCGCAGGTAGGTGGCCCAGCGGTGGTGCCCGTCGGCTATCAGTGCCTGGTGGCGGACCAGGTCGTCCGTGACGGCCGCGAGCTCGCCCGGGTCGGTGACCGCCCACAGGCGGTGGCTGAACCCGTCCTCGGTGGTCGTGGCCAGCAGCGGAGTGCCCTTGATGGTCCGTTCGATGACGGCCGACGCGCCGGTGGCACCCCCGTCCCCTCGGTAGGTGAGCAGCAGCGGCTCCAGGTGGGCGCCGAGCGTCCGCATCAGGGCGGCCCGCTCCTCCACGACCTCCGGCATCACGTCCTCGTGCGGCAGCACCACGCCCTCAGCGGGGACGGAGAGCTCCAGGGCGCCGATCACACCGCGCTGCAGCAGCTCGCCCTTGCGCTGCTCGTACACGTACAGGGCGGGCTCCTCGTCCGGGGCGAGGACGCCCGACGCCAGCCACTCGGCGAGCGTGTCGGCCGCGCGGCGGGACCGCGCTTCCGCGGTCGGCGCCTGCGGCAGGATGAGGCGGACGATGTTGTGCGGGTCCGACGACTCCAGGTGGTGCAGCCCGTCGGGCCGTACCACCACGTCGTACGGCGGCGAGGTCACTGCGGCGAGACTGCCGACCTGTTCGGGGACGTACCGCAGTCCACGGAAGGGTTTCAGGCGCAGACCGCCGTGGGCCGCAGGACCTCTCGTCATCATCCTTGCATCGTAGGTGCCCGAAGGGATGAGCGATGATCGGGTGAAGGAATCGTCTGGGTAAAAGACGGCGCGAGGCGAGGAGTGCAGGGTGATGGGGCAGTGGCGGAGCCGGCCGGGTGCGAGCACGCGGGTGCTCAGTGAGGCGTACGACACGGCGCTGCTGGACCTGGACGGGGTGGTGTACGCCGGGCCCGAGGCCGTCCCGCACGCGGTGGAGGCGCTGGCCGTGGCGCGGGCCGGCGGGATGCACCTCGCGTACGTCACCAACAACGCGCTGCGCACCCCGGAGGCGGTCGCCGCGCACCTGACGGAGCTGGGGGTCCCGGCCGCCGCCGGAGACGTGGTCACCTCGGCGCAGGCGGTGGCGCGGCTGATCGCGGAGCACGTGCCACAGGGGTCGAGGGTCCTCGTCGTGGGCGGGGAGGGGCTGCGGGTCGCGCTGCGCGAGCGCGGCCTCGTGCCCGTGGAGTCGGCGGATGACGACCCGGCGGCCGTGGTGCAGGGGTACGGCGGCCCCGACCTGCCGTGGGGGCGGTTCGCCGAGGCCGCGTACGCGGTGGCGCGGGGCGTGCCGTGGTTCGCGTCCAACACGGACCTGACGGTTCCGGGGGCGCGGGGCATCGGGCCCGGGAACGGGGCGGCCGTGGAGGTCGTCCGGATCGCGACGGGCGGCGTCGCCGAGCCGGTGGTCGCCGGCAAGCCGCTGCCGCCGATGCACCGGGAGACGGTGCTGCGGACGGGGGCGCAGCGGCCGCTGGTGGTGGGGGACCGGCTGGACACGGACATCGAAGGCGCCTGCAACGGGGGAGTCGACTCGCTGCTGGTGCTGACCGGGGTGACGGACCCGGCGGGGCTGCTGGCGGCGGTGCCGGAGCACCGGCCGACCTATGTGGACGCGGACCTGCGGGGACTGCTGACCGGGCAGCCCGAGGTGGGCGCGGCGGGACGGGGCTTCGCGTGCGGGGGCTGGGAGGCGGCGGTGTCCGCGGGCGGGGACGCCCTGGTCCTGGAGGGGGACGGCACACCGCTGGACGGGCTGCGGGCGCTGTGCGCGGCGGCCTGGACCCATGCGGGAGCGGAGGCGTGCGGGCTTGCCGCGGACAAGGCGCTGGCGCGGGCAGGGTGGTAGCGCGGCCCGACGGCCTGCGCCGGAGCGGTGCCGCGACGCCCTCGTCGCGGACCGTGCCCCGGTGGACGGTGGAACAGGACGGAGCGGGAGCGGTCGCCTCCCGCGGGGCGGCGTGGCGGGGCCCGGCGCCGCGGGAGGACGGCCGGGACTGCCGCCGGCCCGAGCCGTGGCGCCGCCCGGGGCGTGCGCTCCGGGCGCGGAGGGCGGCCCGTCGCCGACACCACCTGATCACCGCACGGAGGGTAGGCTAACCTAACCGGGTGTTGGTCGAGAGTCCCCCCGAAGCGAGCACGGCCCCGCAGGCCGCGCACCGGAACCGCAGGCGCACCGCCCTGCGGTCCGCCGGACTGCTGCTGTCCCTCGGAGTCCTGCTGCTGGTCTGCGCCGCGAGCATCGCGGTAGGTGCCAAACCCCTGCCCCTGGCGGACGTCTGGCACGGGGTGTTCCACCACTCCGGCACCGGCAACGACGTGCTCATCGCCGACGTCCGCCTGCCGCGCACCCTCATGGGCCTGCTCGCCGGGCTCGCCCTGGGCGTCTCCGGCGCGGTCATGCAGGCACTCACCCGCAACCCGCTCGCCGAACCCGGCCTCATGGGGGTGAACGCGGGCGCGGCCGCCGCCGTCGTCACCGCCACCAGCTTCCTGGGGGCGACGTCCTTCATGGGCTTCGTGTGGTTCGCCTTCGCCGGGGCGGCCGCCGTGTCGGTGCTCGTCTACGTGCTCGGCGGCGGGCGCAGCGCCACACCGGTGCGCCTCGCCCTCGCGGGGACCGCGACGACCGCAGCGCTGTACGGCTACGTCAACGCCGTCCAGCTGCTGGACTCCGCCGCGCTCGACCGGCTGCGCTTCTGGACCGTGGGCGCGCTCTCCGGGGCCACCCTGGAGCTGGTGGTCTCGGTGGCGCCGTTCCTCGGCGTCGGGGCGCTGCTCGCGGCGGTCATCGCCCGGCCGCTGAACGCGATGGAGATGGGCGACGACACCGCCCGCTCCCTGGGCGCCGGCCTCACCCGCACACGGGTGCTCGCCATGCTGGCCGTCACCCTGCTGTGCGGTGGCGCCACCGCCGCGTGCGGGCCGATCGCCTTCGTCGGCCTCATGGTGCCGTACCTCGTGCGCGCCCTCACCGGGCCGGACGTGCGGTGGATCCTCGCGTACGCCGCGGTGCTCGCGCCCGTGCTGCTGCTGGGCGCCGACGTCATCGGGCGGGTCGTCGTCCGCCCGTCCGAACTCCAGGTCGGCATCGTCACCGCGGTCATCGGCGGACCCGTCTTCATCCACCTCGTACGCCGCAAGAGGATGGCCAAGCTGTGACCGTCACCTCTCCGCCCCCCTCCCCGTCCCCAGGCGCCCCGCCGACCGCCGCCCGGACGCGGACCGTCCGGGCCGTCCGCACGCGCGGCGGGCTGTCCGTCCGCATCGAGCCGCGCGCGGTCGCCGCCGGTCTGGCGCTCGCGGCACTGACCCTGGCGGCGGCCCTCGTCCTCATCGGCAGCGGGGACTTCCCGCTCACGCCCGGCGAGGTCGTCGCCACCCTCCTCGGCGACGGTACGGCGGTCCAGGAACTCGTCGTCATGGACATGCGCCTGCCGAGGGCCCTGGTGGCCGTGCTCGTCGGCGCCGGGCTGGCCGTCGGCGGCGCCGTCTTCCAGAGCATCACCCGCAACCCGCTCGGCAGCCCCGACGTGCTGGGCATCGGCCACGGCTCGATCGTCGGCGCCCTCACCGTGATCGTCGTCCTCGGCGGCGAGCCCGCCGCGGTCGCCGCGGGCGGTCTCGCCGGCGGCCTCGCGACCGGTGCCGCCATGTACCTGTTCGCGTGGCAGCGGGGCGTGCACGGCTTCCGCATCGTCCTGATCGGCATCGGGCTCACGGCCGTGCTCACTGCCGTCATCCACTACCTGATCACCAGGGCGAACCTCGTCGAGGCGACCCGCGCCGTCGCGTGGATGACGGGGTCCCTGGACGGCCGCGACTGGAAGGAGTTCTGGCCGCTGCTCGCGGTCAGCGCCGTGCTGCTGCCCCTGATCCTCGCCTACGGCAGGCCGCTGCGCGTGCTGGAGATGGGCGACGACGCGGCCTTCGCGCTCGGCGTGCCCGTCCAGCGGGTACGGGTGGTGCTGCTGGTCGCCGCCGTGCTGCTGGTCGCCGCCGCGACCTCCGCGGCCGGCCCCATCGCCTTCGTGGCCCTCAGCGCCCCGCAGCTCGCCCGGCGGCTGACCCGCTCGCCCGGACCGAACCTCGGCGCGTCCGCCCTCATGGGCTCCGCGCTGCTGCTCACCGCCGACCTCGTCGCCACCCACGCGTTCGGTGAGCGCCAACTGCCCGTGGGAGTCGTCACCGGCATCGTCGGAGGCGGCTACCTGCTGTGGCTCCTGGTCGCCGAGCGCAGGGCCGGGCGCATATGACACGGCCTCCCGACCCGTACGCACGAGAACGACAGGAGCACCAGGAGCCCGCCATGCAGACACAGCCCCGGGGCGGCCAGCGGCTGAGCGCGCAGTCCGTCACCCTCGCCTACGAGCAGCGGACCATCGCCGCCGACCTGTCCGTGGAGATACCCGACCACTCCTTCACGGTGATCGTCGGGCCCAACGGCTGCGGCAAGTCCACACTGCTGCGGGCCCTGGCACGGATGCTGAAGCCCGCGAAGGGCCAGGTCCTGCTGGACGGGCAGTCCATCCACGCCCTGCCCGCCCGGAAGGTCGCCCGCACCCTCGGCCTGCTGCCGCAGTCGTCCCTCGCGCCCGACGGCATCACCGTCGCCGACCTCGTCGCCCGGGGCCGCTACCCCCACCAGGGGCTGCTGCGCCAGTGGTCCCCGGACGACGAGCGGATCGTCCAGGAGTCGATGGAGGCCACCGGCATCGCGGACCTCGGCGACCGGTACGTCGACGAGCTGTCCGGCGGCCAGCGGCAGCGCGTGTGGATCGCCATGGCGCTCGCCCAGCAGACACCGCTGCTGCTGCTCGACGAGCCGACGACGTACCTCGACATCCAGCACCAGATCGACGTGCTGGACCTGTGCGCCGACCTCAACGAGCAGCAGGGCCGCACACTCGTCGCGGTCCTGCACGACCTCAACCACGCGGCGCGGTACGCCACCCATCTGATCGCCGTACGGGGCGGTGAGATCGTCGCGGAGGGCCCACCGGCCGAGATCGTCACCGCCGAGCTGGTCGAGCGGGTCTTCGGGCTCCGCTGCCAGGTCATCGACGACCCCGAGACCGGTACGCCTCTGGTGGTGCCCGCGGCGCGGCGGGCCCGCGTCCCGGCGGCCGCCGG
>NZ_MKXB01000148.1 GCF_001865245.1 Streptomyces sp. CC53 | reverse complement strand
GCGGGTGTCACAAGTTGGATGCACTGCGGGGACGGTCATGTACAGGACGACAGGGGGCCCTGAAGGGGCTCGTAGACTCGACGCCGTGGATACGACCCTTCACGACCCGCTCGTGGGCCAGCTGCTCGACGGCCGCTACCGAGTCGACGCGCGCATCGCCGTCGGGGGGATGGCCACGGTCTACCGGGGACTCGACACCCGGCTGGACCGGGCGGTCGCCCTGAAGGTCATGCACCCGTCGCTCGCGGCCGACGCGTCGTTCGTGGAGCGGTTCATCCGGGAGGCGAAGTCCGTCGCGCGGCTCTCCCACCCGAACGTCGTCGGGGTCTTCGACCAGGGCGCCGACGGACCGTACGTGTTCCTGGCGATGGAGTACGTCGCGGGCTGCACGCTCCGGGACGTGCTGCGCGAGCGCACCGCGCTGCCGCCGCGGGCGGCGCTGGACGTCGTGGAACCGGTGCTCGCCGCGCTCGGCGCCGCGCACCGCGCCGGCTTCGTCCACCGGGACATGAAGCCGGAGAACGTCCTCATAGGCGACGACGGGCGGGTCAAGGTCGCCGACTTCGGGCTCGTACGCGCCGTCGGCTCCGCCACCCAGACCACCGGCTCCCTGCTCGGCACGGCGTCCTACCTCGCGCCGGAGCAGATCGAGCACGGCACCGCCGACACCCGCACCGACGTGTACGCGTGCGGTGTCGTCCTGTACGAGATGCTGACCGGCGGCAAGCCGCACACCGGCGACACGCCCGCCCAGGTCCTCTTCGGTCACCTGAACGCGGACGTGCCGCCGCCCTCGGACGCCGTCCCCGGCCTCGCCGCCGAGCTGGACCGCGTCGTGGCCGCCGCCACCGCGCGGGACGCCGAGGGGCGGCCGCACGACGCCGTGGCGCTGCTCGCCCTCGTCCGCGAGGCGCGCGCCGCCCTCACGGACGACCAGCTGGACCTCGTACCCCCGTCGGCCACGGACCGCGCGCCGGTCGGTGAGGACGGCCCCGAGGCCGTGACCAGTGTCATCGCCCGTCCGCTGCCGGCCGCGGGCGGCAGCGGGGACGTCCGTCACACCAGCCGGCTGGACGTACCGCCGGACACCCGCCCGCAGCCCGCGCCCGTCCCGTCCCGGTCGGGTCCCCTGGCCCGGCGCGGCGTGCTCACGGCGGTCGCCGCCGTCCTGGTCGTCCTCGGTCTCGGCGCGGGCGTGTGGTACATCGGCGCCGGCCAGTTCACCCGCGTCCCTACCGGCGTCCTGGGCGCGACCCGCGCCGACGCCGAACGCAAGCTCACCGACGCCGGGCTCGCCGTGGGCTCCGTCCGCGAGGAGTTCAGCACCGCCTTCGAGCGGGGCACCGTGATGGCGACCGACCCGGCGGCCGGGGAGCGCATCCGGGACAACGGCGAGGTGGCCCTCGTCGTCTCCCGCGGTCCGGAGACCACGAAGGTCCCGGCGCTGGAGGGCAGGAAGCTCGGGGAGGCGAAGGACGCCCTGCGCGGCGCGGGACTCGCGGTGGGGGTCGTCACCGAGGAGTTCAGCGACACCGTCGGGAAGGGCGCCGTGATCAGCAGCGACCCGCCCGCCGGGACCGAGCGCCGGCCCGACGCCGCGGTGGCGCTGGTCGTCAGCAAGGGCAGCCCGGTCGAGGTTCCCGGGGTCGTCGGACAGCCGGCCGACGCCGCGCGCCGCACGCTCACCGACGCCGGACTGACGGTCGAGACCGCCCGGGAGCGCGTCCACTCCGCGCAGCCCGCGGGGTCCGTCGCCGCCCAGTCCCTCGCCGAGGGCGCGCGTGCCGCACAGGGCGACACCGTCACGCTCACGCTCTCCAAGGGGCCGCGCATGGTGCCGGTGCCCGACGTGACCGGCAAGAGCGTCGACGACGCGACCCGGGAGCTGGAGGCGGCCGGGTTCGCGGTGGAGGTCAGCAAGAGCTTCCCGTTCCTCAGCGACACCGTGGCCGGTCAGTCCGTCGCGGGCGGCGAGTCGGCGCCCGAGGGCAGCACCATCACCATCAAGACCAAGGGACTCTAGCGGCGCATGCGCACCACCCCTGTCGGCAGCCACGTGCCCGTGGCCGGCGGCCTCGCCAAGGTCGGGCTGGCGTACGCCCGTGACATCGGCGCCGAGGCGGTGCAGGTCTTCGTGGCCAACCCGCGGGGCTGGGCGACCCCGGTCGGCGACCCCGCCCAGGACGAGGTGTTCCGCGCGGAGTGCGCGGCCGCCGGCATCCCGGCGTACGTCCACGCGCCGTACCTGGTCAACTTCGGCTCACACACCACGGCGACCGTGGAGCGGTCCGTGGAGTCGCTGCGGCACTCGCTGCGCCGGGGCCGGCAGATCGGCGCGCTCGGCGTCGTCGTGCACACCGGCTCGGCCACCGGCGGCCGTCCGCGCGAGGTGGCGCTGGCGCAGGTGCGGGAGCACGTGCTGCCGCTGCTGGAGGAACTCACTCACGACGACGACCCCTATCTGCTGCTGGAGTCGACGGCCGGTCAGGGCGCGTCGGTCTGCTCGCTCGCGGAGGACTTCGGGCCCTACTTCGAGGCGCTCGACGCCCACCCGAAGCTGGGGGTCTGTCTGGACACCTGCCACGTCTTCGCGGCCGGTCACGACCTGGCCGCCCCGGGCGGGGTGACGGAGACGCTCGACGCGCTGGTGCGGGCGGTGGGGCCGGGCCGGCTGAAACTGGTGCACGCCAACGACTCGAAGGACGTGGCGGGCGCCCGCAAGGACCGGCACGCCAGCATCGGGGCCGGCCACATCGGCGAGGAACCGTTCCGGGCCCTGATGCGCCACCCCGCCGCCGAGGGCGTCCCCCTGGTCATCGAGACGCCCGGCGGCAAGGAGGGGCACGCGGCCGACGTGGCCCGCCTGAAGTCCCTGCGGGACGCCTGAGCCCACCCGTTGCGACCGGGGCCGCGGACCCGTCCGGCCCGGGAGCCCAGGGCCGGCCACGGGGCGGCATGGCCGTGCGACGCGGCGGAGGGGAAGGGCCGGCCTCACTCCCCCGCGCCCCCTCCCGCTCGGTCGGCGCGCTTCAGGGCCGGGGCCCGCCGCCCGTGCTCACAGCTCGGGGCCGTCGCCCGGCTCCTCCTGGTACGAGTAGCGCTGCTCCGCCCACGGGTCGCCGATGTTGTGGTAGCCGCGTTCTTCCCAGAAGCCGCGGCGGTCGGCGGTCATGTACTCCACGCCGCGCACCCACTTCGGGCCCTTCCAGGCGTACAGGTGCGGGACGATGAGCCGGACCGGGAAGCCGTGCTCGGCGGTGAGGAGCTCGCCGTCCTTGTGCGTGGCGAAAACCGCGCGGTCGGAGGCGAAGTCCGACAAGCGCATGTTGGCACTGAAGCCGTACTCCGCCCAGACCATCACATGGGTGGCATCGGGAGCGGGGGGCGCCAGCTCGACGAGGCGGCGGGCGAGGACTCCGCCCCATTCGGCGCCCAACATGCTGAACTTCGTCACGCAGTGCAGATCGGCCACGACCGTGGAGAACGGCAGGGCGGAGAACTCGGTGTGGTTCCAGCTGTGCTTGCCGCCGTCCGCCGTCGCTCCGAAGACCTGGAACTCCCAGCGTTCGGGCCGGAACTTCGGGACGGGCCCGTAGTGGGTGACCGGCCAGCCGCGCTGCAGCCGCTGCCCCGGTGGAAGCGCGGACTCCCCTGCTGCCCGGTGTTCCCCGCTCTCCGGCTGACCCATGTCTCCATGGTGACAGACGGCGAAGGATGGTCACGACCCGGGTCCGTGCGGCGCCGACCCTCGCACGCCCGAGCACCCCAATCGGTCAAATATCACTAAGCGTGCACTTACTGGACGAACTTCACACAGTGGTGCAAGGATGCGCGCGTCCGCCCCCTTCACACGCGTGGAAGGAGCCTCTGCGATGCAGGGCGACCCCGAGGTCATCGAGTTCCTGAACGAGCAGTTGACGGCCGAGCTGACGGCGATCAACCAGTACTTCCTGCACGCCAAGATGCAGGAGAACAACGGCTGGACGAAGCTCGCGAAATACACCCGGGCGGAGTCCTTCGACGAGATGAAGCACGCCGAGGTGCTCACCGACCGGATCCTCTTCCTCGACGCCCTGCCGAACTACCAGCGGCTGTTCCACGTCCGGATCGGGCAGACGGTCACCGAGATGTTCCAGGCCGACCGGCAGATCGAGGTGGAGGCCATCGACCGCCTGAAGCGGGGCATCGAGCTGATGCGCGCCAAGGGCGACATCACGTCGGCGAACATCTTCGAGTCGATCCTTGAGGACGAGGAGCACCACATCGACTACCTCGACACCCAGCTGGCACTGGTCGAGAAGCTCGGCGAGGCGCTCTACATCGCCCAGGTGATCGAGCAGCCGGAGAGCTAGGAGCGCCCTCGCCGCAGCGCCGTCCGCACTGCCCGGCGGGCGGGGCGGCGAGGGAGGTCTACGCCGCCGCGGGCTGGGGCAGGCGCTCGGCGGTGACGGGCTCGGGCGCCTCCCCGAGGGCCGCGAGGGCGGGCGCGCCCTGGTCCAGCAGGTCGCGGCGGGGACAGGCGCCGCGCCCGAGGATGGCCTGAATGCGTCGCACGCATGAACCGCAGTCCGTGCCGGCCTTGCAGGCGGACGCGATCTGACGAGGGGTGCAGGCGCCCGCGTCTGCGTGCTCCTTGACCTGCTTCTCCGTGATACCGAAGCACGAGCAGACGAACACGCGGGTCACCTCCCTGCAGAGCTGTACACCCCGCCTTGATCGGTGAGGCTAACCTAACCTTACCTACAGCAGAGGGCGGCGCAAAAGCCCTGGCGGTCGGCCGGTACGACAATGGGGCGCGGATCACACCGATCCGCGCCCCATGCACGTCAAGCCACTTTCAAGCCAAGATCACTGGTCGCGGTACATCTCCGCCACCAGGAACGCCAGGTCCAACGACTGGCTGCGGTTGAGACGCGGGTCGCAGGCCGTCTCGTACCGCTGGTGCAGGTCGTCGACGAAGATCTCGTCCCCGCCGCCCACGCACTCGGTGACGTCGTCACCGGTCAGCTCGACGTGGATGCCGCCCGGGTGGGTGCCCAGCGCCTTGTGGACCTCGAAGAAGCCCTTGACCTCGTCCAGGACGTCGTCGAAGCGGCGCGTCTTGTGGCCGGAGGCGGCCTCGAAGGTGTTGCCATGCATCGGGTCGGTCACCCAGGCGACCGTCGCGCCGGAGGCGGTGACCTTCTCCACGAGCTCCGGCAGCCGGTCGCGGACCTTGTCGGCGCCCATGCGGACGATGAAGGTCAGCCGGCCCGGCTCGCGCTCCGGGTCCAGGCGGTCGATGTAGGTGAGCGCCTCGTCGACCGTCGTGGTCGGGCCCAGCTTGATGCCGATGGGGTTGCGGACCTTCGAGGCGTACTCGATGTGCGCGTGGTCCAGCTGACGGGTGCGCTCGCCGATCCACAGCATGTGGCCCGAGGTGGCGTACAGGTCGCCGGTGCGGGAGTCGACACGGGTCAGCGCGGACTCGTAGTCGAGCAGCAGCGCCTCGTGGGAGGCGTAGAACTCGACCGTGCGGAACTCCGCCGGGTCCGTGCCGCACGCCTTCATGAAGTTCAGGGCGTTGTCGATCTCACGCGCGAGCTGCTCGTAGCGCTGACCGGACGGCGAGGACTTCACGAAGTCCTGGTTCCACGCGTGCACCTGCCGCAGGTCGGCGTAGCCGCCCGTGGTGAAGGCGCGCACCAGGTTGAGCGTCGAGGCCGACGCCTGGTACATGCGCTTCAGCCGCTGCGGGTCGGGGACACGAGCCGCCTCGGTGAAGGCGAAGCCGTTGACCGAGTCGCCGCGGTACGTCGGCAGGGTCACCCCGTCGCGGGTCTCGGTGGGCTTGGAGCGCGGCTTGGAGTACTGCCCCGCGATCCGCCCGACCTTCACGACGGGCACGGACGCGGCGTACGTCAGCACGGCGCCCATCTGAAGCAGCGTCTTCAGCTTGGCGCGGATGTCGTCCGCGCCGACGGCGTCGAAGGACTCGGCGCAGTCGCCGCCCTGGAGGAGGAACGCCTCACCCCTGGCGACGGCCCCCAGGCGGGCGCGCAGCTGGTCGCACTCGCCTGCGAAGACGAGCGGCGGATACGACTCGAGGTCCGCGATCACATCGCGCAGAGCCTCGGCATCCGGGTACTCGGGCTGCTGCGCCGCGGGCAGGTCTCGCCAGGTCGCCTTGGCGGCGACGGCGTGGGAATCAGCGTTCACGGTCACACCACCACATTACGGGGTCTCCGGGTGCATCCCCGTCCGTGACCAGAGGCTGAGACGGCGCGCGGATCGCCCCTGCGTCCGGCCGGCGCGGCCCGTACTGCTAGCGTGCGGCTTTTGCAAGAACTGAAGAGTAGTTCCAAGCAGGGGGTGGGGCGTGGCACGCAGGCACCGCAGGGATCTGAAGAGGAAACGATTGCTCTTCGGCACGGCGGCGGGCATCGTCGCCACGGCCGTGGTCGGCACGATCGCGGTGGCGTCACCGGGCTTCATGGACTCCCCGGACGGCGCGAGCGGCGGGAACGTCCCGCTGCAGAGGCAGTTCGCCGAGGCGGCGCGCGAGTTCGACGTGCCGCAGAGCGTGCTGATGGCCGTGTCGTACCGGCAGACCCGGTGGGAGTCGCACGACGGCGAGCCGAGCGTGACCGGTGCGTACAACGTCATGGGGCTGACGAAGGTCGACCCCGAGGACATCCGGCACGACGACGAGCACGACGACGAGGCCATCGCCCACTTCAACGGCAGCGGCAAGCAGGAGATCGAGAAGTCGTTCGACCCTGCCGTGGTCCGCCGGATCCTGGAGAAGGCGGAGGTCGACACCTCCGACCCCCGGCTGCACACCCTGGACGAGGCCGCCGAGCTGATCGACGCCCCCACCGAGGAGGTCCGGGAGGAGACCTCCCAGTCCATCCGGGCGGGCGCGGCGCTCCTCGCGGAGTACCAGAAGCAGGCCGGCGCCCCGCTATCCGACGAGCCGGGCGACTGGTACCCGGCCGTGGCGCGCTACAGCCAGTCACCCGACAAGAAGGGCGCGGACCTCTTCGCCAAGCGCGTCTTCGAGTCGATCAAGACGGGTGAGAAGGAGCTCACGCTGGACGGCGAGCGGGTCAGCCTGCCCGCCGACCCGTCGGTCGAGCCGGTGAAGCCGTCGAAGGTGCCGCTGGCCATGCGCCACGCCACCACGACGCAGACCCCGACCCCCGAGTGCCCCGCCGGCCTGAACTGCAACTTCGTGCCGTCCCGCACGTCGAGCACGGGCAAGCGCAACTACACCCTCGGCGACCGCCCCCAGCAGGGCGTGGACATCCGCCAGATCGTCATCCACGACACCGAGGGCGGCTACGACGGCTCGCTCGCGGCGCTCACCAACCCGGACGTGCCGGGCAGCGCCCACTACCTGATCCGCGCCTCGGACGGTCTGGTCACCCAGATGATCGAGAACAAGCACCTGGCGTGGCACGCGGGCAACTGGACCCACAACATGCACTCGATCGGCGTGGAGCACGAGGGCTACGCGATCAAGGAGGGCAAGTGGTACACCGAGTCCCAGTACCAGTCCTCCGCCGAACTCGTGAAGTTCCTGGCCGCCGAGTACGACGTGCCGCTTGACCGTGAGCACATCATCGGCCACGACGAGGTGGCACTCCAGACGGACAAGGGCGTCAGCAAGCTCCACTGGGACGCCGGGCCGTACTGGGACTGGAACCACTACATGAAGCTGCTGGGCGCCCCGCAGGGCGACCAGGGCTCGGGCGGCCTGCTCAAGGCCGGCCAGGTGGTCCGCGTGGTGCCGCCCTTCACCACGGCGAACCAGCCGAAGCTGACCGTCGGCGGGAACGCCGTCGCACCGCGCCCGTCGAACTTCGGCTACCTCTACACGTCACCCTCGACCAGCGCGAGCACCCTGAAGGACCCGTACTTCACCTCGCTGTGGACGGAGGGCTCGAACTACGGGAACAAGGTCCGCGCCGGCGGCAGGTACGTGGTCGCCGAGGCCCGCAAGGACTGGACGGCGATCTGGTACGCGGGCCAGAAGGCCTGGTTCCACAACCCGGGCGGGCAGTACACCGTGCCGGTGGCCGGCGCCACAGCCGTGAAGCTGAGGTCGGGCCTGGCCTCGGCCAAGGTCTTCGGCCGCTCCTTCCCCGAGACCGCCGCCTACACCGCGGCCGGGCTGGACGCCCCGGGTGACGAGAACGACCCGCTGTCGAAGTTCACCTTCGCCTCCGGCCAGTCGTATGCGAAGGCCGGCCCCGCGGTGAAGGGCGACGACTGGTTCGGCTCCGCCCAGAAGAACGTCATCGGCAGCACGACGTTCGTGCCGATCCGCTTCCACCACAAGATCACCTGGGTGAAGCAGAGCGACATCGTGGAGGTTCCCTCCGTCGCCCCCGTCAGCACCGAGGGCCGCTACAACATGGTCGCCCGCGACTCCTCCGGTGTGCTGTGGCAGTACCAGGGCACGGGAGACGCCGCGGCGCCCCTGCTCAGTCGCTACCGGGTCGGCAGCGGCTGGAAGGGCTACGACGTGACGCCGCTGTCCGTGCTGCGGGCGGACGGCACCGGCGACCTGGTGGCCCGTGACAGCGCCGGCACGCTCTGGATCTACTGGGGCACCGGCAACCCGGACGCACCCTTCCGCTCGCGCGTCTCGATCGGCAGCGGCTGGCAGACCTGGACCCTGCTCACCGGGGCCCGGGACCTCACGGGCGACGGCCACCCCGACATCATCGCCCGCGCCTCCGACGGCAGCCTGTGGCTGTACAAGGCGACCGGGGACCGGACGACGCCGTTCACCCGGGGCACGAAGATCGGCAGCGGCTGGCAGGGCTACACCGCGCTCTTCCCCGTCGGCGACCTGTCCGGTGACGGCATTCCAGACATGCTCGCCCGCTCGGCCGACGGCAGCCTGCTGATCTACCCGGGCAGCGGCAGCGCGACGACGCCGCTCACCAAGGGCAGGAAGATCGGCAGCGGCTGGCAGGGGTTCACCTCGCTGGTCGGGCCGAGCGACCTCACCGGCGACGGCAGGCCCGACGTGGTCGCCCGCGACGCGAACGGCGGCATGTGGCTCTACCCGGGCACCGGCGACGCGACCACGCCCCTCACCAACGGCACGAAGTTCGCCGACGGCTGGAACCTGTACGACCTGGTCATCTGATCCGGCCCGGTCAGCGACCGCGCCTGGCGCTCCAGGCACCGCCCGCCCGCGGCACGGCGGCCGTCCCGGTATCCGGGACGCGCCCCGCGCCGCGGGCGGGTGCGTTACGATCCCCCCGTGTTCGCGCAGACGACCCAGAACTGGTGGTGGACCGCTCATCCGGCGGCCCACTGATCGCGCGTACCCACTGACATCGCGAAGGCCGCCCGAGGGGCGGCCTTCCTGCTGTGCGCGGGCCGTTCCTCCCCACTCGGAAGGAACACCACGGATGCACCTCAGCGATCTGCTCGACCCGCGCTCGCCGCGGGGGCGGCAGCCCTTCGCCCTGCTGCGCCGCCGCACCCCCGGCCGGGACCACGACACGGTCGAGGTCCTCACCGGACCCGTCCGGGAGGTGGAGCACCTGGCCGACCTCCCCGCCGGCGGTGCCGCCGGACGCCCGGCGCTCGCCCTCGTACCGTTCCGGCAGCTCCGCGAACGCGGTTTCGACGTGCGGGACGACGGCACCCCGCTGTCCGTGCTGGTCGCGGAGGAGATGTGCGAGCTGCCGCTCGCCGACGTCCTCGACCAGCTTCCCCCGCACGACGTGCAGGTGGAGGGCGGCGGCTTCGACGTGCCGGACGAGGAGTACGCCCGGGTAGTGCGGCGGGTCGTCGAGGACGAGATCGGGCACGGCGAGGGCGCCAACTTCGTGATCCGCCGGACCTACGGCGGCCGGATCCCCGGCTTCGGGCGGGCCGACGCGCTGGCGCTGTTCCGGCGGCTGCTGGCCGGGGAGCGGGGCGCGTACTGGACGTTCGTCGTGCACACCGGCGACCGCACCCTCGTCGGGGCCAGCCCCGAGGTGCACGTGCGGATGTCCGGCGGCACCGTCGTCATGAACCCGATCAGCGGTACGTACCGCTACCCGGCGGGAGGCCCGACGGTCGAGGGCCTGCTGGACTTCCTCGCCGACCGCAAGGAGACCGACGAGTTGTCCATGGTCGTCGACGAGGAACTGAAGATGATGTGCACCGTCGGCGACCGGGGCGGGGTGGTCGTCGGGCCGCGGCTGCGGGAGATGGCCCACCTGGCGCACACCGAGTACGAGCTGCGCGGCCGGTCCACGCTGGACGTGCGGGAGGTGCTGCGCGAGACGATGTTCGCCGCGACGGTGACCGGCTCCCCCGTCGAGAACGCGTGCCGGGTCATCGGCCGCCACGAGCGCGGCGGCCGCGGCTACTACGCGGGCGCGCTGGCCCTCCTGGGCACCGGCGACGGCGGTGCCCAGACCCTGGACTCCCCCATCCTCATCCGCACCGCCGACATCGGCGCCGACGGGTCCCTGCGGGTGCCGGTCGGAGCGACGCTGGTGCGGCACTCCGACCCCGGGAGCGAGGTGGCCGAGACCCACGCCAAGGCGGCGGGCGTGCTCGCGGCGCTCGGCGTGCGGCCGGGCCCGCCTGCGGCCCGGGCCGGGTCCGGAGGGGCCCGGCTGGCGGACGACCCGCGGGTGCGGGCGGCGCTGGACGCGCGGCGGGCGGACCTGGCGCCGTTCTGGCTGCGGATGCAGGAGCCGGGCACGGGGCTGCGCGGGCAGGCCCTGGTCGTGGACTGTGAGGACACCTTCACCTCGATGCTGGCGCACGTGCTGCGCGCGGCGGGCCTGGAGGTGGCGGTGCGGCGGTACGACGAGCCTGGGCTGCGGGAGGCGGTGGCGGCGCACAACGGGCCCGTCGTGCTCGGGCCGGGGCCCGGGGACCCCGGGGACCTGGCGTCGGCCCGGATGCGGTTCCTGCGCGGGCTGACCGCCGAGGTGCTGGCCGGCCACCGCCACGGGGTGCTGGGGGTGTGCCTGGGGCACGAGCTGATCGCGGCGGAGCTGGGCCTGCCCATCGTCCGCCGGGAGGTCCCCTGCCAGGGCGCGCAGACGGCCGTGGACCTGTTCGGCCGCACCGAGACCGTCGGTTTCTACAACAGCTTCGTGGCGCGCTGCGACGACGCGGCGGCCCGGGGACTCACCGCGCGCGGGGTGGAGGTCAGCCGGGACGCCGCGACCGGCGACGTGCACGCGCTGCGCGGGGCGGGCTTCGCGTCCGTGCAGTTCCACCCCGAGTCGGTGCTGACGCTGGACGGTGCCGCGCTCGTGCGGGAGTTGCTGGCGGGGACGGCCGCTCAGGCCCCGGCGGGCACGAGCACGTTGCCGCTGCGGCGGCCCTCCGCGTAGTCCGTGACGTTCTGCACCGTCGTGGCGATGATCTCGGTCAGCGCCTCGACGGTGTAGTACGCCTGGTGCGAGGTGACCAGCACGTGCGGGAAGGTCATCAGCCGTGCCAGCGTGTCGTCGTCGACGCCCTGCAGGGACCGGTCCTGGTAGAACAGGCCGGCCTCCGCCTCGTAGACGTCGAGCCCGACGCCGCGGAACCTCCCGGCGCGCAGCTCGGCGACGAGCGCGTCGGTGTCGACGAGGCCGCCGCGGCTGGAGTTCACGAGGATGGCGTCGTCCTTCATGGACCGCAGCGCGTCGGCGCCCACGAGGTGGTGCGTCTCGGGCAGCAGGGGCACGTGCAGGCTGACGAGGTCCGCCTCGCGGAACAGCTCCTCCTTCTCCACGTACGCCATGCCCAGCTCCAGGCAGTCGGGATCGGGGGCGATGTCCCAGCCGAGCAGCCGCATCCCGAAGCCGTGGGCGATCCGGGCGAACGCGGTGCCGATCCTGCCGGTGCCGAGCACCCCGACGGTGCGGCCGCGCATGTCCCGGCCGAGCAGGCCGTCGAGCCGGAAGTCGAAGTCGCGGGTGCGGGTGGCGGCCCGTACGATCCGGCGGTTCACCGCCATCGCGAGCGCCCAGGCGAACTCGGCGACGGAGTACGGCGAGTAGGACCGCACCCGGGCCACGGTGAGACCGAGGTCGCGGGCCACGTCGAGGTCGATGTTGTTGAAGCCGGTCGACCGCTGCGCGACCAGTCGCGTGCCGCCCGCGGCGAGGGCCCGCAGGACGGGGGCGCTCAGGTCGGCGTTGACGCTGGTGGACACGGCTTCGCGGCCGGCCGCGATGGGGGCGGTGTCCGCGGTGAGGAACACGTCGAGGCAGTGCACGGAATGCCGTCCCGCGAACACCCCTTCGAGCAGCGGCTTCTCATCGGCCTGCACACCGAACGCG
This sequence comes from Streptomyces sp. CC53, assembly GCF_001865245.1. GTDB lineage: Bacteria > Actinomycetota > Actinomycetes > Streptomycetales > Streptomycetaceae > Streptomyces. Next base: position 52,087 of record NZ_MKXB01000148.1, on the reverse strand, counting down.
AGCACGTCCACGGGGGCTCCTCCTGAGGGCCGGGCCTGCGCGATACACCGACGCGCCCGACTATAGGTCTCCGGCGCGCTCCCCGCCCGGGACCGAAGGTCCCCCGCCGCCCGGCCGCCGGGGCCCCGTCCTGCCCGGTGCCCCGCGCCGCCCCCGCCGGCGGACCACCGCGGGTGCGGGCAGCCGCTACACGTCGTCCAGTCCGCGTTCGATCGCGTAGCGGACCAGCTCCACGCGGTTGTGGAGCTGGAGCTTGCCGAGCGTGTTCTGCACGTGGTTCTGGACCGTGCGGTGCGAGATGACCAGGCGCTCCGCGATCTGCTTGTAGCTGAGGCCCTTGGCGACCAGCCGCAGCACCTCGGTCTCCCGCTCGGTGAGGTGCGGGGCCTTCGGCTGGTCGGGGGTCGGGGCGGGCTCCGAGGCCAGCCGGCGGTACTCGCCGAGGACCAGACCGGCCAGCCCCGGCGTGAAGACGGGGTCGCCCACGGCGGTGCGCCGCACCGCGTCCTGCAGCTCCTGGGTGCTCGCGGACTTCAGCAGGTACCCGGTCGCCCCTGACTTGACCGCCTCCAGCACGTCCGCGTGCTCCCCGCTCGCGGACAGCACGAGGACCCGCGGCCCGGAGCCGGGACCGACGAGTTCCTTGCACACCTGGACGCCCGGCTTGGCCGGCAGGTTCAGGTCGAGGACCAGCACGTCGGGGGAGGCCGCGCGGGCCCGCCGCACGGCCTGCTCGCCGTCGCCGGCCGTGGCGACCACGTCGAATCCGGCCTCGGCCAGGTCGCGCGCCACGGCGTCCCGCCACATGGGGTGGTCGTCGACCACCATCACCTTGATCGGCTGTTCGGTCACTGCTGCGCCGCCTTCCCCCGTGGGACCTTCAACTCCACCTCCGTGCCCTGCCCGGGCACCGAGATCCACTCGGCCGTGCCGCCCAGGTCGCGGAGGCGTCCGCGGATGGACTGGGCGACGCCGAGGCGTCCTTCGCTCTCCGCCTGCGCGAGGCGGCCCTCGGGGATGCCCGGCCCGTCGTCCCGCACGGTCACCGTCACCTCGTCGGTCCAGTCCTCGACCAGGATCCACGCCCTGGCGTCCGCCCCCGCGTGCCTGCGGACGTTGTCCAGGGCGGCGCCGACGGCGGCCTCCACCTCCCGAGCCGCCCGGCCGGGCAGCAGGACCGGTGCGCCCGGCTCGGCGAAGGTCACGCGGGAGCCCGCGTGGGCGGTGAGCAGGGTGCGCAGGTCCAGTTCGGCCGCGTCGTCCGCCTCCCGGGCCGCCGCGTCCCGCCGGGGGGCGGGCACCCCCGCGGGCGGGGCCGGCGACGGGCGGTCCAGGCCGCCGGCCACCAGGGCGCGCAGGGCCACCTCCTGCTCGCCCGCCATGCGCCCGAGCTCGGCCGCCTCCCCGCCCAGGGCGGTGCCCCGGCGCTGCACCATGGCCAGCACCTGGAGGACCGAGTCGTGGATGTCCCGGGCCAGCCGCTCCCGCTCGCGGGTCGCCGCCTCGATCTCCAGGGCCCGGGCCAGGGTGCGCTCGGAGGCCCGGGCGACCTCCACGACGTAGCCGATGGCGATGGAGGCGACCCACACGAGCAGGACGTTGTGGACGGTGTCCGCGGTGGGCGCGCCGCGCGCGATCAGGTTGGCGACGGCGACCAGGGAGGAGGCGAAGCCCGCCCAGCGCCAGCCGCCCCTGATCGCGTACGCGAGGACCGCGCCGGCCGTCCAGATGCTCGGCAGCGTGGGCCGGTCCTCCAGCTGCGCGTGGGCGTCGGCGAGCGGGGTGAGGAGGATGCCGGTGAGGGCGATCGCCAGGTCGGCGACGAGGAACCGCTTCGTGCACCGGGCGGCGCTCGACACGCAGGGCAGGGTGGCCAGGGTCCAGACAGCCAGCACCGCGAGGAAGGCGTAGGCGAGCCACGGCCGTTCGAGCTGGTCCCGGCCGAGGACGTGGATGAGGACCGCGTACCCCGTGGTGAGGACGCGGTAGCCGGTCAGCGCGCGCCACAGCGGCTGCTCCACCGACATGCGCACGACATGCTCGCGCCTGGCCATCAGCCCCCCACTCCGTCCTGCGGACGCGGACCCGGTCAGGCGCCGGAGGGCGTGTCGCCGACGCCCTTGGCCGTGCGCCCCTTCGCGGCTTCCTTGGCGGCCTTCTGCGCCTCCGTGATCTGCCGCTTCGCGACCGTCGCGTAGATGTCGACGTACTCCTGCCCGGACAGCTTCATGATCTCGTACATGACCTCGTCGGTGACCGAGCGCAGGATGAAGCGGTCGCCGTCCATGCCCTGGTAGCGGCTGAAGTCGAGGGGCTTGCCGATCCGGATGCCGGGGCGCATCAGCTTGGGGACGACCTTGCCGGGCGGCTGGATCTTCTCGGTGTCGATCATGGCGATCGGGATGACGGGCGCGCCGGTGGCCAGCGCCACGCGGGCGAGACCGCCGGGCTTCCCCCGGTAGAGGCGGCCGTCCGGTGAGCGGGTGCCCTCGGGGTAGATGCCGAACAGTTCGCCCCGCTCGACGACCTCGATGCCGCTGCGGACGGCCGCCTCCCCGGCGCCGCGGGCACCGGACCGGTCCACCGGCAGCTGGCCGACGCCCTTGAAGAAGGCGGCGGTGAGCCTGCCCTTCACCCCGGGCGTCGTGAAGTACTCGGCCTTGGCGATGAAGGTCACCTTGCGGTCGAGGACCGCGGGCAGGAAGAAGGAGTCGGAGAACGAGAGGTGGTTGCTCGCGAGGATCGCCGGACCCTCGGCAGGGATGTTCTCCAGGCCCTCCACCCAGGGTCTGAAGGCGAGCTTCAGCGGCCCCCCGATGGAGAACTTCATGGCGCCGTAGATCAACTGGGGTCCCTCTTCGTCCTCTGGTCCGTCGATCAGACCATAACCCCTCCGGTGGCCCCCGCCCGCCGGGGCGGGGCGACGGACCTGGTCGGTGTCAGCGCGGTCGCGTACGGTGAACCACACAGTTCCCGTTTCCCGTAGTCCCCGGACAGCCCCGGACGTTCCCCGTCCACCGACCGTCCATCGACCCCGACAGGAGACCCCCGTGCCGCTCCTCCCCGGAGCCGAGCCGTACCGCCACGAGGGCGGAGACGTCGGCGTGCTCCTCTGCCACGGCTTCACCGGTTCGCCGCAGTCGCTGCGCCCCTGGGCCGAGTACCTCGCGGAGCGCGGTCTGACCGTGTCGCTGCCCCTCCTGCCCGGGCACGGCACGCGCTGGCAGGACATGCAGGTCACCAGCTGGCAGGACTGGTACGCCGAGGTGGACCGCGAGCTGCGCGTGCTGCTGGAGCGGTGCAGCCGGGTGTTCGTCTTCGGCCTCTCCATGGGCGGGGCGCTCACCCTGCGGCTGGCGGCCAGGCACGGCGACGCGGTCTCCGGCATCGCGGTGGTCAACCCGGGCAACAAGGTGCACGGCGTGATGGCGCACGCGCTGCCGGTGGTGCGGCACTTCGTGGCGTCCACCGAGGGGATCGCCAGCGACATCGCGAAGGAGGGCGTGCAGGAGGTCGGCTACGACCGGGTGCCGCTGCACGCCGCGCACTCGCTGCGGCAGTTCTTCCGGCTGGTCGACGGCGAGCTGCCGCAGGTGACGCAGCCGGTGCTGCTGCTGCACAGCCCCCAGGACCACGTCGTGCCGCCCGCCGACTCGGCCCGCATCCTCAGCCGCATCTCGTCGACGGATGTCACGGAGATCCTCCTGGAGCGCAGCTACCACGTGGCGACCCTCGACCACGACGCCGAGCGGATCTTCGAGGAGAGCCACGCCTTCATCGAGCGCCTCTGCGCGGGCGCGAACCGCGAGGGGAACGAGAGCGTTGTCTGAGCAGCACGGCGCGGACCGCGACGAGGACCGCGGGGAGGACCGCGTGGAGGGCGGCGAGACCACCCCCGCCGTGGGCGGTTCCCAGCCCCGGGGCGGGGCGCAGCCGGAGAGCGGTGCCCGGGCCGAGGGCGGGCCCCCGAGCGAGGGTGAGGACCGCTCCGCCGCGGAGTCAGCCGGGCTGTCCGCCGCGAAGCCCGCGGGCAAGCCCCCGGGGAAGGCGGGCGAGGGCTCCGGAGGTTCGCCGTTGGACGAGGACGCCGCCTGGGCCGCGATCGTGGCGGCTTACGGGCAGGAGCCGCCGGACCCGCCGGGCGCCCGGCCGTTCCGCTCGGTGGAGGACCTGGCGCTGCTGGAGGACGACGACCCGGAGGGCCGTGACGGCGACCGGCACGGCGGCGGGGACGGCGGCGCACCGGGCGGCGGGAAGCCCGCACCGGGCAGTTCGGTCGTGTTCGCACCGGGCGTGGGCCCCGCGGGACCGCGCGACTACGAGCTGGCGGAGGAGCGGGAGGAGGACGGCCCCGGCCCGGGCGGCGAGGGCGACGAGGGCCACTTCGTGCCGCCGGAGCCGCCGCCGCTGCCGGAGGCGGACGCCACCACCAAGTTCGGCTGGCTGGGCGTGGTGGGCGGTCCGGTGCTCATGCTGCTCGCGGTGCTGCTCCAGTGGGAGATGACGTGGTGGCTGACCACGCTGTGCGTGGTCGGCTTCCTGGGCGGCTTCGCGACCCTGGTGGCCCGGATGAAGCACGGCGACGACGACGAGTACGACGACCCGGGGCGCGGCGCGGTCGTGTAGCGGTTCAGGGCGCCGCGGGGACGCGGAGGGCGGCCAGTACGGGCAGGTGGTCGGTGGCGGCCGCCAGGTCCGTGCCGGTGACGCCCGGCAGGCCCGCGGGCACGCCGCAGCCGAGCACCTCGACGCCCTTGGTGGCGTAGAGCGCGTCGATCCGCCGGTCGGGGGCGTGCGCGGGCCAGGTGTGCTCGCCTCCCCAGGGCCGTACGGCCCGGCAGTCCTGGAGTTCGCCGGCCAGCCGCCGGAAGGCGGGACCGCCGGGCCGCTCGTTGATGTCGCCGCCCACGACGGCGTGCGGCACGTCGAGTGCGGCCAGCCGGTCGAGCAGCAGACCGGCCTGGGCGTACCGCTCGTCGCGGCGCAGGCTCAGGTGGCAGGAGACCAGGCCCAGCCGGGCGCCTCCGATCCGGACTACGGCGGTGGCGAGGCCGCGGCGGTGCAGGCCCGGGGTGAGGGGCAGCAGCACGTCCTCGGCCCGTTCGACGGTGACGCGCAGCGAGCACAGCAGCAGCGGCCCGGCCGCGGTGGCGCCGCCGCCCAGCACGAGCAGCCCGCTCTTGGCGGCGAGCCGGGCGGCGTGCTTGCGCCAGCGGAAGAAGCGGGGCGCCTCCTGGACGAAGACCACGTCCGGTGCGCAGGCGCGGATGACCCGGGCGAGGGCGTCCTCGTCGTCGTGCAGGGACCGGACGTTGTAGCCGAGGACGCGGATCACGGCCGAACCGTCGGGTTCGGTGCGGGAGTCGGGCAGCGGGGGGAGCGGCGACGCCATGCCGGGCACGATACGGCAGCGCCCGCCGCGTCCCGTGGGGGCGCGGCGGGCGCGGAGCAGCGTGTCCTCAGCCCTGGCGGGCCAGGTCCGCGGCGCCGACGAGGCCGGCCTTGCCGCCGAGCTGGGCCGCGAGCACCTGGGCCTGCGGACGGTAGTTGCCCCCCACGAGCCAGCGGCGGAACGACTTGCGGATGGGGTCGAGGACGAGTTCGCCCTCGTCGGAGACGCCGCCGCCGACGATGAACGCGGACGGGTCGAACAGGGAGGCGAGGTCCGCGAGGCCGGCGCCCGCCCAGCGGGCCAGCTCGCGGAACGAGTCGACGGCCACCGGGTCGCCCTGGCGGGCGGCGTCGCTGATGTGCTTGCCCTGGATGCCTTCGGGGGTGCCGTCGCCGAGGCCGAGCAGGATGGCGGCGTTCTCGGGGGTGGCGTTGGCGCGCTGCCTGGCGTACCGGACGAGGGCGCGCCCGGAGGCGTACTGCTCCCAGCAGCCCTGGCTGCCGCAACCGCACAGCAGGCCGTCGGGGACGACGCGGATGTGGCCGAACTCCGCGGCGACGCCGAAGCGGCCGCGGCGCAGCTTGTTGCCGATGATGATGCCGCCGCCGAGGCCGGTGCCGAGCGTGATGCAGATGACGTCGTCGTGGCCCTGGCCGGCGCCGAAGCGGTATTCGCCCCACGCGGCGGCGTTGGCGTCGTTCTCGACGACGACGGGCAGGCCGGTGCGCTGCTCGACCTTGTCCTTGAGCGGCTCGTGCCGCCAGTGGATGTTGGGTGCGAAGAGGACGGTGGCGCGCTTGTCGTCGACGTAGCCGGCCGCGCCGATGCCGACGGCTTCGACGTCGTGGCCCCTGCCCGCCTCGGAGACGGCCGTGCAGATCGCGTCGACGATGCCCTCGGACGTCGGCGGGGTGGGCACCCGGTGGATGTCGAGAATGGTGCCCTCTTCGTCGACCACGCCGGCCGCGATCTTCGTACCGCCGATGTCGACGCCGATGGTGAGTCCCATGTGTCCCTCAGTATTCGGTCGAGCCCCGCTATGCCCAACCGTACCGGAGGGCGGGCGCAGCCCTGTTCCCCGCGGGTTCAGTCGAGGTCGATCCGTTCGTTGCCGGAGGGGGCTTCGCCGTTCCCGTCGTCCTTGCCCCCTGGGGTGGTGCCCGAGGCCCCGGGGGCGCCCGCGGGGCCTGTGGCTCCGGTGGTGCCGTGGGTCCAGCGGTGCTCGTGGCCCTGCACCGCGGAGCGGTAGGCCGCGAGCAGTTCGCTGCCGGCGGCCGCCAGGTGGTCGAAGACCTGCGGGTTCCGCTCGATGACGGGCTCGACGGCGGACTTCGCCTGGTCCACGAAGTGCCGTACGGCGCCCTGGGCCCCCTCGCCGAGCAGCGGGCCGCCCAGGGAGGCCACCTTGCCGGCGACGGCGTCGACGAGCCTGCGCAGTTCCTCGGCCGCGGTGCCGGGCGGCGGCGTCCCGTTCTCCCGGCGCCGGGCGCGCTCGGCGGCCAGGTCCTCGGCGCAGGCCCGCGCCCAGGCGTCCGCGTCGGGCTGCGCGTCGGGGCCGGGGCGGTCGGTCGTGGGGTCGCTCATGCCCTCGACGGTACCCGAACGGCGGGGCGCCGTTCAGGGGGTGCGGGGCCACAGCCCCGGGTCCGGCGTGAAGCGGACGCTCAGGACGCCGTCGCGCAGGGCGGCGCCGGAGACGGTGCAGCGGCGCAGCGCGGACGGCAGCGGGGCGATGTGCCGGAACCGGCCGACGGTGAGGACGAGTTCGTCGCCGCGGCGGACCAGCCCCAGGTCGCTCCTGGCGGCGCCGGGGAGCGGAATGCGCCACACGAGGACGCCGTCGTCGGCCCGCCGGTCCTCGACGGTCCACTCGGCGCGGGGGGCGGCCGCCGGACCCGGGAGGTGCCCGAGCGCGGCGAGCTCGTCAGGGGTGCGCGGGTCGTGCCCGGTGTGGGGCACCTCGTGCAGCGCGTCGTGGGTGTCGCGCAGCTCCTGGAGGTGGGCCTGCTGGCGGGCGGCGAGGGCGGCGAGCCACGGGTCGGCGGAGGCGGTGGGCAGGACGCGGTTGGCGACGACCGCGTCGAGGCGCAACCGGTGCAGGGCGAGTCCGGCGGAGGCCGCGCGCAGGGCCGCGGCGGCGGCGGGCCCGGGTTCGACGACGAGCCGCACGCCCGTGCCGGGGGCGTCGACGAGCTGCTGCACGGTGGCGAGGTCGGCGTCCCAGCGGGCGGCGGTGCGGTAGAGCCACTCGGCGGGCATGGGCACGCCGGCGAGCTGCGCCAGCATGGGGCGCAGCGCCCGGGCGGCCTGGCGCTCGGCCGGCAGGAGCCGGCGCAGGTAGCGGCGCAGCTGTCCGGGCAGCGCGAGCAGGGCCACGGCGTCGTGGAGGGGCGGGAGGTCGACGACGGCGAGGTCCGCGTCGGCGTCGGCCGCCTCGCGCAGGGCCTTGAGGAAGGCGTACCGGTCGCTGCCGGGGAGTTCGGTGAGCTCCTCGCCGTCGAGTCGGGCGGCGCCGAGCAGGTCGAGGGCGGGGGCGGCGTGCTCCTGGAGGGCGAGGAGTTCGGCGCGGAAGTGAGCGCCGGGGTCGACGCGGCGGACGTCGAGCCCGTGCTGCTGCGGCAGCCAGTCGATCGGGTCGCCGCACACGAGCAGGACCTTGTGGCCCCGGCGGGCGGCGGCGAGGGCGGTGGCGGCGGCGTGCGTGGTGCGGCCGGCGCCGCCGGTCCCGGTGACGAGGAGCATGCGCATGACGGCACGCTACCGGCCGTCCGGCGCCCGCCGGTCCGGGCCCTTTCCCCCTCCGACCGGACCCGCGGTGTCCGGCCGGGGGTGTGGTGTCCGGCCGGTCGGGCCTGCGGCGTCCGGCCGGGGGTGTGTGCCGTGCCGGGCCACGGCGCCGTCGGCCACAGGGCGCGGCGCCCGGCCCGGCGGGACCGGGCGAGGAGACCGTCGTCGAGGCGCGGGGGCGGGCCACCGACGGGGCCCGAGGCCGTCCGGAGCTGAGCCCCGGCCGCGGCCCGGCGGCGGAGCCCCGCCCGGCCGGGCGCGTGCCGGGGCGGACGGGCCACCGCGGCCGGCCTTCCCCGTCGCCTTCACCGAGCCCGCGGGCTTCGCCGCTGGGGCCGACCGCGCTCGACGACATCGCCGAGGCGCCCGTGCGGGTCCGCCGCGTACCGATGGCGGAGGCCGGCGAGGGAGGGTGGGCGGGGTCCGCCTCGGTGGGCGGGGTGGGCGCTACGGGTGGGACTCGACGCGCTTCTTCAGGCCCGCCAGCGCCCGGTCGATGATGACCTTCTCCGCCTTGCGCTTGATCATGCCGAGCATCGGGATCTTGACGTCGACCGTCAGCTGGTACGTGACCTCGGTGCGGGCGCCGCCGTCCAGCGGGGCCAGCCGGTAGGAGCCGTCGAGGCCGCGCAGCATCTGCGACTTGACCAGCGTCCAGCTCACCTCGCGGTCCCCGCTCCACGTGTAGGCCAGCGTGTGGTCGTCGCGGATGGCCCCCGCGTCCAGCACCAGGCGCACCTGTTCGGCGCGGCCGCCGCCGTCCTGGGACAGGACCTCGGCCTCCTGCACCTCACCCGTCCACTCCGGGTAGCGCGCGAAGTCGGCGATCACGCCCATGACGTCGGCCGGTGCGGCCTCGATCGTGATGCTTGAGCTGGTGTGTTCGGCCATCGCTGTGGCTCCTCCGGGGGCTCGGTACGTGGGGGAAGGCTACCGCGTGGCCCTGCGTCACCACTCCAGGGCCCAGGGCGTCCCGGAGGAGGCGAAGTGGCCCACGTTCACGCACTCCGTCGCCCCCACCCGCATGCGCCGCACCAGCGGCTGGTGGACGTGGCCGAAGAGCGCGTAGCGAGGCCGCACGCGGTGGATGGCGTCGAGCAGGGCACCGCTGCCCCGTTCGAAGCGGCGGGCCACCGTGTCGTAGGTGAGTTCCGGGACGTCCGGCGGGATGTGCGAGCACAGGATGTCGACCTCGCCCAGGGCCTCCACCTTCGCCGCGTACTCCTCCTCGGGGATCTCGTACGGGGTGCGCATCGGGGAGGGGAGGCCGCCGCCGACGAAGCCGAGGACGAGGCCGCCGATCTCCACCCGCTCGCCGTCGAGGACCGTCGTCCCCTCCTGTGTGTACTCGGGCCACAGCGCCGGTATGTCCACGTTCCCGTAGGTGGCGTACGTGGGGGTGGGGAAGGCGGCGAAGAGTTCGGCGTACTGGGCGCGGACGGCCGACTCGATGGCCGTGGCCCGTTCGACGCCCCGCTCGGCCAGCTCGGCCCACAGCCCGCGGGCGAAGGCGCGGGCCTCCTCGAAGCGGCGGGCGGTGCGGAGCTCGACGATCCGGTCGGCGTTCGCCTCGCCGAAGAGCTGGGGGAAGATGCCGCGGGAGTGGTCGGCGTAGTCGAGGAAGAGGACGAGGTCGCCGAGGCAGACCAGGGCGTCGGCGCCGTCCCCCGCCTTGGCCAGGTCCCGGGCGTTGCCGTGCACGTCACTGACCACATGAAGTCGCATGCCGCCTCACCTTACGGGTGCGCGCGCACGGCCGGACCTGCGGTTACTTTTCCGTTGTGACCGGTGTGGACTACTGTGCGCGCAGTACGACCACCACGTGTGACGCACGGAACATCTGGCCAGGACCCCCTATCGGGAACCGCCTACTGCTGGGTAACGTCCGGGCAGTCCAGTCGTGCTCACCCCCACTGAGCGCGGCCTGTCAAGGACCGCAAACCGGCGCACTCACACAGAGCCGTGGCGTCGGCGCCCGATGAGGAGCAGCAGTCTTGCGCGAGTTCAGCCTTCCGGCCCTGTACGAGGTCCCCGCGGACGGCAACCTGACGGATCTCATCCGCCGGAACGCCGCGCAGCACCCAGATGTCGCCGTGATGGCCCGCAAGGAGGACGCGGCGGGCGGGTCGTGGACGGACGTCACCGCCGCCCGCTTCCTGGAGGAGGTGCGGGCCGCCGCGAAGGGCCTCATCGCCCGGGGCGTCCGGCCGGGCGACCGCGTGGCCCTGATCTCCCGCACCCGCTACGAGTGGGTGCAGCTCGACTTCGCGATCTGGAGCGCGGGCGCGGTCACCGTGCCGGTGTACGAGACGAGCTCGCCCGAGCAGATCCAGTGGATCCTCGGCGACTCCGGCGCCGTCGCGGCGATCGTGGAGGGCGACGCGCACGCCAAGGCGGTGGCCTCCGTGCAGGCGGAGCTGCCGGAGCTGAAGCACGTGTGGGTCATCGAGGGCGACGCCGTGGCGGAGCTGACCGCGGCCGGCGCGGAGGTCTCCGACGAGGCCGTGGACGCGGCCGGGTCCACCGCGAAGGCGGACGACCTGGCCACCATCGTCTACACGTCGGGCACGACGGGCCGCCCCAAGGGCTGCATGCTCACCCACCGCAGCTTCTTCGCGGAGTGCGGCAACGTCGTGGAGCGGCTGAAGCCGCTGTTCCGGACGGGCGAGTCGTCCGTGCTGCTCTTCCTGCCCGCGGCCCACGTCTTCGGGCGGATGGTCGAGGTCGCGTCGGTGCTGGCGCCGATCAGGCTCGGCTGCGTCCCGGACATCAAGAACCTCACCGACGACCTGGCGTCGTTCCGCCCCACGCTGATCCTGGGCGTGCCGCGGGTCTTCGAGAAGGTGTACAACTCGGCGCGGGCCAAGGCCCAGGCCGACGGCAAGGGCCGGATCTTCGACCGGGCCGCGCAGACGGCGATCGACTACAGCCGTGCCAAGAGCCGGCCGGGCGGCCCCTCGCTGGGCCTGCGGCTGAAGCACAAGCTCTTCGACGTGCTGGTCTACGGCAAGCTGCGCGCCGTGCTCGGCGGCCGCTGCCAGTACGCGATCTCCGGCGGCGCCCCGCTGGGCGAGCGGCTCGGCCACTTCTACAGCGGCATCGGTTTCACGGTCCTGGAGGGCTACGGCCTCACGGAGTCCTGTGCGGCGACCGCCTTCAACCCGTGGGACCGGCAGAAGATCGGCACGGTCGGACAGCCGCTGCCGGGCTCGAAGGTGCGCATCGACGACGACGGCGAGGTGCTGCTGCACGGTGAGCACATCTTCACGGGCTACTGGAAGAACGAGGCCGCGACGGCCGAGGCGCTGACGGACGGCTGGTTCCACACCGGTGACATCGGCACGCTGGACGAGGACGGCTACCTGGCCATCACCGGCCGGAAGAAGGAGATCCTGGTCACGGCGGGCGGCAAGAACGTCGCCCCGGCGGTGATCGAGGACCGGATCCGCGGTCACGCCCTGGTCGCGGAGTGCATGGTGGTGGGCGACGGGCGGCCGTTCGTCGGCGCGCTGGTCACGCTGGACGAGGAGTTCCTGGGCCGCTGGGCCGCCGACCGCGGCAAGCCGGCCGGGTCGACGGCGGCGTCGCTGCGGGACGACCCCGAGCTGCTGGCCGAGGTGCAGAAGGCCGTGGACGACGGCAACGCCGCCGTGTCGAAGGCGGAGTCGGTACGGAAGTTCCGTATCCTGCCCGCCCAGTTCACGGAGGAGGCCGGGCACATCACGCCGTCGCTGAAGCTGAAGCGCAACGTGGTGGCGAAGGACTTCGCCGACGAGATCGAGGCGATCTACCGCTCGTAGCGCCCCGCCCCCGCCCCCCCCTCGCGGCGGGGCGGGCCGCAGCGCGACGGCGTCCCCACCGCGCAGACGGGTCCGCACCGGGGGGCGAGCCCGTACCGCGGAGGCAGCGTCCCCGCCACGAGGCAGCGCCCGCACCACGGAGGCGAGTCCGCACCGCCGGGGCAGCGTCCCCGCCGCGGAGACGGCCGCACGGCGGGCCGCCGCCTCGGCGCAGTCCGCGCCCCGCCCGCCACGTGGGCACCGGCGGGGCGCCGCACCCCGTGCCGGGCGGGCCGGAACGCGGGCGCCGGGCACGCCCGTTGCCCTACAACAGGTCCTTCAGGCGGTCCGCCAGCAGGTCCCAGCGCCAGCGCTCCTCCACCCAGGCCCGGCCCCGCTCGCCCATGCGGCGGCACAGAGCGGGGTCCTTCAGCAGCGGGACGATCCGCGCCGCGGCCTCCTCGGGAGAACCGCCGCGGACCACCCAGCCCGTCTCGCCCTCCACGACCGTGTCGGGGGCTCCGCCCGAGTCACCGGCGACGACGGGCAGGCCGGTCGCGGACGCCTCCAGGTAGACGATGCCGAGCCCCTCGACGTCCAGCCCGCCGCGCCGGGTGCGGCACGGCATGGCGAAGACGTCCCCCGCCCCGTAGTGCGCGGGCAGCTCCTCCCACGGCACGGCACCGGTGAACCGCACCGAACCGGCCACTCCGGTCTCGTCGGCGAGGCGGCGCAGCGTCTTCGCGTACGGGCCGCCGCCCACGATCAGCAGGACGGCGTCCGGCACCTGCGCGAGGATGCGGGGCATGGCGGCGATCAGAGTGTCCTGGCCCTTGCGCGGCACCAGCCGGGACACGCAGACGACGACGGGGCGGTCGGTGAGTCCGAGGCGGGCGCGCACGTCGGCTCCGCCCGAGTCGGGGTGGAAGCTCTTCTCGTCGACGCCCGGCGGCAGTTGGACCATGCGCGCGGCCGCCTGCGGGCTCAGGGCCGGGGCGATCCGGGAGCGGGTGTACTCACCGAGGTAGGTGATCGTGTCCGTGGCCTCCCCGATGCGGTGCAGCAACTGCCGCGAGCCGGGGAGCTGCGCCCAGCCCGCCTCGTGGCCGTGGGTGGTGGCGACGATCCTGCGGGCCCCGGCCCGGCGCAGCGCGGGCGCCATCAGCCCGAGCGGCGCGGCCGCCCCGAACCACACGGAGGAGCAGCCGTGCTCCCGCAGCAGGGACACCGCGCGGGCGGTGGCCCGGGGCGTCGGCAGCAGCATGGTCGTGCGGTCGCGCACGACCGGGAAGGGCTGCTGCGCGTCGAACGCGGCCGTGGCCCGGACGCCCTCCGCGTCCCGCTTCCACGTGGAGGCGTAGACGACGACCTGTTCGGGATCCAGCCGCAGCGCCATGTTGTGCAGGAATGCCTGGATCCCGCCGGGCCTCGGCGGGAAGTCGTTGGTTACGATCAGCGTCTTGTGCATCGTGGCCGAAACAGTACCGAAGGACCGCACGGCCCGGCACACCGCTCGCGCACCGCGGCGCCCCGCAAGGCACCCTGAGACCGCCGATCAGCACGAACCGAACCCGGACGAGGTACCGATGACGCACACGAGCGGACGACGGCTCCCCGTAGCCCTGTGGCTCGCCTCCCGAGCTGTGCTGCTGCTCTACACCTTCCGGGTCGTGTTCGTGCCGGGCCCGGACGTCACCACGGACGTGTCGGTGATCTACCACCAGTGGTTCGAGGTGCTCCAGCGCGGCACGTACCCGATGGACGACGTGACGTGGCAGTCCCCGCCGGCCGCCGCGCTCGCGATCCTCTCCCCCGCCCTGCTGCCGTTCCTGGAGTACGCGCACGCGTTCTTCGTGCTGGCGCTGGTCTGCGACGCGGCGGTGTTCGGGCTGCTGATGTACGCGGGCGGGCGGCCCGGCAAGAGCCGGGCGGGCGCGTGGGTGTGGGTGGTCGGCCTGCCGCTGCTCGGACCGACCTCGTACGCCCGGTACGACGTGATGGTGACCGGGGTGGCCGTGGCGGCGCTGCTGGCGGGCGTCCGCCGCCCGGGCGCCCTGGGCGCGCTCGCCGGGTTCGGTGCGCTGCTAGGTGTGGCCGGCACTGCTGCTGGTGGGCACGGCCCGCGGCCGGGTGACCCGCACCTCGTGGGCGGCTGCCGCCGCGTCGGGTGCGGCCGTGCTGCTGGCCTGCATGGCCGCGGCCCCCGGGGCGCTGGCGTTCCTCACCTTCCAGCGGGACCGCGGCACCGAAGTGGAGTCGCTGGGCGCGCTGGTGTTCCACGTGGCGCGGTTCCTCGGCGCCTGGGACGGCGAGGTGCGGCTCAACTACGGGTCGGTGGAGTTCCTCGGCCCGTACGTGCCGCTGGTGAGCAGGGGAGCGCTGGCGCTGACGGTGCTGGCGTTCGCATGGCTGGTGCTGTGGCGGCTGCGGGCGCGGGAGTTCGGCAGGACGACGCTGAGCGACGCGGCGTTCGTGGCGGTGCTGCTGTTCACCACGACGAGCCGGGTGATCAGCCCGCAGTACATGCTGTGGCTGGTGGGCCTGGCGGCGGCGTGCCTGGTGTGGCGGGGGAGCCGGATGCGGCGGCCCGCGGTGCTGGTGCTCGTGGCGACCGGGGTGACGCTCCTGGAGTTCCCTGTCTGGTTCTCCCACGTGGTGGCCAGCGACGCCCTCGGGCTGCTCCTGCTGCTGGTGCGCAACGGGCTGCTGGTGGCTGCCTCCTTGCTGGCGTGCCGTGCGCTGTGGCGGCAGACCGTGACCGAGCCGGCGCTGCGGGAGGCGGCGGCCGCCGTGCCCGTGCAGGCGGCGGCTCAGCGGGACGCGGAACTGCTGAAGTCCTGACGCATCCGGTCCTGCCAGGCGCGGGTGAACGCCTCGGGCGTGGTGGCCAGGACCGTGCGCAGGGCCTCCTCGACGGCTCCCTCCCGCTGCGGGTGGGCGCCCACCGCCCGGTAGAACGCGGCGAGCTCCGCCTCCCCCCACCGGTCGGCGATCAGCGCGCAGGCCAGCCAGGCGCCTTCGTAGGCGCGGGCGACGGTGTCCTGGTCGCCGCCGAAGGCGAAGTCCGCGTCGGCGGGCAGTCCGTCGGGCACGTCCCCCGCCCGGACCGCGCGCCGCAGCGCGGGCGCGATGTCCGCGGCCGCCCGGTCGCCGCCCCGTTGCGCGGTCCAGTCGGCGAAGCCCTCCGACAGCCACAGCGGCGTGGCCGCCGAGGTGTGCGCCCGGGTCGCCACGTGGGCGGTCTCGTGGGTGAGGACGAAGCGCCTGCCGAAGGCCCCGAGTGACGCGTACGCCTCGGGGTTGACGACCACGCGGTCGGCGGGCGCGGTGCCCCGGTCCCCGGTGCGGCCCGTCGTGACGGCGGCGGTGCCGCGGTAGCCGTCGGCCGGCTGTCCCAGCAGCTCCCCCATCCCGTCGAGCGACGGCGGCACCAGCACGACGACCCGCCGGTCCCACGGCTCGGGCCAGGCGTCGGCGACCCGGGGGACGGCGCGGTCGGCTTCGGCGGCGATCTCCCGCAGCCGGGCCTTGTCGTGACCGACGCCGAGCACCAGGCTGCGTGCGCCGCGCACCACGTCGACGCGCCCCTGCTCCCACAGGAGGGCGGCCGTTCCCCCGGCCCGCCGGTCCTCCCGGACCTGCCAGGTGCCGTCCGCGTCGCGGCGCAGCTCCAGGTCGCGTTCCGCGGTGACGGGGCCGGCCGTGTCGTGGCCCTGCAGGGTGTAGCCCAGCTCCGCCCGGACGGCGGCGGTGTCGGGCCCGTCCCGGCACACCCGCAGGACCCGGTACGACCAGGAGCCGAGGGGCACCCCGGAGAGGTTGGCGAACTCGTGGGCGGCGGGGTCGTCGGGCGCCACGCGGCCGGCGAGCACGTCGGCGCCCCGCCGGTCGAGTGCGGCCTGCACGCCCTCGCGGTCGGCGGCGTCCCGCCCGGGAGCCGTGCCCGGTGCCGTGCAGGCACCCAGTCCCAGGGCGGCGGTCAGGCACAGCAGCGCGGCGAGCAGCACCGCGAGCCGTCGTCGGCGCACTCCGCCACCACCTCCGTGTTCCCGGCCTGCCACGCCCCGATCGTACGGTCCCGGCGGGCCGCCCGGGGCCCGGAGCCGGACACCGGCGTCAGACGCGGGTGACCGCCGAGACCGGCATCATGCCGACCGGGTCGTAGCGGACCGGCGCGCCCGGGTAAGGGGCGTGGATGACCTGGCCGTTGCCCATGTACATCGCGACGTGGCTGGCGTCGGAGCGGTAGGTGACGAGGTCGCCGGGGCGGGCCTCGGACAGCGGGACGTGCCGGCCGGCGTTGCGCTGCCCCTGGGAGGTGCGCGGCAGACCGACGCCGGCCTGGGCGTACGACCACTGCATGAGGCCGGAGCAGTCGAAGCCGTTGGGGCCGTTGGCGCCCCAGACGTACGGCTTGCCGAGCGCGGAGCGGGCGGCCTGGACGGCGAGGGCGGCCCGCGAGGAGGCCGCGGCGCCGGAGGGGGCGGGCAGGGGGCCGTCGCCGCGGTCGCCTGAGCGGGAGGCGCGGTCGTAGTCCGCGCGCTCCTCGCTGGTCAGTGAGTTGAGGAGGGCGCGGGCCTCGGCGAGCTTCTTCTCGACGGCGCGTTTGTGGCGGGCCACGGCGGCGCGGCTGCGCTCCAGTTCGCCGAGGGCGCGGGTCGCCTCGGCGCGCTCCTGGTCCAGCCGCTGCTGGGCGCGGCGGAGTTCGACGAGGGCGCCGCTCTGGCGTTCGCTCATCCGGTCGAGGGCCGCGGCCCGGTCCAGGAACGTCTCGGGGTCCTTGGACAGCAGCAGCGCCAGCGTCGGGTCGAGGCCCCCCGAGCGGTACTGGGCGCCGGCCACGGCGCCGAGCGCGCCCCGCATGTGGTTGATGCGCTCCTGGCCGCGGGCCACGCTGTCCTGGGCCCTGGAGACCTGGGAGCGGAGTTCGGCGGTGCGTTCGCCGGCCTTGTTGAAGTTCTCGGTGGCCTGTTCGGCTTCGGCGTAGAGCCGGTCGACACGGGCCCGGGTCGCGTCGGCGGAGGGCTCGGCCGGTTCCGCCGCCACGGGGGTGGCGCCGAGAGCGGCGGCCGCGGTGGCCGCGGCCGCGGACAGGACGGTGACCCTGGCGGCCTTGGCGCTCTGGGCGAGGCCCGAGGGTGAGGTACGGCGATGGGACGCCACGAACCGCGCTCCCTTCAGCGGTACGCAGGCGGGTTGCCTGGTGCGGGCTGGTGCGCGGCAGACAGTAGCCGGGCGGTGACGCCCGGGCCAAAGACCTCGGAATGGGCACAAAGTGACGCCCCGCCGGGAAACACAGGTCACCGGCGGGGCGGGGCGTCACTTCGGAGGCGGGCATTTCCCCCGATCGGGCGCGTGTGGCGGGCGGTTCGCGCGTCCGGAGCACGCACCGCGCATATCAGATGCGCGGGTACGGCCACGGGGCGCCCGCCGACCGTACGGCGTGCGCCGGGCGACAGGGGCGCCGCGGCACCGCTCCCGGACGGGCGCAGCACAGACGGTCCTTGCTCCACCCGTCCGGTGGGGTCGTGCGGCCCCGTACGGCAGGCTCCCGGCCTCCGGCACGGAGCCGGGCGCCCCGGTCGACGGCGGCCCGGCCGCGCCGCGTCAGATGCGGACGCCGAACTGGAACGTACCGAGGTAGTTCATCGACTCGTAGCGGACGTTCGCGCCGGGCTTCGGGGCGTGCAGGACGGTGTTGTTGCCCGCGTACAGGCCGACGTGCGCGAGGTTGTTGAAGAAGACCAGGTCGCCGGGCTTGAGCTGGCTGCGGCCGATCTTCACACCGTCGTTGTGCTGGGTGTAGGTGGTGCGCGAGATGCTGACGCCGGCCTGGCGGTAGGCCCACTGGGTGAGACCGGAGCAGTCGTACGAGTTGGGGCCCTCGGCACCGGAGACGTAGGGCTTGCCGACCTGCGTGGCGGCGGCGTTGAGGGCGGCGGCTCCGCGCTGGGAGGCGGGCACCTCGTTGCCGAGCTCGGGACGGTCGCCGCCGGTGGCGCGGCTGGCGCGCTGCTGCGCCTCCCGGGCCTTGCGGTCCTCCTCCTCCTGCATCTTCCGCCGCTCCTCGGCGGTGAGCGTGTTGAGGAGCTTCTGTGCCTCGGCGAGCTTGCCCTGGAACTTCTTCTTCTTCTCGCCGAGGGTCTTGCGGACGTCCTCCAGGTCGGCGAGCTTCGCGGTGGCCTCGGCGCGCTGCTGGGCGAGGGTCCGCTGCTTGACCTGGATGGACTCCAGGGTCTCGGCCTGCTTGGCGGTGAGCTGGTCGACCGCGGACGCCTTGTCGAGGTAGTCGTCCGGGTTGGAGGAGAGGAAGAGCTGGAGGGCCGGGTCGAGACCGCCGCCCCGGTACTGCGCGGCGGCGACCGAACCGATGCCGTCGCGGAGGGTGTTGAGCTCCTCCTGGCCGCGGGCCACCTGGTCCTGGAGCGCGCCGATCTCCTCCTGGAGCTTCTCGCGGCGCTCGTCGGCCTGGTTGTACTGCTCGGTGGCTTCCTCGGCCTCGTGGTGGAGCTTGTCGACCTTGGCCTTGACCTCCTCCACGGCCGGCTTCGGGGTGGCCGACGCGGTCTGGGAGGTGAGCGCGACGGCCGCTGCGGCGGTCGCGGTGAGCACGGTCACGCGGGCGCGGCTCGGCTGCTTGGGTCGACGGTGGGACGCCACGGAGGCGAGCTCCTTCTTCCTCAACGCCGCCGGCCGGGCTGGGGTCGCGCCCCGGCTCCGTGCATCGCGTCCGGATCCCCCGCGAACTCGTCCGGACTGCACGGATTAGGCGGTTCCTTCGCTGCCGCTCCGGGTGAGCGGTCAACCGCGCGAAGGTTCGAGGCCAGACCCTAGTGACCAAGCTGTGATCAGTTCAAATCCTCATAGGAAAAATCTCGCCGCCGAACACCATTCTTTACTCGCGTCCCACCCTGCGTCATGAGGAGTTGACGCCCCGTCCCTCACACGCTCCCCCAAACCAGACATCCGGGCCAGGAGTTGCTTTCCCTGCGAGAACGTCACGTCAGCCGCGAAAGCCGCTTCAGCAGCATCACCGAGGGCACCGGCCTGGCGCCCGACCTGGCGACCCCGTCGGCCACCTCCCGGTCGCTGGAGACCACGACGACGGGACGGCCCGGCGGCTCCGCCCGTACGAGCTGTCTGATGAGCTCGTCGGCGGTCACCCCCGGCTTGGAGAACAGCACCCGCACCCCGCGCGGCGGGGCCAGCAGCACCGGGGCGGCCAACTCCGCACCGTCGAAGACGCAGGTGACCTCGGCGCCCGAGCGGGCGGCCAGTGCGGAGAGCCCGCCGAGCAGCCGCAGCCGCTGCTTCTCCAGGGGCATCGTCGGGTAGCCGGTCTTGGTGACGTTGTAGCCGTCGACGACCAGATGGGCCTGTGGCAGCGCGAGGAGCTGGTCGAGGAGCGCCGGGTCGGTCTCGGACAGCGCGCGGGCCGCGACGTCCTTGGGCGAGAGGCGGCCGGGCTCCACCGCCTCGACGGAGTCGGCGGGCCGCACGGAGACCGGTGGCAGCGCCAGTTCGCGGCGCAGGCCCTGGGCCGCCTCCAGGACCGTGTCCAGCAGCAGCCGCAGCCGTACGTCCTCCACCGAGCGGCCCTCGCGGACGGCCCGGCGACTGGCCTCCAGCGCGGCCTCGGCCTCCCCGAGCCGGGTCTTGAGGCGGCGCGTCTCGCTCTCGGCCGCCGACACCCGCGCCGCCGCCTCCGCTTTAGCGCCCTCGGCCTCCGTCTGGACCCGGCGCAGCGCGGCCTCACCGCGCTTGACGTCGCTCTGGGCGCTGCGCAGCTTGCGGTGAAGCGATTCCGCTTCCTTGCGCGCGGCGTCCAGTTCGGTGCGCAGCCGCTCGGTCTCCGCCTTGGTGTGGGCCCGCGCCTCGGCGAGTTCCTCGCGCAGGCGGGCCAGTTCGCGGCGGCCCTCCTCGTCGGCGCGCTCGGCGTCGGCCCGCTGCACCTCCTCGCCCGCGGCGGCGACCAGCTTCACCCAGCCGGGAGGCCGCAGCACGCAGGCCGCGGCGGCCACGTCCACCGGGTCGGCGGCGGCCGGGGGCGTGCCCGACTCGACGGCGTCGGCCAACTCGGCCTGGTCGCGGCGCAGTCGCTCGGCGATCCGGCGGCGGAACGCGGCGTCGGTCTCCAGTGCGGCCGCCATCGCGTTGCCGCCGAACCGGGCGCGCCTGGTCGGCGTGAAGCGCGCGTACTGCCGCAGCTGCGCCGGGAGCTCGGCGACCGTCAGGCCGCCGAACGCGTCCGACACGAGGGCGACGACCCGGCGCCGCACCGCCTCGGGAAGCGGGCGGTCGAGCGCCTCGGCGGCGTCACCGGCCGCGTCGGCCGACTCGGCGCCGCTGTCCGGCTCCGCCACGATCCGTCACCCCACTACCCATCACGTCCCGGCCTGCCGACATCACCGGCTCCAGCCGTATCAGGCGTACTACCCGTGCGCACGCACCCGGGTCTCGATCAGGTATCGATCAGGCACCGGCTCCGGGCCGGTCGACCAGTTCGACCTGGTCCACCGCGTTGCACCAGCGGCAGCGGACCGACTCGATGGTCTCAGAGACCACCTCGCGCTCCTCCACCGTGGGCTCGCCCGCCAGGTCCAGATGGACGTACTCCACGACCTTGGAGGAGCGCGTCACGTCGAAGCGTGTCAGGTTGCCGCAGAGCGTGCAGCGCCAGCGGGTGGTGTCCGTCGGCAGGGGAACCGTCGTCATGGGTGCCGTCGTCCTTCTCGTGATCGGTCCGGGCCGGGCCGGCCGTATCGTGCCGGGTGCGGGGTTCCGCGGTGCGCCGTCGAACTGCGGAGGCGCCCGGGACGCGGCCGTCGGGCCCGCCCAGGGCATGCCCGTAACCCTACGGCCTCCGCGGTCGGCGATGGTCCGGCGAGGCGCTCTGTCCCGCTCACCCCCTTTACGTCATGATCTGTGCATGATCGATTGGCGGGGAGCAGTCCGTGCGGTCGTCACCGGCCCTTCGGTGACCTACGGGGTCATCGGGGTGTGCACCCTGGTCTTCGTGCTCGGCCCGGCCTCCGGGCTGCGCACCTCCTACGGCACCGGGGACGCCCTCATCGCGGCGCAGAGCGCCTACTTCGAGCGCTGGGGCGTGATCCCGGCGGAACTGCTCGGCGGGGCGCCCGGGGCGCTGCTCACGCCCTTCAGCGCGTTGTTCGTGCACGGCAACTGGCTGCACCTGCTCGGCAACATGCTCTTCCTGTTCGTGTTCGGCGCGATGGCCGAGGAACGGATGGGGCACCTGCGGTTCTGGCTGTTCTACGCGGGCTGCGGGTACCTCGCGCTGTCCGGGTACGCGCTGGCGCACGCGGGCAGCGACCAGACGCTCGTGGGGGCGTCCGGCGCCATCTCCGGGGTCCTCGGCGCCTTCCTGTACCTCTTCCCGAGGGCCCGGGTGACGAGCCTGTTCCCCTTCCTCTTCTTCCTGCCGCTGCGCTTTCCCGCCTGGATCGTGCTCGTCTTCTGGTTCGCCCTGCAGTGGCTGGCCGCGCGCGGCGCGGGCAGCGGGCCCGGCGTGGCCTATCTGGCGCACCTGATCGGCTTCGGCCTGGGCTTCCTCTACGCGTGGGCGCGCTACCGGGGCATTAGAGTGAAGGCGCCAGCAGCGGCCACCGAGGGAGAGGGACAGCCGTGATCACCGCGATCGTGCTCATCAAGACCAGCGTGGACCGCATCCCCGAGATCGCCGAGGAGATCGCCGCGCTCGACTGCGTCAGCGAGGTCTTCTCGGTCACCGGGACGTACGACCTGATCGCCATGGTGCGGGTGGGCCGCCACGACGACCTGGCGGACGTCATCCCGGGCCGCATCAGCAAGATCCCGGGGGTGGAGGCCACCGACACGCACGTGGCGTTCCGCACCTACTCGCAGCACGACCTGGAGGCGGCCTTCGCGATCGGCCTCGACGCGTAGCACCGCCCGGCCCCGACGCGGACGGCGCGACCGCGCCTCCGCCACGAGGGCCGAATCACCCGTACGAGCGAACGCAGTTCAGCCACGGTCCGGCACACAGCGCCCGTCCTCGGTGCGGTACGTCCATCGGGCCCCGTCCCTGACGAGCTCCTTGACCGCCCGCAGGAACCGGTCGACGTGCTCGTCCGGCGTGCCCGCGCCGAAGCTGACCCGGACCGCGTTCAGCGGCCCGTCCCCCGGCGCGGGGTCCGGCGCCCCGCACTCCGCGGGAGCCTCCGGGGCGCCGCCCAGGAGCCTGCGCACGAGCGGGTGGGCGCAGAACAGGCCGTCGCGCACGCCGATCCCGTACTCGGCGGACAGCGCCGCCGCGACGTGCGAGCTGTTCCAGCCGTCCACCACGAACGACACCACCCCCACCCGCGGGGCGTCGTCGCCGAACAGCGACAGCACCCGCACCTGCGGCACCTCGGCGAGGCCCGCCCGCAGCCGGGCCACCAGCTCCCGCTCCCGGGCCGCGAGCGCCTCGAACCCGGCCTCGGTGAGCGTCCGGCAGGCGGAGGCCAGCGCGTACGCCCCGATGACGTTCGGGGAGCCGGCCTCGTGCCGCGCCGCGGTGTCGTGCCAATCCGCCTCCAGCCCGCCGTCAGGACGCCGCACCACGCTGCGGGACGCCCCGCCGCCCGCCAGGTAGGGCTCCGCCGCGCGCAGCCAGTCGGCGCGCCCGGCCAGCACGCCCGCGCCGAACGGGGCGTACAGCTTGTGCCCGGACAGCGCCACCCAGTCCACGTCGAGCGCGGCCACGTCCACCGGCCGGTGCGGCGCGAGCTGCGCGGCGTCCAGCACGATGCGCGCCCCGTGGGCGTGCGCGGCGGCGGCCAGCTCCCGCACGGGCCAGAGCTCACCGGTCACGTTCGACGCGCCCGTCACACACACCAGGGCGGGGCCGTACGGCTCGCGCGCAGCGAGCGCCCGCTCCAGGGACTCGACCGCCTCCCGCGGCGTTCCCGGGGCGTCCAGGCAGGTCACCCGGTGTCCGCGCCACGGCAGCAGCGCGGCGTGGTGCTCGGTCTCGAAGACGAACACCTCGCAGCCGTCGGGGAGCGCCCCGGCCAGCAGGTTCAGCGAGTCGGTGGTCGACCGGGTGAAGACCACCTGGTCGCCGGGGCGGCAGCCGAGGAACGCGTGGACGGTGCTGCGGCTGCGCTCGAACAGGTCGGTGGACAGCTGCGAGAGGTACCCGGCGCCCCGGTGCACGCTGCCGTAGTACGGCGCGTAGGCGGCGACGTCGTCCCAGACCCGCTGGAGGGCGGGCGCGCTGGCCGCGTAGTCCAACGGGGCGTAGGTCACCTCACCGCCGGTGACGAGCGGGACGGTGACGTCGCGTCCGAGGACGGGCAGCGGCTCGGTACAGGTGCCGGCGGCGGGGGCGGTGGCGGTGTGCGGGTACGCGGACATGGCGAACTCTCCTGGGAGGCACGGCGAACGACGGTGGGGAAGCCCGCGGGGCGGCCCGGACGGGCGCCCGCACGCGGGTACGGAAAAGGGCCTCGGCCCGAAGAAGGGGCCAGGCCCTAACGCATTCGCTTGCTCACGGGACAACTCCTCGGGACCAGGACCCCAGGGTGTCGCAGGGGTCCGCGCTTGCCGCAGACCTCGCTGCCTGCGGCCTGGTCTTCACCCGGGGCACCCCGCCACGGACGGAGGGTTGCCGGACAGCGGGCCGGGGCCGTGGTCGCTGTCACTCATGACCTTGGTGCAGCATCTTGCCACACGCGCCCAGCGGCGCAAGTCCCCGGTCCGGATACCGGACGGCGCACACGGCAGCAGGACGGCTCCGCCCCCGGCGCCTGCGAGGGGGCCGACCGGGGGCGGAGCCGCGCGTGCAGGGGCCGCCTACCGGTGGCTCGCGGCCACCCAGCGCTCCAGGGCTTCCCGGGCCGCGCCCGAGTCGATCGACTCGGCCGCCTTCGCCATGCCCGCCCGGATCTGCTCCGCCAGGGGCGCGTCCGACGGCTCCAGGGCCGCCAGCGCCGCCGCCGAGTTCAGCAGCACCGCGTCCCGCACGGGCCCGGTCTCCCCGGCCAGCATGCGGCGGGCCACGTCCGCGTTGTACGACGCGTCGGCGCCGCGCAGCGCCTCCACCGGGACCAGCTCGATGCCCACCTCCCGCGGGTCGAACGCCTCCTCCCGGACGGCGCCGTCACGGACGACCCACACCCGGGAGGTGGCCGTGGTGGTCAGTTCGTCGAGGCCGTCGTCACCGCGGAACACCAGCGCCGAGGAGCCCCGTTCCGCGAGGACGCCCGCCATGATGGGCGCCATCCGCGCGTCGGCGACCCCGGTGGCCTGCGCCCGCACCCGGGCGGGGTTCGTCAGCGGGCCCAGGAAGTTGAACGTCGTGCGGATGCCGAGCTCCTTGCGGGCCGCCGCCACGTGCCGCAGCGCGGGGTGGAACTTGACGGCGAAGCAGAAGGTGACGCCCGCTTCCTCCGCGACCTCGGCCACCCGACCCGGAGCGAGGTCCAGGTTGACCCCGAGCTTCTCCAGGACGTCGGAGGCGCCCGAGGCGGACGACGCCGCCCGGTTGCCGTGCTTGACGACCTTGGCGCCCGTGCCGGCGACGACGATCGCGGACATCGTGGAGATGTTCACGGTCTTGGCGCCGTCGCCGCCGGTGCCGACGATGTCGACGGACGGGCCGGGCACCTCGATGGTGCGGGCGTGCGCGTACATGGTGCGCACGAGGCCGGTGATCTCCTCGACGGTCTCGCCCTTGGCGCGCAGCGCCACCGCGAACCCGGCGATCTGCGCGTCGGTGGCCTCGCCGCTGAGGATGCGCTCCATCGCCCAGGCCGTGGCGTCCGCGTCGAGGTCCTGCCCGGTCAGCAGGGCGTCCAGGACCCGGGGCCAGGAGTGGCCCGCCGCGGTCGGTCCTCCTGCGGGGGTCACAGCGCTCATGGTCGCTCCTGGGTCGTGGGGCCTCACCGGCGTGAGGGTTCCGTCGCGTCCCAGCCTATCCATCCCCAGGGACGGCGAAGAGCCCCGTCCGTGGTGTGGACGGGGCTCTCACCGTGGCGAGCCGCGGGTGCGACCTGTGCGTCAGGTCTCCCGGCGGGCGGTCAGGGGATCAGTGGTGGCCGTGGCCGGCGCTGATCTCCTTGTACTCCTCGACCGTGGCCTTGGGGACCTGGTTGTCCTCGCCGTAGTAGCCCTTGCTGAGCTTGGCGCGGAGCTTCTCCAGGCGGCCCGGCTTGCGCTCGACGCCGTTCTCGTCGACCGTCGGGCCGATCTCGGCCGGCGCGTACTGCTCGTGCGCGGTGAGCGTGTGCAGCTTGGCCTGGCTGAGCGGCTCGTGGACCTCGACGAACTCACCGTGCGGCAGCCGCTTGATGATGCCGGTCTCGCGGCCGTGCAGCACCTTGTCGCGGTCGCGGCGCTGGAGACCCATGCAGATCCGCTTGGTGACCACGAAGGCGATGACCGGTCCGACGAAGAAGAAGATCCGGACGAACCAGGTGACCGCGTTGATGGACAGGTGGAAGTGCGTGGCGACGATGTCGTTGCCACCACCGACCAGCATGATCATGTAGGCCGTGATCCAGGCGACGCCCAGCGCGGTGCGGGTGGGCGCGTTGCGCGGGCGGTCCAGGATGTGGTGCTCGCGCTTGTCGCCGGTGATCCACGACTCGATGAACGGGTAGACCGCGATGGCGGCCAGCATCACGCCGAAGAGCACCAGCGGGATGAACACGCCCAGGACCAGGGTGTGGCCCCACAGGTTGATCTCCCAGCCGGGCATGGCGCGGATCAGACCCTCGGCGAAGCCCATGTACCAGTCGGGCTGGGCACCGGTGGACACCATGTCCGGGCGGTACGGGCCGAGGGCCCACACCGGGTTGATGGTGAACAGCGCCGAGATGATCGCGATGACGCCGAAGACCAGGAAGAAGAAGCCTCCCGCCTTGGCCATGTAGACCGGCAGCAGCGGCATGCCGACGACGTTCTTGTTGGTCCGGCCGGGCCCGGGGAACTGCGTGTGCTTGTGGTAGAAGACCAGGATCAGGTGCGCCACCACGAGGCCGAGCATGATGCCCGGCAGCAGCAGGATGTGGATCGAGTAGAACCGGGCCACCATGTCGTGGCCGGGGAACTCGCCGCCGAACAGGAACATCGAGAGGTACGTGCCGACGATCGGCGTCGCCAGGATCGCGCCCTGCGTGAAGCGGACACCGGTGCCGGAGAGCAGGTCGTCCGGGAGCGAGTAGCCGGTGAAGCCGGTGAACATGCCCAGGACGAACAGCAGGAAGCCGAACAGCCAGTTGATCTCACGCGGCTTGCGGAACGCGCCGGTGAAGAAGACGCGCATCATGTGCACGAACATGCCGGCGATGAAGATCAGCGCCGCCCAGTGGTGGATCTGGCGGATCAGCAGACCACCGCGGACGTCGAAGCTGATGTCCAGCGTCGAGGCGTAGGCCTCCGTCATGCGGACGCCGTGCATCGGCACGTAGGCGCCGTGGTACTCGATCTCGTTCATCGACGGGTGGAAGAACAGTGTCAGGTAGACACCCGTCAGGATGATGATGATGAAGCTGTAGAGGCAGACCTCACCCAGCATGAAGGACCAGTGGTCCGGGAAGATCTTCCGCATGTTGGCCTTGGCCAGGGAGTAGATCCCCAGCCGGCCGTCGGCCCAGTCCGCGACCCGCTCACCGGCGGGCGCCTTCTGCTGTCCCGGTGCGTCAGCGCCTGATGTGTGCGTACTTGCGGTGCTCATCCGCGCTCCCAGAATGCAGGACCGACCGGCTCCTCGAAGTCGCCGAGCGCTTCGAGGAAGCCCTCGTCATTCACGCCGATCCGCAGCTGCGGGAGGGCGTGGCCGGCAGGGCCGAAGATGACGCGGGCGCCGTCGGAGAGGTCGAAGGTGGACTGGTGGCACGGGCAGAGGACGTGGTGCGTCTGCTGCTCGTACAGGGAGATCGGGCAGCCCACGTGGGTGCAGATCTTGGAGAAGGCCACGATGCCCTCGTGGGACCACTCGAGCTCGCGCTTGTCCTTGATGTCCTCCGGCTGGATCCGGACGATCATCAGGGCGTCCTTGGCGATCAAGGTGTTGAAGTCGTGGTCGCTCTCCTCCAGGCCCTCGGGCTTGGCGAAGGTCAGCGAGCCGACCGGCACGTCCTCGGGACGCAGCGGCTCGTTCGTGTTCATGTTGATGAGCAGCTTGCCGTTGGCCCAGGACGTCTTGAACAGCTTGTCCTCGGGCAGCGGGCCGAGCTCGCGCAGCAGCACCACACCGGAGAGCGGCACCATCGCGAGGGCGCCGAACATCGTGTTGCGGATCAGCTTGCGGCGGCCGATCGCCGACTCGGCGGCACCCTCCCGGAAGTCGGCCATGACCTTGGCCTTGGTCTCGGGGCTCGCCTCGATCGGGTGGCGGTCGTCGGCGACCTCCACGTCGGACATCAGGGTGCGGGCCCAGTGGACCGCGCCCGCGCCGATGCAGAACAGGGCGATGCCCAGCGTCAGACCCAGCATCACGTGCAGGATGCTCACGTGGCCCAGCGGCCAGATGTACACGATCTGGTCGACGTCGAAGGCGACGAACGACGCGATGAAGCCGACCGTGGCGAGCATCGACACCGTGAAGAGCAGGGCGACCGTGCGCTCCGAGCGCTTGGCGGCCCGCTCGTCGATGTCCTGGATGCGGGGCTTGTGGGGCGGGAGGCCCGGGTCTGCGAACGGGTTCTCGGCTACCGCCTTGCCGTGCGCGCTGTCCTGCCCGCTCGGCAGGCTCTCTTCGGAAATCTCTTGGCTACTCATGACTTCTTGGCCTTAGCGGTGTGGGCCGCGACCCAGACGGCGACAGCGATCAGCGAACCGAGACCGAAGATCCAGCCGAAGAGGCCCTCGGCGACCGGTCCCAGGCCACCCAGTGCGAAACCGCCGGGGGACGGGGTCTCATCACCGTTGACGGCCTTGATGTACGCGATGATGTCCTTCTTCTCCTGCTCCGGCATGATCGTGTCCGGGAAGGAGGGCATGTTCTGCGGGCCGGTCTGCATGGCCTCGTAGATGTGCTTCTCGCTGACGCCTTCGAGGCTCGGGGCGTACTTGCCCTTGGTGAGGGCGCCGCCCTCGCCGGTGAAGTTGTGGCACTGCGCGCAGTTGTTGCGGAACAGCTCACCACCCCGGGCGATGTCCGCGCCTTCCGGGCTGTACTGCTCCTCGGTCGGCGTGACCGGGCCGGGACCGAGCGACGCGATGTACGCGGCCAGCTGGTCGATCTGCGCCTGGGTGTAGATGTTCGGCTTGCGCGGTACCTGCGCGCCCGGCTGCATGGCGGGCATGCGGCCGGTGGCGACCTGGAAGTCCACCGCGGCCGAGCCCACACCGATCAGGGACGGACCGTCGGAGGTGCCCTGACCGTTGGTGCCGTGACAGGTGGCGCAGCCGACGGTGTAGAGCTTCTTGCCCTCCTCGATGGCGAGGGACTGGGCGGTCTCGTCGGCCTGTGCCTGGCCCGCGGGCGCGAACGCGGCGTACAGCCCCCCTGTGGCCGCCAGCGCGAGAAGTAGGACGACGAGCGCCGCCAGCGGATGGCGTCGTCGTGCGGAGAGCTTTTTCACGGATTACCCCGGTGTCAGGATCTTCTGCGTCGATGCTTGCTGGACGTGTCGGGTGGGACCCGACTACTTGATCATGTAGATCGTGGCGAAGAGGCCGATCCAGACCACGTCGACGAAGTGCCAGTAGTAGGACACGACGATGGCGGCCGTCGCCTGCTCGTGGGTGAACCGCTTCGCGGCGTACGTCCGGCCGAGTACCAGGAGGAACGCGATCAGGCCGCCCGTCACGTGGAGGCCGTGGAAGCCGGTGGTCAGGTAGAACACGGAGCCGTACGGACCGGAGGACAGGGACATGCCCGCCTCCTTGACCAGCTCGGTGTACTCCAGGACCTGGCCGCCGATGAAGACCGCGCCCATGATGAAGGTCACGATGAACCAGGCACGCAGCTTCTTCACGTCACCGCGCTCGGCGGCGAACACGCCGAGCTGGCAGGTGAGGGAGGAGAGCACCAGGATCGTGGTGTTGGAGAACGCGAACCAGAAGTTCAGGTGTTCTGCCTGCTCGGCCCAGTATTCGGGACCCGTCACCGAACGCAGGGTGAAGTACATCGCGAAGAGGGCCGCGAAGAACATCAGCTCGGAACTCAGCCAGATGACTGTTCCGACGCTGGTGAGGTTCGGTCGATTGACCGGCGGGTGCGCGTGCCCGGTATCTACTGTCGTTGCTGTCGCCACGACCGACATTATGTCGGTCGCTTATCTCGCCCTCACTCCGGGGGGTGCCGTTCGGAGTGTCCCCCCTCCGGCGGGGGGCCGCGCTCGACCCGAACGGCCCAGCGGAACCGCCTCGAACAGCCGTCTCACCGGTGTTGACGGGGCCCCGGAGGGAGTAGCATCCGCGGCGTCGGTTACCGAGCAACTCACCGTGTACGACGTCGTACGAAACTCGGAGGGACCCAGCATGCAGTCGACCGCCACCGTACTGGTCTACAGCGACGACGCGAACACCCGCGCGCAGGTCCGGATGGCGGCGGGGAGGCGGCCGGCGGCCGACGTCCCCCCGGTCCAGTACGTCGAGTGCGCGACGCTGCCCGCGGTGCTGGAGCGCCTGGAGCAGGGCGGGGTCGACGTGTGCGTCCTGGACGGCGAGGCCGTGCCGGCGGGCGGGATGGGCGTGTGCCGCCAGCTCAAGGACGAGGTCTTCGACTGCCCGCCGGTGCTGCTGCTGATGGGGCGTCCGCAGGACGCGTGGCTGGCCACGTGGAGCCGCGCGGACGCGGCGGTGACCCTTCCTGTGGACCCGGTGGAGCTGGCGGACGCGCTGGCCGGACTGGTCCGCAGCCGCCTGTCGGTGGAGGCGTAGCCGCCTGGCCCCGCTCCGGGGCCAGGCTGACGGTGCCTGCGGGCGTCCGCGGGGCTATGCGGCGCGCGGCCTCAGGCGGGCGCCGTCCGCGGGCGTGGCGCCGTCCGGCGTGCCGCCCAGCACGGCGCTGCCCTGGCGCCACTGGTCCCAGGGCAGGTTCCAGTCGCCGAAACCGTTCCCGAACGGGGCCATGTCCTGGCCGATGCTGTTGACGACCGTGACCAGGTCGCCGCGGCGGATGTTCTCGAAGAACCAGGCGGCGTTGCCCGTCGACATGCCCACGCAGCCGTGGCTGACGTTGGCGTACCCCTGCGAACCGACGGACCAGGGCGCGGCATGGACGTACTCGCCGCTCCAGGTGACGCGCGTCGCGTAGTAGACCGGCAGGTCGTAGGACTCGCTGCTGCCTTCGGCGATGCCGACGGTGGTGCTGCGCATCCGTACGAAGTACTGCTTCTCCAGCACGACTTTGGTGCCGTTGCGGGTGGAGAAGCCCGGTTTGCCGGTGGTCACGGGGATGGTGTTGATCACCTTTCCGTTCCGCTTGAAGACCATCTGGTGGGTGGCGGCGTCGGTGACGGCCTCGACACGGTCCCCGATGGTGAGGACGAGCGGGTCGGTGGGGGTGCCGTAGACGCCCTTGGCGACGCGGACACCCGCGAGGTTGCTGGTGAGGTTGACCCGGGCGCCGGCCGGCCAGTAGTCCTTGGGCCGGTAGTGGAGCTTCTTGTCGTCGACCCAGTGCCAGGCGCCGGTGACCGCGGGCGTGGAGCGGACCTTGAGGCCCCGCTCGACGGCGGCGCGGCCCTCCTTGGTCGTGACGGGGTGGCTGAGTTCGGCCGTGAGGGGCTGTCCCACGCCGTAGGTGCCCGGTTCGGGCCCGAACGCGACCTTCATCCGCTGCCGGGCCGCCGCGGTCTCGAACGTCAGCACACGGACGCCGGGGGCGCCGTCGCCGTTCTCCGTGGCGACCCTGACGGTGTAGCGGGCCTCCGCGGCCAGCGGGCCGGTGGAGCGCCAGCGGCTGCCGTCCGCGGCGAGTTCGCCGGCCAGGTAGTGGCCTGCCTCGTCGACGGCCGTGACGTCCGTGATGCGGCCGCCGCCGTCCTTGCTGGTGACCTCCAGGGGCCGGTCCAGGGGCGCCTTGCGGTCGTCTCCCGGCCCGTTGAAGGTGATCTGGTCCGCGGCGTCGTAGGGACGGGCGGACAGGGGGTGCCCTTCCGGGCCGTTGCAGCCGGTCGCGCCCGCACCCGCGACGACGACCAGCAGGGAGCAGCTGAGAACGGTGCGCATGCTTGGCGTGTGGCTCATAAGCACACCGTAGGAACGGCTGTCGACCCCGGCACGCCGGATGACTGCAAAAGGATGACCACGAAAGGGGGCCCGGCCCCTCCTTCCGGAGGATGCCGGGCCCCTTCACGGGCGTGGGACGCCTACTGGTTCTGGTTCTCGCCCCGGTAGTACTCGAACACCCATCCCCAGATGCCGACCAGGATGACCGGCAGGGAGAAGTAGATGAGCCACCAGTCGAGGGCGACCGCCAGGAACGCGAGCGCACCGCCGAGGGCGAGCGAGAGCGGCTGCCAGCTGTGCGGCGAGAAGAAGCCGACCTCACCGGCCTCGTCCGCGACGTCGGCCTCCTTGTCGTCCTGCGCCAGGGCGTCCACCCGCCGGGCCGTGAAGGCCAGGTAGTAGCCGACCATGATCGCCAGGCCGAAGGCCATGAACAGCGCCGTGGTGCCGACCGGCTCCTTCGCCCACACGCCGTACAGGACGGCCATGGCGAGGATGAAGAAGCTCAGCCAGATGAACATCTTGCCCTGGATCTTCACTTGCCGGCCTCCTTGCCACCGACCAGCGCGGTTTCCGTACGACCCTGGTTCTCCAGCTGGTCGATCTCGGCGATCTCAGGGTGGTGCAGGTCGAACGCCGGCGATTCGGAGCGGATGCGCGGCAGCGTGAGGAAGTTGTGCCGCGGCGGCGGGCACGAGGTGGCCCACTCCAGGGAGCGGCCGTAGCCCCACGGGTCGTCGACCTCGATCTTCTTGCCGTACTTGGCGGTCTTCCAGACGTTGTAGAAGAACGGCAGGATCGACAGGCCGAGCAGGAACGAGGCGATCGTGGAGATCGTGTTCAGCGCGGTGAAGCCGTCCGCGGCCAGGTAGTCGGCGTAGCGGCGCGGCATGCCCTCGGCACCCAGCCAGTGCTGGACGAGGAACGTGCCGTGGAAGCCGATGAACAGCGTCCAGAAGGTGATCTTGCCGAGGCGCTCGTCCAGCATCTTGCCGGTGAACTTCGGCCACCAGAAGTGGAATCCGGCGAACATCGCGAAGACCACGGTGCCGAAGACGACGTAGTGGAAGTGCGCGACGACGAAGTACGAGTCCGAGACGTGGAAGTCCATCGGGGGCGACGCCAGGATCACACCGGTCAGACCACCGAAGGTGAAGGTGATCAGGAAGCCGACGACCCAGAGCATCGGGGTCTCGAAGGACAGTGAGCCCTTCCACATCGTGCCGATCCAGTTGAAGAACTTCACACCGGTCGGCACCGCGATGAGGAACGTCATGAAGGCGAAGAACGGCAGCAGTACGCCACCGGTGACGTACATGTGGTGCGCCCACACCGTCACCGAGAGGCCGGCGATGGCGATGGTCGCGGCGATCAGGCCGATGTAGCCGAACATCGGCTTGCGGCTGAAGACCGGGACGATCTCCGAGACGATGCCGAAGAACGGCAGGGCGATGATGTACACCTCGGGGTGGCCGAAGAACCAGAAGAGGTGCTGCCACAGCAGGGCGCCGCCGTTGGCCGGGTCGAAGATGTGCGAGCCGAACTTGCGGTCCGACTCCAGCGCGAACAGCGCGGCGGCGAGGACCGGGAAGGCGAGCAGGACCAGGACACCGGTCAGCAGCACGTTCCACGTGAAGATCGGCATGCGGAACATCGTCATGCCGGGGGCGCGCATGCAGATGATCGTGGTGATGAAGTTGACCGAGCCGAGGATGGTGCCGAAGCCGGAGAAGGCGAGGCCCATGATCCACATGTCGGCGCCGACACCGGGCGAGCGGATCGCGTCCGACAGCGGGGTGTACGCGAACCAGCCGAAGTCGGCCGCACCCTGCGGGGTCAGGAAGCCGGCCACGGCGATGAGCGAGCCGAACAGGTACAGCCAGTAGGCGAACATGTTCAGCCGCGGGAACGCCACGTCGGGCGCACCGATCTGCAGCGGCATGATCCAGTTCGCGAATCCGGCGAACAGCGGCGTCGCGAACATCAGCAGCATGATCGTGCCGTGCATCGTGAACGCCTGGTTGAACTGCTCGTTCGACATGAGCTGCGTACCCGGCCGGGCCAGCTCGGCGCGCATGAAGAGCGCCAGGAGGCCGCCGATGCAGAAGAAGGCGAACGAGGTGACCAGGTAGAGCGTGCCGATCGTCTTGTGGTCCGTGGTGGTCAGCCACTTGACGACGACGTTGCCTGGCTGCCTGCGCCGGACGGGCAGCTCGTTCTCGTACGGCTCCCGCGAGCCGTCAGCTGCCTTGTCGGCACCCTGGGGTTCGTTGAGGATGCTCACAGTTGGTTCTTCTCCGCATTCCTGGCCGGGTCCGTCTGCTCGATGCCCGACGGGATGTAGCCGGTCTGCCCCTTCTCCGCCAGCTTCTCCAGGTGCTGCTGGTACTCCTCGGGGGAGACGACCTTGACGTTGAAGAGCATCCGGGAGTGGTCGACGCCGCAGAGCTCGGCGCACTTGCCCAGGAAGGTGCCCTCCTGGTTCGGGGTCACCTCGAAGGCGTTCGTGTGACCCGGGATGACGTCCTGCTTCATGAGGAACGGCACCACCCAGAAGGAGTGGATGACGTCGCGGGAGGTCAGGACGAACCGGACCTTCTCGCCCTTGGGCAGGACCAGCGTCGGGCCGGGGTTCTTCGTCTCCGGGTCCCGCGTGCCCGGGATGCCGGCGTCGTAGACGCCCTCGGCACCCTTCGGGAACTGCTTCTGGAACTTGTCCGGAATGGCGCCGAGCTCCTCGGGGACCTCGGTGCCCGTGGCGGCGTCGCCGTCCACGTTCTCGATGTAGTTGAAGCCCCAGCTCCACTGGTAACCGACCACGTTGATGGTGTGGGTGGGCTTCTCGGAGAGCTTGAGGAGCTCGGACTCGTCACGCGCGGTGAAGTAGAAGAGCACCGAGACGATGATGAGCGGAGTGACCGTGTACAGCGCCTCGATCGGCATGTTGTACCGGGTCTGCGGAGGAACCTCCACCTTGGTGCGGCTGCGCCGGTGGAAGAAGACGCTCCACAGGATCAGACCCCACACGAGCACGCCCGTGGCGAGCGCAGCCGCCCACGAGCCCTGCCAGAGAGAGAGGATCCGCGGCGCCTCTTCCGTCACCGGATA
Organism: Streptomyces sp. CC53; assembly: GCF_001865245.1. Classification (GTDB taxonomy): domain Bacteria; phylum Actinomycetota; class Actinomycetes; order Streptomycetales; family Streptomycetaceae; genus Streptomyces. The sequence continues at coordinate 17,869 of NZ_MKXB01000148.1, read as the reverse complement.
GGGCATACCGAGGCGGGGGAAGTCCTCCCAGTTGTAAGAGCAACCGGAGGCGGTAGCCAGGATCAGGCCCGCAGTCAGCACCTGCGGCAGCTTCCGCCGCATCGGGCGCCGCGACGAGCGGTCGGAGCCGTTGGGACTCACGTAGCGCCTTCCCGAGAGTCTCGCCCGCGGGTCGGCTGCGGCCGTCTCGCTGGTCGGTCGCCGGCCCTGACGCGGGCAGGGGTTTGGATGTTTATGCGGACCAAACCCTACTGGACGCTATTTGGCGCCGCGCGGGGAGGGTGCCCAACGCGCCGCCACGCCCCTCTTTCGGGTTGTGTTCGCAGGTGAGAGGCCCGTGGGCGGCACGGTCCCGTACCTCTCCGGGACCCGCCCGCGGGGGATAGCGTGACCATGTGGCCTACTTCGACGTTGCTTCCTCCGCACCCCTGCACCCGGTCGCCCGGCAGGCGCTCCAGGCGTCGCTGGACGAGGGCTGGGCGGACCCCGCGCGGCTGTACCGGGAGGGCAGGCGTGCCCGGATGCTGCTCGACGCGGCGCGGGAGGCCGCGGCGGAGGCGGTGGGGTGCCGCCCCGACGAGCTCACGTTCACCCCCTCGGGCACGCACGCGGTGCACACGGGCGTGTCGGGCGTGCTGGCGGGGCGTCGGCGGACGGGCCGGCATCTGGTGCTGTCGGCGGTGGAGCACTCGTCCCTGCTGCACGCGGCGGCCACCCACGAGGCGGGCGGGGGCACGGTGACCGAGGTTCCGGTGGAGCGCACGGGCGCGGTGCTGCCCGCGTCGTACGCGTCGGCCCTGCGCGAGGAGACCGCTCTGGCGTGCCTCCAGTCGGCCAACCACGAGGTGGGCACGGTCCAGCCGGTGGCCGAGGTGGCCGAGGCGTGCCGGGCGGCGGGGGTGCCGCTGCTGGTGGACGCGGCGCAGTCGCTCGCGTGGGGCCCGGTGGAGGCCAGTTGGTCCGTACTGACCGGAAGCGCCCACAAATGGGGCGGCCCTGCGGGAGTGGGTCTGCTGGCGGTGCGCAAGGGGGTGCGGTTCGCCGCGCCCGGCCCGGCGGACGAGCGCGAGTCGGGGCGGTCGCCCGGCTTCCCCAACCTGCCGGCGGTGGTGGCCGCCGCGGCGTCGCTGCGGGCGGTGCGGGAGGAGGCCGCGACGGAGGCGGAGCGGCTGCGGGAGCTCGTGGACCGGATCCGGGTGCGGGTCCCCGAACGGGTGGCGGACGTGGAGGTGGTGGGCGACCCGGTGCGGCGCCTCCCCCACCTGGTCACCTTCTCCTGCCTGTACGTGGACGGCGAGGCGCTGCTGCACGGACTGGACCGGGCGGGCTTCTCGGTGTCCTCCGGTTCGTCCTGCACGAGCTCGACGCTGACCCCGAGCCATGTGCTGCGCGCCATGGGCGTGCTGTCGGAGGGGAACGTCCGCGTGTCGCTCCCCGCCGGGGTGGCGGAGGCGGAGGTGGAGCGCTTCCTCGACGTGCTGCCGGGCGTGGTGGCCGGCGTGCGGGAGCAGTTGGGCGCTCCGACAGCCGGCGCGGCGGGGACGGCCGACGCGGCGGGGACGGCCGGGGAGCTCGTGGTCGACGCGCTGGGAAAGCGCTGTCCGGTGCCCGTGATCGAACTCGCGAAGGTCATCGGGGAGGTCCCGGTGGGCGGCACGGTCCGTGTCGTCACCGACGACGAGGTGGCCGAGCTGGACATCCGCGCGTGGTGCTGGATGCGCGACCAGGAGTACGTGGGCGAGGAACCCGCGGAGCGCGGAGCGGTGTACGTGGTCCGCCGCCGGACCTAGCTCCTCCTGGACGTACGGGGCCGGCGCGCCTCCCGCCGCAGCCGCGCGGCGGCCCGGGTGGTCCACGCCGGAGCGCGCGGAGGCCGCCGCGCCGGACGGGCGGCGCGGTCGGGCGGGGGTGGGACCTCCGCCTCGGGAGGCCGACGAGCCGGCGGCGGGCGCCGTCGTGCGGGATCGCCCGCGGGGGCGGGCTGCTCCGGTGGCCGGCGCGGCGCGCGGAGGCGTGATCACCGCGGGGAACACCGGGGCGGTCCCGGCACGGGGGCGCGCAGGCTTGCGGCACGCACCGGGACAGCGGTCCGCCCCGGAGTCCTCCGCGGGCTCCGGGGCGGGTGGCGCGGGTGTCAGGAGAGGTGCGCCTGCACCTCGGCCGCGGCCTCGTCGCCGTACGCCTTCGTGAAGCGCTCCATGAAGTGGGCGCGGCGCAGCGTGTACTCCTGGGTGCCGAGCGTCTCGATGACCAGCGTGGCCAGCATGCAGCCGACCTGTGCGGCGCGCTCCAGGCCGACGCCCCAGGACAGGCCGGACAGGAAGCCCGCGCGGAAAGCGTCGCCGACGCCGGTCGGGTCGACCTTGGCGTCCTCCTCCGGGCAGCCCACCTCGACGGCCGGGTCGCCGACGCGCTCGATGCGCACACCGCGCGAGCCGAGGGTGGTCACGCGGTGCCCGACGCGGCCGAGGATCTCCTCGTCGGTCCAGCCGGTCTTGGCCTCGATGAGCCCCTTCTCGTACTCGTTGGAGAAGAGGTACGTGGCGCCGTCGAGGAGGGTGCGGATCTCCTCGCCGTCCATCCGCGCGATCTGCTGGGAGAAGTCGGCGGCGAACGGGATGCCCCGGGTCCGGCACTCCTCGGTGTGGCGGAGCATCGCCTCGGGGTCGTCGGCGCCGATCAGGACGAGGTCGAGACCGCCGACGCGGTCGGCGACGGCCTTGAGCTCGATGAGCCGGGCCTCGCTCATGGCGCCGGTGTAGAAGGAGCCGATCTGGTTGTGGTCGGCGTCCGTGGTGCAGACGAACCGCGCGGTGTGCAGCACCTCGGAGATCCGCACGGAGGCGGTGTCGACCCCGTGGCGGTCGAGCCAGGCGCGGTACTCGTCGAAGTCGAAGCCCGCCGCGCCGACCAGCACCGGCCGGGCGCCGAGCTGGCCCATGCCGAAGCAGATGTTGGCGCCGACGCCTCCCCTGCGGACGTCGAGGTTGTCGACCAGGAAGGACAGGGAGACCGTGTGCAGCTGATCGGCGACGAGCTGGTCGGCGAATCGGCCGGGGAAGGTCATGAGGTGGTCGGTGGCGATGGAGCCGGTGACTGCGATACGCACGGCGGGATGCTCCTGCGGGAGGCGGCTGGACGGGACGCGCGAAGGGCGCTCGTACGGGATCGTCGGGTGACGACGGGCGGCAGTCCACGCTACCGGGTGCGACCGGGGACGGAGAACAGCGGAAACTACCCGATAGTAGCTCTTTGTCGGCCGGGTCGGGCGTGCGTACGGTGCCCCTATGTCGAACACCATGTCGCCGCGTGAGCGGCGTGAGCCCGAGTTGACGTTGGCCGAGCTGTGCGGGAACTCGGCGCGGATGGCCCCGCACTGGGTGGTGCCCGCGGTGGACGCGCCCGGCCGCGTGCCGCCCTCGGCGATCCACGGCGTGGTGGTGCCCCCCGCGTCGGCGCGGATGATGGACGCCGCCTCCGAGTACGGCGGCTGAGCGGCGCCCCGGCCCCGCGGTCGCCCCGGGGCCGGGGGCCACGCCGTACCCCGGAGGTGCGGAACCGCTCGCCCGTCCGCTCCGTCCCAACGGTGTCTCCCGTCAAAAGGAGATACGACAGGGGAGAGACCGACGAAGGAGCGTTGCGGTGAACGAGACCGAACCCACAGGCGTCAGCCAGGTCGACGTCACCCCCGGTCGGCGGCGTTCGCCGCTCGCCGTCTCCGTGGTGGCGGCGGCCGTGCTGCTCGCGGGCGGGGGCACGTACCTGGCCGTGGCCGCGGCGGGTGGCGAGCGGGGCGGCACCGAGCAGGCGGCCGTCGCGGACAACCGCGGGGCGCCGCCGCCGACCGCGGGCGACGGCGGCACGACGGCTCCGGGGATCGCCCCGGGCGAGCCGGACCCGGGCGGTGCGACGTACCGCGTGGCGGGCACGCTGCCGGACGGCCCCGGCACGGCGCACACCTACCGCCCGAAGGGGACCGTGGACGCGGACGACGTGGCGCGCCTCGCGGACCTGCTCGGGGTGGAGGGCACACCGGTCGAGGAGCACGGCGCCTGGCGCGTCGGGCCGCAGAAGGACGGGTCGGGCGCGGTGCTGCGGGTGGACGCGCAGGCGCCGGCGACCTGGACGTACCACGTGGGCGGGCCGGTGACGGACAACTGCCCGAAGGGGAAGAAGGTGTGCCCGCCGGACGGCGGCGGGTCCGGGAAGCCGGTGGGCGAGGACGCGGCGAAGCGGGCGGCGGCCCCGGTGCTGGAGGGCCTCGGCCTGGCGGACGCCCGGCTGGACGCCTCGCAGGTCATGGACGGGGTCCGGGTGGTGAACGCCGATCCGGTGGTGGCCGGGCTGCCCACCTACGACTGGTCGACGGGGATCAGGGTGGGCTCGGGAGGTGCGGTCGTCGGCGGCAGCGGGCGGCTGCTGGAGCCGGTGCGGGCGGCGGAGTACCCGGTGATGACCGCGCAGGAGGCGGTGGCGGAGCTGAACGAGGCCGTCGGCCACCGGGACGGCCGGATCGGCGGCTGCGCGACACCGGTGCCGAACGGCGGTCCGCAGGCCCCGGACGTGATGGGCGGAGCAGCCGAGCCGACCGGTGCGGACCCGGCCGCGCCGTGCGAGCCGGGCCGCACGCCGCTGCCGCCGAAGGAGCGGGTGACCATCCGCGGGGCGGCCTTCGGTCTCGCGGGGCAGCTGGAGAAGGGTGCTCCGGCGCTGGTCCCGGCCTGGCTGTTCGACGCCGAGCGGGAGAACGGCGAGCGCTACCGGTTCGCGTACCCGGCGGTGCCGGTGGAGCGGCTGGCGCCGGAGCCGGACGAAGCGGGCGGCCATCTGCGGGTCGACCGGTACGAGGCGCGGGACCGGACGCTGACGGTGTGGTTCACCGGCGGGGTGTGCAGCCGGTACACGGTGCGGGCCGAGGAGACGGCCACCCAGGTGAAGGTGCGGCTGTACGAGACGCCGGTCGAGCTGGACCGGGCGTGCATCGCGCTCGGCGTGGACCTGAGCGACACGGTGACGCTGCGGGTCCCGCTGGGCGACCGCGAGGTCGTGGACGCGGTGAGCGGCGAGCCGGTGCCCCGGAAGTAGCCGGGCACGGCGGGGCGGCACCGCCGCGCTTGGTCGCCTGTGGGCGGGGGCCGGTCACGGGCGCGTACGGCGTGCGGGGTGGCGGCCCGCGGACCCGCCGACGGGCGCCGGCGGCGGGCGGATCGGTCACCCGCCGCGCGCCCGCCGGCAGGTCTGGGCTCGGCTTGCCCGTCGGGACAGGGTGGGCGGCGGACCGGAACGGCACGGGCGCGGACGGGGAGCAGGCGGCGCGGGCCCCGGGGGAGCGTCCGGTCAACACCGGCGCCTTCGGGAGCGGAAGGCCCAGGGCGCCCGCGCGGCCGCGGTGAGGGCGGGGACCCGTCGAAGCGAGGAGGACCCCGTCGTGGCAGCGCCTGGCGGGACGGGCCCGCGGCGGGCCTGCCGCCCGTGACGGGCCTGCGGCGGCCCCGGTCACCTGCCGCGCGCCGGACCCGCGCGATACGGCCCGGCGCCCTCTTGGGCCGGCTGCCGCAGCGGTGCGCACCCGCGAGACGCGGGGGGGCAGGGCGGGAGCGGCGGGTGTGGCGCGGGAAGCGGTACGCGGGCGGGGCGTGCGCCCCCTGCCGCGGGACTCGCCCGCGGGGAGTGCGGCACCCCGGTGGCAGACTCCGGACGGCCGGACACAAGGCAGCGGGACGGCGGTGGTGCAGGGAGGCCGGGCGGCGGGTGACGGGGCGCCCGACCGCTTCGGAGAGCTGGTCCCGGGCGAACGGCGGCGGCCCCGGACCGTGGTGGTCCGGGGCCGCCGCCGTCACGCCCTGCGGGCGTCAGCTGAAGGAGTCGCCGCAGGCGCAGGAACCCGTGGCGTTCGGGTTGTCGATGGTGAAGCCCTGCTTCTCGATCGTGTCCACGAAGTCGATGGTGGCGCCGCCGAGGTACGGGGCGCTCATACGGTCGGTGACGACCTTCACGCCGTCGAAGTCCTTCTCCACGTCGCCGTCGAGGGAGCGCTCGTCGAAGAAGAGCTGGTAGCGCAGGCCGGAGCAGCCACCGGGCTGGACGGCCACCCGCAGGGCGAGGTCGTCGCGGCCTTCCTGGTCGAGCAGGGCCTTGACCTTCGCCGCGGCGGCGTCCGTCAGGAGGATGCCGTCGCTGACAGTGGTCTTCTCGTCCGATACGGACATCTGCTTCTCTCCCGGGTTGTACGAAGACTGCTTGCCGACGGTCAGGTCAACCGGCGGGGCCGCGGATTCATTCCGGGCCGAGCGCTCGTCTTTCTCGTCTGCCTCTTGTCCCTCCTCATGCTCGCACACCCGCCGTCAGGCAAGCACCGGCACGGGGAAGGCGAATGTGTCACATCGACACTATGGACATCGTCAAAGTGACGTGAACCGGATATGATAGATAGCGTCATCTAGACGAGAAGGCGCAGTGCCTGCCACGTGAAGCTCAGTAGAAAGGGTGCGTGACGTGACCACCGCCCAGCCCCTGGACGTCCAGCCGACCCCGCTCGCGCTGCTTCTCCTCGGCCGCGAGGCCGACCCGAAGAGCGAGCGCGGCGTGGAGTGCCCGGGCGACCTGCCCGCGCCGTCCGACCCGGACCTGGTGGAGCGCGCCCGCGCGGCCAAGGAGCGGCTCGGAGACAAGGTCTTCGTGCTCGGCCACCACTACCAGCGCGACGAGGTCATCCAGTTCGCGGACGTCACGGGCGACTCCTTCAAGCTCGCCCGGGACGCGGCGGCACGGCCGGAGGCCGAGTACATCGTCTTCTGCGGCGTGCACTTCATGGCCGAGTCCGCGGACATCCTGACCGGCGACGACCAGAAGGTCGTCCTGCCCGACCTGGCCGCGGGCTGCTCGATGGCCGACATGGCGACGGCCGAGCAGGTCGCCGAGTGCTGGGACGTGCTGACCGAGGCGGGCGTCGCCGACGTGACCGTACCCGTCTCGTACATGAACTCCTCCGCCGACATCAAGGCCTTCACCGGCAAGCACGGCGGCACCATCTGCACGTCCTCGAACGCCGAGCGTGCCCTGGACTGGGCGTTCGAGCAGGGCGAGAAGGTCCTCTTCCTGCCGGACCAGCATCTCGGCCGGAACACCGCGGTCCGCGACATGGGCATGTCCCTGGACGACTGCGTGGTCTACAACCCGCACAAGCCGAACGGCGGCCTCACGGCGGAGGCGCTGCGCGCCGCGAAGATGATCCTGTGGCGCGGCCACTGCTCGGTGCACGGCCGGTTCTCGCTGGACTCGGTCAACGAGGTCCGCGAGCGCATCCCCGGCGTGAACGTGCTGGTCCACCCCGAGTGCCGGCACGAGGTCGTGGCGGCTGCCGACTACGTGGGCTCGACCGAGTACATCATCAAGACGCTGGAGGCCGCCCCGGCGGGCTCCAAGTGGGCGATCGGCACGGAGCTGAACCTGGTCCGGCGCCTGGCGAATCGTTTCGCCGGCGAGGGCAAGGAGATCTCGTTCCTCGACCGGACGGTCTGCTTCTGCTCGACGATGAACCGCATCGACCTGCCGCACCTGGTGTGGGCGCTGGAGTCCCTGGCGGACGGCAAGCTGGTCAACCGGATCCAGGTGGACCGGGAGACCGAGGAGTACGCGAAGCTGGCGCTGGAGCGGATGCTGGCGCTGCCGTAGCGCGCGCCGGGCCGCCGTGCCCGCCGCCGCAAGCCTTGAGGGGCGCCCCCCGCGACGGGGGGCGCCCCTCGGCTCTTCCTCGGCAGGGGGCCGGGTTCCGGGCCCCGGCCCTGCCCGTGCCCCATCCGGCGGGTCACGGGCAGGGCCCCGGGCCTAGTCGGTGGACGCGGGGGCGGGGACCGCCGGGCCCTCCACGTCCGCGGCCGGCTTCGCCGGGGCGGCAGGCGCTCCGGCCGCCGGGGCCTCGTCCGCCGGTGTCCCTCGCCCCAGGTCTCTTTCCCGGCGGGCGGCGTACACCGGACGGAGTACGGCGGGCACGGCACGGGCGGTCGGTGCCCGGCCCGGAGGGGGCCGGTGGGGTCAGTCCGCGCCGGGCCTGACGAGGCCCGTCTCGTAGGCGGCGACGACGAGTTGGGCGCGGTCCCGGGCGCGGAGCTTGGCCATGGTGCGGTTGACGTGCGTCTTCACGGTGAGCGGGCTGACGGTCAGCCGCTCGGCGATCTCGTCGTTGGTCAGTCCGCCCGCGACGAGGGCGAGGACCTCACGTTCGCGGCCGGTGAGCGGGGCGAGGCGCTCCGCGTGCCGGGCCGCCGACGGCCCGCCACCACCCGCGCCGTCCCCGGTGCCGTCACCGCCCTGGGCCAGGAAGCGGGCGATGAGCCCCTTGGTCGCGGTGGGCGACAGCAGGGCGTCGCCCGCGGCGGCGACCCGGATGGCGCCCAGCAGCTCGTCCGGTTCGGCGCCCTTGCCGAGGAACCCGCAGGCGCCGGCCCGCAGCGACTGCACCACGTAGTCGTCGACCTCGAAGGTGGTCAGCATGACGACGTGCACCCCGTCCAGGGCCGGGTCGGCGGTGATGGCGCGCGTGGCGGCGAGGCCGTCGGTGCCGGGCATGCGGATGTCCATCAGCACCACGTCCGGTGCGGTGGCGCGGGCGAGGGCGAGGGCTTCGGCGCCGTCGGCGGCCTCCCCGACGACCACCATGTCCGGCTCGGAGTCCACCAGCACGCGGAACGCGCTGCGCAGCAGGGCCTGGTCGTCGGCGAGCAGCACCCGGATGGGCTCCGTCGGCTCCGGCGCGCCGGCGGCGTCGATGGTCATGCGGGCCCGTCCTCCCCTGTGCCTGCGGTGAGCGGAAGTATCGCCTGCACCCGGAAGCCGCCGCCGAAGCGGGGCCCGGTGGTGAGGGCGCCGCCGAGGGCGGTGGCGCGCTCCCGCATGCCGAGCAGGCCGTGGCCGCCCGGTGCGGCGGGTCCGGGCGCCGCGGCGGCGGAGCTGCCGCTGTCCAGCACGGTGACCTCGATGGTGCGGCCCACCCGCACCACGCTGACCTCGGCGGTGGCGTCCGGGCCGGCGTGCTTGCGGACGTTCGTCAGGGACTCCTGGATGATCCGGTACGCGGCGAGGTCGACGGCCGCGGACAGCTGCGCGCCCTGGTCGGTGCGGGCGACGGTGACGGGGAGGCCGGCCCGCCGGAACGAGTCCAGCAGGTCGTCGAGGCGGGCCAGGCCGGGGGCCGGTTCCGTGGGGGCCTCCGGGTCGTCGGACTGGCGCAGCAGTCCGACGGTGGCGCGCAGCTCGTCCAGCGCGGAGCGGCTCGCCTCCCTGACGTGGGCGAGGGCTTCCTTCGCCTGGTCGGGCCGCTTGTCCATGACGTGGGCGGCGACGCCCGCCTGCACGTTGACGAGGGCGATGTGGTGGGCGACGACGTCGTGCAGGTCGCGGGCGATGCGGAGGCGCTCCTCGGCGACGCGGCGGCGGGCCTCCTCCTCCCGGGTGCGTTCGGCGCGCTCGGCCCGTTCGCGGATCGCGTCGACGAAGGCGCGGCGGCTGCGGACGGCGTCGCCCGCCGCCGCGGCCATGCCGGTCCAGGCGAAGACGCCCAGGTTCTGCTGGGAGTACCAGGGGGCGGATCCGCAGCACATGGCGGCACCGGTCAGCACCGTCATCGTCGCCAGGCCGACCCTCCACGTGGTGGGGCGGTCGGTGCGGGAGGCGACGGTGTAGAGGGCGACGACGGCGCTCATCGCGACGGGTGCGGCGGGGTCCCCCGACGCGAACTCGGCGACGGTGACGGCGCTGGTGACGGCGAGCGCGAGGAGGGGCGCGCGGCGCCGCGGCACCAGCGCGGCGGCGCCCAGCACCATCAGCGCGACGCTCCCGGGGCCCGGGGCGCGGGTGCCGAAGGTGGGGCCGGTGCGGCTGCCGTGGGGGTCCGCGAAGGAGCCGAGGACCATCGCGAGGAGCACGGCGGCGGCGAGGGCGCCGTCGGCGGCCAGGGGGTGGGCGCGCAGCCAGGCGCGGGCACGGGCGGGAAACCTCACACCCGCGAGCGTAAGCCGCCCGCGGGCCCCGCTCTCCCCTGTGTGCGGCGGACGGCGGGAGCAGCGGCGCCGGCCGGCACGGCGACCGGTCGCTGCGGGCCGCCCGCACGGCCCGGGGCCGGCCCGTACGGGGCGGGGGCACCGGTGCTGACAGCGGCCGGGCGGCTTCCCGCCCGGGGGCGCCCGGAGGCACGCCGGGCCCCGCGTCCGGTGCCGCGCGGCGGGCGGATGCGGGGCCGGGTCAGGCCGGGGGGATGAGGCCCGTGTCGGAGAGGAGGGAGGTGACCTCGTCCAGCGTGGCGTCCGGGGAGGGGAGGATCAGCTCCGACGGCTCCAGGGAGTCGTCGGGCAGCGGTTCGCCGAGGTCGCGGATCCGGTCGAGCAGCGCGTGCAGCGTGCGCCGGAAGCCGGGGCCGTCGCCGTTCTCCAGTTCGGCGAGCAGCTCGTCGTCGAGCGCGTTCAGTTCGGCGAAGTGGCTGTCCGCCAGCCTCACCTGGCCCTCCCCCATGATCCGTACGATCATGACGTGCCGCCCTTCGGTCAGCTCGCGGTCAGCTCTTGTCGAACCTCGGGCGGGACTCCTGCGGGGACTGCTGCTGCCCCTGCTGGGTGCCGTTGCCGCCCTCGATGGCCTGCTGCGGTGTCGTGCCTCCCGCCAGCTCGGCCTTCATGCGCTGGATCTCCAGCTCCACGTCCGAGCCGCCGGACAGCCGGTCCAGCTCGGCCTGGATGTCGTCGCGGGCGAGCCCGGACTGGTCGTCCAGCGCGCCGGACGCCAGCAGCTCGTCGATCGCCCCGGCGCGGGCCTGCAGCTGCGCGGTGCGGTCCTCGGCCCGCTGGATGGCGACGCCGACGTCGCTCATCTCCTCCGAGATCCCGGAGAAGGACTCGGCGATCCGGGTCTGCGCCTGCGCCGCCGTGTACGTGGCCTTGATCGTCTCCTTCTTCGTGCGGAAGGCGTCCACCTTCGCCTGGAGCCGCTGCGCCGCCAGCGTCAGCTTCTCCTCCTCGCCCTGGAGCGTCTGGTGCTGCGTCTCCAGGTCGGTGACCTGCTGCTGCAGCGCCGAGCGCCGGGTCAGGGCTTCGCGGGCCAGGTCCTCACGGCCGAGCGCCAGCGCCTTGCGGCCCTGGTCCTCCAGCTTGGCGGACTGGCTCTGCAGCTGGTTCAGCTGGAGCTCCAGCCGCTTGCGGGAGGTCGCCACGTCGGCGACGCCACGCCGCACCTTCTGGAGCAGCTCCAGCTGCTTCTGGTACGAGTAGTCGAGGGTCTCGCGCGGGTCCTCGGCCCGGTCCAGGGCCTTGTTCGCCTTCGCGCGGAAGATCATCCCCATACGCTTCATCACACCGCTCATGGGCTTCGCGCGCCCCCTTCTGACCGAGTCTGGCTGCAGCTCTCCGACAGAACCCACAGTACGGGCCCTGCTTCCATTACCGCACTGTTCGAGCCCCGATGTGCTCCTCCCCAAGGACGACTGCGGGCGGCCCGTCTCCGGCCCAGGGAGTAGAGGGGAGCTCAGGGAGCCGTCCTCCTCGGGGACGCGGGCCGTTGCCGGATCGTTCCCCACCGGAGTGGGGTCCACACCCGGCACCCCGTACCCTTGGGCTTTGTGTTCCGTAGCCGTTCGAAGGATGAGAAGGCCGCCGCCGACCAGGCGGGCATGGACCTCTCCACGCAGCCCCGTGACCCGCAGGCTCCCAAGGGCCGGCCCACCCCGAAGCGGAGTGAGGCCCAGTCCCAGCGCCGCCGCGCGGTCAGTCCGCCCCTCGACCGCAAGGAGGCCATGCGCCGCCAGCGGGAGGCGCGCCGCGCCGACATGGCCCGTCAGCGCGAGGCGCTGGCCGGCGGTGACGAGCGCTACCTGCCGCCCCGGGACAAGGGGCCGGTCCGCCGTTTCGTGCGGGACTTCGTCGACTCGCGGTTCTTCATCGCGGAGCTGTTCCTGCCGCTGGCCGTCGTGATCCTCGTCCTGTCGGTGATCCGCGTCGGACAGATGCAGACCATCGCCACCCTGCTGTGGCTGGGTGTCATCGTGATGATCGTCGTGGACTCCATCGGCCTGGTGGTCCGCCTGAAGAAGCAGCTGAACCAGCGCTTCCCGAACGAGCCGAAGCGCGGCGCGGTGGCGTACGGACTGATGCGCACGCTCCAGATCCGCCGCCTGCGGCTGCCGAAGCCGCAGGTCAAACGCGGAGAGCGACCCTGAGCACGGAGTCTGCCGGGTTTCTGGGGGCGCCGGCCGACTGGATGGACGGACTCGGAGGACTGCGCAACACGGTCCGTCAGGAGCTGGTGGCCCGCCAGCTCGACGAGCAGATCGCGGCCCGCTACCCGGTGGGGCAGCGGCTGCGGATACTCGACGTCGGCATGGGGCAGGGCGCGCAGGCCCTGCGGCTGGCGCGCGCCGGTCACACGGTGACGGGCATGGAGTCCGACCCCGACATGCTGAAGGCCGCCCGGGAGTCGCTGGCCTCGGAGCCCGCGGGCATCCGGGACCGGGTGCGGCTCATCGAGGGCGACGGCCGGGACACCGGCGTGCACTTCCTTCCCGGCAGCTTCGACGTGGTGCTGTGCCACGGGGTGCTCATGTACGTGGACGAACCGGACGCGCTGCTGGCCGGTCTCGCCCGCATGCTCGCCCCGGGGGGTCTGCTGTCCCTGGTCGTACGGAACGCGGACGCCCTGGCCATGCGGCCGGGGCTGGCCGGGGACTGGTCGGGAGCCCTCGCGGCGTTCGAGTCGGAGCAGTACACGGGCCGGTCGGGGCGGCCCGTGCGGGCGGACCGGCTGGCCACGCTGACGGCCACGCTGGCGGGCATCGCCGCGCCGCTCCAGGCCTGGTACGGGGTGCGGCTGTTCACTGACAACGTTCCCCCGGAGCAGGGTCTGCCCCCCGCGGAGGAACTGGAGCGGCTCCTGGCGGCGGAGGACCGGGCGGGGCGCACGGAACCGTACCGGCGGCTGGCGTCGCTGCTGCACCTGTGCGGAGTGCGCGGCTGAACCGTGCGCCCGGCCGGCCCCGGCACGGTCCGTGCGCTGCGGCGGGCGGACCCGACCGGTCGCACCGAGCGGTGGGCCGGCCCGCCGTTCGCGCCGTGAGGGGCGGGCCGGGTGGGCCCGGCGCGGACCGTCGGCGGTCCGGCTCGCCGTACACGTCCTGAGGGGCGGAGCGACGGCGGCGGACCCGGGCAGCCGGCCGGCGACCTGGCGGGACGGCGGCCTTGGGGTCACGACGGGGATCCCGCAGCAGGCGCGGGCCCCGGCGTGCCCGGGCTGCGGCGGCGCCCCGGCGGACACGGGCCCGGGAACGGCGGCGCCGGGCGGCGGCAAGTCCGGTCGGCGGCTTTCCCGACCCCCCGTACGGCGCCGGACACGACTTCCCCGGCAGGGCGCCGGTGCGGCGGGTGACCACCCCCTGAACGGGTGCGTCCCGGAGGCCGGGGCACGGCCCACGTGGGGATACTCCCGTCATGGACGCCCTCCCCCACCGCCCGTCGACGCCGTGGTGGTCAGGCCCGTGTGCCGCGGTCGTGGCCGCCCTGCTGGCCGGCTGCTCGACCGTGCCGGCCGCCGTGCCCGCCGGGCCGGGCGCCCAGGCGCGGGCCACCAGCACGCAGGCCGCGGCGCCGCGGCGGCAGGCGGACGACCTGCAGAGCGACTACCAGACCGTGATCAAGAACGTCCTGCCGTCGGTGGTGACCATCGAGGCGGGGCAGAGCCTCGGCTCCGGCATCGTCTACGACGGTGAGGGCCACATCGTGACCAACGCCCACGTCGTCGGGGACGAGCAGACCTTCCGGGTCACCGTCGCCACCCGGGAACAGCCGCTCACGGCGAAGCTGGTGTCCAGCTACCCCGAGCAGGACCTGGCCGTCATCAAGCTGGACCGCGCCCTGCCGGAGGGGGTGCGACCGGCCCGGTTCGGGAACTCCTCGGAGGTGGAGGTCGGCCAGATCGTCCTGGCCATGGGCTCACCCCTGGGCCTGTCCGGCAGTGTCACGCAGGGCATCGTGTCCGCCATCGGGCGCACCGTCAGCGCGGACGGCTCCGACGGCGGCACGGGCGCCACGATCGGCAACATGGTGCAGACGTCCGCGCCCATCAACCCCGGCAACAGCGGGGGCGCGCTGGTCAACCTGGACAGCGAGGTCATCGGCATCCCCACGCTGGCGGCGGCCGACCCGGAGCTGGGCGCCGGCATGGCCTCCGGGATCGGCTTCGCCATCCCGGTCTCGATGGTGCAGACGGTGGCCGGCCAGATCGTGAAGTACGGCGAGGTGCGCGAGTCCGGGCGGGCCGCGCTCGGCATCTCGGGCCGCACGGTCCTCGACGACGCCTACCAGCCCGCCGGGGTGGCGGTGGAACGCGTCCTGGAGGACGGGGCCGCCGCGGCGGCGGGCCTCAGGGTCGGGGACATCATCACGCGCCTCGGCGACGACGCGATCACCACGATCACCTCGCTCCTGGAGGCGCTCGCCTCCCGCAAGCCCGGTGACGAGGTGACGGTCCGGTACCTGCGGGAGGGCAAGGCGCGGTCGGCGACGGTGACGCTGGGCGAGATGTGACGCCGCCGCGGCCCCGTCACGCCTCCGCGTTCAGCGGCATGGGGCCGTAGATCTTCGTGCCGTCCTCGAACAGGGTGACCTGGTCGGCGCCGCCGTCCAGCAGGTCGCGCCAGACCTCCCCGATCCAGGACTCCGCGTCGCCCTGGGTGGTGAACTCCTCGGGCGCGACCGCCGGTTCCACCTCCGCGCCGTCGGACTTCTCGAACCGCCACGTCCATGTCATGGTGCGCCTCCCGAGCTGCGGTGCCTACAGGGACTTCCTGCCCATTCCTGCCCGCAGCCTAGCCGGGCGAGCAGCACGGCAGGGCTCGCGGGAAGATCGGGGGGTGGAACTGACTCTGCTCGGCACCGGCGCGCCCCTGGGGCTGCCCCGCCCCGGCTGCCCCTGTGCCGCCTGCGCCGCCGCCCGGGGCGCCGACGCGCGGGCCGCGACCTCGCTGCTCGTGGACGGCGCCCTGCTCCTGGACCTGACCCCGGGTGCGGCCCTGGCCGCCGCCCGCGCCGGCCGCAGCCTGTCCGGGGTCCGGCAGGTGCTGCTGACGCACCCCGCCGACGGGCCGCCGGTGGAGGTGCCCGCCGGGCTGCCCGACGCGGGGCGCGTGCCGGACGGGCGGGAGCTCACCCTCATCAGCGGGCACAAGGTGCGGGCCGTGCCGATGGACGCGCCGGGCACCGGGTACGAGGTGGTGTCGCTGGAGGGCGGCCGGCTGCTGTACCTGCCGCGCGGGGGCGCCCCGGCAGGGATGGCGCCGCCGCCGCGCCCGTACGACACGGTCGTCGCCGACGTGGTGGGCCGGCCCGACGGTCTCGCACGGCTGCGGGCCCTGGGGGCGGTCGGCCCGGACACGGACGTCGTGGCCGTCCACCTGGACCACGACGTGCCGCCCGGCGCGGAGACGGCACGGCGGCTCGCGGCGGCCGGGGCGCGGGCCGTACCGGACGGGACGACGCTGGTGGCGGGCGCGTCCCCCGAGGTGCCGCCGGTGCCGCGGCGCACGCTGGTCACCGGCGGGGCCAGGTCGGGGAAGTCGCTGGAGGCCGAGCGGCGCCTCGCGTCCTTCCCCGACGTCGTGTACGTGGCGACGAGCGGCGCCCGGGACGGGGACGCCGAGTGGGCCGACCGCGTGAGCACCCACCGGGACCGGCGGCCGGGGTCCTGGCGTACCGAGGAGACCTGCGAACTGGCGCCGCTGCTGCGGGAGGACGGGCCGCCGCTGCTGATCGACTGCCTGTCGCTGTGGCTGACGGACGCCATGGACCGGGTCGGGGCCTGGGACGACGACACGTGGGCACGGGAGGGCCGCAAAGCGCTGCGGGAGCGGGTGGCGGAACTGGTGGGGGCGGTGCGCGCCACGCGCAGGAACGTCGTGGCGGTGAGCAACGAGGTCGGCGCGGGGGTGGTGCCCGCGACGGCCGCGGGGCGGCGCTTCCGGGACGAACTGGGCCGGCTCAACGCGGCGTTCGCCGACGAGTGCGAGCAGGTGCTGCTGGTGGTGTCGGGGCAGGCGCTGGTGCTGCGCGGCTGACGGGCGGGCGCGGGCGGGCAGGCAGGCAGGCGCCGGTCTTCGACGTGCGGTTGAGGAGCGGCTGAGGGGCGGGCGGCGCGAAGGGGTGCGGGTGTGCCCGCCGGGCCACGCCTACGCGGTGTGCGCCGGGCGGTGGCCCCGCGCCGACCGGGCCGGGCCGCGCGACCGCCCCGGCAGCTCGCCGTACCGGGCCTTCCGGGGCGGACGGACAGCGGGCGAACAGCTGCCGGCCCCGAGGCGGACGACCGCCGGCCGGAGACCGGTGACTGCCGGACGAGGCGGGCGGACGACTGTGGGCCGAGGCGGACGGACGACCGCCGGCCGGAGACGGGTGGCCGCCCAGGCGGAGGCGGGCGGACGGAGACGGCGGCTGACCAGGTGGAGGCGGCGGCGACCGACGGGT
Source organism: Streptomyces sp. CC53 (assembly GCF_001865245.1). Lineage (GTDB taxonomy): Bacteria > Actinomycetota > Actinomycetes > Streptomycetales > Streptomycetaceae > Streptomyces. The sequence goes on along the minus strand of NZ_MKXB01000148.1, from coordinate 1,379 downwards.
GGCTGCCGGCCGGGTGGAGGCGGGCCGCCGGGGCCGGCCTGCGGCCATGCCCGCGTTCGTACCCGCCCGGTACTGTTCCGCGAATGAGCAGCAGCCTGAATCTCGACGACTTCTCCGACCTCATCGAGCGGCCCGACAGCACGGTCCGCCGGGACGCCGAGGAACGGAGGGAGCGGCTGGCCGTGCGGGCCGGTGCGCTCGGTCGCCTGGACGAGCTGGGCGAGTGGCTGGCCGCCGCCCAGGGGGCCGTACCGGTCAGGCCGGTGGAGCGGCCGCGGGTCGTCCTCTTCGCCGGTGACCACGGCGTGGCGGAGCTGGGCGTCTCCGGGCGCCCCGCGGGAACGGCCTACCGGTTGGTGCGGGACGTGCTCGACGGGTCGAGCCCGGTCGCCGTGCTGGCGCGGCGGGCCGGCGTGCCGGTACGGGTGGTGGACGCGGGCCTCGACTGCGATCCGGAGCTGCTGCCGCAGGACGTGGTGCGGCACCGGGTGCGGCGCGGCAGCGGGCGGATCGACGTCGAGGACGCCCTCACGCCGGAGGAGACGGAGCGGGCCGTGCGGCTCGGAATGGCGGTCGCCGACGAGGAGGCCGACTCCGGCACCGATCTGGTGGTGCTGGGCGACCTCAGCGTGGGCGGCACCACGGTCGCCGCCACGCTCGTCGCCGCGCTGTGCGGGACGGACGCGTCGGTGGTGACCGGCCGCGGCGGTGCGGGCATCGACGACCTGGCGTGGATGCGCAAGTGCGCGGCGATCCGGGACGCGCTGCGCCGGGCCCGGCCGGTGCTGGGCGATCAGATGGAGCTGCTGACCGCCGTGGGCGGGGCCGACATCGCGGCGATGACGGGGTTCCTGCTGCAGGCGGCGGTACGGCGGATGCCGGTGGTCCTCGACGGGGTCGTGTCGGCGGCGTGCGCCCTGGTGGGGCAGCGGGCGGCGTTCCGGGCGCCCGACTGGTGGCTGGCCGGGCAGGTCGGCGGGGAGCCCGCTCAGGCGAAGGCGCTGGACAGGATGGCTCTCGTTCCGCTGCTGGACCACGGCGTCACCGTCGGCGAGGGGGCCGGCGCGCTGCTCGCGCTGCCGCTCGTCCAGGCCGCCGCGGCGCTCGCGGCGGAGCTTCCGGAGCGCCCCGACGAGCCGCGGGACGACGGTGCACCGGCGGAAGGCGCAGCGGACTGAGGTCCCCGGGAGACCTCCGCGCCGACGGCGGGCCGCGCGACCGTGCACGGCGGGCAGGCCGCCTCGGCACGAACCCGCACCGCGACCCGCGCCGGACGCGGCCCCGCAGCAGGGCGGCGCACGCACCGGACCGCCCCCGGGCCTCCGCGCTCCCGCCCGTGCGCGCCGGACCGCCCCCCGGGGCGCCGCGCTCCCGCCCGG
>NZ_MKXB01000147.1 GCF_001865245.1 Streptomyces sp. CC53 | reverse complement strand
CCGTGGCCGACGACGAGGTCCTCGGCCGGGTCGACACCGACGGCCATGCCCTGTCCGCGCCGGTCGACGAGTCCGGCACCAGCCTGGCCGTCGTGCCGACTGTCGTGCCGTGGCTGGGCTGGGCGACGGACCCGGCCGACGCCCCGTGGGACGTCGAGGTGGGCGGGGAGACGATGACCGTGACCGCCGTCGCGGGCGGGTCCGTCGTCGACGACTTCGACCGCACCGCGGCATCCGGCTGAGGTACCGCCACGTCCGGGCAGGCGTGGACAACGTCCGGCGGCAGCAGCGCGAACTACTCGGTGTCCTCGGGCGTCGGCGTTCACTCCGTGGCCTCGCTCGACGTGAACCGCTTCACCCTCGTCACACCGCCAACGGCCACCGCCGATTTCAGCGTGGCGTTGTCGGTGTCCACGCCGGTACTGGCCACGGGCACGCAGGGCCACCAGGCGTACCTGATCGCCCGCCGCCTCGACGCCAGCAACTACCTCGGCGCCCGCATCGAGTTCGGCGTCGACCAGTCGGTGCAGCTCAGCCTGATCAAGCTCGTCGCGGGCGCCCCGGGCGCGTACCCGGCGGTCGACACCGGCCTCACCCACGAGGCCGGTGTCCCGATTCGGCTGCGCTTCGAGGGCCAGGGCGCCACGCTGCGGGCCCGCGCCTGGCTGGCCTCCGACCCGGAGCCCACCACGTGGCAGACCACCCACCTCGACAACAGCATCGTGGCGGCCGGGCAGCTCGGTGTCCGCACGCGGATTCTCACCGGCAACACCAACACCCTCCCCGTCGCCATCAGCTTCACCGACTTCCACGTGGCCCAGCTGGTCACAGTCACCCGGTCCGTCAACGGCATCCGCAAGGCGCACGGGAGCGGCACCGACGTGCGCCTGGCCACCACCCCGATCATCGCCTTGTAGGAGGCCCGCTGTGGTGTACCCCTCGATCAGCCCAGGGCAGCGCCTCACCGCTGATCTGCTGACCAGCATGCTGCCCCTGGCCGCGGTCAAAACGGCGGCAACAGACCGGGCGTCGATCACCTCGACGAGCCCGGACCCGGATCTGCAGCTGTCGCTGGAGGCGTCGGCGGTCTATCTGCTGCGTGGCCTGATCATCGTGTCGGGGCCGGTGGCCGCGGACCTGCGGTGTCTCGTGGCGGGCCCGGCAGGCTCGTCCGGGACGTGGGGGATGGTCGCCCCGGGAGTCGCGTCCACCACCGACCCTGACCAGGTGCGCACCCGCGCCTTCAGCCTCGGCTCGGTGTCGGCCTACGGCCTGAGCACCACGAGTGCCTACGCGTGGCCGCTGTGGGCGTACATCAGCACCGTCTCCGCCGGCACCGCCTCGTTCGACTGGTCCCAGCAGACGTCGTCCGCGACCGCCGTGTCCGTCGCGGCTGGCTCGCACCTACTCGCACACCGAATCGCCTGAGGAGCCCCCTGGTGCCCATCACCGACTACGTCAGCTACCCCGTCTACGTCGTGGAGGTGTCCGGCGCCACCGACATCGACGCGCGGATGCGGATCCTCGTCGACGACCCCAACGGCAACATCCCCAGCAGCGAGAGGGACACCTTCGCGCACCGGGTCGCGGACGCCGCGCTGGAGGTGCCAGGGATGACCGCGGTGGCCATCACCCGCTACGACGAGACCGCCACCGCCCTACCCCACCCATAACCCCTGCTGCCCTGAAGGAGGGCCTCATGGACTTCGTCTCGCGCTCGGAGTGGGGCGCTCCCTCGACCAGCCCGGCGGCGTACCTCGCGTCGGCGCGGGGGGTGAAGGTGCACTACCTCGGCACGGCCTACACCTCCCGCGCGCACGAGGGGTGCGCGGCCTACGTGCGGCAGCTCCGGGCCGCGCACCTCGCGAACACCGCCGAGAACTACGTGGACGTGGCGTACAACCTCCTCGTGTGCGAGCACGGCACCGTGTACGAGGGGCGGGGCGCGCACCGCCGTAGCGGCGCCAACGGCTCGGCCACGCTCAACACCGCCCACTACGCGGTGTGTGCGCTGCTCGGTTCCTCCGGGCTGACGGAGCCGCCCGACGCGATGCTGCGCGGCCTGCGGGACGCCATCGACTACCTGCGCCGAGAGGGCGCCGCGGGCAGCGAGGTCCTCGGCCACCGCGACGGCTACGCCACCTCCTGCCCCGGGGAGCCGCTGCACGCGTGGGTGCGGGCCGGGGCCCCGCGACCTGCCGGCCCCATACCCGCCCCGGACCCGCCGCCGGATCCTGCCCCTGTCGAGGAGGACCTGATGCCCGTACCCGAGGTGCTGCTGGAGTCCCTGCCGGGCGGCCCCGAACTGCCCGCGGGTGAGTGGCTGGAGGTGCCGGCCGCGGAGGACACGGTGGTCCTGCGGGGGCCGTGCGTGTACGCGGTGACCGCGACGGTCGCCCTGACCGGGGTGCCGGACGGGGCGCGGGTGCGGCTGCGGTTCAGCCACGTCGACATCGCGACGCGGCGCCGGTACCGGCGGCTGGCGGTGGATCTGCCGCAGCGGGCGGGGGAGGTGACGGGGCAGGTGTCGGCGTCCGGCCGGCTGCCCCGCGGCCAGTACCTCAAGCTCCAGGCCCTCGCCGAGCTGGGCGGGGTGTCTGTGTCGCATCGCACGATCGAGGGCCTGTACTGGCCGGAAGGATGACCATCATGAATCTGTTCGCATCCGTACTTCGCACCCTGGTCCCGCTGCTGGTGGGCTGGGTGCTGACCGTGACCGGCGCCCTGGGCATCGAGGTCGACTCGGTGGCGGTGGCCGGTGGGGTGACTGCTGCGGTGACGGCGGTGTACTACCTGCTGCTCCGTCTCGCCGAGGAGGCGGCCGAACGGCTGGAGTGGGAGCCGCTGCGGCTGGTGGCCGGGGTGCTGCTGGGCTGGGCCCGACCGCCGTCCTACGAGGAGCCGCCGCCCGCGGGCACGATGCGCGTGCACCTCAACGCGGACACGTTCGCTGAGGAACTGCGCGAGGCGATCCGCCGCAACATGCACCTCGGGGGCCACTCGTGACGCCTTCCCCCACCGGGATACCCGCAGTCGATGCCGTACTGGTGTGGGGTGGCGCGGCGACGGTGCTGGGCGGGGCGGCGACGATGGCATGGCGGTCGATCGCGGGCGCCCGCCGTCTCGCCGGCCGCCTGGACGAGTTCATCGACGACTGGTCCGGCACCGAGCCGCGGCCCGGGGTACCGGCCCGGCCGGGGGTGATGGAGCGCCTGGGCGGGATCGAGCAGCGGCTCGCGTCGGTGGAACACGAGCTGCACCCCAACTCCGGGGCCAGCCTGCGGGACGCCGTGAACCGCGTAGATGTTCGCACCGCCCGACTGTGCGAGGAGACCGAGTAGGCTATATGGGTCATGATGAACGACATGTCACATAACGAGGGAGGTCCTCCGTGAGCCAAAGCGCGCGACAGGACCCCTGGGTGACTGCTGCCGGGGCCTCGCTGATGGTGACGGTCGTGGCTGCGGTAACGGGCTACGAGACCGCGGCCATGCTCGCGTCTGGCGTCTGTGTCCTCATCTTCGTGCTCCGTGGAGTCCTCGACCGATAGCGCCTTCTCTCATATCGCCCCCGCCCCCTGCTCTCCTCCGGGAGGGCAGGGGGCGGCTTCGTCGTCTCTGGGGCCCCCGCCATCGGGGCGGGGGCCGGTGAGTGCTCCCCCTCGGGGGGCGATCCCAGTATGGCGTAGGCCCGTTGAAGGCGGGAGCCGTACGCTGACAGGTGAGTGCTCCCACCCATCAAGGGGAACCCCATGATCAATCCCGTAGAGCTCACCACGGGGGAGCGGATCAGGTACTACCGCACCCGCAGCGGAAAGTCACAGGCAGCCGTCGCCGGCCTCGTCGGACGCTCAGAAGATTGGCTGTCCAAGGTGGAGCGAGGCGTCATTGCCGTCGACTCGCTCACCATGCTCATGAAGCTCGCCCGCGAGCTCGGGCTGTCCAACGTGTCCGACCTCGTCGGGCCATCCATCGACATCAGCCTCATGCCGAAGATCGAGCACCCCGCGGTACCCGGCATCCGATACGCGCTGAACGCCCCGCCGTCGCTCCTCGGCGTCGAGCTGCCCGGCGATGCGCTCAGCGCCGACGCACTGACCTCCCGCGTCGCGGAGGCATGGGACGTTTACGAGACCCGCACCGAGCGGTACGCCCCCGTGGGCGACATGCTGCCCGGCCTGCTCGCCGAGGCATACGCCACGCTCCGGGCGACGACCGGCGTTGAGCAGCTGCAGGCGACGCGCGCGCTCGTGTCGCTGCTCCACCTCCACCAGGTCTTCCTCCGCAGGATCCGCGAGCACAACCTGTCCGTGCGGGCCGCCGACCGTGCGATGCAGATCGCGGACGAGACCGGTGACCCGGCGCTGATCGCAGCGTCCGCCTGGAACGTGGCAGGCAGCCTCACGTCGAGCGGGCAGCCCGCCGAGGCCCTGGACCTCGCGCGCCGCACGATCGCCCACTGCCGGCCAGGAGACAACGCCTCTCCCGAGCACCTGAGCGCATACGGCGCCCTGCACCTGATCGCGGCCATCGCAGCGGTCCGCGACAGCAAGGCGCCGACGGGGTGGGACATGCTCCGCGAGGCTGACAGGGTCGCGCAGCGCCTCGGCGCCGACCACAACCTGCTCCACACGTCGTTCGGGCCGACGAACGTGGCCATGCACAGCGTGCACCTGGCGACGGAGGAGGGCGACGTGGCCGAGGCCCTGCGACTCGCGGACGATGTGCAGGTGCCGGAGCCAGGCGGAGTGCTGCCGCTGGAGCGCACGACGCGATACCTGGTGGAGATCATGCACGCCAACCGCCTGATGGGCGACGACTACGGCACGCTGTTCATGCTCCAGCGGATCATGAAGGATTCCCCGGAGGAGATCCGGTACTACCGGCTCGTCCAGGAGGCTCTACGCGGCCTGCTGAAGAGGGCGCGGCCGGAGATGCGGGGCGAGGTGCACCGGATCGCTGAGCACGTCGGCGTCCTCGCGTAACACACCCGGAACCAGGAGCGGCCCGGAAGATTCTTCCGGGCCGCTCCCGCATATCCCCCCTACGTTCTGCGACATGACGTTCACTCAGCGACAGTGCAGAGGCGTGGGAGCTACAGCCAACCCCGCCAAGGGGATCCGCATCGAGCGCTGGCCGGCGAAGGGCCTCCGGAGGACCGAGGCCGGTCGCATCGCCCTGCCGCTGTGGGTGCTCCGCGACGGCGAGCACCTCGGCGACGGCGATCTGGTCATGACACACGACGAGGCGGCCGCCCTGTACAGCCAGCTCGGCGTGCTTCTCGCCGAGTCCTCGGAGGGGTCATGAGGACCCCGGGGGATCGCGCGCGCCGGGCGGCCCTGGCCGACGCCGCAGCCGGAATCCTGCCACCGACGGGCCCCTACTTCAGCTACCTCTTCGTGCCCGGGTTCGGCCAGCAGACCGCCACCGACGCGTCGCCGGTCAACGTCGAGACCGCGGCCGACCCCGGAGCGCAGGAGGCCCCGAGCACCACCGCCGGTCCTGACGCCACATCCGGGGCCCGGTGACCGCGCCCGCGGCCCCCGTCCCGCTCCCCGCCTACGAGACGCTCACCAACCTCCAGCGGTACGGCCTGGACTGTGCCTTCTGCGGGACGGAGCTCCGGCCCGGGACCGCGGTGTCACTTGGCTGGCACCGCCACCAGGCCGCGCCCGGCACCCGAGTCGTATGGGCGCCCCGCGCCTGCCGCGACTGCCACACCGCGAGGAGCAGCCGATGACCGCGCGGACGCTGGAGCAGGTCCGGGCGGACGCCGAGCGGGCGGGCCGGACGGGTGAGTGCGAGCTCGGGGAGCACTAGCAGTGCCATCCGCAGGACGTGTACGCGACCGACCGGCCGCGGCCGGGTGAGCGGCCTCTGTTCTCGATCCGCTGCGCCTGCCTCTGCCACGGAAGGGGCCGGCCGTGACGTATCCGGTGCGCCGCTGGTGTGTGCACTGCGGGCGGCTGATCGAGGGCGAGGCCGTCACGATCCCGGGGTTCTCCGCGTCGGGCGCCCGCCCGGACGCCTAACGGCACCCCACCTGCCGGGCCCCCACCGTGCGGCCGCGCAGCTACCCGACCTCCTGAACGCCACCGTCGACGAACAGAGAGCGCAACCGCATGATCCAGACCGTCCACCCGGGCGACCTGCGCCCCACCGACACCGCCCTGTGCGAAGCGTGCTGGACCGAGCCGGTTCAGCGTATGCGCCTGACCTCGCACGGGCGTGACCTGCTGTGCCGGGCCTGCGCCGACAGCGGCAGCCCGCCCCGGGTCGAGTTGTTCCCGCCGCTGGGCATCTACGGCCTGACGTACCGCAAGCTCGGCGAGCCGCGCGCGGACAAGCACCGCAGCCCGGGCGCGCCGCAGACGCCCCCGAACCCGGGGCCGCCCCTGCCGAGCCCGCCCCCGCAGCCGACCCCCGGCCGCCCCCCGGTGTAGCAGGCCGCCCCGGCCGGTACCGTCCCCTGGCCGGCCGCGGCCCTACCGCACCAGATCCGCGACGGGGACGTCGAGCGCGTCGGCGATGAGAACCACGGCCGTGTAGGCGATGTCGCGCTCCCCGCGCTCGTACCGCTGGATGCTGCGCCGCTCGACGCCGATACGCGACGCGAGCTGGTCCTGGGAGAGGCCGGCGGCCCGCCGGTGCTCGGCGATGCGGTGGCCGAGCTGTCGGCGGCGGTCGATGACCCAATCGGGCAGGGGCGTAAGTCGGGCAGGCACCGCCTCACGCTTGATCGAGAACCGCACCACGTCAGTGCCCAAGTGGTCGCTTTTGCGATCAAGGGAATAGTTGCCATATAAACGGAACGGCTCGTTCCGCGAGCCGGACACGTGGCACCACCTCCCCCAGGCGGAGCCGCGTGATCCTGACGGCGCCCCTGCCTGCTCGGCGGGGGCGCCGTCGCATTGCGGTTGGCACTTTTTCTACTCACCCACCAGGCGGAGCGGCGGCCGACCTTCAGCCGTTTGGCCATGGCCAAACGGCGGGGCACGCGGCGGCATTCAGTGGTTCGCACTGGCATCGAACTGCACCCTTTTGGTCCGGTTTCCTGCATCGCCGCAGGTCACAGATGGGTCAAAAAACTGGTTCGAGTCCCGTTACTCACCCTGATCAGTGAAGGGCCGATCTGCGAAAACAGGTCGGCCCTTCGTCGTTTCCCGATCCTAGGGCCCCCTGGGGGCCCATACCAGTGGCCTCCCACCCACACGGCGCTTCACACCCTGCCTCGCCCTCGATCGAGGCTCATGTACGTCGTCCCACGTTCGGAGAGGGAGTGCGCCGGCGTGCGGCGTGACGCGCCGCCCGGGCTCTTTGTGAAGAGGTCCCGTCCGCGTCAGTCCCGGGCTGCCTTCGCCTGCCATGCGGCATCCGCCGCGTCCAGCGCCCGTTCCCACGGGTACTCCTTCGGGCGACCCTGCCCCGGCTGGTTGGGAACGAACCCGCCTTCCCCGTACAGCACCGTGACTCCTGCGGAACGGAGGACCTCCACGGACCGAGGGAACTGCGGATGCTGTACGTAGGCTGTGTTCACGCACGGCATGGTCACGAGGGGCAGGCCCTTGCCGATCCCCTCCGCGGCCACACCGACCACGAACTTGGACGTGAGGCCGAGGGCCCATTCGTTGATCGTGTTGAACGTCGCCGGAGCGAGCAGTACGACATCGGCGCGGGGCCACACGTCCGGGTCGCCTGGTGTCTTGTACTCGTAGCGCACGGGATGGCCCGAGAGCGCGGCCAGCCCCTCCAGACCGGGTGCCAGCCACCGCGCGGCGGTGGGCGTGAGCCCGAGGCACACGTCCCACCCCCGTGCCTGCGCGTCCTCGATCACTCGGGCGACGTCGAACACTGGCGGCGCGGCGGAGCAGAACAGGTACAAGGTCCTCGTCATGGCCCCATCTGACCACGCCGGCACGCCCTAACCCTGTTGCCTGCAAGACCCGTCAAGGTCCGTACGCGACGGGCACACCTACCCGGAAGCGGCGCGCAAAGCGGACCCAGTACCCCTAGAGCCTCTCTAACCAGAAGGAGTGTGGCGCCCGTCCCCCAGGCGGCGGTGGCGCACCGCGTCCGTGTACAGCTCACGCGTCAGAGCGTCCGACTCGATCCCGAGACCCTCCAGCACCGCCCTGACCGCTTGGAGAGCGTCAGTGACCTCGTCATCGGCCGCCTGGGTCTCCACTTCCAAGAACGTGCCGTCGATCTCGGGCACCCGCACCAGCGTCGCCAGCATCCGCCGACCGCCCGCCTGGAACTCGTAGTTGCGGCAATGCTTCTCGAAGCTGATCACGGGAACGTAGCCGAGCCCGAGCAGCACTCCTTGGACAGCCGCTGCATCAGCGACGCTCGTCTCGTGCTCGGGCTTCGACCCCGATGCCTCATCGACGACGGCACCCTTGAACGTAAGCACCGTGCGGGTGCTGGCCGAGCTGCGGATCGTGCGGACACGCAACTCCTGGCCGCCGGCCTCCAGGCGCCCGTCGGGGGCGTCGTAGTAGGTGTCCTGGTACACCTCGGCACGGCCTGCGGCGAGGTCGTCCAACTGCTTCATCACGGCCTCAGGGGCATCCACCCGGGCCTTCAGCTCCGCCTCAATCATCCCGTTCCCCTCTGGCTCACACCGTGCGGTCGGCGCCTTCGGCGATCGCATCGAACATCCGGCGGAACCCTCGGAAGAGCGGTCCATGAGGAGTCTCCATGATCTTGTACATGGCGGACTCGTGACCTTCCCACCCACTGTCGAAGGCTCCGACGAACATAGTGGTGTCTGCCCTGATGATGCGCCAGGTCGGCAGCATGCCGTATCGGTACACCCGCACATCACAGCCTTCGTCCGCCAGGTCACGCAGTCGCCCCTCGGACAGCCTGACGCCGTCGGAGAGGCACCGCGGAGACTCGCCGATCTCGGCGGCGCGCTGGACGACAGCCGGAGACGCGGGGTCGAGCAGCAGCACCCTTACCCGCGTGCCGCGGCCGCCGTGCTCCCGAGGCAGACAGGCCCGCAGGAGCGAGTCGTTCAACCCGATGAGCCCAAGCCCACGGACCGCCAGGACGTCCAGCTCGGAGGCCGCGCGGACCTGCTGCTGGATCTCGTCGGCCGCCGAAGCCTGTGCCGGGTACACCCGCACGACTTCCGGGAAGGCCGCGAGGTCGAAGGCCGCTCCCCCTCGGCCCGGCTCCCTGCTCGGGGCCAGACCGAGAAGGTGCCGGGCGTCATCAGGGACCTTGAGTCCGTCGGCGATCCGCTCGTAGACGATGAGCCGGGTCACCTGCCGACGACCGTTGAGGATCTCGTTGACACGGGCTTGAGTCATGTCGACGGCTGTGGCGATTCGGGCTTGGCTCGCCCCGGTGTACCGCTGCACGAACCGGAAGACTGCTGCCATATCGCGGGCTCGAAGTGCCTGGCGCACCTCTGCTCGTTCCCATGCCCACAGGGGCAGCTCAAGGGGGATGAGCAACGAAGGCAAGGGGCCCCTCCAGGCTGGGATGGAAACACATCTCACGGCGAGATTACCGTCCGGGTATCGAGCGGTCACCCCCCGTGGTTGGAGGGTGGCCTCATGAACGCCCCTACAGGCCGTCAGAAGCGCGGCCGGCAATGCGCGGACTGCGCCCATCGAGCTCACCGCCGCCACCGCCCGGCCGCTGCCCCGCTGCTCCCCGCTGCGGGCCTGCGTCCGCTGCCACACAGCGAGGAGCAGCGGATGACCGCGCGCACACTGGAGCAGGTCCGGGCGGACGCCGAGCGGGCGGGCCGGACGGGCGAGTGCGAGCTCGGGGAGCACTGGCAGTGCCACCCGCAGGACGTGTACGCCACCGACCGGCCGCGGCCGGGTGAGCGGCCTCTGTTCTCGATCCGCTGCACCTGCCCCTGCCACGGAAGGGGCAGGCCGTGACCCGTCCGGTGCGCCGCTGGTGCGTGCGCTGCGGGCGGCTGATCGAGGGTGAGGCCCTGGTGATCCCCGGGTTCTCCGCGTCGGGAGCCCGTCCGGACGCCTACCGGCACCCCGTCTGCCGGCCCCCCGCCGCGCCGAGGCCGAACGGCCGCTGACCGTATCCCCGCCCCGGGCCGCTTCCTTGGCCGGTCCGCTGCCCGGAGCGGGTCAACTCCCAGCCCGAGGAGGCTTCATGCAGTGTCCCCGATGCGGCGCCCAGATGTCACAGACCGCCGGAGGCTCGTGGCAGTGCTGGACGTGCGGCAACACCCACCTCCGCGCCCGGACGCCCGCGGCCGCGGAGGTGGAGTGCCCGCACTGCCGACTGCCCGCCGTGCCCGGCACTCCCGGCTGGTACCGGTGCTCGTCGTGCCGGTGGGAGATCGACGAGGAGTCCCAGCAGGTGTACGCCGACCTCGTGGCCCGCCTCGGCGCGGACCCGGACCGGTTCTTCGCCGACGTGCAGGCCCGCACCGCGCACCTCCGTGCCCTCGAACCCGCCTGGACATGACCCCTACTGCGCCGGGCCGTCATCCGCCGCCTGACCGGCCGGGGCCCTACCACCGGTTGGCACGTCCGGGCGTTCGGCCGCTGCGTCGGCCGGCTGACCGGAAGCTTCCGCACCCGTGGCGTTGCCCGCCGCGCCGCGGCCACGCAGCCACCCGGCCGGGCCGGCCGCTGACCCGCCGGTACGCCACCACCGGCGAAGAGAGAGTCCGCAGACGCATGATCCAGACCGTCCGCCCGGGCGACCTGCGCCCCACCGACACCGTCCTCTGCGAGGCATGCTGGACCGCGCAGGTCCAGTGCCTCCGCCTGCACCCGCACGGGCGTGACCTGCTCTGCCGTGGCTGCGCCGAGAGCGGCTGCCCGCCCCGGGTCGAGCTGTTCCCGCCGCTGGGGATCTACGGCGTGACCTACCGCGGGCTCGGCGAGCCGTACCTCGCGGACAGGCACCGCGGTCCCGGCTCACCGCAGACGCCCCCGCACCCGGGGCCGCCCCTGCCCAGTCCGCCGCCGCAGCCGACGCCGGGCCGCCCTCCGGTGTAGCGGAGGCCCTCGGAGCGCCGCAGCCGGCCTCCGTCCCCCCGGCCGGCCGGGGCCCAACCGCACCAACTCCGCGAGCGGGACGCCGATCGCGTCGGCGGATCCGGGTGTCGAGGCGGGCAGCGGTCCGGGCCGGCCCGATGCCCGGTTCCGCGCCCGTGAGCCCACCGGGCGTGGCAGACCGGCCGTCCCCGAGGCGGCGTGCGGGGGCATCCCGGGGCGCGGGCCACGTAGGCGAATGCCACCGGCAGGTGCGGCCGGACGGTGTCCGCACCGCTCTGACCGGGCACGACTACTGTGCGCACCGCCCCCGTAACGGCGCCTACGGCCCGGCTGCGCCCCACCTGTCTCCCCGTTCCCTTCTGCCCGGCCGCACGCCGCCGGGTGCTCTCCCCTGCCCTGAAGGAGGGCCCTCATGGACTTCGTCTCGCGCTCGGAGTGGGGCGCTCCCGCGACCAGCCCGGCGGCGTACCTCGCGTCGACCCGGGGGGTGAAGGTCCACTACCTCGGGACGGCCTACGCGTCCCGCGCGCACGACCGGTGCGCCGCCTACGTGCGGCAGGTCCGCGACGCCCACCTGGCGAACACCAGCGAGAACTACGTGGACGTGGCGTACAACCTCCTCGTGTGCGAGCACGGCACCGTGTACGAGGGGCGGGGCGCGCACCGCCGCTGCGGGGCCAACGGCAGCGCGGACCTGAACCGCGCGCACTACGCGGTGTGCGCGCTGCTCGGCTCGTCGGGGCTGACGGAGCCGCCCGACGCGATGCTGCGCGGGCTGCGGGACGCCGTCGCGTACCTGCGCCGGGAGGGCGCCGCGGGCGACGAGATCCTCGGCCACCGGGACGGACACCCCACCTCGTGCCCGGGCGACCCGCTGTACCGGTGGGTGCGGGCGGGCGCCCCCCGGCCGGGCGGCGGGGAGGGGGAGCCCGGGCCGCCGCCCGTGGCCCGGTACCAGACCACGATCAACGGTCTCGTGTACGGGTACGGGGCGCGCGGCGACCACGTGACCGCGGTCGGCCGGGCCCTCGTCGAGCGCGGCCACGGCGAGCACTACCGGGTCGGCCCGGGGCCGGTGTGGTCCGATGCGGACACCCTCAACTACGCGTCATGGCAGCGCTCCCTCGGCTACACGGGCGGCGACGCGGACGGCGTGCCCGGGGAGGTGTCGCTGCGGCGGCTCCTCGGCAGGCTGCCGTCCGGGCGCCCGGTGGTGGACCTCTCCCGGCTGGTGGCAGCCGCCCGGCAGGACCCGCCCTCGTCCGGTACGCGGGTGTCCTACGGGGGCGTCCGGGTCGTGGAGGACGCGCTGGTCGCGGAGGGGCTGCTGGACCGGCGGTACGCGGACGGGCACTTCGGCACGGCGACGGTCCGTGCGTACGCGGCGTGGCAGCGCCGTTGCGGCTACACGGGGGCCGCGGCGGACGGCGTCCCGGGCCGCGACTCCCTGACCCGCCTGGGCCGCGCCCGCGGCTTCGACGTGACGTCCTGACCGGGAGGTCCCGCGGAGGGGGCGGCGGCACCGGGGTGGCGGTGGCTGACGGGCCGGGGTGCGCACACCCTGTCACGCGGGTGGGCCCCCGGTGGTGCGGGGCGGGGATGTGGAGGAGCCGGGCGGGATGCGCGCTTTCGCGTCCCGCCCGGCTCGTGTACGCACGCGGAGCCGCGGGGCTGGGGCTGTTCGAGGATCTCCGCGAAGGACGCCGACTCGCCCTGGCGGACCGGCAGGTGGCCGGGCGCGGCGACGAGGGCGCGGCCCCGGCCGCGGTGATGCCGACGGGCGCGGACTCGGCGGCGGCGCCCCGGCTGTCGTACGCCTTGGCGTAGAGGGAGTGGGAGCCGGCGGCCAGGCCGGTGGCGGTGTGGGTGTACGGGGACGTGGTGTCGGTGGCGAGCAGGGTGGTGTCGCTGGAGAACTCGACCTTGCTGATGCTGGCGCCGTCGGCGGCCGCGGCGGTGGCGGCCAGGGGGACCGGGTCGCCGGCGCTGAAGGCGGCGCCCGGTTCGGGGCTGGTCAGCACGGCGACGGGCGGCTGGTGGGCGCCCGCGCAGACGGTCCCGTTGACGGTGAAGCGGGTGGGTGCGGCATTGCTGCCGCTGTAGGAGAACTGGGCGACGGCGGTGACGGCCGCGCCCGCGGCGACCGTGCCGTTCCAGCTCGCGTGGGTGACGGTGACGGTGTTCCCCGACTGCGACCAGACGCCGTTCCAGCCGTTGGTCAGCTGCTGGTTGCCGGTCGGCGCCAACGTCACCGTCACCAACACCGGTGACGCCCTGAACGGCTGGACGCTGGCGTGGACGTACGGCGGCGACCAGCAGGTGCAGCAGGGCTGGAACGCCGACATCACCCAGTCCGGCGCCGCCGTGACCGCGAGGAACGCCTCCTGGAACGGCAGCCTCGGGACGGGCGCCTCCGCGTCCTTCGGCTTCAACGCCTCGTACAGCGGCACGAACGACGTGCCCGGCACCTTCACCCTGAACGGCGTCACCTGCAACGAGGACGGCACGGACCCGACGGACCCGCCCACCGACCCCACCGACCCGCCGCCGAGCGGCAGCAAGGTCGACAACCCGTACGCCGGCGCGAAGGTCTACGTGAACCCGGAGTGGTCCGCGAAGGCCGCGGCCGAGCCGGGCGGCGACCGGGTCGCCCAGCAGCCCACGGGCGTCTGGCTGGACCGCACCGCGGCCATCGAGGGCGTCAACGGCGGCATGGGCCTGCGCGACCACCTCGACGAGGCGCTGCGCCAGAAGGGCGACGGCGAACTCGCCATCCAACTGGTGATCTACAACCTGCCCGGCCGCGACTGCGCGGCGCTGGCCTCCAACGGCGAGCTGGGCCCGGACGAGATCGACCGCTACAGGCACGAGTACATCGACCCGATCGCCGAGATCCTGTCCGACCCCAGGTACGCCGGGCTGAGGATCGTCACCACGGTCGAGATCGACAGCCTCCCGAACCTCGTCACCAACGTCACGCCGCGGCCGACCGCGACCCCGAACTGCGACGTGATGAAGGCGAACGGCAACTACGTGAAGGGCGTCGGCTACGCCCTGAACAAGCTGGGCGACGTCGCGAACGTCTACAACTACGTGGACGCCGGCCACCACGGATGGCTGGGCTGGGACGACAACTTCGGCGCCTCCGCCCTCGTCTTCAAGCAGGCCGCGACGGCCGAAGGCGCGACCGTGTCCGACGTGCACGGCTTCATCGTGAACACCGCCAACTACAGCGCGCTGAAGGAGGACCACTTCACGATCACCGACTCGGTGAACGGCGTGTCCGTGCGCCAGTCCAAGTGGGTCGACTGGAACCGCTACACCGACGAGCTGTCCTACGCCCAGGCGATGCGCGGCGAACTGGTGCGCATCGGCTTCGACAGCGGCATCGGCATGCTGATCGACACCTCCCGCAACGGCTGGGGCGGCACGAACCGCCCGTCCGGCCCCGGTGCTACGACGAGCGTGGACACCTATGTCGACGGCGGGCGCTACGACCGCCGCATCCACCTCGGCAACTGGTGCAATCAGTCGGGTGCCGGTCTCGGCGAACGGCCGCAGGCGGCCCCGGAGCCGGGCATCGACGCCTACGTGTGGATGAAGCCGCCGGGTGAGTCGGACGGGGCCAGCAAGGAGATCCCGAACGACGAGGGCAAGGGCTTCGACCGCATGTGCGACCCGACGTACACCGGCAACCCCCGGAACGGCAACAGCATGTCGGGGGCCCTGCCCGACGCCCCCGTCTCGGGCCACTGGTTCTCGGCCCAGTTCCAGGAGCTGATGAAGAACGCCCACCCGGCGCTCTGAGCCGCACGTCAGCTCCTCCCCCGCGAGCCCCCGCCCCCGGCGCCCTGTCCGCGTCGGGCGCGGGGGCTCGCCCCACGCGCGGACGGCCCGGTCGGGTGCGGGGGCGCGGCGGACACACCGGGGTGCGCGCCGCGCGGACCGGCCGGGGCTGCGGGCCCCGCGCCGGAGTGCGCCCCGGCCCGTCACCACCGGGCCCTCCGGCCGGCGGGACCCCGCGCGCCGCGGCCGCCGCCGGGGCCCGGTGCACGGGGCGGGGGCGCTGCGGCCGCCGCCCGGACGCCGGGGCCGGCGCAGGACTCCGCGGTCGGGCGCGGGACTCCGCGGTCGGGCGCGGGACTCCGGGGTCGGTCGCCGCGGTATCCGGCGGGCGAACCGTGCCGCGCCGCCGCGGTATCCGCCCGGCGGGCCGGGCGGCCTGGCGGGCGGGCCACAGTGCCGACCCCGGTCCCGGGCTCCCGGCGGCGGGGCTCCCGGCACCGGGCCCCGGAGGCCCCGCCGGGCCGAGCGTTGCGGGCCGCAGCAGCGGTCGGCGCCGGGCGGGGCGGCCCCGCCCGGCGTCAGAGGCCGCCGTACTCCTTGACGACCCGCCGCGCCTGGGCGAACAGCATCCCGACGTTCACCGACTTGCGGCACACGACGACCGCCACGACGTCCTGACTGTCGTTCATCCGGATGAACAGGTGCGTCAGGTTGTCGCTGTTCACCAGGATCTCCTGGAAGAAGTGCTGGTCGTTGTCGACCCCGCGCCGCTCCTTGAACACGTCCTCGATGAGGACGACCGTCCGGCCCTGGAACAGGTCCAGCGTGGCCCCCGCCAACAGGTCCAGGACCTCCGGCGGGTGGCTGTCGACGGTCTCGTACGACAGGAGCATCCCGGTCGCCATGTCCACCACGCCGGACGCGACGCAGTCCGGCGTCTCCGTGCGCAACGCCTTCACCAACGCCGATACCTGCTCCGAGAACCCCTGCGGCGCCATGCGCTTCGTCGCCACGCCCTCACGCCCCCGCCGTGCCGGTCGCGGACAGGATCGCGCCGATGCGCCGCAGGCTCGGCTGGGACTCCACGTGCAGGCGCTCCACGTCGAGCCCCTCGTCGCCGAGGACCACCATCAGCGCGGTGTCCCCCACCGCGTAGACCGCCGCGCATCCGGCACTGCCGTAGGCGACGGTGCGGCGCAGGGTGCCGCGCCCCGTGGCCGCCGCCGTACGGCGGGCGAGGCCAAGCCCGGCCGCGGCGAGCGCCGCGAGGCCGTTCGGCTCGATGCCGTCCTCGGTGTCCGCCGCGATCAGCAACCCGTCCACGGCTGCCACGGCCGTGTCGGTGATCCCCGGTATCTGGTCGCGCAGGCCCCGCATCTCGCCGGCCAATGCCTCGTGATCCATTCACGAACCCCTTTGCACATGTACGTGATGAGCCGGGCCCGTCGCGGGACGCGCGGGGCGCACGGCAGGGGTGCGGCCGCGCGTCCGGAGGAGCCCTTTCCGACTCGCCGCGGTGTCGTCCGCGTCGAGGGTCTTCGTGGCGGGCCGGCCGTCGGCCCGGTCCCCGGTGATGCCGCTGGCGCCGGGCACCCGCCGGGGCAGGCCGCCGTACGGCTCCGGCCCGCACCCGGCCGGACCCCGTCGGCCCGCCCCGGCCACCGCGGGGGGCGGCGGCATGGGCGACCGGCGCGGCACGGGCGCCAGGCCGGCCCGCACCAGCGGTACGCCGCCGGGGCGTTCGCCGTCCCGTCCCGCCCGGCGCAGGAGACCTTCACCGAGCATGCGGGACACCTCCACGGTCACCGGGTACACCCCGCGGCCGACGACGAAGGCGATGTCCCGGGCCGTACGGCGGCCGTCGGCAAGGAAGAGGATCTCTCGGCGGCAGGGCGGCAGCCCCTCGGCCACGGCGGCGAGGGCGGACCCCGTGGCGGCGACCCGCTCCCGGTCCGGCCGCACGGCGTGCGGCAGCGCGGCGAGGGCGGCCAGCCTGCGGACGGCCCCGTCGAGGAGCCGCAGGGGGTCCTCACCCGCGGCCGTCGGCTCGACCGCCGCTGCCTCCGACGCGGCCGCACAGCCCGCGGTCTCCCCCGCCACGACGGCGAACACGGCGTCCTGCAGGGCCATCGCGGACAGCACGCGCAGCTCGGCGGCGCCGACGATCCCGCGGGCGACCAGCTCGGCGGCGGGCATCCCGGACGCGGCGCCCGCCCACTCGTCGGCGCGGACCCTGCCGGAGCGCAGCAGCAGCGCCTCGACGCCGGGCGCACCGGAGGTCTCCACGGCGACGACGCCGCCCCGCCGCAGGTGGAACGTGCCGCCGGGCCTGCCCTCCACCCGCAGGGCGGCGGTGGTCCGCGCGGCCCTGCACTGGGCCAGCGCGAGGTAGAGCACGCCGTGCCCGGCGCGCTGCATGGATGCCTGGATGTCCGGCAACGACCCTCCCCGGTACCGAGGTGGTAGGTGTACCAGCCGGGAGACATCGCCTTCCGTGACTGACCCAATGTGATCGAGTCTGCAACTTGGCTTCTCTTCGTACCGGTTGTGCGCCCGTTCGACCGTTCACCTTGTGTCGGTTTGCCATCGGGGCGGAGCCGTCGGCGGTCCGGCACGGAACGGAGCACAGACCCTCGGTGCCGGGCGTCCGACGCCGGGCGTCGAGCACGGGCGCGGGGCCGGTCACGGTCGCCGGGTCGCCCTTCGCCGTCGGCCGGCCGCCGGTACGGTGTCGGTCGTCACCGTTCACCTTTCACCGTCGCGGTGACGGTCACGGTGCGCGGCGGCAATCCCCGTACGCGTCACCACACTTGCTCGGCATGGCGCCGGACCGCCCCGCCCCGCCGGCGTCCACGGCGTGACTGCCGGGTCGGCCCCGGGCCATGAGCGAGCAGGGTCACCGGCCGTGACCCGAGGACGCGGCGGGCCAGGGGGCGGCCCCCGGTGCAGCCGTGTCCCGGGTGGCGGCGGGCGGTGTCACCTACCACGCGGATCCCCACCACACCGAGCCGCACCGGACCAACCGGCTCCGCGGCGCTCGGGGCGCCTACGTCGACGACCCCGACGGGCACCACGTGGAGCTCCTGCCCCGCCCCCACACCCGGCCGGCCTGAACGCCGGGCTCGGCTGGGCCGGACGGCCCGGCGGAGCCCCGGGCACCGCCCTACGGGACCGGCGTCTGCGCCGCCGTCCCCAGGTCCCGTTCGCCGACCACCTCGTCCTCGCTCGTCTCCCCCGTGAGGCGGAAACCGAGCTTCCGGTAGAACTCCTCCGGTCCCCCCTCGGCCTGCACCCAGGTGACCGTCGCCGTGGTGCCGCCCCGGCGGCGGATCTCCTCGCAGACCGCCTCCACGGCGAACCGCCCGTAGCCCCGGCCCTGGCGGTCGGCCGCGATGTTGAGGCGCCAGAGGCCGCTGCGGGGGCGGTCGTGGTGGCTGTCCTCGGTGAACGGCACGTCGAAGAAGGCCATCACGAAGCCGACCAGCTCGTCGCCGTCCATGACGACCCGCGGCCAGGCGGTGTCCCCGTGGACGTACGCCTCCGCCAGGGACTGGGCCACCGGTGACACGAACTTCTGCTGCTCCGGGGCCACCTGGAGGCGGCACGCCTCCAGGACGTTGCCTTCGGTGACCTTCTCCAGGCGCAGGGTGCTCTTTGACATGCGCCGGACCTTAGCGGGGCCCTCCGGCGCTGTCGCCCGGATTTCCGCCGGCTCGGGGCGGGCGCGCGGCCGCCGGGGCTCACGACGAGGCGCGGACCACCAGGGACGTGGGCAGGACGAGCTGGCTCGGCCCCTCGGAGCCGCCCCCGATCTCCTTCAGCAGGGCGCGGGCCATGACGCGGCCCATCTCCTCGATCGGCTGGCGCACGCTCGTCAGCGGCGGGTCCATGTGGCGGGCCACCGCCGAGTCGTCCACCCCGACGAGGGCCACGTCGTCGGGGACCCGGCGCCCCGCCTCCCGCAGGGCGCCGCGGGCGCCCGCCGCCATCACGTCGGACGCGGCGAACACCGCGTCGAGGTCGGGGCGGCGGGCCAGCAGGGCGCGCATGGCGCTGCGGCCGCCCTCCTCCGTGAAGTCCGCCGTCGCGATCAGGTCCTCGGCGGCGTCGAGGCCCGCCGCTTCGAGGCCCTGCCGGTAGCCCTCCAGCCGGCAGCGCGCCACGTACATGTCGAGCGGGCCGGTGAGGGTGGCGATGCTCCGGCGGCCGCGGCCCGCCAGGTGGTCCACGGCGGAGCGACCCGCGCCCACGTTGTCGGAGTCGACGTACGCGGCGGACTCCGTCTCCGAGCGGCGGCCGTTGAGGACGGCGGGGATGTCCAGCTCCCGCACGACCTCGGGCAGGGGGTCGTCGGCGTGCACCGAGACGAGCAGGACGCCGTCCACGCGCTGCGCGGCGAGGTACTGCTCGAAGCGCTGCCGCTCCTGCCGGGAGCGGATCAGGGTGAGCAGCAGCTGCTTGTCGGCGTCGGCGAGTTCGGCGCTGACGCCGCGGATGATGTCGAGGAAGTACGGCTCCGCGAACAGCCGGGCCTCGGTCTCGGGGATCACCAGCGCCACGGCGTCCGTGCGGGCCCCGGCCAGCGCGCGGGCGGCGCGGTTCGGGACGTACCCGAGCTCCGCGACGGCCTCGGCGACGGCGGCCCTGGCGCGGTCGCTCACCCGGGGCGAGCCGTTGATGACGCGCGACACGGTGCCGCGGCCCACGCCCGCGCGGGCCGCGACCTCCTCCAGCGTGGGTCTGCCCGTCTGCCGTCCGTTCACCGCCATGTTCCCGCCTCCCGTCCGCGCCCGCCCACCGTGCAGCGGCTGCTTCAGCCCAACCTAGAGCGTGCACCGCTGGGCGGCCCCAGCGGGAGGGCCATCTTTTGACCCTCCGTAGTGGGAGCGCTCCCACCCTAGCGGGCCGTGCAACTCTTCCGCCTCATGCGCCCTGAGGTTCCGAAGGCGGACGCCGCACTGTGGGTGGGCGGGCGCCGCTGCGGCACCAATGCGCGTTCACGTCTTGACACCCACCCCCGGCAGGCAGCAACCTTCCGGCAACAAGTGGCGTGGGAGCGCTCCCACATCACGGCCCGTAGCCCCCCATGTGTGTGACACGGCCGAGCCGCCCTGTCGCCGCGCCGACCCCCGCAGCCCGGCTGCGGACCCGGCACCCACCCATTCCGGCGCACACCAGCACCACCCTGGACGAGGAGAGTGGAATGCGCACCATCAGCAGAATCCGCAGCCGCCGCGGCGGCGGCAGAACCGGCGACCGCGGCCACCGCCGCCCCGTGGTCGCAGCGACCGCCCTCCTGGCCTGCGCGGCGCTGGTCACGGGGTGCAGCAGCGGTTCCGGCGACAGCGGCAGCGGCGACACCGCCGGCGGGGACGGCGGACAGATCACCCTGCGGATCGGCACCTTCGGCTCGTTCGGCTACGACAACGAGAACGGCGCCAAGCTGTACGCCGAGTACGAGAAGCTCAACCCCCACATCAAGATCGTCGAGTCGAACGTCGCCGACGGCCAGAAGTACTGGGACACCCTGAAGCTGCGCCTCTCCCGCACCAGCGGCCTCGCCGACATCCAGGCCGTCGAGGTCGGCTACATCGCCGAGGCCACCGGCTCCGCCCTGGCCGACAAGTGGGTGGACCTCTCCGAGTCCGGCGGCGCCGACCTGTCCGCCTTCCTGGACTGGAAGGTCAAGCAGGCCACCACCGCGGACGGTTCCGTCATCGCGCTCGGCACGGACATCGGCCCCCTGGCCATCTGCTACAACAAGGACCTCTTCGCGAAGGCCGAGCTCCCCACGGACCGGGAGGCGGTCGGCGAGCTGTGGGCCGGCGACTGGGCGAAGTTCGTCGAGACCGGCAAGAAGTACCAGAGCGCCGCGCCCGAAGGCACCGCCTTCCACGACTCCGCGAGCGGCCTCTTCAACGCCGTCCTGTCCAGCCAGCCGCAGCAGTACGCCAACGACGGGGGCGAGCTGGCCTGGGAGAACAGCCCCGGGGTGAAGACCGCCTGGGGGCTGGCGGTGGACGCGGCGCAGAGCGGCATCACCGCGAAGCTGCGCCAGTTCGACGAGAAGGGCACCTGGAACGCCGGGTTCAAGAACTCCAGGTTCGCGACCGTCGCCTGCCCGAGCTGGATGACCGGCATCATCAAGGACCAGGCGGGCGAGAAGAACAAGGGCGACTGGGACATCGCGTCGGCGCCGGTCGCGGGCAACTGGGGCGGTTCCTTCCTCGCGGTGCCGAAGGCCGGCGAGCACACCGAGGAGGCCGCCAAACTGGCCGCCTGGCTGACCGCCCCCGAGCAGCACGCCAAGGTGTTCGGCGTCAACGGAAACATCCCGTCCACCAAGGAGACCCTGGCCTCCGAGGCGGTCCAGAACGCCACGATCGACTACTTCGGCGACGCCCCGGTCGGCCGGATCTACTCGCACGCCGCGGCGGGGATCACCCCGGCGGCCATCAGCCGCCACGACGGCCAGGTGAAGACCTTCCTCACCGACAACGGGATCCTCGACATCGAGCAGCGCGGGACCGACCCGGAAGCGGCGTGGAACAACGTGAGAAAGCTGATCGAGGACAAGATCGTCCAGTAGCCCCCGGCGGGGAGCCCGCCGCGCTTCCGGCGGGCCGGCGGGCTCCCCGTGCGGGTGTCCGCCCCCGCCGCACGGACGGGTCCGCGGCACGGGGCCGGCCCCGCCGAGCAGGTGTCCGGCAAGCGGCCCGGGCCCGGCCGCCCGCGGGCCGGGGCGCCGGACCCCCTGCCCGGGATCCTTCCGCCGCCGGACTCTTCGACTCCCGGCTCCCGGCTCCCG
>NZ_MKXB01000146.1:1993-4391 GCF_001865245.1 Streptomyces sp. CC53 | reverse complement strand
GCGGCAGCCGGTTCCGGTCCCGCCGTGCGCGGCGGCGCCCGCGCGTCGGGTGAGCCCCCCCCGCGCCCCCCGCGGCGAGGGCCGATAGCCTTTGCCCCCTTACCCGTGCGTTCCTCTCCGGGAGGGGCCGCCCGGCCGGCGTCGCTCTGGGTGCCGTCTCCGCCGGCCTGCTCGTCCTCTCCGCCTGCGATAAGCCGACGCCGCTCGCCACCGTGACGGTCGGCACCGACTCGGTGCACACCGAGGCCGCCTCCGGCTGCTACGACACCGGGGGCCTCAAGGAGTCCCAGGTCGAGAAGTGCGTCAAGGCGAAGGCCGGCGAGGTCGTCGAGGTGTCCCTGGACGACCGCATCCGCTTCGGCGTGGACCCCGAGATCGCCGAGAACGGCTGGACGCTGCTGATCAACGGCCAGCCCGCGGAGCAGGAGCCGTACAAGAAGACGTACCGCACGATCAACGCCAGCCCGTTCTTCAGCAACCCGATGGGCGGCGAGACCGCGGACAGCGTCGACGTCACCGTCCTGGAGACGGAGAAGAACAAGGCGATCGGCGTCTACCGCTTCACCTTCAAGAAGGTGTGACGCTGCGCGTCCTGGTCGTGACCGCGGTGGCGGCGGAGAGTTCCGCCGTCGGCCGCGGTCTGCTCGGTTGCGGTGCCCGGTCCTCGCGGCCGCTGCCCGGCGGGCACACGGTGACGAGCCACCTCCTCACCGGCCTGCGCCCGGCCCCCGCCGCCGACCGGGTGAACGGGGCGCAGGGCGGTCCGGTGTCCGCACCGGTCGCTGACCTCCGGCGCCCCGACGCCTCCGCCCGCGACGGGCGGGCCGGCGGCGAACCGGCCGAGAGCCCCGCCGACCGCACCGCGGGGGACGCCTCCGCGCCCGGCGGACACCGCGCTTCCGACCCCGCCGCCGACTCGGTGCCCGGCCCCTCCACCGCGCCCCCCTCCGGCCCCGCGTACGACTCCGCGGCGGGTGTGCCGGGCCGGGCGGCGGCGCTGCCCCTCTCCCGGCTGACCGGCTCCGCCGCGCCCGCCGTCGACGTGCTCGCCGCCGGGGTCGGACCGGCCGCCGCCGCCGTCGGCGCGGCCACCGCGCTGGCCACCGCGCCCTACCGGTACGACCTCGTCGTCTCCGCGGGCATCGGCGGCGGCTTCGCCCCGCACGCCCCTGTCGGGACCCTGGTCCTGTCGGACGCGATCGTCGCCGCCGACCTGGGCGCCGACACGCCCGACGGGTACCTGCCCGTCGAACAGCTCGGCTTCGGCCGCTCCGTGCACGTCCCGCCGCCCGCCCTGACCGCCCGCCTCGCCGACGCGCTGCGCACCGCGGGTACCCCGTGCCTCGTGGCGCCCGTGCTGACCGTGTCCACGGTGACCGGGACCGCGGACCGCGCCGCCGAGCTGGCCGCCCGCCATCCGCGGGCGGGCGCGGAGGCGATGGAGGGCTTCGGTGTGGCGGAGGCCGCCGCCGCGCACGGCGTGCCCGCCGTCGAGCTGCGGGCCGTCTCCAACCCCGTGGGCCCCCGCGACCGGGCCGCCTGGCGGATCCCCGAGGCCCTGGACGCGCTGCGGGCGGCGTTCGAGCCGCTGAGCACGACCGTCTTCGTGGAGGACTGAGCACCCTTGGACGTCACCCGCATCGCGTACTCCCCCTGCCCGAACGACACGTTCGTCTTCCACGCCTGGGCGCACGGGCTCGTGCCCGACGCACCCCGGCTGGACGTCACCTTCGCGGACATCGACGTCACCAATGGCATCGCCGAGCGGGACGACGACGGCCCGGACGTGCTGAAGGTGTCGTACGCGGTGCTGCCGTGGATCATGGACCGCTACGCGCTGCTGCCGTGCGGCGGGGCACTGGGCCGCGGCTGCGGCCCGCTGGTCCTCACCCGCGAACCCGGCACCGGGACCGGGGCGGACCTCGCCGGGCGGACGGTGGCGGTGCCGGGCGAGCGCTCCACGGCGTACCTGCTGTTCCGGCTGTGGGCGGCGCAGGCGGTGCCCGGGGGAGTGGGCCGGGTCGTCGTCATGCCCTTCCACGAGATCATGCCCGCGGTCCGCGACGGACGGGTGGACGCCGGGCTCGTCATCCACGAGGCGCGGTTCACGTACGGGCAGTACGGGCTGACGTGCCTGGCCGACATGGGCGCGTACTGGGAGGCCGAGACGGGGCTGCCGATCCCGCTCGGCGCGATCGTCGCCAAGCGCTCACTGGGCGCGGCGGCGCTGCGGCGGCTGGCCGACGCGGCGCGCGCGTCGGTCCGCGCGGCCTGGGCCGACCCGGCCTCGTCCCGCGACTACGTCCGCGCGCACGCCCAGGAGATGGACCCCGAGGTGGCAGCCCGGCACATCGACCTCTACGTCAACGCGTTCACGGAGGACCTCGGCGACGAGGGC
>NZ_MKXB01000146.1:0-1748 GCF_001865245.1 Streptomyces sp. CC53 | reverse complement strand
CCCCCCGCACGCACTCCGACTGCCCTGACCCGCCCCGCCACCGGGCATGACCGGCCCCGACCGGACCAGCCGGCCTCGCCCGGGCCCGTCCGCGTGCGGCTCCCGCCGGCGCCCGCGCGCACGGCCTCGGCAGGGCGGGCGGTACGGGCGCACGCACCGCGGCCCCCCGCGGCCGGCCCGTGCGGGGCGCGGCCGCGGGGGGCCGGTGCGGTGCGGGCGGACGCCCGCGGGGTCAGACGTCGAGCTGGTCCGCGACGGCCCGCAGCAGGCCCGCGATCTTCGCGCCGTGCACCTTGTCGGGGTAGCGCCCCCGCTCCAGCATCGGGGTGATGTTCTCCAGCAGCGTCGTCAGGTCCTGCACGATCGACGCCAGCTCGTCCGGCTTGCGCCGCTGCGCCGCCGCCACCGACGGCGTGGGGTCCAGGACGGTCAGCGACAGGGCCTGGTCGCCCCGCTGGCCCGCCACCACGCCGAACTCCACGCGCTGCCCCGGCTTCAGGGCGTCCACTCCGGCGGGGAGCACCGACGAGTGCACGAAGACGTCACCGCCGTCGTCGCGGGAGAGGAAGCCGAAGCCCTTCTCGCTGTTGAACCACTTGACCTTGCCGGTAGGCACGTCCTGTCCTCGTCTTCGTACTCGTCGGGTTACGCCATCGGAAAACGGCTCTTCACTGCACCGCGGCGGGTCGCCCGGGGCCGCCCCGAGCTCTCCACCGCGATCGAGCAGGGGGGACCCCCTGGCGCATCAAGGCTAATGGTCGCGGCCCGGCTGACAAGACGCCGCCGGTTTGTTCCTCCGGCCTGGGAACTACCCTGGCCGAATGCGTAGTGAAACCACCGAGGGTGCCGCCGCGCCCGGCGACGGCCTGATCCGCGTCGGCGCCGTCGTCTTCGTCATCGGCGCGGTCGCCACTCTGGTCACCGTGGCCCCGCTCTTCCTGGGGACCGAGCCCTTCCCGCCGATCGCCTACGGCGTGTGCATGCTCATGGGTGTCGGTTTCGGGATCGCCGGGGCGGGCGTGCTGCGGTCGATCGCCGCGCAGCGCCGTCAGGCCAAGGCGTCGGCGCCCTCGGCGTAGGCCGCCCACCAGGCGGGGAAGGCCGTCAGGTCAGGCAGGACGACGTCGGCGCCGGCCGCCCGCAGGTCGTCCTCGCCGTACGGTCCGGTCGCCACCGACACCGCGAGGGCGCCCGCGGCCCGGGCGCCCCGTATGTCGCCCAGGTGGTCGCCCACGTACACCCGGGCGCCCTGTGCCCGCAGGGCCTCCGCCTTCGCCTCGGCCCACAGGCTGCCGACCACCGTGTCCGGCTTCAGGCCCACGTGCGTGAGGTGCAGCGTGGCGTGCGGTGCGTTCTTCGCGGTGACGACCATCGAGCGGCCGCCCGTGGCGCGAACGGCTTGAATTGCGTCCTCGGCGCCCGGCAGCGCGGGCGACGGGTGGATGGCGTGTGTGGGGTAGATCTCACGGTAGGCGGCCGCCATGTCCGCGATCCGCTCCTCCGGGAACCAGTGGGCGAGTTCGTGTTCGAGCGGCGGGCCGAGTCGGGACACCGCCAGATCCGCGTCGATCCGCACACCGGTGCGCGCCGACAGCTCCACATAGGTGGCCCGGATACCGGGGCGTGAGTCGATCAGGGTCATGTCGAGGTCGAAACCCACGGTGAGTGTCATGGGGCCATTCTGCCGAGGGGGCAAGGGCCGGCCGGCCCCCTCCGGGGGCCGCGTGCCCGTGACTGGCCGAGTCCCG